>JAGGAB010000003.1 GCA_017889705.1 Bacillota bacterium | reverse complement strand
AGACAAAATTAGAGGATCTGGACAAACGAATCGCGGACATGAAAAAATCTCTGGAGACGGCGGAAAAGAAACCCGAAGTCCCGGGGAAAGAGAAAGAAGCCGAAAAGGAATCGACGCCGGAAAAACCCTCCGTCGAAACGCCGAGCAAACCCGAGGTGGCGAAAGTCCCGCCGGCCAAGATTCCCGAGAAGCCGGTTACGACGGCGGCGCTCAGCCCCGATGACGCCTACAAAAAAGCTTACGACCTTTACAATAAAGGGAGTATTCCCGAGGCCCGAGAAGAGTTCAAACGTTTTCTGGAGGCCAACCCCAAATCCAAATTCTCGGAGAACGCCCATTTCTGGCTGGGCGAGTGTTATTTTTCCGAGAAGAAGTACGATGAGGCCATCCTGGAGTTCGACGAAGTCATCAAGAAGTTCCCGAAAGGGAACAAGGTTCCCGATGCGCTTTACCGGCAGGGAATGGCATTCCTGGAAATGAAAGACACGATGAATGCTAAGTTGATCTTCAAGGAAGTAGTCAAACGCTACCCGAAGTCCGACCAGGCCACCCGCGCCCGCAAGAAACTGCAGGAACTTCCATAGAAAGGCGACCGCCGGCAAGCGGCCGGCGCTTTTCTCATTTCTTCAAAAATCGGAATCCCCTCCAACCCGCCTTCCTACCCAGAGAAGCTCTTAGGTATCAATTTAGCGTTGTGAAAAGGAACGCTACATTGCATTGCAAAATGAAAATTGCAGAATGCAAAATGCAAATTTTCGGAAGAAAACCCCTTCATTTTGCAATTTTCAATTTGATATTTGCAATTTGCAATACTGTGTAGCCGATTCTTCAAACGGCTAAACTGTTACTCTCTTTGATTTCGCTCCCTTGCTTGGGAAGATGATGAGACGAGGTTTTTATTCCAGAGGAACGATCTGGGCTCCCCGGGGAACGGGAAGGTAAAAATCCTGTTCCTCCCATTCCGGGTTCGGGGCGATCTCCTGGTACTCGACTGTGAACTGAGCGCGGGCGCCAGGCGATTCGAAATGAATCCTGTGCGGAAAAGAAAAATTCGACGCCAGCTTGAATTCCGAAAAGGAAAGACGGCGGGTGAGTCCCTGGAGGGGATATTCCGCGGAAAGAATTTGCCCGCTTTTCGGATCGATCCCCAGAATCTGACGTTCCCCCCCCGAAGAGGATTTGAGGTCGAGGAACCAGAGTTCCTCTCGGGCATCGTAACGGAAGGAGAAATCTTCGTAGGGGAGCAGGGGAAACCCGCCCAGCAGAATGGCAACGATCTCCTCGGGCTCCAGGCCCGCGGGAAGAAGGGCGGAAAGATGCCGGGCCCGGGCCGGGCCCTGATAATATGTAACTAATTGCAAGCTTTCTTTCTGTTCAGTTTTTAGGGAACATATATTAGGACAAATGAAAGTCGCAAGTCGACAATCGATTGTCGAATAACATGGTGGCTGTGGTGAAGTGGTTAACACGCCGGATTGTGGCTCCGGTACTCGAGGGTTCGAGACCCTCCAGTCACCCCAACTTATGAATAGGTAAGGCAGAAATCTATCGATAGGATAGGCTTCTGTCTTTATTTGTTTTTATTTGTCGTCTGCTAATTGTGATACTCGTCACTGCAGTGTAATTGCATATTGTTTATACTGAAACTAACAGTACCATCAAAGGAGTTGAGGATATGCGACTATGGCAGTGGTTTTGCAATTTGGGAGTGAGAGCAGCTAGTCCCGAAGCCGTTTTCTGGCGTAAGCGCCAGAAGGGGAAACCGGAGCCAATCTCAGGGGTTGAGATCTGTACTCGCTTGTGTGGGCAGAATGGTTGCCGTTGTGGTGGAACTATGCGAGGATTATATTGTGTTTGGTCATATTATCGTGATGAATAAATGGCGGCTTGATTCAGGGATTTATCTGTTCACCTAAATGTTAAAAGAAGGAAAACTACGATATAGTCTGAATATACTTCTTATAGTAGGTAGTAGTGCTATAGGGAGGCGGTCCTATGCAGAATTCGGGCAGTGACAAGCGAATTTACTTTCTAGATAATTTACGGTCGTTTATTGTGCTGCTTGTAGTAGGGTTTCATGCATCTATGGCTTATATGCCTAATGCTCCGTGGTGGTGGTATGTGCTTGATTCGCAAAGAAATCCTTTTTTTGATTCTTTTGTATTAATAAATGACGTATTTATGATGCCTACTATGTTTTTTATTGCAGGATATTTTGCTGTTAAGTCCTTGACTCGTAGAGGGACTACTCATTTTGTGCGCGATAAGATTATTAGATTGATTATCCCTTGGATTATTGGTGTGATTTTTTTTGCACCGGCAGTCACTTATTTTATTTATATTACGCGGAGTGCAAGCCCGCCGCCGTATTTATATTACTGGGTTCATTTATTTTTTGGAGAATCTTATCAGCAGGCTCATTATTGGTTTTTAGGAATATTAGCTTTGTTTTGCCTGCTGCTTGCACTATTTTATCGACAAGGCTGGTTGACACTGACTTTACTCAAGGCAGCTAAACCGTCAAATACGTTTTTGGCGGGCTTTGTTTTACTTGGCAGCGCGGGCTTTTTCGCTGTTAATATGTTTGTAAATGACTATGCCTGGGTAAATGTAAAATACTTGTTCATAATTCAGCCAACAAGAGTTGTGTTATATGTTATGTATTTTGTACTTGGCATCTATGCCTGCCGTAGGCAGTGGTTTATCAGCGGAGGATATTGTCCACGGTCATTTAACTGGGTGGCAAGTGCTATTATTACAGGCAGCTTGTTTATTGGTAGTAAGCTTGTTTTAGCAAAGAATACGGCTGTATGGGTGATGGCAGCAAATGCTTTTTTGCATACGTTATTTTGTTTTTGTGCAGTGTTTTCCCTGTTGGGTATTTTCCAGCGCTGGGGCAATAGTCGCTCCTATCTCTGGCGGCGTTTGTCCGCTAATTCGTATGCTATTTATTTTGTTCATCAATTTCCGGTATTTTCATTAAACTATGTTTTACTTAATTATTCAGCAGGACCGTTTATTAAATTTATGTTATCGGCAAGTTTGTCTGTACTGATTAGCTATACTGTATGTGAGCTAATGGTAGGAAGGATTTCTATATTTACTGGACGAAAAAGGCAGTAATCTTTGAGCCCTTATTACCCGATTATTGCAAAACTAATGCCGTCACCAATTGACAACTGTCAAGGTGACGGCATTTTTGACAGTTAAGGTCTTAGTAATAAGTACTCATATAGTTTTAAAAAGAGAATTGAATACTGCCGTGTACATAGGTGCCAAGCAACGGAATATCTTCATCGGTTTTATTAAAGATATTATCAATACCCAGGCGTAGTTTGGCGTTAGCGGAGAGTTTTTGTGTGAGGGCAAGATTCCAAACAGAATAGGATTTATTGCCAACGGGAGATACCAGGTATCTGCCAAAAGTCTGAGATTGTAGGCTGGCTGTAAAGCCGTGCTGGTTATGATAAGTCAGCCCTGATATCAGCACATGCCGTGCACGGTTTTCCAGGCGCTGATGGGTAACCGCATTGACGGCATCCAGATAGGTATAGCTATTTGTCCAGGATAGCTGATTAGACAATGCGCGAGTAAACTCTACTTCGAGCCCTTGGAGTGTGGCTTTGCTAATATTTTGATATTGCTTATTACTCCCGGATAGGGTTACTAGATCAATCATATTGGTGACATCATTGTTAAAGAAGGTGATTTTGGCTGATTTTTTGCTCCAATCCTTTTCGACAGAGATATCATAGGAATTGGACGTTTCTGATTTCAAGTTAGGGTTTCCTTGTTGTGTTGCTGTACTCTGATAGAGCTGATTTGGTGTTGGACTGCGGAATCCCTGGGCTATGTTGGCTTTGAGACGCAGAGTATCATTAAGTTTATAGGTAAGACCAAGCTTGGGACTGACATTGCTTTCAAATTTATTGCTGTCATCATACCGTACAGACATAACCGCCAGTAATTTATCATTCACATTCCATTCGTCCTGTAAATAGGCGGCCCGATAATCGAGGTTGGCTGTCGATCCTGTTTTGACCTGACCATTAGGATGAATAACTGTAAAATATCCTTCATGGGTATTGACGGCAGTGCCGCGGAAGGTTTCCGGACGGTATTCGGCACCAAAGGTCAGTCGGTGCTGCTCATTTAGTGTTTGTGTGAAGCGGCCTTCATACACATTGATGGTGCGCTTGGCACGCACCCAGTTGGCTAGCGCGTTTGTAGAAACATTATATTGATCAAGACTTTTCTCCATGACGGACTGGTAAAAACGCAGGAACAATTCGTTATCTATTTCTTTTTTGCTGTATGAGATTGAATATTCATCACGTTCAATATAGTCCCGGGCTTTTAGCAGGACAGTCGCGGGTTTTACATACTCATAGGTTGCTTCTTCAGAATGACCTTTAGTCAAACTGATTGTCTCACTAGCGGACAGCCGGTAATCTATGACTGCATTGAGGCTCTTTCTGGTTCCGTAGGGCTCATAGGTCAAGCCGTTGCTTTTAAACATGGCGCTATTTTCTACTTGTGAACCGGAAATTCTGACTGAAAATTTGCCAAGATTACCGGAATCATAAGCAAAACTATAACGGTCTTTGGCGTTTTGGATGTTATTGTAAAAACCGCTGCCAACATCAAAAGTAAGCGATTGTGTTTTTGACTTTTTGGTGATGATGTTAATAACGCCCCCGAGCGCTTCGGTGCCATACAATGAGCTAACCGGTCCCCGGACAATTTCAATACGATCAATATTTTCAAGAGGAATACGGTCTAATTCGTAGTTCTGGTCAATCTCTGATGACAGTCGCTTACCATCAATCAGTATCATGGAAAAGCGGGAATCAAACCCGCGGATAGAGATAGCTTCCCGGCTTGGCGAGGTACTGCTGCGCGTTAACTGTATACCGGTAGCATAACGCAGAACATCTTCCAAAGTCTGTGCGCCCTGTTCTTCAATTGTCTGGCTGGTTATTACCTGAATGGCAGAGGGAACCTCTTTGGCTGAAGTTTCTGTTCTGGTGGCCGTAACGACAACTTCATCCAGGGTAAAATTTTTTTCCGTGGTGTTCTCCGCGTAGGCGGTTGCTGAAAATAATACTAAGGTTGCAACCGCCCAAATAGCATGTTTCTTTTTTCGCATTTTCAAACTCCCCCATAATTGAAAAATATATATGTTTAAATTTTTTATTGGACAAAATGAAACAGGTCAGACGCATCCCGGGAGATAAGTAGGGTGGCAAGTTCTTCTTTTAGCTGCTGCAGACGCTTGTTTTCTATAGAGGTAATTGTTCCATCATGGGTTTTGGTCGCTAAGTCTAAAAATTCCTGGCGAATTAGGCCGTGCTGCAGCCACACTGTCAGTCTTTTGTCAGCGTAAGTAACAACAAAATAATATTTTCCTCCGGCGCCGTCTGCAGCCAATGGTGCATCTTTTCCTCTGACTATTTCTTGATTAATTGTCAGTGCTCCCCGGCTTTTTGCACGTGTAACCATTTCGATGCCATCAATAATACCCGGTCCGTTTACCCCCAGTATTATATGGAACTTGTCCCGTTCCAGTATACCGTCAGTTAAAATACTACTAAGTAATTCTAAGAGTTTATAAGCCATAGCCGCGCCGGCAATAAAGGTGCGGCCATGGTATTTGATTATATCGTCATACGATATATGCAGGAGGTTATTATGGTCTTTAACGCAAATCATGTTTTTATCTCCCTTCTGTGTTCCAAGGACGTGTATTGTATTATAGGTATTGCGTTGATCGTTCAGGTTAAGAAATCCGGCAGTTGCAACGTTTGCTTAAAGGTAGTAAACAAACGAGCTGCGGCCGAGCGGTGGCTGTCAGCGGCATTCGGTTCTAGCTGCAACCACTTGGCATCGACTGGTTCCAGATCTTTTTTTCGCATTGGGTTAATACCGGTCCCGCCTTCGCAACCGGCACGACAGTTATACAATTCGGCTAAATGGGGTAAGGAATAATCGGTGCCAATGCGCCGTTCATATTCCTCCAGCCAGCGGTACACTTTGTCTGGGCCACTGATTTTAACAAAGCTACGATCCGGCAAATGAGCGGCAATACTTTCACTGACACTGCCATAGACGCTGAGTGTACGGCCAGTGCCTTCCGAACGGTCAGCGAAATCTAAGGTTTTATATTTGGATAAATCAATATTGTGGTTGGCAATATACTGTTGCAAACTATTAATGGTAATATTATAGCCGTGAGGATCCAGCAGCCTGAGTTCTTTGCGTTTGGCAACACAGGGAGACAAAAATGCTATTCTGTCGGTAAGATTATGGTATTTTTGTAGATAGATTATGGTACAAAGCAAGGGGCTGTATACCGGCATGAGATATGGCAGCAGCTTAGGCTTATGGCGACGGATATATTCTGTCACTGCCGCGCAGGGCGAGGACAAAAAGGCAACCTGTTTATTGCAACGCAATAATTCGATATAAGCCCAAATGGTAATATCTGCTCTTAACAATACATTCTGAAAAGACCTTACACCCAAACTATGAAGATAGCCGAACAGTTGGCGATAATCAGGAAAATTGTTGACTGCCGCTGGCGCAGCTAACATTGTTATTGATATCCCCATGGATACATCGCGCATAAAGCGGTCGGTATCGTCCTCAACACTTTTGACAGGTGCCAAAAGTGCTTGCAAGTCTGCGCAACAATCTACGCAATTGCTTGTATATAAGCCTGATAAGCTGTCATTTTTTTCAGACTGTAATGTTGTGAAAGCATTTTTGTCAAAGCGTAGTCGGCAGTTTGTACAATTTTTACTTATCATTTTGTTGATGACCTCCACGTAGCTTGAACAGTCTTTTAGACACGGATAAAAAAACTGCTCCTCCGGCGAACCCTGTAATCAACTGCGGCCAGCCCAACAGCAGGGTTAGTGCTGTCGCTGTGGTTCCGGTTATCCCTATGTAATGAATTAGGCTTGTTACCATTAGATAAATAATAAGAAACTTAGCTGTTGTTGCCGTACTTATGGCCAATATAGTATTTTTGCCGGCAAACATCAGATAGCCGCCAACATAAGCAATATTTGCGGCAGCAACCGGCAGGATAAGGACAGGTAATAATAGAACCTGCTGCAGATACGCTACTACCGGCGCAACAACAGACAATGCCAATGCAGCTCTCCAACCAGCCACAAGAACGCTTAGTAGAAGGCAGGCATTAACCAGACTGCCGATTAAATAGACTGACACAAACGGTGGTATTGGCAAATACAAGCGCAATGATTGAAACACAATTACAAGTGCAAGCAGCAAGGCGGCCCGGCTAGTTTTTCTTATACTCATACTCCCTCCTGAACAATTATAAAAAAAAATATGATAATGAGTTTCATTATCAATTGATTTTTTTAAAATTATACTATACCATAAGAATAAATACAGTATCTGAAGATACACATATCATTTTTTAGGAGAAAAGATATGGAAAAGTTGTTATCTGTCCTTCAACAGTCTGTTTTATTTAAAGGAAAAACGCGAAGTGAAATTGCTGACTTGCTGGCCAAAATTAATTACCGGGTCAAGGAATACCGGGAAAGTGAAATTATTTTTTCTATCAACCACCTTGCCGATACTCTGGGCATTATTTTAGAAGGGGAGGTTGATGTAAAAAAGGATTTCTGTTCCGGTAAAGTCATTACTGTTACAACCCGCAGCCGTTTTGACCTTTTGGCAGATGCTGCCATGTTTGGTGGTACCCAATATTACCCAGGAACACTTTTTGCCAGTAAGCCCAGCAAAATACTGCTGCTGAACAAAAAAGATCTACTTCAATTATTTGCGCTTGAACAAACCGTTATGTTAAATTTTTTATGCTCAGTTTCAAGACGAATGCTAGTTTTAAATCAAAAAATTGAGATTCTTTCTTTATCATCGATTCAGAGTAAAATTGCGCACTTTCTTATTAGCGAAAGCCAAGCTAGGCGATCTGCGGTTATTGTACTTTCATTTTCTAAAAAAGCTTGGGCTGAACACCTTAATGTGTCTCGTACTTCTTTGTCACGGGAATTGAGACAACTAGAAAGGGATGACCTAATATCTTTTCATAAGCGTACCATCCGTATTAAACAGTTAGATAAACTTCAAGAATTACTGGCAGTATGACAAAATAAGTTCATTATTTATGACTTGCTTGTTAAGATATTGACACTACCTGGGATGACTGATATTATAGACATAATCGATATATATTTTCCGATAGAGGCGCGGCAGAGCAAGAGTAAGTATGATGAGTTGGCAGCGATGAACATACTGAAAGGGCCTGACCGCCGAAGTGAAGGTTTTTGCCGGAAAACTTTTGCTGGTTTTGCATTTAATAAATGCAAGACTGTCACCTTTTATTAGGGTGGAGAGCTATCTTGCATGCTGACGAGTGTAATTTCTTGTCTCTAGGCAGTTTGCGAGATTTGGCGCAAACTGCTTTTATTGTATCAAAAAATAGTTATAAATAAAGGTAGGCGAAACAATTGGCTGAAAAAAAATTACCATTTAACAAAGAACAAGTAACAGAAATAATCAAGCAATATCCCACACCATTTCATATTTATGATGAACAAGCTATTAGGCAAAACGTCCGTAAGTTAACAAAAGCGTTTTCCTGGGCACCGGAATTTAAAGAGTATTTTGCGGTAAAGGCTACTCCAAATCCGCATATTTTAAAAATGCTAAAAGAAGAAGGTCTTGGCGCTGACTGCAGCTCACTGCCTGAGCTTATTTTGGCGGAAAAAACCGGTATGCGCGGCGAGGAGATTATTTTGACCTCAAATGATACGCCGTATATTGAGTTTCAAAAAGCGCGAGATTTAGGGGCAATCATTAATCTTGACGATATTAGCCATATTGATTATTTAGATAAGCATGCCGGAATTCCGGAGATGATTTGCTTCCGCTATAATCCCGGTCCGTTAAGAGAAGGTGGCAACTCGATTATTGGCAATCCGGAAGATTCTAAATATGGTTTAACCCGTAAGCAACTGCTGGATGCCTATCGGATTATGAAATCAAGAGGAGTAAAAAGATTTGGTATTCATACTATGGTTATTTCCAATGAATTAGATCCTAATTACTTCATTGAAACTGCCAATATGATGTTTGACCTCATTGTCGAGATTTACCGGACGCTTGATATTAAGATTGAGTTTGTGAATTTTGGCGGCGGCATCGGAATTCCGTACCGTCCTGAGCAGGAACCTGTGGATCTCAATGTGATTAGTCAGGGCATTAAGAAAGCCTATGAGGCTAAGATTGTTGCCAACGGTTTGGCTCCCTTGAAAATTGCTATGGAGTGCGGCCGGATGATAACAGGACCTTATGGTTATCTGGTATCTACTGTGCTGCATAAAAAAGAAATCTATAAAAACTATGTAGGTTTGGATGCCTGCATGGCAAATCTGATGCGTCCGGCATTATATGGTGCTTATCACCATATTACAGTATTAGGCAAAGAAGAATGGCCTTTAGGCTATATTTATGATGTTGCAGGGTCGCTATGCGAAAACAATGATAAGTTTGCTGTTAACCGCAAATTGCCGATGATTGATATTGGCGATGTGGTTGTAATTCATGATGCGGGTGCTCATGGCCATGCGATGGGCTTTAACTATAATGGTAAGCTGCGATCGGCGGAATTAATGTTAAAAGCAGATGGTAGTGCTGAGCTTATTCGCCGGGCAGAGACCATTGAGGATTATTTTGCCACTTTGGATTTTACAAATTTAGAGAAATAACATAGAAGTTCACCTGATATTTGTCAGGTGAACTTTTTCTCATATATATGTAAAATTTGTTACCATTATAGTAAGAAAATTTAGGGGAGGGTTGGGTATGGCGTTAGCTGTTTCTGAATTGCGTAAGTTTGTTGTACCCGAAGTGATCTTTGGGGTTGGAGCGATTGAACTTGCCGGTCAATATGCGGAAAACCTTGGTGCCAGAAAGGTCTTAATTGTCACCGATCCCGGTGTTGTTAAAGCCGGGTGGCTAAAACCGGTGATCGAAAGCCTCGAAAATCATTTCCTGCCTTATGAAGTTTTCCAAGAGGTGCACAATAATCCGCGTGACTATGATGTCATGGCAGGAGCCAGCATTTATCTTGGATCAGGCTGCAATGTGTTATTGGCACTTGGCGGCGGTAGTCCGCTTGACTGTGCTAAAGGGATTGGCATTGTATCTACCAATAGTCGCCCCATTGGCGATTTTGAGGGGGTAGACCGTGTAAACTGCTCTATTCCGCCTCTTATTTGCATACCTACAACGGCTGGCAGTTCGGCCGATGTTTCACAATTTAGCATTATTGCCGACAGTATGAGAAAAACCAAAATGGCGATTGTCAGCAAGACATTAGTGCCTGATGTAGCGTTAATTGATCCGGCTACACTTACCACAATGCCTTCCTATCTCACGGCTTGTACTGGGATGGATGCCTTGAGTCATGCTATTGAGGCTTTTGTTTCGACTGCCTGCTCGCCATTAACCAACCTTCACGCTCTAAAGGCTGTGGAACTAATGTTTAAGTATTTGCCACAGGCAGTTCGTTATCCGGATAATCTGGAATACCGTAGTCAGACTATGCTAGGAAGTTTGTCAGCCGGAATGGCCTTTTCCAATGCGATATTAGGTGCGGTTCATGCCATGGCACATAGCCTTGGCGGGAAATTTGACTTGGCGCATGGCGAATGTAATGCAATTTTGTTAAAGCCGGTTATGGCCTATAATTTCCCTGTATGCCGAGAGGCTTATGAGCAGATTGGCGAAGCTATGGGGCTTTCTTTGGCAACCTTGACAACTGCTGAACGGGAAACGCTGATTTTAGAGGCAATTGACTCTTTTAGAAAACAGTTGGGAATTACTAATAACTTACGGGATGTTGGTGTTACAGAAGCAGATATTCCCGCTTTGGCAAAGCATGCCTTTGTGGACCCCTGCTTAGCTACTAATCCTCGGGCTGCTACCCTGGAGGATTTGGAGGAGATATTCCGCCATGCCTTATGAAAACGATAATGTTGACCAATTGCGCAGTAAGTTGATTGGTCTTGGCGACAAATCCATTCGCAAGAACTATTATCCTGAACTACAGCGCCGCATGGATGAACTGGAGCGCCTAAATGCCGAATTGGAGCAAAGAGTAACTGAACGTACGGCGCAGCTGGCAGCAGCCAATAAAGAACTGGAAGCTTTTTGTTATTCAGTTTCGCATGATTTGCGGGCACCACTTCGCAGCATTGATGGCTTCAGTCTGGCTGTACTAGAAGATTATGGTCACTTAATCGATGAAGAAGGGCAGGGATATTTGCGGCGGGTTCGGGGGGCGAGTCAGCGTATGGCGGAATTGATAGACGGCTTACTCAATCTATCGCGTCTTACACGCAGCGATATTGTCATGCAGGAAGTAGATTTGAGTACCGTTGCGGCAGAAGTGGTAGAAGTACTCAAGCAGGCATACACGGAACGTGAAGTACAGGTCATAATTGCACCCGATTTAAAGGCTAATGGTGATAGTGGATTGGTGCGAATACTATTTGAAAATCTACTGGGGAATGCCTTTAAATTTACGGCTAAATGCCCTATAGCAGTGGTGGAAGTCGGTAAAACTATAGATAAGGAATTGTCACGCGCAGTTTTCTACGTGCGCGACAATGGAGCGGGTTTTGATATGGAATATGCAGACAAATTATTTGGAGCCTTTCAGCGTTTACATACAGTTCATGAATTTCCGGGTAATGGCATAGGGCTGGCTACCGTGCAACGCATAATTAACCGCCATGGTGGACGAATATGGGCCCAGGGAACAGTCGGCAAAGGGGCAACATTTTTCTTTTATTTATAACTTACATAGCTAATTGCAGCCAAAAAAACTGCAAAAAAATAATTTTCCTTCTTCCATAATTAGGTAATATGACTTATAATAATACATAAATATGATTATCTAGTATGGAGGGCGCATTTGTTGTCAGATAAGATTGAAAGAATTGCCGTAAATGATATAATAGAAAAATTGCGCGAAAAAATGCATTTGCTTGCGGGGGCTTATGGCTTGGCGCATCCGCAGGTTTTAGAAGTTAGTCAGTTATTAGATTGCGAAATAAGTAAATTTTATCGCCAAGGGGCAAAGTGCTAGCTGGTCAATAAGATGGCATGCACTATTCCGGTTCTTCTACTGAGGGCATATAGGGATATATGAGGAAGGGAAGAGGGCTTGAGTATGAGAATAAGCGGTCTGAGCGGTATTGTGGTTGTAGCATTTATTATTACAGATCAGTTTTATACTGAGGTTAATTACCGTATGCTGGCTATAGCAGCCAGTATCCTCGTGTTAGTTTGGGCTGATTTTAAGCACTTATTAATACGCCAGTATGTGTGCTTAGTGCGGGCTGTACGCTTTCTATTTACTCCAAGCAAACACTTTTAAGTCGTCATGCAAAAATTACCTGGGAGGAAGACCAGCATGAATACGATAAGCAGAGGGTTAGCAGATATAAAAGCGCAGCTGACTGTACCTGTTTCTTTGCTCCAGGATATTGCCACTCGTTTTCAAATGACAATGTGTGACGCTTTATCAGGTAAACCCAGTTCTCTTAAAATGCTACCTTCCTTTATGGGGATTCCGTCCGGGCAGGAGCAAGGAACAGTAATAGCTGTTGATTTTGGCGGGACAAATGTAAGGATATTGCTGATTGCGCTAAATGGCGCAGGACAAGCAAAGATTATCGCGAAAAAGATATTTCCCCTTAAGGATAAAGGCGGAAAATATGATTACATGGCTGCATCTGTATCAGGGATGCAGTTATTT
This sequence comes from Bacillota bacterium, assembly GCA_017889705.1. Taxonomy (GTDB): domain Bacteria; phylum Bacillota; class Negativicutes; order Sporomusales; family Sporomusaceae; genus Sporomusa. The sequence goes on along the minus strand of JAGGAB010000003.1, from coordinate 161,834 downwards.
GATTTTATTGCTGGAAACATTACTGAAATCGCACCAAAAACTGGCGACGTATATCCTATGGGCCACACTTTTTCTTTTCCCTGCCGCCAATACGGTGTGAATCAGGCAGAATTAATCAACTGGACAAAAGAGTTTAAAACCACAGGCGTCGAAGGTCAAAATATCGGAGAGTTAATGCAGTCTGCATTAGACCGTCAAGGACTTGGTCATATTCAGGCCCAGGTAATTATCAATGATACTACCGGTACACTATTAACGGCCGCATATACAGATAATACTACTGATATCGGGGCTATCTGTGGCACCGGGCACAATAGCTGTTATTTAGAACCTAATCATCCGCTGACCCAGCAGCCAATGATTGTTAATATGGAGTCCGGTAATTTCGACCAAATACCGCAAACCAGCTATGATGCCTGCCTTGATGCCAATAGTGAAAAACTAGGGCAGCAACGTCTGGAAAAAATGGTTTCCGGCCGTTATTTGGGTGAAATTGTTCGCCTCATTGTAAGTGGTTTAGTTAAAGACGGCTATCTGACCGCAGCGGCAGAGAATATCCAGATACCTTATTCGCTGACAGCCGAGGATATTTCAGCCATGCTTGCTGATCATACGCAGGATCTGGAGGCTGTAGCCGACATTGCTGCGAGCCGTTGGGACATGAGTAGCTTAGTAGTACACGAACGCACTGTCTTGAAAACAATTGCCGGTCTTGTCGTTACTCGGTCTGCCCGCTTAGTAGCAGCTACCTGGGCTGGTGTACTTTATAAGATTGATCCGGACCTTAGTCGGCACCATACTATTGCTGTGGATGGTTCATTATATGAAAAAATGCCCGGATATTCCGAAGACTTGGCACAGGCCATGAAAGATATGCTGGGCGAAGCGGCTAATCAGGTAACGATCCGCCTTAGCAAGGATGGTTCAGGCATTGGCGCTGCCATTGCGGCAGCTACTGTGTATGGGTCAAGCTGAAATAGCTTTTTTATTACTACGTTCATTGCAATAAAAAATACGGCGACAAAATATGGCGACTTATGTTGACATTTTACTCCGTAGCTCAGCTGGATAGAGCGTTTGACTACGAATCAAAAGGTCGCAGGTTCGAATCCTGCCGGGGTCGCCATTTAAGCAGAAAGCTCAAGAAGTCGAGTCGATAGGCGAAACTGATTGGTGCGAGTCGCTTAGTTCCAAGCGGTAGCGCGGAACAACATTTGATAGTTTTGGGATTTTACGATAGTTTCGTAAAGTCCTTTTTGTTTTGTAGTTTGAAAGAGAGGCGGAGTCGTGAAAAACAGAAAGATGCTGCTCTTTTCATGCTGGAAAATGATGTTATAATAAGTGGAAGGTTGTCAAGGGAGCGGTTAGCCACACCCTTTTTGAAAGGGGGTGGTGCTTTATGACCACATATGAGACGTTGTCTTTTGCAGTCGCATTTGCTACGCTGATTGTGTTGATCATAAAAAAGAAATAACCGCCCCTGGCTCAATAGCGGCGGTTATTCTTTAACTCCGTAATTCGGGCTAACCGTTTCCGGTTAGACAACCTATGGGGCTGGCGTGTGTCGAGCACGTCAGTCCTTTTCTTATATTATACCCATAGATTGTAAAATATGCAACCAAGCAACGATAGTTGGTAAACATGTAAATAGACGTTAGGTGGTAATCGCCTCTTACAAGGCAAGCGAACTACCTGAAGTAATTATAAGAAAATTATTAAATTCCTACAAAAAACATAAAAAAACTACAAAAAATATGAATGTATTATAAGTTAGTGCAGATTGATGAATTTTGTGTCAGACGTTATAATTAAATATAAACTAAATAATATTCTTGGAGGGGTTATGTTGCAGATTGCCAATAGTTTGAAAGTCCGGCTAATTGTTTTATTGGTATTATTTGCTTTTATTCCGGCTGGCATTAGTGGCATCATTGGCGGATACATAAATTCGCAATCTATTATTGAATCGAAAATAACAGCAAATCAAAGTACGGCCAAATTGGTTGGTGATGAAATCGATTTATTGCTGGAAGATGCGCGCAAGTCAATAGAACTTCTTGCTGCGACTCCAACTGCAAAATCTATGGATGCAGTGGCTACCAAGGAAATGATTTTGGGTGCGCAGCGCGCTACCCCGATTTTTGAACTTGTTTTTGTTATGGACGCTAATGGCATGCAAATCGCCAGAACATCAGGAAACTTGGCAAACCGGGCAGATCGGGACTATTTCAAAGAAGCCAAAAAAGACCGTACATATTTTACAGATGTCTATATCTCGTCATTCACCAATGCTCCCTGTGTAACAATTTCTGTTCCAATCAAAAATAGTATAGGACAGATTGTCGGCGTTATGGCAGCTGATGTTAGTTTGAAGACAGTGTGGGAGATTATTGATGCCGTACAGGTTGGTCAGAGCGGTTACGTTGATGTTGTTGACAATAAGGGCACTATTGTTGCTCATCCTGATAAAGAGCGGGTTTTGAAAAAAGAGTCGTTTACTACTTATGGGTATGTAGCTAATGCGATTGACGGACAGCGAGGCTGGGTGAAAGCCGCAGCGACACGTGGCGAGCAGTCGCTTATTACGTATTCATCAATTGTTAGAAATAAATGGGGCATTATTGTTCAGGAACCCATGAATGAAGTTATGGCTCCGGTTATTCGTTCGGCTGTGGTAACAGGTGTAGTCACGCTTGTCGCTGTGCTGATTGCACTGGTTTGTGCGTTCTATGTCGCGCGCAGCATTGCCCGTCCGTTGGAAAAATTAATGGGAGCGGCAGATAAGGTAGCCAATGGAGATTTGTCAGGCCATATTGAAGTTAACGGCGTGGAGGAAATTAATAACCTCACTGATGCATTTAATGCTATGATTAAAGCGCTCCGGCAGCTTGTTTCTACAACTTCATCTACCGCTGAAACGGTTTCGGCTTCTTCTGAGGAATTGGCGGCATCTTCCGGTGAAGTTGGCAAAGCAGCCGAGGAAGTGGCTATTACCATTCAAAGTGTAGCAGAAGGTGCAAACAATCAGGTGAATTTGGCTGATCATTCCGCAACAGTTATTCGTGATATGGTTACAGCCATTACCAATACCAGCAAAGCGGCTGACTCGGTAGCAGCAGCTTCTGAGCAAAGTGAGCGTGCGGCTGAACATGGAACTAAACAGATAGAAATGGCCGTTGCCAAGATGAATGAAATTCAACAAGATTCCGACATAACCGCGAAAAAAGTTCATGAACTTGGGGAAAAGTCGCGGCAAATTGGACAGATTGTCGATGTTATTACCGGTATTGCCGGACAAACCAATCTGCTGGCTCTTAATGCCGCTATTGAAGCAGCAAGAGCCGGTGAGCAAGGACGCGGTTTTGCGGTGGTAGCCGATGAGGTTCGTAAACTTGCCGAGCAATCGGAAACCGCAGCTCGCGAGATTGCGGGAATTATTAAGGATATTCAGGCTGAGACTATTGAAACTGTGGATGCCATGGATAGAAGCGGCCGTGAAATTGCGACCGGTGTTTCGGTAGTGGCAACATCAGGCGAAGCTTTCAAAGAGATTTATGCAGCTGTAAAAAATGTTCGCGAAGAAGTTGGGCGTATTGTGGCGTTAACAACCGAACAGCAGCAGCGCAGCGGCCAGGTAGAAGACGCTGTTCACAGCATAGCTGATGCGGCTCGCCTCAACGCAGCAAGCTCTGAGCAGGTAGCTGCTGCCAGCCAAGAACAAAATGCCAGCGTTCAGGAAATTGCTGCGGCATCAGCTGGCTTAGCTAAGATGGCAACTGAATTACAAGAGGCAGTTATGAAGTTTAAACTGTAAGTTTCAAAATACCCTAACCGGTCGCGGGTAGGGTATTTTTTTGCCTTAATGCCAATAACAGCACCAGAAAAGGGTAAATATATAAAAAAAATTAGTTGAAATACTCATACGTGCTTTTGGAAAGGACAGGAATGTTGTATAATGTAATGATATAAAGTAGACTTAGCTTCAGGTGGAGTTTTAACTCCAGTTGAAGGTTAGTCGACCTTATCCAGGGACTTATTCGCTCTTGACGTGAGTCTTAGAGCGAGTTAGTCATCGGACAAAGTGGACAACCTAAGGAGGATATACATGAATACCGAAAAGGAAGCAATTGAGACAGATGCTGGCGCTAATCCTGCTATGCCTGCCAATTTCATTGAAGTTTGTATTAATGAAGATATAAAAACAGGCAGATATGATAACCGGGTACATACGCGGTTCCCGCCGGAACCCAATGGATATTTGCATATTGGTCATGCTAAGTCGATATGTTTAAATTTTGGCTTAGCGCTAAAGTATGGCGGTAAATGTAATTTGCGATTTGATGATACGAATCCTACTAAAGAAGACGTCGAGTATGTCGACTCTATTCAAGAAGACGTTAAGTGGCTTGGCTTTGACTGGGAAGACCGCAAATATTATGCATCGGACTATTTCGAGAAAATCTATGAGTTAACTCTTGAACTTATAAAAAAAGGCAAGGCCTATGTCTGTGATTTGACTGCCGAAGAAACCCGGCAATATCGTGGGACATTGACAGAACCCGGTAAGGAGAGCCCCTATAGAAATCGTACTGTCGAGGAAAACCTTACGCTCTTTGAAAAAATGCGTGCCGGTGAATTCCAAGAAGGCAGCCGGGTGCTGCGGGCTAAAATCGATATGGCATCTCCCAACCTCAATATGCGTGATCCGGTGCTATACCGTATTGTTAAGACCAAGCATCATCGTACAGGTGATGCCTGGTGTATTTATCCCATGTATGATTATGCTCATCCGATCTCTGATTCTATTGAGTATATCACACATTCTATTTGCACGCTGGAGTTTGAAGACCACCGTCCGTTATATGACTGGACTCTGGAAAATCTCGGAATTTACCAAAGCCGCCAGATTGAGTTTGCCAGGCTCAATATAACCAAGACCATTATGAGTAAGCGCTATCTGCGCCGACTGGTGGAAGAAGGTTATGTCAATGGCTGGGACGATCCCCGGATGCCGACCATATCGGGTCTGAGACGGCGTGGCTTTACCCCTGAATCCATCCGTGATTTTTGTGATCGCATCGGTGTTGCCAAAAGTAACAGTCTTGTGGATGTGGCGCTATTGGAACATTGTATTCGAGAAGATCTTAACACCAAAGCGTCGCGGGTTATGGCTGTGCTTAAACCGCTAAAAATTATTATTGATAATTATCCGGCAGATCAGGTCGAAGATTTGGTAATTGAAAATAATCCGGAAAATCCTGAAATGGGATCGCGAACAATTCCATTTTCACGGGAAATATATATTGAACAAGATGATTTTATGGAAGATCCGCCCAAAAAATTCTTCCGCTTGGTGCCAGGCGGCGAAGTTCGCCTGAAGCAGGCCTATATCATCAAATGCGAGCAGGTAGTAAAGGATGAGCAAACCGGCGAGATCATAGAATTACATTGTACCTATGATCCTGATACCAAGAGTGGTAGTGGTACTGCCAACCGCAAGGTAAAAGGCGTGTTGCACTGGGTGTCGGCAGCTCAGGCAGTTAAAGCGGAAGTACGACTGTATGATTATCTGTTAACCGATGAGCAGGATGAGGACGAGACCGAAACAGAGGCTGCCAAAGATTTTGTCGATACCTTAAACCCTGATTCGTTGGAAGTATTAACAAATTGCCTGATTGAGCCTAGTATTAAAACAGCTCACGTGGGTGACCGCTTTCAGTTTATGCGGAATGGATATTTTTCAATTGACCGTGAATCCACTGAGCCAATGCCGGTATTTAACCGCATTGTCTCCTTAAAGGATTCTTGGGCCAAGATAGAAAAAAAATAAGTATGCGAAAGACTTTTGCTGGACAGCAATGCTGGCAAAAGTCTTTCTGATACATGACTAGAGGCAGCAAATAAGAGGCGGGGTAGTTATAAATGCTGGTTTTGATTAAATTTTTGTACATAACTTTTTTGTTGCCGCCAGGGTTGTTTATTGCCGGACTGGGTGCCTTGTGTTTGTGGATGCATAAGCATAAGCAGCGAGGTGTAGGGATACTCGTTGCCATAACCACACTGCTGTATTTTATATCAACTCCGCTATTTGGCGATTATGTAATGCGATCATTGGAAAGCCGTTATCAGCCGCCATCCACAGTCAGTGGTGATGTTATTGTTATGCTGGGAGGGGGGGCGACAGCCGATACCCCTAATGTTCATGGCAAAGGCCATCTGATGGGGTCTGCTGCCAATCGTCTGCTGACAGCCGCTCAGCTATATCATAGCACCGGCGTGCCAATTATTGTTTCTGGTGGGCAGGTATTTGCCAATACCGGCAAGGAAGCCGAAATCGCGCGGCATATCCTGCTGGGATTAGGTATTCCTGATGAAAAAATCATTGTGGAGGGACAGGCGCTTAACACCACCGATAATGCGAAATTTACTAAGCAGATTTTAGTGGAAAAGAGCTTTGTAAGTCCGATTTTAGTTACTTCGGCTTTTCACATGGAGCGATCAGTCGGGCAATTTGCCAAGTTCAATATGAAGGTATTGCCTTATCCTACCGACTATCAAACCAATACTAACCATATTTTTGAATGGAATCAGCTATGGCCAAGAGCTGACGCTTTCTATAACAGTCAGCTGGCCATCAAAGAATATCTTGGCTTAATAGCAATACAGTGGTTTTAATGGAATATATATGAAGGAGTGATATCTTGAAGATTTTACTTATTGGTGGCGGTGGACGTGAACATGCTCTGGCCTGGAAATTGGCGCAAAGCCCCAAAGTGGAAAAAATGTATTGTGCGCCGGGAAATCCCGGTATTACCGCAGTTGCTGAGTGTGTGGACATTGAGATAACTGATAATGAAGCTCTGGGGAAATTTGCACTGGAACATAAGATTGACTTGACTGTTGTTGGCCCGGAACTGCCATTGACCAATGGTCTTGTTGATCATTTTACGGCGCTGAATTTAAAGGCCTTTGGTCCTTCGCAAAAAGCTGCTCAGTTAGAGGGTTCCAAGGCCTTTGCCAAAGATATTATGCATAAATATCACATTCCGACAGCGGCTTCGGCGGCCTTTACTGATGCTGACTGTGCAATCGCATATATAAAGCAGCAGGGTGCGCCTATTGTAGTCAAAGCTGACGGCTTGGCTGCCGGTAAAGGTGTTGTTGTAGCGATGACACTAGAAGAAGCTATTGACGCTGTTACGCTGATGATGAAGGATAAAGCATTTGGTTCGGCAGGGAATTTGGTAGTTGTCGAAGAATATTTAGAAGGAGAAGAAGCTTCGCTGCTCGCCTTTACCGATGGTATTACGGTAGTACCTATGGTGGCGGCTCAGGATTATAAACGGATATTTGACAATGATCAAGGACCAAATACCGGCGGGATGGGAACTTATGCGCCGGCACCGGTTGTCACGCCGGAGATCAGGGAACAGGTGCGCCGTGAGGTCCTTCAGCCTGTTATTGACGGAATGCGTCAGGAAGGTATTATCTATAAAGGCTGTTTGTATGCCGGGCTGATGATTACGGCCCAGGGGCCAAAAGTTATAGAATTTAATGCGCGGTTTGGCGATCCTGAAACGCAGGTAGTATTACCGCTTTTACATACCGACTTAGTCGATATTGTGGAAGCCTGCGCTAATGGCAACCTTGCCGACATCAATATCGAATGGGACAACAAAGCTGCTGTTTGTGTTGTGCTGGCAGCCGGCGGTTATCCGGGAATTTACCACAAAGGTGATGCTATTACCGGACTCGATAACGCTGAGGCACAAGGGGCAATGGTATTTCATGCCGGTACGGCAACTAAGAACGGCCAGATTGTGACCCAAGGCGGGCGGGTGCTTGGTGTCACAGCAGTAGCTGATAGCCTCCGAAATGCAGTAGATAAGGTGTATCAAGCCGTGCCCGTAATTGCTTTTGACGGTATGCAATACCGTAAAGATATTGCTCATAGGGCATTTAATCGAAATGACAAGTGATTAACAATAGATTATATACCATCGCGTCGTTTTTTCGCGCAAAGGAGTGCGTGTCGTGGATGCAGGGGTAACAGCCGGTAATCTAATCATCATCATTGTCGGCATTGTTAGTATTGGCATGACGGCTATTGGTTTGCCAGGCAACTGGCTGATGGTTATTACGGCACTTGGTTATGGATATCTGGAAGGCTTTGTTCATATGAGTAGTACTGTATTGCTGCTGCTCATGGGTGCTGTAATAACCGGAGAACTGGTCGAGTTTGCGGCCGGCTCGTTAGGGGCTAAAAAAGAAAACGCGTCCCGGTCGGCGATACTGGCAGCCTTTATTGGTGGCATTGTCGGCGGAATTCTGGGAACCGGGATTATGCCGGGACTTGGCTCAATTGCCGGAGCGGTTTGTGGATCTTTTGCGGCCGGCTATGTTGCTGAATATCTGGCTACAGGCAACAAGGAAAAAGCAGCCAAGGTGGCAAAAAGTATTGTGATTGGCCAGGCCTTTGGCCTCATCTTTAAACTTGCTATAGCGATTGGCATGCTGGCATTAATTATTTCGCAATTAACTTGGTCAGGGTGAGTGGGGGAGATACTATGAAGCGTAGACAAATATTGGACGCCGCCTATACTGTTTTTTCCCGAAAGGGATATCACCGGGCCACAGTTGATGAGATAATTGCGCTGGCAGATACCGGCAAGGGGACTGTATATAAGTATTTTGTCAATAAAGAACAGCTTTTCTATACGTTGATAACCGAACGCAGCTCCAATTTTGAAAAAGAGTTAAAAAGAATTGCGACTCTTGATGAGCCGCCATTAGACAAAGTAAAACAGACTATCCGGGTATTTTTGGAATTCTATGTTGCGAACGGGGATTTGTGGCGGGTGCTGATGCATGAGATGCGGTGCTTGGGTCACGAAGAAACGGCAAGCTTTACAGAAGCGCAGCGTAAAAAATATCGGGAAAGATTTGCTCAGAACATTGGGATGTTGCAAGCAATTTTACAAGAAGGCATTGAACAGGGAACCATTCGTAACTGTGATATCCATAAAGCTGCGTATGGTTTATACAGTGTTATTGTCATGGTGGTGTTTCAGGGATTTGTTGCTGATAGTAAGGAATCCATTGATGAGGCTGCTGAGCGAATTGCTGATATTTTTCTGTATGGCGTCGCTAAACAGAGCTAAAATCCTGATAACTTAGTCATTACTAAGTCCTTATTCTCCGACATGAGCGTAAAATGTCTAGTTTTCAATACCTTATGGTACAAGATCAAACCAATCCTCATCTTAATTCAAGATGAGGATTTTTTAATGCTACATTATTTTTTGTTTAAAACAGACAAATCAGACTAGACGAATTAGCCTGTGTGGATGATGAAAAAAAGGGATAAGAAAAGTACAATTAAGGAGAAGCTGCAAGGGAAAAGCGTCCGAATAGCAGGCGCCAGTAGAATAAAAAGGGGTGTTGTTTTATTATGAGTCAACAGGAATTGGTCTTGGTAAACAAAGAAGAACTACATCAGTTGATTAAGAATAAGGTGATGAAGGCCGGCTTGCCTGAGGATCACGCGCACGAAGTTGCCAACCACTTAACCTATGCAGATAGTAGAGGTGTACATTCCCATGGGGCTGTGCGGGTGGAATATTATTCAGAACGGATATCTAAGGGCGGCAGCAATGCAAAGCCTAATTTCTCTTTTAGAAAAACTGGACCGTGCACAGGTATTTACGAAGGAGACAACGCAGTAGGAATGGTTGTCGCCAAAAACGGTATGCTTGAAGCCATAAAGATGGCTAAAGAAAACGGAATCGGCTTTGTCGGCATGCGCGAGTTGGGGCATTGTGGCACTCTTTCCTATTTCCTCAGAATGGCTACCGACGAAAATATGATTGCTATGTCCATGTGCCAATCTGACCCGATGGTTGTACCGTATGGATCGGCTGATCCATACTTTGGGACAAATCCTATCGGTTTCGCGGCTCCCTGTGCAGGCAGTTCGCCAATTGTATTTGACATGGCTACTACGGTAGGTGCTTGGGGAAAAATTCTAGATGCCAGAGCTAAAAATAAGGCAATTCCTGAAACCTGGGCGGTAGATAAGAACGGACAAACTACTACTGATCCATTTGCTGTTGGCGGCCTTGTGGCTATTGCTGGTTCCAAGGGCTATGGCCTCATGATGATGGTCGACATTTTGTGTGGTTCATTGCTCGGCGTTCCATTTGGAAAGCATGTAACCTCCATGTACGCCGACCTTTCTGCCGGTCGTGAACTGGGACAGATTCACCTGGTAATAAATCCGGATTACTTTTCATCTATTGATACATTCAAAAATAATGTGCGTAACATGGTGGATGAGCTGCATGCACTTCGTCCGGCTGTTGGCTTTGACAGTGTGCTGGTTCCAGGCGAATCTTCAGAAAAGAAAGCTCAGGAATATGAAAAGAGTGGTATTCCTATTGTAAAAGAAATTTATGATTATCTTGTTAGTGATGATATTCATTACAACCGTTATGAGGGTAAAAGCGCTTTTGCTTCCGATACATTAGATTAAAAAATGAACCGTGTAAAAACTAGCCTGACATTTTCATATGAAAGGATTAGGCTGGTAAAGGTGTATGTGCCGGCGCAGGATGATTTTACGCAAATAGCCCGGGGCCTATGAAGGTTTTTCTTTATAGGCTCCGGGCTTTATTAATAAGAGATATTGTATAAATTTTGCATGAAAGGGATAAAAATACACGCTGTTTTTTACCCCAAACTGCCAAAAGATTTTAGGTTAACATGAAGAAATCTTCAATAGAAAAGATATTGTTTTATATCCTCGTCCTATCCCAAGATGAGTTGTGTAAGTATTCCGCGTAGAGTGAGTATTGACAAAATTAATAAGGGGGAAACACAAATGAATAAGCTTTGTTTAAGTCTTGTGTAAAAATTAATCTTAGCGTTTATTACTCTTTTGCTCATCCCAAGTTTATGTATTGGCTGGTTTTCGTATAAAACAGCCTACTCCAAGGTGGAAGAGGCTATGCTGGAAAATGCGAATGGTAATGTCGTCATGCTTAATCATACTCTTGATCAAATAATTGGCGGCACCAAGAAGGATGTAGATTTTTTGTCCAATCGACTGTCCCTGGGGGGGATTGGCCCTATCCAGGGAGATGAAGATCCCTATGTCAGAGCTATGCTAGAATCTTATCGGGCCAAGAATCCTGAGGTTGAATTGGCTGCAGTGGGTACTGATAAGGGTGTATACATAAATTCCCCCAAAAGCGCCGTTAATCCCCCGGGCTACGACCCAAGGAAGCGCCCCTGGTACATCATGGCTTCAGAAAACAAAGGAAAACCCACCGTAATTAATCCCTATATCTCTACTAACAGCGGGCAAGTCGTAGTGACCATTTCGCAAACCTCCGATGATAATCACGGAGTGGTTTCCGTAAGCCTATCGCTTAAAGCCTTGACGGAAATGGCCAGTCAGGCAAAAATCGGAGAAGACGGCTATATTTTTATTATGGATAAAAACCGTAATGTGTTAGTGCATCCCACGCTGAAACCGGGTTCTAAAAATGAAGACGCAATGGTTGAGGCGATGTTTAAGCAAAAAAACGGTTCTCTAAGTTATGAGTATCAGGGTCAGAAAAAAATAGTTTTTTTTACTACTAATGAATTAACAGGCTGGCTTATTGGCGGAACTATGCCTGAAGCCGAAATTGCCGCCGCATCCCGTTCGATTTTGCTAACAACCGCAGGAGTCATTGTCTTGTTCTTATTTATTGGCGGCATAATTATTTATCTGGTGATTTCATCCATTAGAAAACCTCTTACTGCGATGCTCAGCGCCGCCGAAAAGATTAGCAGCGGCGATCTAACGGCAACTGTACCCATTACTTCCCAAGATGAATTAGGACAGCTAAGCGCCAGCTTCAATAAAATGGGAGATGCGTTACGTATTTTTGTATACCAAATGCAGCAAACCGGCGATCAGCTATCAGCTTCCAGTCAACAGCTTTCCGCCAGTGCCCACCAATCTTCCCAGGCAGCCAGTCAGGTGGCCGAAGCCATTACCGATGTTGCAGTAAGTATGGAACAGCAGCGAAATTCGGTTAAAGAAACCACTGCTGTCATAGAAAAAATGTCCGCCCATGTAGGGCAGGTAGCAATACACACCAGTCAGGTCGCCGGACAGTCCGCACAGGCGGCTGCAAAGGCGAGTGATGGCAGTAAGTCTATTGATAAAGCAGTAGGGCAAATGGCTAAAATTGAAGAAACGGTTAATACTTCTGCCCAAGTTGTAACTAAGCTGGGAGAGCGTTCTAAAGAAATTGGTCAAATTGTTGATACTATTGCCGGAATTGCGGGACAAACCAATCTGTTAGCTCTTAACGCCGCCATCGAAGCAGCCCGAGCTGGAGAGCAGGGACGCGGTTTTGCCGTAGTAGCCGATGAGGTTAGAAAACTGGCGGAACAATCTCATGAAGCTGCTAAACAAATTGGTACGCTAATTACTGAGATCCAGGCAGACACTAATATGGCGGTTGCCGCCATGAATGACGGTACTCGGGAAGTTAAGACGGGTGCAGAGGTTATTAACAGCACCGGACAAACCTTCCTGGAGATTACTTCAGTAGTTACTGAAGTCTCGGCTAAAATGCAAGACATTACTGCCGCCATAGATGAGCTGGTAAATGGCAGTCAGCAGGTTATCCGTGTTATAAAACAAATTGATGCGATGAGCCACAAAGTCGCAGTGGAAGCCGAGACAGTATCTGCAGCGACCCAAGAACAGTCAGCTTCTATGGAAGAAATAGATTCTGCTAGCCAGGCCTTGTTGCAATCAGCGCAAACCCTGCAGGAAGAAGTAAATAAGTTTCGCTTGAGCTACTAAATCGCAGTTGCCAGATTTATAAAATGGTCGTGGATAAAAACCAACAACCCGCTTCAAACTGAGAAGTTTAAGCGGGTTGTTTACTAAAGTGTTCTTATGATTCGGAAAGCAGCAGCGCAAGTCGAAGCTGCAGAGAAAAATCCGGGTTGGACAGAGGAGTATCTAATATTTCATTTAATCTGGCGATCCGGTATTTTACAGTGTTGCGGTGGATATAGAGAACTCGGGCCGTTTCGGCAATATCCCCCTGGCAATCCAGGTAGGTCTTAAGCGTTTGGCGGAGAATTACTTGAGCTTCCTCATTTGGGCAAGCCAGAGATTTTAAGATGCAGTTGCAGAAGTGACGGGCGTGTTCCTGTGGGACAAAACGCAAAAGCTCGGAAACGCCTTGGGAATAATAGGTGAGGAAAAATGCTTTCTTGCCCTCCGCCCTGCTTTGATGGTAAATTTCTTCCGCTTCAATGCGTGAGAATACCAGAGCCTGGAGAGAATTAACCGGATTTCCAGCAGCACAGGAAATGGAAACCGAGAGAAAGGCAGTCATTTGATCTCTGATAAAAGCAATGGCACTTTCGAGATTTTCCACAGGATTTTGTAAGAGTACCATTATTTTTTCGCTTTTCTGGTGGGAAAATAAAATAGCATTTTTCCCGAAAATTAGTATGTGTCGCTCCAGCCAATCATACACAAGCGAATAGAGATCGGACTGCACAGGATTTTTTTCATCCATTAAGTCATCAATCCCCACAATTAGGAATCGGTAATAATCGGAGGCAATCAAACCAAGGTCGGCACCCTGCTCTAGAAATACTGAGATGTCGGCATTGCCGGTACTGCTAGTCAGTCGCCGTAAAAAATCCTCCCGCATTCTCCTATGCAGCTCTTTGAGCTTTTGGTTTTTGTAAAGGGAAAAAGCCGCGGCAGCGGCAGTCTGCTCAATTACAAGATAGGAAAAAGGGTAAGGGATTTTTTCTTTTTCCAGCACAATAAGCAGGTGGGGATGGACAGATGCGGCCCAAACGGGAAAGAGCCACGCGGTAAACGGACGGGAAGCCTGAATATATAGTGACGAGGGTGCGGATTCGGAAGGGGAGTTTCTAAGTTTGTCGCTGCCTTTTATGGCGGCTAATGTCTCTTTCATTTCGGTTGTTTGCTTACTCAGTGGCAGAGAGGTCTCGATTATCTCAAAAAAGGGATCTACTAAAAATACTGTCTGACGAATTGTTCGGCTGAGGTGAGCAAGAATAGTAAAAATGGGGGCATCTTTGACTAGCATATGCGAATATTCACGCTGTATTTTCAGAGCGCTTAGCAACTGTTCGTTTTCGACATTCCAGAGGTAGGAGAGGAGCTGATGACAAGTTATTCCCAGCGTCCAGGAACCCGGAACCTGAAGCAGGGGAATTTGAAGCTTATCGGCGGTTTCGAGAATAGAGGGATCCAGTTCGTTGATGAACCGGCCTAGCTTCACGCAAATTCCAGCAATGGGAACGCGGTTTAATTCCTCAATCATCCGGCAAAAGCCTGCGGGATTATCTTTAAAGGCCATACCGGTTGTTATTAACAGAGAATGGGGCTTGATAAAGAAGGTAATGTCCGGAGTTTCTGAAATATCAGCGCTGTCCACTTTGCGGGACAAATCTGCAGACTGGTTCAATACAGTCATTTGTGAGAAGGGCGCATTTTTTAAAAGTTCTGCAATAGAAGTCATTTTTTATCTTCCAGCCATTTTATTATTTCTTCATATGCTAATCTTCCTGACTCGTCATTTAGGTCTCTGTCGAAGTCGTGGACATCTCTGTAGATGGTTAGCAGGTGTGAGTTCGGGATTAGCTTAAGCAGTGACTTGCTCATTCCATATGGCACATCAGGGTCTAGGGTTGCCGCAGCTAAAAATGTCGGTGGAAAAGACCTGAGTGTTTCGTCAGCTAATGAGTAGGTTGCCGGATCTTTTGGTCCGCAGAGGTATTTTATCCATGTCCCTTCCTGCCTAGCCTTTATATAAAGGGAAAATCTTGAATCCATCGGACCATAGGTCACCGGGCTATCTGCAATAATTTTCTCAATGCTTTCATCGGGTACACTTGCTAATTTGTTGTAATGTTTGCTTGGTGTGATAAATTGAATCTCGTTAAGCTTTGTATAACCATAAAGGCTTATGATTGCCATTGGTAACAGGGCTTTATTTTTAATTAACATATCACAAAGCATAAATGAGAGATAAGCTCCAGCCGATCTTCCCAATAGCACATATTTAGTATTTTTTAGCGTAAACACACTGTCAGTATTTTTTAAATAGAAGGTAAGTATATCGGAAGCTGACTTTAGAATTTGATCCAAGTTTGATTCCGGCGCCAAAGGATAATCTAACGCCAAAAAATCATAGCCTGAATGCAAGAATTTTTTTATATAAAGTTCCGGCAGGTCGTCTCTTACACCATAGAGCAGTCCGCCGCCATGAAAATATATAATCGTTACGTTTTTTCTATTATTTTTTGCTCTATGCAAATTTGCATAGAGTTTTATACTTTCTTCTGTTATCAAGCTAAAAATTTCTGGTTCATTCATGGTTTTTTCTCCCGTCAATTAATTTAAACAGTCTGGAGGCTATTTGAATCTGAAGTATTTCCTCCGGATCTGCAAAATCTACTTTTAGCACATTTTTGATCTTATCAATTCTATATCTTACTGTCTTAGGGTGAAGAAATAGCTTTTCAGAGGTGATAATGTAGTTTTGATTTGTGTCCAGAAAGGTTTGTAGAGTCTCAAATAGTAACGGATACTGGTACCTGAAGTTAGCTATTCTGGGAGATATGAACTTCTTAAGATCACCCAGGTTGTTTGAGTCCAGAAACAGTTTATAAATTCCCAGCTCTTCATACGGCGAAATATTATTTGAATTATGGAATAGCCGTAGTATTTTTTCTGTGTCCAAAACTTCTCTGTTTGCTTGAGGAATATTCAATTTTTCAACTTTCGAACTGATGCTCACATTGTAATAAAAATCTTTAAACACATTGTTCTCAACCAGTGAATTCATTATTTTTTCAATGGAGTGAGGAATAAGCCCAGGTTGAGTATCGCTGAAATTAAGTATAAACACAACTACATCCAATTTTTCTAAAAAAACTATATCCTTGAAACTAGATTTAAATGTAAGCCTAATCTGCCTTAGTTTTTGGGGCATAAGGTCTTTATCTATATTTTTCTTTTCGTTTTGCGGATAAAGTTTTATAAGCATGACTTGGTAGTACTTATACCTGTTTATATTAAGGGATTCCAGCACATCATCTATATCTTTTTCCTCGTAAAGCCGATCATTTAGTAAGTCGCTGATAATGTTATTTTTTTGTTGAAATAGATTTTGCGAGATTACATACTTTTTCAATAATTCCATTTGCAAAAATTTAACGCCGTTTTCTATTACCATGAAATCTTCCGAACTAATTTGTTCCGGCAGTTCATGGATAACAAGTTCATAGTCATCATATCCAAGATGTGGTATATGGACCCTAATCTGCTTGCCTGTTATTTTGGGATTAGTGTCATTATAGATCACATCTTTACGTTCATATTTGAAATGAACGTATTTCTCGGTTAAAACTTGACTTGTACCAACTATGGTTATGTTAGAAAGTTCCTGGTTGGTACTAATTTCAATTCCCTTTGTCGAGTTAATAAGACTCACATCACGCAGAATCATTTTTTTAAATTCAGATAATATCTTATCCATTGACGGCATTTTCAGCGCAAGTTTGGTTAGCTCACTATGAACCTCGTAGTATTTATTTAACAGGTTCATATTTTTATTGATTATTGGCCCTAATATTTCGAGAATTATGGATTCATATTTTACGTCCTTGCTAATTTGGATTAAGGGAATTACATGTTTGTCACAAAGCTCGATTATTTTATTTGGTATATGAGAAACCAGTCTATCTATTTTAATTATGACCGCACTAATGCCTATATTTTGAAGCTTTTCGAAAAATACTTCCAGATCATTATCGCTTAAATTCTGCAGAGCAAAAAAACTGGTGAGGATTACTTCACCATTACGTCCCCAATTAGAGATATCAGTTGCCTCAAGTACGTTGACACCGGTTATTTCATTTAAAATTCCGTTTTTACCGGCTATTAATTTTGATCCATAAAGTGTTTGCATTTTTAATATGTCTTTGATGTTCATTTTAATACTCCTTTATCCTTTGGGTATAAAAATAACGTAATTTTTATAATTTTTATACCAATGATAATACAAAAAAATAATGCTATAATGACGGTAATTTATTTAACAAAATATTAGCACAATAAAGGGGAATTGGAAATGCTATATACGGTAATTAAGAAAAATAATTATCAAGATTCCATTAATCTTATGTTACTCACAAATTCAATTAATACTATCACCGGAATAACCAAATGTTCAATTATGATGGGAACTCCCGCTAATAAAGATATTCTTAAAAATGGCGGACTTCTTACGGCTGAAGCAGAAAGTGCGGCTCCAAGCGACATGGTAATCGTAGTTGAGACTGCGGATGAAAAGATTGTTGAAACTGTACTTAGTGAAGCGGAGAAGTTCTTAAATGATTTGGCTGTAAAAAGAAAGAGTACAGGTATTGAAAATGTAATAAGCATAGAAGCGGCATTAGAAGAAATGCCTGATGCGAATTTAGCGCTGTTTTCTATACCGGGCGAATACGCTGCCGACGAGATTGAAAAAGCTCTTGATAAAGGTTTGAACGTGTTCTCCTTCACCGATAACATCTCGCTGGAAGATGAAGTGAGGCTTAAGAAGAAAGCTCATGAAAAGGGACTATTATTAATGGGACCTGACTGCGGTACTGGAATTATTTCCAGCATCCCCATAGCGTTTACAAACGTTGTAAGACCCGGCAACATCGGCATAGTCGGAGCTTCCGGAACAGGCATACAAGAAGTTACCACTATTATCGATAGACTTGGCGGCGGTGTTGTACACGCAATAGGGACCGGCGGTCGCGATTTAAGCGCAGAGGTCAATGCCATAACTGTCCGTGATGCGATATTGGGGCTGGAACATCACGACCCTACCGATGTAATTGTAGTTATTTCAAAGCCGCCAGCCAAACAAGTACGGGACGAAATTGTAGAACTGCTGCATAGTCTCTCCAAGCCGGTTGTTGCCATATTCCTCGGTGAAAAGCCGGATCACCACGAGGGCAACGTATATTTGGCCCATACTCTCGAAGAAACTGCAATGATTGCGGTTGACCTTGCCAAGAACAGACAAGTCAAACCTAACTATATGGAAGAAATAAAATACGAGGTAAAGACTCCTCTGGCACCGGTAAAAACAGTAAAAGGACTGTATTCAGGCGGTACGCTTGGCGCCGAAGCGGCTATGCTTATAACCGAAGCTTTGGGACTTGGTAAGTTGATTAAACAAGAGGGGTATCTCCTTAACGCCAACGGATACGAAGTAATGGATTTAGGAGATGACATCTACACGCAGGGTAAACCCCATCCAATGATCGATCCGGAGGTTCGAATTAATAAGATAAGAGAATATGCAAAAGACGAAAACACCGGAGTGATCCTGCTTGACTGCGTATTGGGATACGGCTCGCATCCGGATATGGCGAGAGCCTTGTCTGAGGCAATCAAGGAAGCAATACAGACAGCAAAGGAAAGCGGACGGGAACTGCATTTTGTAGCAACTGTTTGCGGAACGGAATATGACCCGCAAAGCTACCAGGCATCAATAAAAACTCTGAAAGAATGCGGTGTATTGGTAGAAGAAAGTAATGCAAAGGCAGTAAGGCTTGCTCTCAAACTAAAGGGTATAGACTTCAAAGAAGTAGATAAATACGTAGTAGAGAAACAGGTGGAAAAGAAAGCTCTGCCTGAGGTCAGTGATAGTGTAATTGACCTCCTAAACTCTAAACCCCGCATTGTAAATATTGGTCTTACCAGCTTCACAGAATCTATTCTCACATATGGCGGCAGTACCGTTCAATATGATTGGAAACCGGCGGCAGGCGGCGATAAAAGGCTTATCAAGATATTAAATGCTCTTGCCAAAATCGAAGAAATAGAAACAGCAAATAACGAAGTTATTGACAAGATGAAGAGTTCTCAGCCTTTCCTGGTTGACGTAGTGCCTGCTAAATCAGTAATCGAAATCCTAAATGATAAAGTGCTGCTTCATGCCGGACCGCCCATCGAATACAACAATATGACAGGCCCAATGCAAGGTTCTTGTATTGGCGCGGTATTATTTGAAGGTTGGGCCCAGGATGAAAACAGCGCCAGGGAACTACTGGAAAACGGCGGAGTAAAATTCTCACCCTGTCATCATGTGAACGCAGTAGGTCCTATGGGCGGAATTACCTCAGGCAACATGCCGGTGTTGGTAGTAAATAACAAGCTGGATGGTTCCATTGCTTATTGCATAATGAACGAAGGTATTGGTAAAGTGCTTAGATTCGGCGCTTACTCTGAAGAAGTCTTAATCAGATTACGCTGGATGAGAGATTCTTTAGGGCCGGTGTTATCAAAAGCGCTGAAGCGCAAAGAAGGCGGCTTAAACCTGAACGTGCTTATTGCCAAAGCAATTACCATGGGTGATGAATTCCATCAAAGAAATATAGCTGCTTCCCTTATCTTCCTGAAAGAGATTACCCCGTTAATCACAGAACTCGACATTGACCAAAAAGAAAAATACAGTGTAATAAAATTCCTGGCAGATACTGATCAATTTTTCCTAAACGTCATGATGGCAGCTTCTAAATCTATTGTTGATTGTGCGCGAAAGGTTACAAGCGGTACGGTAGTTACAACCATGGCCAGAAATGGAAGGAATTTTGGCGTAAGAATAAGCGGCATGGGTGACGAATGGTTCACAGCGCCGGTTAATACACCAAACGGACTGTATTTCACCGGATATTCGGAAGATGATGCCAATCCTGATATTGGTGACAGCGCCATCACCGAAACAGTGGGAGTCGGCGGCATGGCAATGGTCGCAGCACCTGGTGTCACTAGATTTGTAGGTGCAGGTGGTTTCCATGATGCACTCAAAGTCTCAAATGAAATGGATACAATCTGTATTGCAAATAATTCGAACTGGAGTATTCCTACCTGGGATTTCAAGGGAGCCTGCCTTGGTATTGATGCCAGAAAAGTAGTTGAAACCGGTATTACACCGCTCATCAATACGGGAATAGCACATAAAAACGCGGGAGTAGGCCAGATCGGAGCTGGGACAGTGCGTGCGCCGCTAGCTTGCTTTGAAAAAGCAGTCATTGCTTACGCGAAAAAACTAGGGATAGAAGTTGAGTAGGGATGAACTAAATAAAAATAGAGAGGCAATGAGCAATTTGTTGCCTCTCTATCTAAAAAACCATAATGTAGGGAAAGTTCATAGCAAGTTTACTAACGGGTTCAATATTCAGTTTGATAATTTTTTGATTTATGTCGGCCGCCTCGGAACCCCATTAACTGCCTTTGGGCTGAATATCGAAGAAGAAAAGCTTAAGTATTTGCTTAACTGCGTAAGAAGCGGTGATTTGGTTGTAAACAAAGGAGATAAGTTAATTTTTTATAGCGGTTGTGGAGCACTAACTATTTGTTACAAAGATCTTGAACAAATAGATTTAAAGCTCCCCGAAATAAAATGTACTGTGAAAGAAATATCTTATAGCCGGATATATCAATATTTGGAGACAATTGAATTTGAAAAGTTTATAGGGATTGAGCTAGACGAAAAAACCGGCAAATATATAGAGCTATTATTGCACTCCGACAAAACAGCTAAGAATGTGAATTCGATGATTATCAATTTTTTTGCCGGCAGAGGTAAAGGACTGACACCTAGCGGTGACGACATTCTCATAGGATTCACCTTGGCGCTTATGGTGTTTGGACAATTCAATATCTGGAAGAACGCGCTAACACTGGAGGTTACCAGCGATAAAACAACCTTAGTCAGTGTGGCCTATCTCATTGCTTTATTAGCAGGGTATACAAGTGAGCATTTCATACGGCTGGTAAAGCTGGTAGATAACGCAGAATCGGTTGCGCTAGAAAAAACTATAAACGAAGTACGGTCATTTGGTCATACTTCAGGCAATGATACATTGTTTGGTTTTTTCTTAGGTTTAAAATTTCTAATAAATCAGGGGAAGGAGTAATGTGGGGAAATTAACTGGGGCTAGTATAAATAAGATACAGGAGAGGAGATTTTTTAGTGGATATTTCGCTGAGTGAAGTCAAAGAAACGATGGAGTGGTTATCCTCGATTAGTGACGATATAGGACCAGGGACAACCAGGCTTTTATACTCACCAAGCTGGCTGCAAGCTCAAAAAGAGCTCAAATCTCGCTTTGAAGCACTGGGAATGAAGTGCCACTTCGATGCTATCGGCAACTTGTACGGTACTTTGGAAGGGGCCGAGATGCCAGAAAAGACAATTGCCACAGGATCTCACGTTGACACGGTGGTAAGAGGCGGAAAACTGGATGGACAACTAGGAATATTCGGGGGATATCTTGCTGTAAAGAATTTACTTGAAACATGCGGAAAGCCCAAAAAGAGCCTTCAGATTATTTCGATGGCTGAAGAAGAAGGATCACGATTCCCTTATGTTTTCTGGGGGAGTAAGAACATTTTCGGCTTGGCAAAAAAAGAGGATGTTGTGAACCTTAAAGATGCTGATGGAATCAGTTTTGTTGAGGCTATGCATAAGTGTGGTTTCGACTTTAACACTGAATTCAAAGCAAGAAAAGATATCGAGGCTTTTGTTGAACTGCACATTGAACAGGGTAATTTCCTTGAAGAAGAAAACTTTACCGTTGGTGTGGTTAATTCAATCGTCGGGCAAAAACGCTACAATATTACCCTTAAAGGCGAAGCCAATCATGCCGGTACCACCTTGATGCGCTATCGCAAAGATACGGTAGAATGTATGGCCCGTATTGTGACCCAATCCATTGATAAGGCTAAGGCTGCGGGCGATCCGCTGGTCCTGACTTTTGGTAAAGTGGTGCCAAAGCCTAATACGGTTAACGTAGTTCCCGGAGAAACCCTATTTACTATGGATTGCCGTCATACTGATGCCGACTTCCTACAGACATTTACAGCCGGGCTGGAGTCTGACATGAAAGAAATTGCTGCCGACATGGGTATTGTAATTGAAATTGACAACTGGATGAACGAATCGCCGGTATTGATGGATAAAAAGGTCGTAGATATTATTGAGGGTGTCTGCAAAGAAAAGCAGATGAACTATAAAGTTATGCATAGTGGCGCCGGTCATGACTCCCAGATTTTTGCGCCGCGTGTTCCTACAGGAATGATCTTTGTCCCTAGTATCAAGGGTATTAGTCATAACCCGGCCGAAGATACGAAAGTCGAGGATCTGCGTGAGGGAATAAAAGCGCTGACCTATACGCTGCACGCACTTGCTTATTAATACAAATAAGAAAGGGATGATTATTATGAGTACACAAGCATCAGCAAAAGCGTATCCCGAGAACTATTGGAAACGCCTCGTATTCACATTCTGTATGGGGTGGACTATCATCTGGGTTTACAGAGCGATGTTGTCTCCCATTTACCCCGAGATTCAAAGTACAATCGGACCGCAAACGAATGCGGCCATGGGTATCATTGCGTCATGTTATTTCTTTGGCTATACGGCACTCCAAATTCCGTCAGGTTTCTTAGTTGACAGATTTGGGCAGAAGAAAGTTCTGATTCCTGGATTTATCATCTTTGCCGCCGGTGTTTTCAGTATCGCCGCTGCGACGTCGATTATGCCGATTTATATAGGCGCTTTGATGGCTGGTATTGGCTGCGGCACCTATTACGGTTCAGCCTACTCCCTGACATCGCAGCATGTACCTCCGGAAAAGAAAGGTCTGCAAACTGCTATCGTTAATAGTGGTTCGGCACTGGGGATGATTCTCGGTATGACCGGCTCAAGCTACTTTGTTAAAACAATGGGTTTGCCATGGCAGACAATGGTTATCATTTCGGGCTGTCTGCTGGTCTTCCTCGTTCTGTGGTTTTTCTTTGTAATTATTGAGCCAAGTAAAGTTGCCCCGGTTATTGCGGCTTCCGCCAACAGAAAAGATGAGGCAACAACTGAGGTTGTTGAGAAATCCAAAGGTTCCATGTTCCGTCCTTCTTTAGTAACTTGTTACTTGCTGTATTTTACAACCTGCTATGCGTATTATATGATCGTCACCTGGCTGCCAAAATTCCTTGAAGCTGAGCGAGCCATTAAAGGCGGCATGATTGGACTTACTGTATCAATGATCGCTGTTACGGCTGTTCCAGGGGCCTTGTATTTTGCTAGAATGTCTGATAAAAAGCGCGACCAGAAAGCTAAGATCATTCTTTTTCTTGAAATTGCTGCATTTATCCTGATTGCAGTTTCCATGTTCGTACCAGACACCACCAGCCTTGTCATCATCTTGCTTCTTTATGGATTCTTGGGTAAGATGGCCGTTGATCCTGTTCTGATTTCCTATGTGTCCGACCAAGCTGACAAGAAAACCATGGCTACCACTCTTGGTACCTTCAATTTCTTCGGCATGTCTTCTTCTGTTGTAGCTCCGGCCCTTACAGGCTATATCATAGATAAGACAGGTTCAGGGGTTTGGGGTTTCTACCTGGGAGCCATCCTCTTGCTTATTGGTGCAATTGTATTCTATGTGACAAATGCAAGAACCCAAAAAGACGTAGTCAAGGAGGTTAGTGCATGAGTTATCTTAACAATGTTGTCGGCTATAGAAAAGACCTGTTAATTAATCGATCCATTGTCAAAAAAGATAACTATGTATTGCTCGATCCTGATGGTTTGGTTAAAAATATCATTCCCGGTTTTGAGAATTGTGATGTAACAATTCTCGGTTCACCTAAGATCGGGGCAAGTTTTGTCGATTATCTCGTTACCGTTCACGCAGATGGTAAGAATGAACTTGGTTTTGGTGACGAAGGTATTGAAACGCTGTTTTATTTACTTGACGGTAGCGTGGAGATTAAAGCAGGGGAGCAGTCATGTTCCTTAGAAAAGGGCGGATTTGTGTACTGCCCTCCTGGTAGTAAGCTTTATTTCCAAAATAATAGCGGCGAAGTGGCCAAAGCGTTTATGTATAAACGTGTTTACAAACGCCTGGAAGGTTATGAACCGTATGTCGTTACAGGCAATACGGAGGCCATGGAATGGACTAAGTACGAAGGTATGGAGGATGTCCTGGTCAAAGATTTTTTACCTAAAGATCTGGCGTTTGATTGCAACTTTCATATCTTGAGCTTTAAGCCGGGGGCATCTCATGGGTATATTGAGACACATATTCAGGAACATGGTGCTTTCTGCCTGAGTGGACAAGGTATGTACAATCTGGATAATGACTGGATTCCCGTGCAAAAAGGCGACTACATTTTTATGAGCGCATATTGCTTGCAGGCCTGCTACGCCGTGGGGCGCGACGAAGACTTTGCTTATGTTTATTCCAAAGATTGTAACCGGGATGTGACACTTTAATAATCAATTTAATGTCCATACCGATGATAATTTCTGATTTTTATCGGTATGGACAAGAATGGTCTATTACTATATGTTCTATTGTACAAAATTATCAGAGATGATTTAAATGATCCATGAGCTCCTGGTGGTTGGACACTCATCTAGGGCAGATACTCTGGCAGGCGTTTTATGGGTTAAATATCCTGCTTGCTTAGTCCAAAGGAGGTTTTTATGGTAAAAATTATCAAAAATCAAACATTTCAGATATTGCTTGCTTTGATAGCGGGTCTTGCACTGGGTCTTCTAATCGGCCCGCCCATCGCTCCGATCAAGGTTATTGGTGATGTGTTTTTACGTCTCATTCAGATGTCTGTTGTGGCGCTTGTTTGCGGTTCAGTCATTGAATCGCTGGGAAATCTGGAGTCTAAAGAAATCGGCAAACTAGGGGGGAAAATATTTGTCCTTTTCACGGCCGTCACAATTATTGCCGCTTTCTTTGGCATTGCGTCCGCCCAGTTAATCAATCCTGGTATTGGTATCAATATGGCTCTGACGAAATCGCTAGCTCAGACGTCGAATCAAACGGTCAGTGATATGATTCTCGGTTTTTTTCCATCCAACATATTTAAAGCCCTGTCTGAAGGTAATATGGTGCAAAGCATTATTTTCGCAATTCCAGTTGGTATAGTTCTTAGTATTGTCCGCTCGAAAAATCCCGAGGAACGAATTTTGCCTTTAGTTCAGGATGTTAACAAAGTACTGGTTGGCGTCATCAAAATGATTATGAAAATCGCGCCAATCGGTATATTTGCCCTTCTGGCTTGGGTAGCCGGAACCGTTGGCGTCAGTGTTATTATGCCTCTTGCCAAATTTTTATTGGCTTTTGGCGTCGCTTCCTTCTTATATCTGGTGTTGTTCGTTGTTCTTACGGCAGCCTATGCCAAAGTCAATCCTATTTTGCTTTGGCGCAAGATGATAACAATGTCAATCGTAGCCTTCACCACAACTTCGTCTGCTGTCACACTACCTATCCAAATGGACGACTGCGTGAACAAGCTAGGTGTAAGCCAACGCATTTCCAATCTGGTCAATCCGCTCGGTATGATTCTCAATTCGAACGGTTTATCGATGTATCTCGCCCTGGCAGCAGTAACTTTACTGCAGTTTTATGGAATGGAAGCTAGTTATGGCGAAATCGCCAAAATTGTTGTCATTTCAACCCTTGCTTGTCTGGGTACTGTTGTTGTGCCCGGTGGCGGTCTTGTAGCCCTGACGATTGTTGTACCTGTCATTGGATTACCCATTGAAAGTATAGCTCTCTTAGCTGGTATCGATTGGTTTTCAGGTATGTTCAGAACAGTCCTGAATGTCGATGGGGATGCGTTGGTTGCATTGGCTGTTGCCGCTAGTGAAAAAGAGATTGATTACAGCATATTAAACCAATATAAAGAGGAGAATTGAAATGGAGAAACAGTTAGTGATTGCTTTAGGTGGGAATGCTCTGGGCAATACTCCCGATGAACAGAAACAAGCCGTCCTGGCTGCTGCCAATCACATTGTGAGCCTCGTCAAAGAGGGCTATAGAATTGTTATTGTCCATGGTAACGGACCGCAAGTCGGAATGATAAATCTAGCATTTGAACTCGCCTACCAGCAAAATTCAAATGTATCTGCAATGCCATTTGCCGAGTGTTGTGGTATGAGCCAGGGATATATTGGATTTCATTTACAAAATGCCCTGCAGAATACGTTCCTGGAACATGGAATGACGACCCATGTTTCAACAGCCATTACTCAGGTCGTTGTTGACCGAAATGATCCGGCTTTCCAGCACCCGACCAAACCGGTGGGCCTATTCTACTCGGAAGAGACTGCTAAAGAGATCGGACTGGAGAGGGGCTACACGTTTGTCGAGGACTCAGGGAGAGGCTTTAGACGAGTTGTCCCGTCACCCGAGCCGGTTGATATCAAGGAAAAAGGGACAATACGCTGCCTTATGGAAAACGGTGATGTGGTTATTGCCTGTGGCGGTGGTGGAATTCCAGTATATCGGGAAAATGGCTTACTTCACAGTGTTGACGCAGTAATTGATAAAGATAAAGCAGCCGCCAAGCTGGCTGATGTTATCAGTGCGGACACCTTCATTATCCTGACGGCGGTTCCTCGCGTTGCCATCAACTTTGGCAAACCGGAGCAAAAATGGCTGGAGCGTATCACTGTTGACGAAGCCAAAAGATATATTGCAGAAGGACATTTTGCCCCGGGGTCTATGCTGCCAAAAGTAGAGGCAGCCATTAAGTTTGTTGAATCCAGACCAGGTCGGGAAGCGATTATTACATCCTTGGAAAATGCGTACAAGGCGGTCACTGAGGATAATGGTACAATAATCTGTTCTTAATGAACTTATTAGCTGGCGGTCAGTGTAACTGGCCGCCAATCTTTCACTCTGTGTGTCCGGCCCGGTTTTCTCGCATGGTTATTAAAGGAAATAACGAATTATGTCTCCAGGAGGAAAAATGAACAGTTTATCTAATTGCAAGCGTATTAAAGTAATTGTAAATGGACGTGAACTTGAAGTATATGACAACATGACGATTCTTCAGGCGTTACTCCAGGAAGATATACACATCCCGCACCTTTGTTATGATATCAGGCTTGAACGGCCCAATGGCAGCTGCGGATTATGTGTGGTTGAAATAAATGAAAACAATACCAAGCGGGATGTAAAAGCATGTCAGACCCCTATCAAAGAGGGCATGGATATAACTACTAATAATGCCAAACTGGAAAGCTATCGAAAAGTACGCCTTGAGCAAATCCTCTCCGACCACAATGCTGATTGTGTCGCTCCGTGTGTGATGACTTGTCCTGCAAATATTGATATTCAGTTATATCTTCGTCACGCGGCTAACGGAAATTTTGCAGCTGCGCTTGAGGTCATCAAAGACAGTAATCCTTTTCCTGTTGTTTGCGGACGGGTTTGTCCCCATCCGTGTGAAGCGCAGTGCCGCCGCAATTTAGTGGATTCTCCTATAGCCATCAATCATGTAAAACGCTTCATCGCAGACTGGGATCTGGAGCGAGAGCCTTCCTGGATTCCCGCTAAGAAACCGGCCACCGGTAAAAAAATAGCGATTGTCGGGGCTGGTCCATCGGGGCTTTCTGCTGCTTATTACAGCGCAATCAACGGACATGATATAACCGTATTTGAACGCCAGCCACATGCCGGAGGAATGATGCGATACGGTATTCCGGAGTATCGATTGCCAAAAGACACTTTGGATAAGGAAATAGATATTATTAAAAGTCTTGGCGTAAAAATTATGACAGGAAAAGCGCTTGGTACACATATCCGTCTGGAAGAACTACGTAGAGACTTTGATACCGTTTATCTAGCAATAGGTTCCTGGCGGGCAACACCTTTGCAGCTTGAAGGTGAAAACCTTACTGGTGTTTGGCTGGGAATACAATATCTTGAACAGGTCACCAAGGGGTTGGATATACAACTAGGGGATACAGTTATCGTTGGGGGCGGCAATACGGCCATTGACTGTGCGCGTACCGCTTTACGAAAAGGGGCTAAATCTGTAAAATTAATCTACCGCCGTACCCGGGAAGAAATGCCGGCGGAGCCGTATGAAGTTGAGGAAGCTTTGCATGAAGGTGTGGAAATGCTCTTCTTGATGGCTCCTAATAAAATCGAAACAGCAGGCGGCAGAAAACTGCTTCGCTGCACAAAAATGAAACTGGGTGAGGCTGACCGTTCAGGGCGGCGCCGGCCTGTTCCCATTGAGGACAGTGATGAGATTATTGAAGCAGATGTCATTATTGGTGCTATCGGCCAAAGCACAGATACACAATTCCTGTATAATGATCTTCCCGTAAACCTTAATAAGTGGGGAGATATAGAAATTAACGGAAGGAGTTTCCAGACCTCCGAGAACAATATATTTGCCGGGGGAGACTGCGTCACAGGTCCGGCTACGGTGATTCAAGCTGTTGCCGCAGGACGGCATGCTTCTGAAGCAATGGATAGTTTTGTTATGAAAGGCTATATCGGAGAGCGTAACATTGACTACAGTTGCAGCCGCGGATCTATGGAAGATCTCCCCAAATGGGAATTTGAAGCAATGCCTAAAATTGCGCGGTTTGCCATGCCAGCCATATCGCTTGCTGAACGTAAAGGCAACTTTACCGAAGTGGAATTAGGCTATGATGAGCACACGGCACGGGCAGAAGCGGCACGTTGTCTTACCTGCGGCTGCGCGGAACGCTACAGCTGTGATTTGAGAAAGGAAGCAGGCTGTCATGGTATAGAATATAAAGAACCGGTTCATGAACGCCCGTATATTTCGGTTGTAGAGGATCATCCCTTCATCGTACGGGATCATAATAAGTGCATTTCTTGTGGGCGGTGTATTACTGCATGCGCTGAGATTGAAGGACCAGATGTACTGGCCTACCAGATAAAACAGGGACGCCAGCTCGTTGGGACCAAGAGTGGTCTGTCACTTGTGGAAACAGACTGTGTCAGCTGCGGTCAGTGCGTGAATGCCTGTCCCTGCGGCGCATTGGACATCCGCAGTGAAAAAGGCAAAGTTTTTCGGGCAATCAGTGATCCTAATAAGGTTGTTATTGGTTTTGTGGCACCAGCAGTACGAAGTTTGGTTTCATCGCATTTTGGCATTCCTTTTGATGAAGCTACGTCGTTTATGGCAGGCATCCTTAAAAAGCTAGAATTTGACAAAGTTTTTGACTTCTCCTTTGCTGCAGATTTGACGATTATCGAGGAAACAACAGAGTTCTTAAGCAGGGTAGAAGGAAAAGGCAGCATGCCTCAATTCACCTCTTGCTGCCCGGGATGGGTTAACCATGTAGAAAGTCGCTATCCGCAAATAATACCGCATCTTTCCACCTGCAAATCACCGCAGCAAATGATGGGGGCAACTGTCAAGAATCATTTTGCTAAGATTTCTGGAATTAATAAAAAAGACTTGTATGTAGTTTCTGTTGTTCCCTGCATAGCCAAAAAATATGAAGCAGCCCGTCCGGAGTTTACCTCTGGCGGTATCAGGGATGTTGATGCGGTGCTTACATCAAGTGAGATGATCGAGATGCTAGATCTTAAACGGATAGCCGCTGCTGAAATTGTACCTGCCGAGTTTGATGATCCTTATAAAAAAGTTTCAGGAGCCGGCGTGCTCTTTGGTGCCTCCGGGGGTGTGGCAGAAGCTGCACTGCGTACGGCTGTTGAAAAACTTACAGGCAACGTTCTTAACGATCAGCTTGACTTTCAGGAACTCAGGGGTTTTAAGGACATTAAAGAAGCAACAGTTGAGGCCAAAGGGAAAAAGATTCGGGTTGCTGTCGTCAGCGGCCTTAAAAATGCTGAGCCCATTATAGAAAAGGTGATTCAGGGAGTGGATGTTGGCTATGATCTCATTGAAGTTATGGCTTGTCCTGGTGGG
Organism: Bacillota bacterium; assembly: GCA_017889705.1. Classification (GTDB taxonomy): domain Bacteria; phylum Bacillota; class Negativicutes; order Sporomusales; family Sporomusaceae; genus Sporomusa. The sequence continues at coordinate 131,983 of JAGGAB010000003.1, read as the reverse complement.
TGTATCTGCGGAGCTGGTCATCCCGTATCGGAGAAGGCGGGGATGTTAGTTGGACGCCAACAGGTTCTTATAGATATTGACCATACTTCTGAATACCGCAAATCACAGGAAAATCCAGATATTCTACAGATATATGCTGATTTTTATGGTACAGCTAATTCTAAGCTTGCTCATGAACTATTACACACACAATATGCACCTAAGAAGAAAAACAGGATATAGCGTTGTCCGAAGGGATATAGCGGATTCTGTTTTGCCCCAGTATAATAATAGGATAAATTTGTTGATATGTGGAGAGGAGAACCAAGCATGTATAAAGACTTAAATACTTCACTACGCACGATTATGACACCAGGCCCTGTTGAGGCAGAACCGCGAGTGCTGAGAGCTATGTGCACCCCCATAGTAGGGCAGTTTGATCCTGAGTTTACGGATATTATGAATGAAACCATGGACATGCTTAGGAAGGTTTTCCAAACCTCGAATCAATGGGGTTTTCCTATTGATGGTACTTCCAGGGCAGGGATCGAGGCTGTACTTTGCAGTATTATTGAACCCGGAGACAAGGTGCTGGTACCCATATACGGCCGTTTCGGGCATCTGATGGTGGAAATCGCCGAACGCTACGGGGCCGACGTTGTTACGATGGAGACTGAGTGGGGAAGTGTATTTGATCCGGAGACTGTTATCCGGGAGATTAAGCAAGTCAGGCCGAAAATTGTGGCTATGGTGCATGGGGAAACATCTACAGGCTGCATGCAGCCATTGAAAGAGATTGGAGAAGTTTGCCGGGAATTAGATATTCTCTTTGTGGTTGATGCCGTAGCAACTATTGGCGGAACAGAAGTTAAAGTGGATGAATGGAAAATCGATGCCGCTATTGGCGGCACGCAAAAATGCTTATCTGCCCCGTCAGGCATGGCTCCCATCACTTTTAATGACAGAGTGGAAAAGCTGCTGCGTGAGCGGAAAAAAGTAGAAAGAGGCTTGGCCGATCCTGGCACATATCAAACTAAGCATTTGCGGATGATTCGCAGTAACTATTTTGATCTTAGTCAGTTAATAGATTATTGGGGACCGATCCGGTTAAATCATCATACGGAAGCCACGTCGATGTTGTATGCTCTGCGGGAAGGCTTGCGGATTGTATTGGAAGAAGGGCTCGAGGCCAGGTTTGCCCGGCATAAAATGCACGAGACAGCTCTCATTCAAGGCATCCAGGCAATGGGACTTAAGCTGTACGGAGACCCTAAGTGTAAATTGCCGGTAGTCACCGCCATTACCATCCCCGAAGGGGTTGATGGTGAGGCGGTTCGTAAAATGTTACTTCGGGATTTTGAAATTGAAATCGCAAGTTCATTTGGACCGCTTAAAGGGAAAATATGGCGGATCGGGACGATGGGATACAGTTGCCGCAAGAAAAATATCCTGCACGTCTTAAGCGCAATGGAAGCCGTGCTCATCCGCTGCCATGCCAAAATTCCGGTTGGTAGGGCTGTTCAAGCTGCACTTGATGCATATGAAAAAGTAGAAGTTATATAATTCGTTTTTATTGAGGATAGGCGCATTTGCCAGGTTTTTTGGGGATGAACCTATCCTTAATGTTTTTTAGAAAAGATGTTTTTAAAATGTGCAACGTGCATACTTTTGCACATTTTTTTTAAATGCCATGCACTGGGGTAGAAATACAACAATTCAGTATAATTAGACAACAGATATCAAGCGTTTGATAGGGAGATGACTTATTGTAGTTTATTCCCAAAAGTAGTTGACAGGAGGATATGTAATGGCAGCTAATTCTGCTATGCCCCAACAAGGTTTTCGTTGGAAAGTACGGTATTCTGTTTTAAGCATCTTATGGTTAGGATGGCTGTTTTCCTTTTTAGACAGAATGGTAGTTAGTGTTGCACTGCCGTTTATTGGTAATGAGTTTCAACTTGATGCGGCATCACAAGGAATTATTTTAAGCACTTTTTTTGCGGGTTATGCGTTGTTTCAAATACCTGGTGGGATGTTAGCTGATAGGTTTGGACCCAGAAGAGTAATGGCGTTCGCAATAGCATGGTGGTCAATATTCACAAGCCTTACCGGCATGGTTTTTTCTTACCCGATTATGCTGATTTGCAGATTTGTTTTTGGTTTAGGTGAAGGTTGTTTCCCTGGTTCCTCGTGGAAGACTATAGCAACCTACTTTCCACCTCGGGAAAGAGCTACGGCGACTGCCATTCAATCTTCTGTCAATACATTAGGCCCTGCAATTGCATCTCTGGTTGCGGCCGGAATCATTGCTGCCTTTGGTTGGCGCACGGTGTTTATTGGACTTGGCATTCCCGGTCTGTTGATCGGTCTGGTCATTTGGTTTTACATTAAGGACGATCCTGCCAAGCATCCTGATATTACAACTCAGGAAATTAAGGAGTTAAATGCTAGCCCGGTTTTGGCTGTTGCAACCTCTAACCGTACGGGGATGACATTTAAAGAATTTTTGCATAAGCCTATTCTTTGGCAAATGGTTTTGATTTGGTTCTTGTTTGATATAACTTTTTGGGGCTTTGTATCATGGCTACCTTCTTATTTAATGAAAGTCCGTGGTTTCTCAATCGTAAAAACTGGTATTTACGGTTCATTACCCTTCTTTATTGGAACAATTGGAATGTTGGCCGGCGGCTATTTATCTGATCGGTTTAAAGGTCAGCGGAAATGGTTATTTATTCCTAATACCATTGTTGCAGCGTTTTTCCTATATATGACCTATAGTGTCACCTCAGCTGATTATGCGGTTGTATATCAATGTGTGTCGGCACTGTTTATGTTCCTAGCCTTTGCGGCCTTCTGGGGATTAGTTATAGATACTATTCCGCCAGAAATCATGGGGGCAAGTTCTGGTACTGTTAATTTTGGCGGACAGGTAGCAGGATTTATTTCACCGTTCGTCATGGGATATCTCATTGACTTAAATCATGGTTCCTTCGATATGGCGTTTATATTTTTGATAGCGGCGGCGGTGGCATCAGCTATCGTGGCCTTGGGAGTAAATAATAATGATACTGCCCCAGGCGGGGGCGGCAGTAGGGTATAAGGAAGAGCTGGCTTGTGCCAAGTCCCTGGGTAGATTAAAAAAAGTGGCTAAAAATCTTCAAGGATTTTTGGTCACTTTCATTATTTTTTTATGCAAGTGAAAAGAATTATTTTATCAAGTATAGACGGCAGGTAATATTTTCCGCTGCCTGAGAGACAGGCGTAAACAAAGCATAAGTTCTCTATTCTCGAAATCTAATCCGGTTAGGTCAATAATACGCTCCAGTCTGTTTGACAGGGTGTTGCGATGAATGTAGAGTTCTTTTGCTGTTTCGGTAAGGTTTTTCTCAGACTCCAAATATTTTTCAAGTGTTTTTAAAAAGTCTGATTTAGTCTTTATATCAGCATGTTGAAGCTTAGCAATAATTGGCTGGCATATTTGGGACAAAATGAATGTTGTTTCGGGTTTAGACAGCATATGATAACAAGCAATTTCATAAGGCTGGACAATACGCCCGGCACTCTTTGTTGTGCGGCCAAGATTTAGGGAAGTCAGAGCAACATGAAAACTTCGTTGGGCAGACGTAATATCAGATTCTTCGGTACCAACGCCAATGGATACGATAAGGTTTTCGAAAACTTTTCCCAGGGCTTGATGTAGCCTGGTATATAATTCCTGTTCGCGGTTAAAGGTGTTCATAACTGCTAGTAAAGCGATAATTTTGCCGGCACGTTCAGAAACAAGCGATAGCGGATATGTTTCAGCAATTACTTGTTGGGCAATTTTACTTAGTTGGGCTGATAGTATTGGCCAATTCACTTCGGCTTCCGTGGTTTCTGTTTCAATAACCAGACATTTGTATTTTTTAGCTTGCATGAGTTTGGAGCTAGTGATGATTTCTGCAGTGTTGTGTTCATTTAGATTACCAAACAATATATATTCAAGCATATCACGGGAGTGTAGTTTGCGGTTTTCAGCAATAGCCTTTTGCTTTAAAAAATCTAAAGCAGCGACTGTGCAGGCATGTTCCAAAGCTACTAGGCTAATGTCGGTGAACTTGTTGTCAGGCTGTATTAGCGTGATGTGGCCGAAAAACTCGTTGCTGGACATAATAGCACAAGATATACTCAAGTAGCTTGTCCCTTCGATTGTTACTGCGCGCGTGTAAGGGTTTTTAGTGTGAGACAGCTTTTTTTGTAAGAGTTCGCTTGGTATTTCGGGGGTAAGTAGCAAATGTTTTAGCGCATGTAATGTATTTGAATTATATCCCGGCAAGTGATCGGGAATCCAATGATTAATTAGTAATCCGTTGATGTCAAAACAACCGCTCGGACACTGTGTAAGTTTACCAAGGTTAGTCACAATGGCACTTAATCCGCCGCCGTTAATTGCAACACCGGTCAGTGTTTTATGGATTTCATTCGAACGTCGGAGCAAATACGACTGACGGCTGGCAATACTGCTGATGACCGGGTTTATAATCTCTGCAAACGAGAGACTTAACGGAAGTTCTAAGAGCGGAAATCCCAGTTCATTTGCGATTGCCTGCATTGTTGGCGGGATTTCCTGCAGGAATCGCTTGGTTTTAATGCCTAGACCGGCGCAAGCGCGGGCGTGAAGAGCTCGAATTAATTGCTCCTGTAAATAAATATCATCTTTAATTGAATAGGCTGTTGTTAAAATTAGATCTCCGGCTTTGACCCAATTGCCGATATCTGGCGCATCCATAATGTTGACAGATCTTACAGGATTATTCAGACCGGCAGAGCCAGCTGATAAAAACATGGCGTGTTCGTTAAATAATTGTAAAACGTCTTTTATGGTAAGATCCATAATACACCAACCTTTAGATCCAATATAGTGACAATATTCGACTTTAGAACTGGTAGTTCCTGTGTAGATTGAATATTTATGATTACAGGGTGTAGCTGGACAGTTTAACAAAAAAATGGGTTGACCTAATTATGTCAGGTCAACCCATTTAGCATGATCAGATATCTAGAACGCAGGGACAATAGCACCCTGGTATTTTTCATTAATAAACTTTTTAACTTCTTCCGAAGTTAAGGCTTTGGTCAGCTTTTGAATTTCGGGGCGGGTTTCATCGCCTTTACGAACAGTCAAGATATTAACATAGGGAGAATCTTTTTGTTCAATAAACAATGCGTCTTTAGCAGGAACAAGCTTGGCTTCCAGGGCGTAGTTAGTATTGATAACAGCCAAAGTAAGATCATCAAGTGAACGAGGCAATTGTGCGGCTTCTAGTTCGCGAATTTTAACATTTTTAGGGTTGTCGGTGATGTCTTTAACGGTAGCGGCAATACCTACACCGTCTTTGAGCTTAATAACTCCGGCTTTGGCTAAGAGTGCCAGTGCACGGCCGCCGTTGGTGGGATCATTGGGAACACCAATTTCTGCACCGTTTGGCAAGTCGTTAAGGTTTTTAACCTTTTTGGAATACACACCCATAGGTTCAATATGTACGGCTGCGGTGTAAGTAAGGTCAAGTTTGCGTTCGGCGCTGAATTTGGTCAAATAAGGGATGTGCTGGAAGAAGTTGGCGTCCAGTTCCTTTTCGGCAACAGCCATATTTGGACGGACATAATCGCTCATCTCAACAATAACCAGGTTGATGCCTTCTTTTTCAAGGATGGGTTTGACAACATTTAGGATTTCGGCATGGGGTACGGCAGTAGCGCCAACTTTAATTGTTTTCTTGTCAGTTGCTGACGGAGCAGGAGTAGTCTTGTTGCCGCCGCAGCCGGCAATAAAGGAAGAGAAGGCTAATAAGGCAATAGTCAATAATAACGCAATTTTTTTCATATAAGTATTCCTCCCAAAATTTATTCATAATATAACAGAGTTGATAGATAATACTTTCCGGCAAAAACCCCTTTCATAAATATAATAAGCCCCTTCGGCAGTCCGAAGAGGCTTGTTGTCCAGTTCTTCATCTGCCAGGATTTAATCCTGTGGAATTAGCACCGTTCGCAAATGCGATGGTTGCCGCGGTGTCATTGGGCCATTCCCTCAACCAGCTCTTGATGAACTATATTAATTTTATGAATTTTATATTAACATGCCTTATGATAGCTGTCAACAAAAAACTAGTTGCATTTATCTGGTATAAACGGGAATTCTAAAGTATATTTTAATTAAATAAAGTAATAAAGAAGGAAAACAAAAACCGACAGCGAATGAAGATACAGTAGCAAGTATTTACAGGGAGGCTAGTGTATGCCTGCAAATCCTAAGTTAAAAGATGATCTTACCGATCAGCTGTTTCAAGGAATTTTATCACTTACCACTGAGGAGGAATGTTATCAGTTTTTTGAAGACGTATGTACAATTGGCGAACTTAAAGCCATGGCACAACGTTTGGAAGTGGCCCGCCTGCTAAAAGCCGGAGTCATTTATGATGATATTGTCACTGCAACCGGTGCCAGTACGGCAACAATCAGCAGGGTTAAACGCTGTTTGTATTATGGTGCCGATGGCTATAAGACTGTATTAGAAAGACTGAAACCCGCTGACTAGAATGGAGTGTACACAATGAACAGAAGCAATTTTGTGCCGCAAATTCCTTACGGGACAAAGGATTTGCTGCCACGGGAAGCAAAGCAGAAGCGTATTGTGGAAGGCGCTCTTGCCGAGTTGTTTTCGTGTTGGGGTTATGATGAAGTAGTTACGCCAACATTTGAATATATGGAAACCATGACATTAGGGACCGGCAATGCTATTCACGAGCATGTATTTAAGTTTTTTGATAAGAATAACCGTACCTTAGCGCTGCGGCCTGATATGACAACGCCGATTGCCCGGGTAGCTGCGACACGGTTCAAAGAACGGCCGCTGCCACTTAGGCTGTTTTATCTTACCAATGTATTCCGCCATGAACAGGCGCAGGCCGGACGGCAATGTGAGTTTTATCAAGCCGGGATCGAGCTTTTGGGAGCTCCGGGACCGGCTGCTGATGCCGAAATTATTGCAATTGCAGTGGAAGCTATGCTGGAGGCGGGCTTAACCAATTTCCAAATCGGATTAGGCCAGGTTGCTTTTATCAATGGGATTATGGCAGAAAGTGGCCTTAATTTGCTGGAGCAGCAAAAAGTTAAGTATGCGATGGTTAATCGTGATTTAGTGGGACTTGGTGAGATTTTGGCAGAAAGTGGCCTTAGTCAGCCGGCACAGGAACTGCTTCGGCAGATTCCGCTGCTGCACGGACGGGAAGATATGCTTAAAGAAGCGTACCACTTGGTTAATAATGCTACCAGCCGGGCGGCACTTGACAATTTGGCTGATATCTATAAGCTCTTAAAAGACTATGGTGTTGAACAGTATGTTAATTTCGATTTAGGCATTATTCGCGATTTGGATTATTATACAGGTATGGTTTTTGAGGGATATACGCCAGGCTTAGGTTTCCCGCTATGCGGCGGGGGGCGCTATGATACCATGCTGGAATCTTTTGGAGTTGCCAATCCGGCTACAGGCTTTGCTCTGGGTATTGAAAGAATCTTGCTGGCGCTCGAACGCCAAGGAATTGGCGTTAGTGTTCAAGGTAAAGATGTCTATATTGCCTGGGCCGAGGAAAAACTAACTGACGCCATTAAAGCAGCTAAAGACTATCGCAAAGCCGGCCGGCGTGCCGAACTGGCCTTGGAGGCCAGTTCCAAAGGCGCTGCGCAAGCGGCAGCCAAGGAACAAGGCTATGAAGAACTGATCTATATTGAATAAACGAGTTAAACAGTTTTTTTCGGCAATTACCGCCCGGATTGAGGCAAGTGACCAAAACTTTATTGCTAACTATCTGAGTACAGCTGAGGCAAAATTCTTTTACCAAATGAATTTGCCTGACCAACGACATGCGCTAAATGTTGCTTATACGGCGCTGGAATTGGCCGGTGGGCAGAAACAAGTCGATCAGGAGTTGCTGATAAAATGTGCGCTCCTGCATGATGTTGGCAAGGTAAAAGGTGATGTTAGCACTGCAGATAAAATCATTACCGTAATCTTAGATAAAGCTGCACCTGGGTGGGCAAAGTCCTGGGGTCGCCCGGGACGGGGCGGGAAATTGTCTAATCTCCGCCATGCTGTCTATATTTATTATCATCATGCCGCGCGTGGGACGGAGATGCTGAGCGCAGCCGGCATGTCGCCTCAAGTAACCGAAATTATCGCCAAACATCACGAAGCTCCGGCAGTTGGTGAACCACCGGAGCTTACACTACTCAGAACAGCTGATAATCTTAATTAATAGCCTTTAACCTTATCGACAAGATTAATCATATCCCGGCCTTGGATAAAGCGGGTGAGATTGTCGGCAAAGAGTTTGATGGCCCGGTCAAGATATGCCGGTGATAAGGCGGCAACATGGGGCGTAATAATGACATTAGGCATAGCCCAAAGCGGGCTAGATTCCGGCAGGGGTTCATGAGCGAACACATCCAGGCCGGCACCGCGAATTAGTTTTTGCTCTAAGGCTGTAACCAAATCGGCCTCATTGATAATAGCGCCTCTGGCAATATTAAAGAGATAGGCCGAAGGTTTCATAACGCTAAGCTGCTTCAGACCAATCAGATTTTCGGTATCTTCTGTCAGCGGCAGGGCAATAACGACAAAATCGGCCTGCGACAACATTTCCAGCATACTGTCATTATCAGATGGATACAGTTTATCAACAAATAACTCGGTAGTCATTTCCTGTTTACTGGCAAGGACAGTCATGCCAAGGGCTTTGGCTTTTTTTGCAATCTCGCGTCCAATAGCACCAAGCCCGATAATAGCAAGAGTATGCTCATGGAGTTCATTGGTGGGGATTCGTTTCCAAATTCTTGCCTGCTGTTGCTGAATGCTCAAATTGAGTCCCCGGCTAAAAGCCAGCATCATGGCCAATACATGTTCAGAGACCGGAATACCATGAATACCTTTGGAATTTGTGAGGATAGTGTCGGCGCCCTGGATTTCCGGGAAGAGCAGTTTTTCAACACCGGCGCTCAGCGCATGAATCCATTCTAAATGAGGGGCTGCCTGATAGAGATGACGGGTTTCAGCCCAGCCCCAAGTGGTCAGGATGTGACACTCAGGCATATGTTCACGAATGGTCTTTTCATCACAAACAATTATATTTACAGTAGGCTCAGCGGCTTTAATTAACTCTATATGCCGGTCAGCCAGTGGATTAAATACGACAATATTTAAAGTAGCCATAGTAAACCCCCTTGTCTAAGGTTATTATCTTGCCAGTTACTTCTACATATACACGAGGTTTTCCTACTTGACTTTTTAGGAACGAAAATATTTAAAGTAAATATTGACGTTGGCAATGTATGGTGTTAATATATTATCATATTAATCCTTTAATTAATTAAAGCATAATAGGAGGCATGTCATGACCTCAAATGATATGGAGTATTTAACAATAGCCCTACCGAAGGGCAAACTTTTTGACCTTTCGGCAAACATGCTGGCCAAAATCGGCTATACCGCCGAAGGGCTTAGCGAAAATTCGCGCAAACTTGTCATTGCCAATGAAGTTGAAAAAATCCGCTTTATTATTACTAAAACAGCGGATTTGCCTACCTATGTTGAATATGGTGCGGCTGATATCGGCATAATTGGCAAGGATGTGTTGCTGGAAGAAAGCAAGGATGTTTATGAACTGCTTGATTTGAAATTCGGTTTTTGCCGGATGATGGTGGCTGTTCCTCAGGCGCTTAAACAAGAAAAATTAAGCGATTATGCACATATGCGGGTAGCTACCAAGTATCCGCGGATTGCTGAAACCTTTTTTCATAGTGTCGGTATTCAAATGGAGATTATTAAACTTAACGGTTCGATTGAATTGGCACCGATTGTGGGGTTGGCTGAGGTCATTGTCGATTTGGTGGAAACCGGACGTACTCTGAAAGAGAACAACCTTGTGGAGATTGCCCAGATCCATCCGGCGACTGCCAGGTTTATTGCTAACCGGGTGAGTTTTAAAATGAAATTTGACCGTATCAATAAAATGGTAGAAGGCCTAAAAGCCCTGGTGGAATGTGAGGGAAAGGCATGAAACGCATTCACAGCAGTTTTTTTAGCAAAGAAGAAATAGCGGAAATACTGGAGAAGCCATCTTTTGATAAAGTGGTACTCAGTGCCGGCGGACGTGCCAAAGTAAAAGAAACTTTTGGTGAAGAGCTGTCAGCCCAGCAGGTAGTTGATCGTATTGTCGAAGATGTACGGCGTGAAGGCAATACTGCTGTGTTAAAATACACGAAGCTGATTGATGGCGCTGATTTTACGCCTGAAACTCTGGAGGTAACGGCATCTGAGATCGAGGCTGCGATTGAAGGGGCAGACAAGGAAGTGCTTGCGGCACTGGAAGTCGCAGCAGCCAACGTCAAACGTTTTCATGCCGAGCAATTGCCTAAGTCTTGGTTTACCGAGCGAGAAAAGGGCGCGATTTTAGGGCAGAAATGTACGCCGATTGATAAGGTTGGCATTTATGTACCAGGCGGTACGGCGGCTTATCCGTCGTCAGTAATTATGAATGCAGTACCGGCATCTGTGGCCGGAGTAAAAGAGATTATCATGGTTGTGCCTCCAAGTCGGGAAGGTAAGGTTAACCCTTATGTGCTTGCGGCAGCAAAACTGGCCGGTGTTACTAAAATATTTAAAGTCGGTGGTGCGCAGGCAGTTGCAGCGCTGGCTTTCGGCACGGAAACTATCCCGAAAGTCGACAAGATTACCGGTCCTGGCAATATTTTTGTTACATTAGCCAAGAAAGCCGTTTATGGTCATGTTGATATTGATATGCTGGCAGGCCCCAGTGAGATTCTCATTGTGGCCGACAGTACGGCTGATCCTAAATATGTGGCGGCAGATATGCTTAGCCAGGCAGAACATGATGTGTTGGCTTCCAGCATTCTTATTACCGACAGCACTGAACTGTCGGTGCAGGTAGAAAAAGAAGTCGAACGGCAGTTGGCAGCTTTGAGCCGTAAAGATATTGCCACACAAGCTATTGAAGAAAATAGTTTTATCCTCATTACCAAAGACATTTATGAAGCAATTGAATGGGCCAATGTTTCGGCACCTGAGCATTTGGAACTACTGACAACTGAACCTTTTAAACTGCTGCCATATGTGCGACATGCCGGGGCTATCTTTATGGGGCCGTATTCACCGGAGCCGCTGGGCGATTATTTTGCCGGTCCTAATCATGTATTGCCGACCGGCGGTACAGCCAGGTTTTATTCAGTGCTCAATGTCGAAACCTTTATGAAAAAGAGTAGTATTATTGCTTATACGCAGGAAGCCTTGGCAGCTGTCAGCGGCCAGATCATCAAACTGGCTGAGGCCGAAGGCTTGACAGCACATGCGAATGCGGTAAGATTGAGGGGGAATTAATATGTTTCAGCCCCGCAGCGGGTTAGAAGTGTTACCCACCTATTCGGTGGAAGAAATAAGCTGGCCGATCAGGCTTGATGCTAATGAAAGTCCCTATGATATGCCGCCGGCAGTCAAAGCCAAAGTAGTTGAAACACTTTCCTCCTTGCAGTTTAACCGCTACCCTGAGCTGACTGCTCATTCGCTAAAAACAACCATTGCCGCCGGCTTTGGCCTAAAAGCGGCTAATGTGCTTGTAGGCAACGGTTCCAGTGAAATTTTGGAGAAATTGTGTTATGCCTTTGGCGGTGCCGGACGCAGTATTGTTTATCCCAGTCCGTCATTTTCTATGTACAAGATTTATGCCAAGCTGGCTGACAGTAAGCCGGTACCCGTGGCCCTTAACGAGGATTACACACTGGATGCCGATGCATTACTGGAGGCTGCTAAGCAAGCTGAAGCCAGTGTGATTTTGCTCTGTAATCCCAATAATCCGACTGGAGGGGTATTGCCGCCGGAACAGATTGAATATATTGTTGCCAATACTCAAAGTCTGGTGGTTATTGATGAAGCTTATCATGAGTTTTATGGAAAAACCTCTGTGGACTTACTGGGAAAATATCAGAATGTAGCTATTGCCCGCACCTTTTCGAAAGCCTATGGCCTGGCATCAGCCCGGATCGGTTTTCTGTTGACAAGCGAGAGTATTGCCCAAACACTGGGGAAGGTAATATTGCCTTACTGTGTAAATGCCCTGACGCTTGCAACTGCCGAGATTGTCTATAACATGCGGCAGGAATATGCCGCCGGTATTGCTGAAAATAGCCGCGAGCGGATAAGGATGGCAGCTGCTCTTAGTGCACTTGACGGTATAACTGTATACCCGTCCCAAACCAATTTCCTGCTGATCAAAAGTGATACTATATCAGAAATTATTGAGAAGCTAAGTGCCAAAGGCATTGGAATCCGCGATTTCAGCAAAGTTCCTGGGTTGATAAACTGCATCCGAAGTGGCGTAGGTACGCCAGCGGAAAATAATGCTGTATTGGAGGCGCTTACGTTATGAGCCGCAGTGCGAGTTTGGAACGGATTACCGGAGAAACAGCTATAAATGTTGCTTTGCGGCTTGACGGCGGCGGCCAGTCTGAGATTACTACCGGCATTGGTTTTTTTGATCATATGTTAACACTATTTAGCAAACATGGCTTATTTGATCTGACGGTAACTGCAAAAGGCGATACCTATGTTGACGGGCATCATACTGTTGAGGATACTGGCATCGCGCTGGGACAGGCATTAGCCAAGGCACTTGGGGATAAAGCCGGAATCAAACGCTATGGCACAGCTTTTGTTCCTATGGATGAAGCGCTGGCCATGGTATCGTTGGATATCAGTGGCCGCCCTTTTCTGGTTTTTGATGCAGTGCTGCCAGGTGAGCAGGTAGGGCAGTTTGACAGCGAATTAACAGAAGAGTTTTTGCGGGCGCTTAGTGTGCACGCCGGACTTACCCTGCATGTGCGGCTGTTATCAGGAAAGAACACTCATCATTGCATTGAAGCTATTTTTAAGGCTTTAGGCCGGGCGCTTGATGAAGCAACACGGCAGGATGACCGGATCAAGGGTGTAATGTCAACCAAAGGCATGTTATAAAGGAGATTCAGCGATGGCGTTAGCAACCTTAGCAATTATTGATTATGGTATGGGCAATTTGCATAGTGTGTCCAAGGCATTAGCCAGGTTAAACACCGAAAATGGAAGCCGGTATGATATCATCATTACCAGTGATCCGTCAGTTATAAAAAGTGCTGCCAAGGTAGTACTTCCCGGAGTGGGGGCATTTGGTGACTGTATGGCGAACCTGGAGAGTTACGGGCTTGTTGAGGTTATCCAAGAAGTGGCTGGGCGGGGGACACCTTTTCTCGGGATTTGTCTTGGGTTGCAGTTGTTATTTGACGGCAGCGAAGAAGCTCCCGGTGTGCCGGGGCTGGGAATTATACCAGGCATGGTGCGGAAAATCGTTGCTCCCGAGCTTAAAATTCCCCATATGGGATGGAACAACCTGGAATTTAGGACACAAAGCCAGCTGTTTGCCGGATTGAAGGTCATGCCCTATGTTTACTTTGTCCATAGCTATCATGCTGTGCCTGATAATCAGGCTGTTGTTACGGCAGTGACTGAATATGGCGGTGCAGTGACGGCGGCTGTGGGCTGTGGCAATGTGCAGGCAGTTCAGTTTCACCCTGAAAAATCAAGTGCGACAGGGTTAGCGATCTTAGCTAACTTTGTTAGATGTGTTTAGAAAAACACATTACCTTAATGTAAGAGACTGGTCCAAAATGCTTAGCTGCTAGGCGCGACGAGAACGTGAGCGAAAGCGTACTGGGCTGGTACGTTGAGCGAGCGCTTGCAGGAGCAACAACGCAGATGAGCGTTTGGGGACAGTCTCTAAGGAGTTGAAATCATGATTATTTTTCCGGCAATCGACATTCGCGGCGGACGCTGTGTCCGTCTGACCGAAGGGCGTTTTGATAAAGAAACTGTGTTTGCCGACAATCCTGCCGATATGGCGCTTAAATGGGCGGCAGCGGGGGCTGAGTATTTGCATGTTGTTGATTTGGACGGCGCACTGGCTGGCAAGTCGGTAAATCTTGAGGTAGTAAGCATAATTGTGAAGTCTGTCAATATTCCGGTACAACTAGGCGGAGGTATCCGCACGCTTGACAATATTGAACAAGTGTTATCAGCCGGTGTTAGCCGGGTAATACTGGGATCTATTGCTGTCCGCAATCCTGAACTTGTTCGTGAGGCTTGCCGCAAATTTGGCAATAAGATTGTTGTGGGAATTGATGCCCGTGACGGGCAGGCAGCTGTAGACGGCTGGGAAGTGTCAGGTGGTGTGGGAGCAGAAGAGCTGGCGAAAAAAATGGCTGAGGCCGGTGTATCCCGCATTATTTATACTGATATCTCCCGGGACGGAACTTTGCAGGGTGTCAATGTAGCGGCAACGGCCTCGCTGGCTAAGGCAGCCGGTATCCCGGTGATTGCCTCCGGCGGTGTAAAAAGCCTTGATGACATTACGGCACTGAAAGCAGCCAACACCGATGGCGGTATTGAAGGCGTTATTGTCGGCAAGGCCATTTATACCGGTGCAGTTGATGTTGCGGCAGCCATTCGTTTGGCCAAGGAGTGATAAATCATGTATACGAAACGCATTATTCCCTGCCTTGATGTAAAAGACGGGCGGGTGGTTAAGGGAACTAATTTTGTTGGCCTGCGCGATGCCGGCGATCCGGTAGAACTGGCTAAAGTCTATGATATTAAACTGGCTGACGAACTGGTTTTCCTGGATATTACTGCCTCCTCAGATGAACGCAAAACTATGGTGGATGTAGTTGGTGACGTAGCTGCTCAGGTGTTTATTCCCTTTACGGTGGGCGGTGGTATACGGACAGTCGAAGATATCAGAACAATGCTTAATGCTGGTGCTGACAAGGTTTCGCTAAATACCGCAGCGGTTAAGAATCCGGAACTTTTGACTGAAGGTGCCAAACGCTTTGGCCGTCAGTGTATTGTGCTGGCGGTTGATGCCCGCCAGTCCGGTCAGGATGCCTGGGAAGTATATATTAACGGTGGACGTACACCGACAGGAATTGATGTGCTGGAATGGGTCAAAAGAGCCACAGAGCTGGGCGCTGGGGAAATTTTGCTGACAAGCATGGACAAAGACGGCACCAAGGATGGCTATGATATTGCACTGACTAGGATGGTATCAGAAGCCGTCAATGTACCTGTTATTGCCTCTGGCGGCGCCGGCGAGATGGAACATTTTTATGAAGTATTAACTGCCGGTAAGGCTGATGCCGTACTGGCGGCATCGGTATTTCACTACGGCCAGTTTACGGTTGGTCAAGTTAAGGAATATCTAAAATCCCGGGGAGTAGAGGTGCGATTATGAATATAGAGGTAGTAAAATTTGACGAGAACGGCTTGGTACCGGCGATTATTCAGGACGAGGCTTCCGGAACAGTACTGATGCTGGCATATATGAATGCCGAATCATTAGCTAAGACACTAACAACCGGTGTAACCTGGTTTTACAGCCGCAGCCGCAAGGCGCTCTGGCAGAAGGGGGAAACCTCCGGTCATGTGCAGACAGTAAAGGAAATGTATTATGATTGTGACGCAGATACCCTGTTGGTTAAGGTGGAACAGAAAGGTGTGGCTTGCCATGAAGGCACATTCTCCTGTTTTAGCCGCAGACTGGATGCGGAAGCTGAGCAGGCAGAGAAATTGGTTGATCCAGACAAAGTATACAAAGAACCATTAGCCGGTGTTTTATATGAACTGTATAATGTTATCAATGACCGTAAGCACAATCCCAAGGAAGGTTCCTATACCAACTACCTATTTGAAAAAGGGCAGGACAAAATTCTTAAAAAAGTCGGTGAAGAATCGGCAGAAACTATTATCGCTTCTAAAAATAACGACAAAGCCGAGATATTGTATGAAATGGCTGATCTCTGGTATCACTGCTTGGTACTGTTAGCCAACCACAATATTGCGCCAAGTGAGTTGTTTGAGGAATTGAAAAAACGCCGGAAATAGTATTTGGCAAAAGGAATGGAGCGGTTCTAAGTGCTTGCCGATTTAGTGAAAAGAAACCGGAGTTACCGGCGATTCTACGAAGAACAGGAAATCAGCCGGGAGACTTTACTGCAGCTAATCGATTTAGCAAGATTGAGTCCTTCAGGAGCCAACCGCCAAACTTTGCGATATTACTTGTCTAATGCTAAGGAAACTAATGATAAAATATTTCCCCATATTGGCTGGGCTGGTTATTTAAAAGATTGGACAGGACCGGTAGCGGGCGAAAGGCCAACTGCTTATATCGTAATTGTTCAAGATGAACAACAAAAAGCAATTGGTGGTCCGGCTTATGGTATTGCTGCTCAGAGTATCTTGTTGGGAGCGGTTGAACAGGGCCTAGGGGGCTGCATGATTGGTAATTTGCAGCGGCCTGGTTTAAGAGCGGCGTTAGATATTCCGGAAAACATGGAGATAGTGTTGGTGATTGCTTTGGGTAAACCCCAAGAATGTGTTGTAATTGATGAGATTGAAGCAGATGATGATACTAAATATTGGCGGGATGATAACCAGGTTCATCATGTGCCAAAGTTAAAATTGCAGGATATTATTATGAATTAACAGAAAGAATACATGATATTCTAGACCTTTTTTGAAGACTTAATTCAGACGGCATCAAACGTTGTCTAGATTAAGTCTCTCTTTATGTGTAAATCAAGCAAAAAAATACTAAAAAATTCTCATTATATTATAAAAGTAAAAATTGACATAATTATCAGTCTTCATGTACACTGTATATAGATGTATAGATTTGCAAGCTTGTATCATATATGAGCTTTTAAAGGAAGGTTACTATGCGAAATCGCGAGAATATGATACCGGTGTACTATCGCTTGGCTGATGATATAAAGCAGCAAATTGAAACCGGTATATTAAAAGATGGAGACCTAATCCCAACAGAGGCGCAGCTAGGCGAGCAGTATGGTATAAGTCGTATGACGGTAAGGCAAGGAATTGCTCTGCTGGCCGAGGCTGGATTGATTGAAACCGTCAAGGGAAAAGGCAGTTTTGTTACTCGCCCACGCTTAAATCAATTGGTTATTGATTTGAAAAATAGCGCGAGCGGAAAAGCCGAATTGCATTATAAGCTTATTGGTGTCAATTTAATTCGTAACAATCTGAAATTAGCCCGTGATTTAGGCTTTGACGGAGACACCAATGTAATTGCGGTAAAACGTTTGCTGATTAAGGAAAATTTACCGGTAGCAATTGAGGAAAAATTTCTGCTGTACCAAAAAGGAAAACCATTACTAGAAACTCAGCTAGAATATGCAGATTTCCCGGACTTGGTTGCTAAACATCAAAATAGCGTACCTGTACGCAATGATATGGTAATATCTGTATCGGCACTGTCTGTAGAACAAGCTAAGTTGTTAGAAGCGGAGGAAGAGCTACCGGCATTGGTAGTAAAACAGGTTATTTACGCTAACGAAGACAAACTATTGGGCGTATCGGTAATGGTTTGTCATAAAGACAGATTTGAATTAACAGCTACCTCATATCCACTTTCAGGAAGGTTGTGAGATTTATGCTAAAAATCCAGAAAATGTTAGTCTGTGCCATGGCTAGACTGGATGAAGCTACGGTGATGAATCTCGTTAAACAAGGTCTTGAGATGGGGATCAATCCCTATGTTCTGTTGGAGGAAATCCGGTTAGGGACCGACCGGGTAGGTGAGCTTTACAGTAAAGGAGAATATTTTTTATCAGACCTGATTATGGCGTCTGAAATCTTTAAAGATGTACTGGCTTTAGTAAATCAAGACAGAGTAGTTACCGCGATCGCTTCTTATCCTACTGTTGTATTTGGCACAGTTGCAGAAGATATTCATGATATTGGCAAAAATATAACAACAGGTATTATGCGATACAATGGCTTTGATATCTGCGATTTAGGTGTTAACGTTCCAGGTGAGAAATTTATCGAAGCTGTCGGATTGCATAATAGCCGGGTTGTTTGTTTAACCGGATTAATTACGGAAGCGTTTGACTCTATGAAAAATACGATTACACTCTTGGACGACGCCGGGCTTCGTTCTGAGACTACGGTAATTATTGGAGGTCTAGTTAATGAAAGTGTAAGAAAATATACTGGCGCAGATTATTGGGCTACCGATTGTGGCCGAGTAATCGAATTGTGCCGGGATATTTTTGCGTCCAATAGACGAATAGTTCAATCGTCATAAAGGAAGTGGTCAGATGGGGACTGCAATACTTGCATGTCAGACACTTCAGGCGGAACTCACATTAGCAGTACAGGAAACCAAGGTGGATTTCCCCATTATATATATTGAATCCGGTTTGCATAACACACCTGAACTATTACACAAACGCATTCAGGAGGAAATCAATCGGATAGATAATGTTGACACAATCTTGTTGTTGTTTGGATATTGTGGGAATAGTTTACTTGGCGTTAAATCAGATAAGGCAACATTGGTATTGCCCAAGGTTGATGACTGCATTCCGCTGCTTTTGGGTTCTTGTGAAGCCAGAAAAAATATATCAAAAGAGATGGGAACTTATTTTCTGACGAAAGGCTGGTTAGATTACGAGAATAACCTGCTTCAAGAATATGAACGCTGCATTGAACGTTATGGACAGTCCAGAACTTCAAAAATAATGAAGATTATGTTAGGGCATTATAAACGATTCATGCTGATAGATACAGGCGCTTATGCGTTAGAAAGCGTGCTAGTGAAAACACAGGCTGTTGCGGAAAAGCTTAATCTGTGTCATGCTGTTACACCAGGTTCGCTGCGCTTATTTCATAAGCTGCTAAAAGGGGCATGGGATGATGAATTTTTGGTACTCGAACCAGGAAAGGCTATTACGATAAGTGATATTTGTGGTGGCAATGAGGTTGATCAGACTCAGCTTGGACAGAATACATCTCTGAAGTTATGCGAAGAAAGAGTAAAATAATAAAGGCAATAACGTCCTGAATACTGATAAAGCTTTCAGGACGTTGTTTTGCGCTATAATAATAAACTAAATTAAAAGAAAAATAAAAAAATATTGACAAATTGGGCAATTTTGGCTACTCTATATATAGATGTATATACAAATGGCGGTTCTCAAAAAGTTTGCTTATTAACATCTTTGCGGCAGAAGCGCTCAAGGGGGCAACTGAGCTGGAGAATAGTTTTAATGAACTGGTAAATGCAGCAATTACTGCAAAAGCGAACCATGCAGCAATTGTTGAAGTAGGGAAAATAAAATTTGTTGAGGATTTTAGAAAAGCCTGTGAACAAAATGTCTGTAGGAAGTATGCTACAAACTGGATGTGTCCGCCTGGAGTGGGTTCGTTTGAGGCGGTCAAGACGCAGGCTTGCCGATATCAGTATGGACTATTGTTTCAGACAGTGCATCAAGTAGCCAGTTCCTTTGATTGGAAGGGAATGATGTCGGCGAAGAAAGACCATGACAAAGTGTTTAGGGAAGTGCTGAGCAACCTTAAAAATAAACATAACCTGCAGGAGATACTTGCGTTAAATGCTGGAGCCTGTGAATTTTGCAACCGCTGCACTTTTTTGGATAATGAACCATGCAGATTTCCAGAGGAAGCATTTCCCTCAGTCGAAGCCTTTGGTATTGATGTAATAAACCTGGAGAAAACTTGCGGAATTCCCTACTATAATGGAAAAAATACAGTTTCGTATGTAGGCCTTATTTTATTTAACTAGGAAATTTGCGTACTTCAAAAGGTACATGCTGTGGTGCTGTAACTGAAAAAAGTATCAGTTTAGGTACATAAAACTGAATTATTAAACCCGATAGAGACGTATGCGCTGTAATTTCTGTAAATTTAGATTATTGGCATAAAAATTGCGATACGTTATAAGGACGTTTAACAACAATGTTATGTATGCTTGCGTCAATTTAATGATGATAGTAATACAACACATAAGGAGCGACAAGCATGAATTTAAAAGAGATTATTGATAGTGCTGATGTTTTTCGTGAGTTGAATGCATTTGATTGTTCAGTAATGGTATGTGATCCAGAAGGAAGAATACTTCATTATTCACCGGCAGATACATTTCATGCTGATGTAAAGATTGGCGAGATTGCCAAAGGTGGTGCCATGTTAGAGTGCATCAGAACCAAAAAGAAAATAATAACTACAGTACCAACATCGGTATATGGTATTCCCTGCAAAGCCATTGTTAGGCCTGTTTTTGATGAAAATCAGCAATTTATC
The DNA here is from genome assembly GCA_017889705.1 of Bacillota bacterium. GTDB lineage: Bacteria > Bacillota > Negativicutes > Sporomusales > Sporomusaceae > Sporomusa. The sequence continues at coordinate 111,744 of JAGGAB010000003.1, read as the reverse complement.
GGCATTGTAGGTGCGGCTGTCAGTATGCAAACACATGAAATTTTGCAAAATGCCGCCCAGACTATAGCAGCAACATCCCAGGAATTAAGTGCAACTGCTGAAGGGCTCAATGTATCAGCCACTAAACTTTCTGATGATTTGGCACAAGTTCGCCAGGATGGCGAGAAAGTTTTAAACGATATTAAGAAAACCACTGATATTTTACGCTTTGTCAGTGATATTGCGGCTAATTCCAATTTACTAGGGCTTAACGCCGCTATTGAAGCTGCTAGAGCTGGTGAACATGGACGGGGATTTGCCGTTGTAGCAGAAGAAATTCGAAAAATGGCTGTTAACAGTGGAAACTCTGTTAAAGATATTGAGAGCATTCTCAAAACCATTCAGCAAGATACATCAAAGGTCGTGGATGTATTAGTAAAAACAGCAGACCTTGGTAGCACTCAGGCTATTTCGACAGGTGAGATTTCGGCATCCATGCAGCAGCTAGCCGCAACAGCGGCTGATATACAGAAGGTTGCAGACTCTGTATGAGTTAATTAAATATTTTGAGGGAGTGGATTTATAATGAAAACAGCACAACAATTGCTTCAGGAACGTACTGAAAGATTGAAAAAAACCATTGCTTTTGAGGAAACGGACCGTACTCCTGTTATAATCGCAGGAGATGCTGTTTTTGCAAGACATGTAGGCATGAAGCTGTCTGAATTTGTTTCAAATATGAAAGCTTCCCATCAAGCAATTTTATCTTCATTTAAAGATTTGGGCGATGTTGATGGAACAGGCAGTACTTACGCAACCGCCACAATTTTTCCGTTAATTTTTTATTCGAAAGTTAAATTGCCTGGGCGTGAGCTTCCTGATGATACTCCGTGGCAGCTTGATGAGCAGGAACTGATGACAGTGGAAGATTATGATACGATTCTGAATAAAGGCTGGAAAGCTTTTAGTGAGGATTATTTAAAAAATCGAGTTGGCTTTGATCTTGATGCGATCCGTGAACAATTGAAGGAGGTCCCACAATTCATCAAAGATTTTGAGGATGCCGGCATTGTGGTATATTCTCCCAAAGCATCTTCTACCGTAAATGAATTTTTGGGCGGAGGACGGTCATTTCCCAAATTCATGAGAGATATGTTTAAAATGCCTGACAAGGTTGAGGCTGTTTTAGATGTCATTCTTGAGGAAAATCTAGCAGAATTACGTCAGCAAATACGCGCCATTAAACCTATGGTTGTCTTTATGTCGCCAGCTCGGGGAGCTAGTGAATTCTATTCTCCGAAGATCTGGCAGCGTTTTGTCTGGAAGTATCTAAAGGCGGCTGCCGAGGCAATTATTGAAGAAGGTGCGATAGCAGACCTGCACATTGACGGTAACTGGGAGCGCGATTTGGAATTTTTCAAAACCTTACCTAGGCAGAAATGCATTTTTGAGTGCGATGGCGCTACCAATATCTATAAGATAAGAGAGGTTCTTGGCGATCACATGTGTATTAAGGGAGATGTTCCTGCTGCCATGTTGGCGCTTGGCACTCCTGACGATGTGTACAACTATTCAACCAAATTGATTAAGGATATGGGAAAAGGATTTATTCTTGCTTCCGGTTGCACTATACCGCCAAATGCTAAATTTGAAAATGTTAAGGCTATGGTTGCTGCCGCTTCCGGTAAATAACCTCAATTTGCAGGTAAGAAATAGATGTATTGACATAAGTGGTTGCATTTAAGTGCTTCTGAAAGAAAGTTATCATTATCCATTTGATGTGGATGCATTTTTGCTGCAGTAGAGAAATACGGACGTTATAATTAATTGCTAAACACAGCAAAACAGTCTCACATTAATGTGGGACTGTTTTTGCAATGTATTTTACAGTGAACTATAATTATGAAATGAAATAATTGTAAGTTGTGTAAAATGGAGGTGCTTGTTTAATGCAGTGTAAATCAAAAACTGTCGAACGAAGCTATGAACTGGCCCAGAAGAATTTGCGCCAAATATTTGATAAACTGCCGCATGCAATTTTTGTGACTGACAAAGATGGTAACGTATTGCTTTCAAACTCAACGACGGCGCTGACGTTGGACATGTCGTTAGATCGATTGCTAAAATCGAACATAAAAGATTTGGTAAAAAAAGGTTTTTACAGTAAATCCTTTGCTGCAGAAGCAGCCGAAAAAAAGTGTGTGAGAAGCGGAGTATTAAAAACCAAACTGGATTTTATACAGTATTCAAGTAGCACGCCAATACTAGATGATAATGGTGAGGTAATCTTAGTTGTAACTTACGGCAGGCCTCATAACACGCAGGAAAGCTACGTCAACTGCGAGGAAAAAGAACAAGTCAGCCGGCGTAAACGTGAAATGGAATATTTAAGAAGCTATGTACTGGATACCGAAACCATTGTGGCTGAAAATAAGAATATGAAGCAAGTATTATTGCGGGCGCACAATGTTGCGCAGGTAGACAGTACGGTACTTTTGACTGGAGAATCGGGGACTGGGAAAGAAATATTGGCTAAATATATACACAGGCACAGCAAAAGGTCGGAAGAGGCGTTTATTGCAGTAAACTGCGCTAATTTACCGGAGAATCTTGTTGAATCAGAATTGTTTGGTTATGAAAAGGGCGCTTTTACTGGAGCAAATACCGAAGGAAAAGTTGGCTTGTTTGAAGCTGCCCACAATGGAACCCTATTCTTAGATGAAATTGCAGAACTTCCCTTTGCGCTGCAGGCAAAACTCTTGCGCGTGCTCGAAACTTGTGAAGTCCGGCGCTTGGGGAGCAATATTGACCGGAAAATGGACTTTAGACTAATTGCCGCAACTAATAAAAACTTAAACAAGATGGTGGAGGAAGGGACATTTCGGAGTGATTTGTATTACCGTCTCAACGTGATACCGCTTTCGATACCGCCTTTGCGTGAACGGCCGGAAGATATTGTGGTATTGGCGCTGCGCTTTCTGGAAAGTTTTAAAAAAAAATATGGTTTGGAAGTTGAGTTCGATTCTGAGACTTTTGAAGAATTGCAAAGCTATAAATGGCCGGGAAATGTACGGGAGTTAAAAAGTGCTGTCGAACGAAAAGTAATTAGCAGTTTGCAGGACAGTCATACCGACAGTTTGGCTTTTGATACAATTGGCCAGGGGAATGATTATCAGTACAATATTTTTAAACTGCTGGGATTGAACGGAACTTTACGGGATGTACTAAAAACGGTCGAAAAAAAATATATCAACCATATATTGCAGGAAAACGATGGAAAGATCGGAGAAACTGCCCAAAAGTTGGGTATTTACAGGACTGTTCTTTATCGGAAATTAAAAGAATTTCAAAAACCGAATGTTGTAAATACTAGGTCTAAAAATGGATGCTCATAATGAGACATCCATTTTTTATTGAAATAAGTTCACCAAACCGTCAATGTACCTAAAAAGGTATACTGACGGTTTTGAATTTACTGAAGATTGAATAAAAAGGTACATACAACATGGGGAGGCTGCATGTAAAAAAGCTGCTAAGGCGTGCAATTACTGGATTTTATAAATGGATAAGGTTTTGGCACAAAACATGCTATATATGGTGTATGTAGTAACATTTCACATACAAAGGAGTGCAAACAAAATGTCAAAATTGATAACCGCTGATCAGGCGGCAGCCCTCTTAAAAGACAACATGACAGTGGCAACTACTGGTTTTGGTCTTGCTGGTTGGGCCGAAGAGATCGCCGAGGCGCTTGAAAAAAGATTTACTGGAACCGGGCAGCCGCGCAACCTGACATTGGTACATGCTTCGGCAACAGGCGACTGGAAGGACCGGGGAACAGTCCGGATCGGCTATGAAGGGTTAATCAAGCGTTGGATTGGTGCTCATATCGGATCATCGGCAACTATGTCAAAGCTGGTATCGGAAAGTAAGATTGAAGGCTATTGCCTGCCGCAAGGGGTTATTGTTCAACTATATCGTGAAATCGCGGCAAAACGGCCGGGAGTTCTGACAAAAGTAGGAATGGGAACTTTTGTTGATCCGCGTTTGGACGGTGGCAAAATGAATGCCAAGACCACCGAAGATATTGTTAAATTAGTGGAATTTGACGGTGAGCAGTGGCTTTACTACAAAACATTCCCGATTGATGTCGCCATCATCCGGGCAACCACCGCTGATGAAAAAGGCAATCTTACCACCGAAAAAGAGTCGGTTATGCTGGAAATGCTGGAATTGGCACAGGCTGTAAAAAATAACGGCGGTTTGGTCATTGCCCAGGTGGAATACCTGGCCAAAGCCGGTTCGCTGCATCCGCGCGATGTTAAGGTACCGGGCATTTTGGTTGACCATGTTGTTGTAGCCACAGACCAAAGATGCTGCTGGCAGACTGAAGGCTTGTATTTCAACCCGGTATTTTGCGGTGATATTAAGGTATCGATGGATAGTATTCCGGAACTGCCACTGACTGAACGCAAAATTATTGCCCGCCGGGCAGCCATGGAACTGGTACCTGACGCTATTGTAAATCTGGGCGTGGGAATTCCCAGCGATGTTGCTGCTGTCGGGGCAGAGGAAAGAGTTTCCGATATGATGACCTTTACCACCGAAGCCGGCGGTATCGGCGGTGTGCCGGCAAGTCTGCCGCATTTCGGTCAGTCCTATAATGGCGAAGCCGTAATTGGTCATGCCAATCAGTTTGATTTTTATGACGGCGGCGGTCTTGATGTGGCATTTTTGGGGCTGGCGCAGGCAGACAAGGCAGGTAACGTAAATGTCAGCAAATTCAAAGGGCGGGCCATGGGACCAGGCGGCTTTATTAATGTCAGCCAAGGTGCGAAAAAGGTTGTTTATTGCGGAAGCTTTACCGCTGGTGGTCTTGAAGTAGCCGTTGAAGACGGCAAGCTGGTCATTGTCCAGGAAGGGAAAGGCAAGAAATTTATTGATCAGGTTGAGCAGGTAACCTTTAGCGGCGAGTTTGCTGCGAAAAAAAATCAAGCAGTAGTATATGTTACTGAGCGTGCCGTATTTGTTTTGGAAAATGGACAAGTAACCCTGACAGAAATTGCACCAGGGATTGACTTGGAAAAAGATGTGCTGGCAATGATGGAATTCAAACCCGTAATTTCTCCAAACTTGAAAACCATGCCTGTAGAAATTTTCCAGAACAAATGGGGACAACTCAAACAGATTATTGAAGCCAAAATGAAAGGTTGATGAAAAATGGTTGATATGTCGCTTACCCCTGAACAGCAGAAAGTGCAACAGATAGCCCGGGAGTTTACAGCGAAATATATCATTCCTGTAGATCGCGAATGGGACGAAAAAGGGGAATTCCATGAATTTATCCTGGAAGAAGTAAAAAAGGCCGGTCTTAACTGCATGGCAGTTCCTGAGGAATACGGTGGTCCCGGCTATCCGTCTGTTACGCAGTCGCTGGTTGCGGAAGAATGGGGTTATGGCTGCGCCGCTTTTGCCACAACGCTGGGCGGTAATGGCCTCAGTTCTTATCCATTGGCAATTGCCGGTACGGATGAACAAAAAAAAATGTATTATGGACGCCTGGTAAACGGCGGTATGGGCGGTTTTGCCCTTACTGAACCGGGGGCCGGTTCTGACGCCGGTGCCTGCTCGACAATCGCTAAGCTTGACGGTGAAGAATGGGTGATTAACGGTACCAAATGCTTTGCCACCACTTGTGGCTATGCCGATATCATGGTGGTGTTTGCCTCGACTGATCCCAGCAAAGGCGTGAAAGGCTTAAGTGCGTTTATTGTCGAGAAAGAACGGGAGGGACTTATTGTCGGGGCTGTTGAGCATAAAATGGGCATTCGCAGTTCCAACACCGTAGAGCTTATCTTGAAAAATGTGAGAGTTCCCAGAGCCCACCTGCTGGGCAAAGAAGGCGAAGGCATGAAGCTGGCCATGAAGACGCTCGATATGGCACGGCCGATTGTAGCCTCAATCGCGGTTGGTGTTGGACAGCGGGCGCTGGATGAGGCTGTGAAGTTTGCTAAAGAATATCTGGATGTTAATGGCAAACCCCTTGGCAGCCATCAGGCAATTGCCTTTAAACTTGCTGATATGGCTACCCAGGTGGAGGCTGCCAGACAGTTGGTACGAAATGCTCTCAGGCTGAAAGATGCCGGAGTTCCCTATACCAAAGAAGCGGCTATGGCCAAAACCTTTGCCACAGATGCGGCCATGCGGGTGACGGCAGATGCTGTGGAAATCATGGGACAATACGGTTATTCAAAGGATAGCATTGTGGAAAAGCTTATGCGTGATGCCAAGGTTACCCAGATATATGAAGGCACCAATCAGGTTCAACGAATTGTTATATCCGGAATATTGCTTAACTCATAAGTTGAGCAGCTAAAGAAGAGGAGGGTAACGCATGAGTTATGCATTAACAGAGGAACAACAACTTATTCAGCAGAATGCCAGAGAATTTGCCACAGAATATGTTGAACCGGCTGCCGCTGAAATTGACCATACCGCAGCGCACCCGGCAGATATTGTTAAAAAAATGATTGAACAGGATTTCCTGGGGATTTTTCTGCCAGGCGAGTTTGGCGGCGCGGAAGCCGGCTATCTAAGTTACACCTTAATTATTGAGGAATTATCAAGAGCAAGTGGCGCAGTGGCCGCAGTACTTCTGAATCATGCTTCACTGGCAGCCTATAGCATTAATCGCTGGGGTTCAGCAGAACAAAAACAAGCCTATTTGCCAAGCTTATGCCAGGGTGAAAAATTGGGAGCTTTTGCCCTAAATGAACCTGGCGCAGCTTTAGGTGCAGGTGAGCACAGGGTAACTGCAGTCAAAGACGGCGATTCTTATGTGCTAAGCGGCCGAAAATGCTATGTTGCCAATGGCGGCGCAGCCGGCCTGTACATCGTATTTGCTCAGACCGATCCGGAGGCCGGTGCCAAAGGAATTAGCGCCTTCCTTGTGGACGCGAAGACAGATGGCTTGTCGGTTGCAAGGCTTATTGACAAAATGGGGCTTCGCGGCTGCCAGTCAGCCGAATTGGTATTTGATCAGGTGAAAGTGCCGGCAGCAAACCTATTAGGTGCCGAAGGCGCAGGCCTGGCTATTGCCGCTGAAGCGCTGGCTGCCGCTAGTATTGCCGAAGGTGCTATGGTAGTGGGGATTGCTCAGGCTGCCATGGAGGATGCCGTGAAATATGGTAAGCAGAGAATCCAATTTCGTCGTCCGATTGCCACATTCCCCGCCATTCAGTCCATGCTGGCTGAGATGGCCGCAAATATCCACATGCTGCGCTTAGCGGTGTATGATGCCGCCAGTCTCTTGGAAAATGGCCAGGCATTTGTTGCTGAGGCGGCCATGATTAAGCTGTTTGCTGCCCGCATTGGCCAAAGCGCATTAATTGACGTTATCCAGATTGAGGGCGGTTATGGTTACAGCCAGGAAATGGTGGCTTCCCGTCTTTATCGTGACGTCAAAGGGGCCGTAATTAAAAACAGCTCTCTTGATTTCCCTGAGAAAATTATTGCCGGAAATCTGTTGGCTTAAAGAAATTATTAAGAACTGAACAGGGAGAGGAACATTTTCCTCTCCCAAAAGAAGAAAGGGGTAAACCATGCAAAAGCTTCTTGTCTGTTACAAGTGGGTATTGGACGAACAAGACATTAAAATAGCGGGAGATTTGTCTCTCGATACTGGCCGGGCTAAATATAAAATCAGTGATTATGACAAAAATGCAATCGAAGAAGGTGCGCTTTTAGCGGAGCTTCATGGCATCAGTGTGGAGGCGCTTACCTTTGGGACTGATGCGGTCAAGCAATCTTTAAAAGACGCTCTCTCCCGAGGCCTGGACAAAGTATACTGGATAGGCGATGCAGCAAGTGAACAGGCTGATGCTTTTGTGACTGCCAATGTGCTGGCTGCCGCAATCAAAAAACTCGGACAATATGACTTGATTTTGTGCGGTGAAGGCAGTGCTGACACTTACAGCCAGCAAACCGCCCCACGGTTGGCAGCCCTGCTGGACATTCCGGCAGTTACCTTTGTACAAAAGATTACAGTGGCTGATGGTAAGGTAATTGCTACCCGTAAGCTGGGTGACTGCATTGAAGAGGTAACTGTAACTGGACCTGTCGTTATCAGTGTTCTGCCGGAGATCAACAAACCGCGCATACCGGGTTTAAAGCAGGTTATGGCTGCTGCCAAGAAACCATCAGAGGAAGTAAAAGTAAGCGAACTTGGCATTGCGGCAGAAGCGCTCACCGCCAAAGTGCGCGCTGTCTCACGCAAAGGGTATGTTATGGACCGGAAAAAGGTTGTCTTCAAAGAAGCCGCTCAGGCTGATAATGTCGCTAAGCTGGTTGCCAGCCTTGCCCAACATGTGCTAGAGGAAAGGGGTAGTTAAAACATGCCAGGAATTTGGATTTATTCAGAAGACAGTACTGTTGCCAGACAACTGCTGACGGCAGGTCAGGAACTTAAGAAAACCACCGATCAGTCTGTCAATGTTATTGCCATTACTGACGAAGCGGCGCAAAGCTTAGCTGGTGCCGGTGCCGATAAAGTATATTTGCTAAAAGGAATTAGTGCTTGGCCGGAAAGCTATGCCGGTGTTATAGACGAGCTTTTAAAAAAAGAACAGGCAAGTGTTGTGCTAATCGGCGCTACCCTGCGCGGCAAAGATGTTGCAGCCAAAGTGGCGGCAAAGCTGCAAGCCGGCCTTGTTACCGATGCGTTAACAGTTCAGTTCGTTAATGATGCCATTGAAACCACCAGATTAATGTATGGCGGCTTAGCTATATGCACGGAAGTGGTGTCACTGCCGGCGCTGGTAACTATTCCGCCCCGGACTTTTGCCGAAGCGTCTGAGACAGCCGGACAGGGCGAAATTATTACTGTAGAAGTGACCAATGAAGATTCGCGGGTTGTGATTAGTAATGTATGCCCGATTGTGCGTGAAGGTGCCGATATTGCGACAGCCAACCGCATTGTCTGTGTTGGCCGTGGCCTCTCCAAACAGGAAGACATGAAGCTTGTGGAAGAACTCGCAGCTGCTTGCGGTGCAGAAATCGCTTGCACACGCGGCATTTCCGAAGATTATCACTGGCTGCCTAATGACCGTTATATCGGCATTTCCGGCCAGAAAGTAAAACCAGAACTCTATATTGGCATGGGTATTTCCGGTCAGGTACAGCATGTTGTCGGTATCAGGGATGCCAAAATCATTGTTGCCATTGACACCAATGAAAAAGCCCCAATATTTGAAGCGGCCGATTACGGGATTGTCGGCGATTTATATGAAGTGGTGCCGTTACTAACGGCTGCTTTGCAGAAGAAATAAGGCGTCAAGCGTTGTTGTAAAATGGGGGAGTTATTATGTCAGATGAAGAAAAATTTGATGCCATAATTATTGGTGCCGGCCCGGCCGGCGCCGCCTGCGCCTATGTACTGGCCAAGAATGGCAAAAGTGTTCTGCTGGTAGAACGGGGTACAAGCGCTGGCAGCAAAAACGTTACTGGTGGCCGGCTTTATACCTATGCGCTGGAATTGGTGGAACCCGGTCTGTATCAGGAAGCACCGCTGGAGCGAAAAGTGGTCAGAGAGCAGATTATGATGCTCGGAAATAGCAGCGCCATGACTATGGACTATGTGGATTACGATTTCGGGAAAGAAGTTCCCCAGTCCTACTCCGTACTGCGTGCGCCTTTTGATGAGTGGTTTGCCGCTCAGGCCGAAGCTCAGGGTGCTATGCTGGCACCCGGCATACTTGTCGACGAACTTTTGGAGGCTGATGGAAAAATTGTCGGCATTAAGGCCGGTGATGATGAAATTTATGCAACAGTTGTTATAGCTGCTGACGGTGTAAACTCCTTTATCGCCCAGAAGGCTGGTTTGCGGAAAGATATTGATGCCCATAGTGTCGGCGTAGGGGCTAAAGAAATTATCGAATTGCCGGAACAAGTTATTGAAGACCGCTTTAACCTTAATGGCGGCGAAGGGGCGGCGCGAGTACTTGTTGGTTGTAGTGGCGGGGTGCTTGGCGGCGGCTTTTTGTACACCAACAAGAGCAGCATTTCCTTGGGGGTAGTCTTGAATCCAGAAGACCTGGCTGACCAGGGTAAATCCATTCATGAAATTATGCAGGAACTAAAAATGCACCCGGCCATTTATCCGTTAATCAAGGATGGGACAACGGTGGAATACGGCGCTCATCTTGTGCCGGAAACCGGTTATCATGCCATGCCCAAGGACCTATACCGGGACGGGCTGATTATGGTGGGAGATGCGGCCGGTATGGTAGTTAATACAGGCACGATTATTCGCGGAATTGATCTTGCCATTGTCAGCGGCGTTGCTGCCGCGCAGGCCATATTGAAGAATGAAAATGTCAGTAATGTAGGCCCGGCATATGTAAAAGAGTTAGAAGACCTTGATTTGACACCAACCATGAAGCTGTACGCTAATTTCCACGAACTCATGAGCAACCGGCGGATGGTAACTGTATATCCCAAAATGGCCAATGAAATGATGAAAGTGTTGTTTGCAGTTGATGGCAAACTGCCTGAACGCATGGATAAGGCCATGTTAAAGGTATTGAAAAAACATGTTACCTTCGGGCAACTGCTTGCCGATGGTTGGAGGGGGTTTAAAGCGGTATGACGGTAAAAAAACTTTCGCCGGACGAACTTTTAGGGTTAAACAAATTCGCTGTTGATGAAGAAGAACCGCATATTGTTCTTGATAAGGCGATCTGCGCCAACTGTAAGGAAAAGCCCTGTCTGGTTGTATGTCCGGCAGTGCTATACACCTTAAAGGATGGCGAAGTCAATTTTGATTATGCCGGCTGCCTGGAATGCGGCACCTGCCGGATTGTCTGCAAAACCAAGGGTATAAGCAAATGGGCTTATCCGCGCGGTACGATGGGTGTTACCTTTCGCTACGGATGAAAGTATCCGGCAGGAAAGGCGCGGTAAAACCAACAGAGGGCTATTGCATAATATTTATCTTTATGAAGCGAGAGAAGAGTGGATATGCGTGAGGGGAATCGGACAGTGGGTGATCAAGAGATCTCAATTGAGCGGCAGTAAAACTGCTTTGATCTGCAAAGACCGTGAGCTTACTTACAGCCAGCTAAACAGCCGCATCAACCGTCTGGCAAATGGGTTAATGCAGCTTGGCGTTCAAAAGGGAACTCGGGTAGCGGTATTCTTAACAAATGGCACGGAAATTTTGGAAGTAATGTTTGCTTGTGCCAAAATCGGCGCTATATTTGTTCCCGTTAATTTTCGTTTGAGTGTTGAGGAAGTTGAATATATTCTGAAGGATTCTGGTGCGTCCGTATTTATTTATCACCAAGAGTATGCATTGTTGGCGGCTGAAGTCTGTAAACGAGCTGCCATAAAACATAGCCTTAGTGTTGGCGATGAATTAGCGGAGGCATTTGCTTATGAGGATTTTTTGGCAAAGCACGGTGACTCTGAGCCGACAAGTGATGTAGACGGGGACGAAGTACAGATGATCATGTATACTTCGGGAACTACCGGATGCCCCAAGGGGGCAATGCTTACGCATGCAAATACCTTCTGGAATATTGTTCAGATTTTAATTGCGCAGCCCATTGTGGATACAGATACTACCTTTACAGTCGCACCGATGTTTCATAGCGGGGCAATGACCATATTGACATTAACGTTATTGTATAAAGGCGGTACAGTAATTATTGCCAATAAGTTCGATCCGGTTCAGGTACTGCAAACTATCGAGCGGGAAAAAATAACCTGTATGTTTATGGTGCCGGCTATGTGGCTTGCTGTTACTCAGGTTCCTGATTTTGCTAAATATACATTGCGGTCATTGCGCATTAGTATCTCGGCAGCGGCTCCATGTCCTACAACAGTGATTAAATTACTCCGGCAAAAAGGAGTTGCGTTAATCCAGGCGTTTGGTTTATCTGAGGTGGCACCTGTTGCTATTTTAAATATCCAGGATGCTGACCGCAAAAGTGGCTCTGTCGGTAAACCTGCTTTTTATGTTGATATACGGATTGTAAATGAATACGGCCAGGATGCCTTGAGTGAAGAAATAGGGGAGTTATTGGTGCGGGCGCCAAACCTTATGCAAGGATATTGGGAAAAGCCGCAGGAAACCCAGGCAGTTATGCAAAAAGGATGGTTTTCTACCGGAGACTGCCTGTGGAAAGATGCTGAAGGCTATCTATATGTTGCAGGCAGGAAAAAAGATGTCATTATCACCGGCGGAGAGAATGTTTACCCAGTTGAAGTTGAACAAGTTCTATACCGACATCCCAACATAAAAGAAGCTGCCGTAGTTGGCGTATCTGATGAGAAATGGGGGGAAGTCATAAAAGCGGTTATTGTTTTAAAAGATCCCAAACAGCAAATTAACATTGCGGGTATTAAAGCTTTCTGTGAAGGTAAATTGGCACGCTACAAGATGCCAAAGGTTGTTGAATTTGCTTCGGTGCTGCCGCGCAACGCATCAGGTAAGATACTGAAAAAATGTTTGCTCTAGTGCAGGACAGGCATTTATTACAAAACACAAATTTTTCTGAAATGTCAGAGAAAATAATTGACAAAATTTTCTCAATCAGTTACTATCTATATAGATGTATATACATTAAGACAAATAATGGTATCGAAATCGGAATTTGGTAATTATTTATTCGTTGGCAATAAGATAGTTGCGCGCTGAAAATCTTATTATGGGAGGGTTAATTGTGGGGAATGAGCAAAAGTTTTATGGTTGGAAACTGGTAGGTGTACTATGGGTTCTGTATCTGTTAAACATGGGATTTCCGCTATATGGGGGCGCTGTAATTAACTCCTATATGATGAAAGAAATCGTTATGGATCGAACTACTTTTGGATTAGGTTTTTCCCTTCTAAATTTATTTGTTGGTACGTCGGCCATTCTTGTCGGAATGTCAATTACTAAGTGGGGAGTTCGTAAAACCTTTATAATTGGTTCGGTTTTAATTGCTATTGGTTCATTGTGGATGGCGCAGGTTGCTTCCCAACCCTGGCATTATTTAGTAGGTTTTGGATTTTTGGTTGGTTGTGGTCTTGGTTTTGGTTGCATTGTTGCTTTGTCGACAACAATTACACGCTGGTTTGTTAAATTCAGGGGAAGAGCAATGGCGTTAGCCATGACTGCCTCAGGTTTTGCCGGTTTTATCGGGGCGCCGGCTATGAACAAACTTATTGCTTCGTCAGGAGGCAACTGGCGTTTAGCCTGGATGGTAGTAGCTGGAATTGCTGTTGTCAGTGCAATTATTGCGTGGCTCTTTGTAAAAGAACGGCCGCAAGATCTCGGGCAGATTCCTGATGGAAAAGAAGTGACGGAAGCTGCAACCGCAGTGGCTGCAAACAGTGCACTAGTTACAAAGTATGCTTGGACTCCGGCCGAGGTATATAAATCTCTTACTTACTGGCTGACTGTATTAGCTGCGGCTGCCAGCCAATGGCCGTTTTTCTTCTTTACCGCCCACTGGATTATGCATTTGAAAGGCAAAGGAATTACGCCGGCAGATGCAGCCTTTGCCATGGGCATGTTTACCATGGGCGGGATATTCGGACGGTTGATCAGTGGCTGGCTAATGGATAGAATAGCTGCCCGCTATGTCTTTATGTTAGGTATGTGCTGTTATCTTGTCGGGTCATATCTTGCCGTGCAAGCTGCTCCTGAAGCGATGATGGCAGCCTATATAGCAGCTATATTATATGGCGCCGGTTTTGGCTGGACTTTCGTAGCGCAAAACACTATGTTGGGCAATTTCTTCGGACCTGCCGCATTTCCAAAAATCAATGGTTCATTGCAGGCAATCACTGCAGTCATTGTTTCTGGTGCTGGCGTAGCTGGCGGGAAATTGTTTGATATGTTCCGTAGTTATACTCCGGCCTTTGAGCTTAATGCGGCTATCGTTTTTGCAGGCATTATCTTTGTAGTTTTTGCAACCATGCCTAAGCCGCCTTCCAGTGCTAAATGTTCTGAAAGTGTATAAGTGCGCTGCTTTACACTTCAGATAAAGGTCAAGCATTAGTGACAAAAATGAAAATTTGGGGGAGAATTTCATGAAGAAAACAAAATCACTAAAAAAATGGATGACTATCGTACCATTGGCACTTATGTCCATCACTATGGCTGGAATCCCAGTGCTCGATAATCCCGTTTATGCTGCTGTAACGCCGTCTTTTAGCGATGTTCCCGCTGGACACTGGGCTTATGATGCGATAGCGAAGTTAGCTAAGGCTGGTATTGTTGACGGCTATACCGACAAAACCTTTAAAGGCGATAAGGCTATGAGCCGGTATGAAGTTGCCTTCGTTGTTGCTAAAGCCATGGACAAGTATGAAAAAGCCGATGAGGACAATAAGCAGCTTATTGACAAGCTTTCTTCTGAGTTTGCCGCTGAACTTAACCGTTTGGGGGCAAGGATTGCTAAGGTTGAAGCTAAGACTAATACCTGGGTAAGCGGTGAGACTCGTTTCCGTGTTTTCGGAAATGATACGAAGGCTACTGGCAATACAAAATTGAATGGTTCAAAGAAATTTGATTTCCGCCAGCGTATTAAATTCAATGGAACTATTAATGAAGATATTTCTTGGATGGCTCGTGCGCAAGCTACCAGTAATTTCGGTGATTATGATACTGTCGGTAAGGGAAGTGATGCTTACTTTGATATGTTTGTAATAACGGCAAAAGATGTGATGGGCATAGATAAAGTACGCATTGGCCGTTTCCCTTATGATAACTTTACACACGGACTGTTTGGTAAAGCCGTTGGCGTTGATGGGATACGCTTTGATGAGAACATAGGCAAAGTATTGTTTACTGGTTCTGTGAATAATATCAAGAACGCTCCAGACAGCTATAGCGGTGATGCTAATACACTTACAACCGCTCAACTTTCTGGAAAAATAAATGATAAGATTGGGTGGCGAGGCGGTTATTACTGGTCTGATGTTCCTGGTATCAATAATACGCTTACAGGCAGCACCCTGAATACCAATGTTGGTTCTTTTAATAAATCTGCGGGTTGGGCGGCAGGCTTTGATGTCAATCTAGGAAAAGTTAAGTTGATTGCTGATTATGTGTCAACAGATCTTAAGGAAGCACAAAACTTACCTACTTCACCTAAAGGCTGGGCTGTTGAACTTACCAGCGCCGTTAACGCACCGCCTGTATTCTATTCAGCCAAAAATCTTGTAGACTACAAGAAAAAAGGTGATTTTGGCTGGTCGATCGCGTATCGCAGCGTTGACGCTGGCGCAATCCCGAGCGGAGCCGGTGGTTTTGATGCACAAGCTATGGCCGATGTGAGAGACAGATATAACACGTATACTAGAGGTACTGACAATATCAAGGGTTTCTTTGTTGCCTTCCAAAGCACTGTTGCTAAGAATGTAATCTGGACTATTGAGGGACAAGACCTCAAAATTAAGAACCGGAAATTGGCAACAGACTTAACCTCCAGTGATATTGGCACAACCTATATGACAAAGCTTGAGTTCTTCTATTAAGATATTATTAAACTAACCATTTGATTTTTAGGGACCCCGACTTGTTCGGGGTCGTCCTTTGCCTATTGTATGAACTGATTTAGGTCAAGGAGGTAATAAAAGTGGACACTGAAAGAGTAGTTGTTCAGCAGGCGACTACAGCTAATAGTCCGATAAAACAGCGGGTAATATTGATATTGGTTCTTTTAGTGACATTATTGATCGCATATCTTGACAGAGTTAATATATCGGTATTGGTTGCCGATGAGACTTTTCTTCGGGAGATGGGTATTAAAGGTGACGCTGTGGCGATTGGTTCGCTAATGTCGATGTTTTTATTCACGTATGCCATCACTAATGCTATACTAAGTCCGTTAGGTGATTTGTGGGGTCCGCGTAAAGTTATGGCTCTGGCCATTGTGTTTTGGATAGTTTCCTGCATATATGGAGGGCTGGTATCCAGTTTTGCCGGTATGATTGCAGCACGGTGTATTTTGGGTTTGGGTGAAGGCATGCATTGGCCCATGCAAATGAAATTTGTAAAGAACTGGTTTCCACCTCAAGAGCGGGCCAGAGCAAATTCAACATGGCTTATCGGTCTGACGGCAGGGCCGGCGTTGGCAATGCCGTTTATGGTATGGATCATCGGAGAGTGGGGATGGAGAGTCAGTTTTTTTGCATTAGCGGGTATCGGTGTTATCCCTTTATTTCTGATCTGGTTTTTAACTGCTGACAATCCTCGTGAGAGTAAAAAAATTAGCACATGTGAACTGGAATACATTGAAGCCGGTTTAAAAAGCGAAGCAGAGAGCTTAAAACAACAGGCAAGTGAGTCTCAATCAACCTGGGAAAATTGGAAAGGTTTTTTATTTAATTTTGACTACTGGCTATGTGTCATTTTCTATGTATTCAGTTCTTCGGCGTGGTGGGGGCTTGCCACCTGGATACCTTCCTATCTAAAAGAGGCGATGGGTTTTACCTGGAGCAGTATGGGTTTTTGGGCTAATGCTCCATATGCTGCAGGAATTGTTGCGCTGATAGCAGCCGGTTACTTGACAGATAAGATCGAACGGAAATCAACATTGGGCGTTCTGCATATGGCTGGCGGCGCAGTGGGAATTTATTTCGCGGCACATGCGTCTGGGCAGGTGGAAGCGGCGCTATATCTTGTAATGGCAGTATCGGCACTGCTAATTGGACTTCCTGGCCATTGGTCTATAATCCAAAAAGTCGTACCGGCCAAGGCCTTGGGCGCGGGCAGTGGCTTTGAAAGCTGCCTGGGAAGTCTCGGCGGTGCAATTACTCCTGTAGTTGTTGGTTATTTTATTAATGCGACCGGTAGTTATGTCGGCGGCCTTATGTGCTTAGTAGCTTTTTGCTCTATTGGTGCAGTGGCAATGATTATGCTTTGGATTCGCAAAGTATAACTTAGCATAAGTAGAAATAAAAAATAGATTCTGAAATCAAAGAATATATTGACAAATAGATGTAAGTGCGCTACCATTTATATAGATGTATATACAGCAATTGCAGATTGGAGGAATACGTTCTAATGTTAATAATCGGAGAACTCATTAATACCAGCCGCAAGGCCATCCGCGAAGCGGTTGAAACAAGAAATGCAGCCTATATTCAAGAGGTGGCAAAGCAACAGGAAGAAGCCGGAGCCAACTATCTTGATGTAAACTGCGGCACTATGGTAGGTCAGGAAATTGAGTGCATGGAGTGGTTGGTAAATACTATTCAGGAAGTTACGGATTTGCCGCTTTGCATTGACAGTCCAGATGAAAATGCACTTAGAGCAGGTTTAGCGTTGGCAAAGACAGGTAATGGTAAGCGGATGATTAACTCGACAACTGCTGAGGAAAAACGCTACAAGGCAGTTATTTCTTTAGTAAAAGAGTTTAACGCAAAAATTGTGGCGCTTTGCATTGAAGATGCCGGAATGCCAGAAACTGCCGAAGATCGCTTGCGTATTGCCAGCAAGCTGATTGACGATATGGCAAAAGAAGGTATCGAGCAAGATGATATCTATATTGATCCATTAATTAAGCCGTTAAGTACCAATGATAAATATGGCAAATCCGTGTTGGACGCCATTTATGCTATTAAGAAAAAATATCCTGAAGTGCATCTTACCTGTGGTTTGAGTAATATCTCGTATGGTTTTCCCAATAGAGCCGTGCTTAACCGTTTGTTTGTAGTTCAAACAATGACCGTGGGAATGGATGGCTATATATTAAACCCGACAGACAAAGCAATGATGGGTGTAGTATATGCAGGGCAAGCATTGCTGGGGAATGATAGATATTGTAAAAACTATCTTAAGGCACACCGAAAAGGGCTTTACGAATAATTGACCTTACTAAGGTAGGGTGCGTATATAAAATATGAATGTGGGGGAATAGGCAATGGCAAAGATTGATTTAGTAAAAGCGGTAACTGATTTAGAGGAAGATTTAGTAATTGAAGCCGTAAAAGATCAATTGGCAAATAGCGTAGCAGCAGTGGAAATTCTTGCTCAATTGCAGGCGGGCATGGAGGGGGTAGGCAAACTTTATGAGGCCGGTGATTACTACTTGTCTGAACTTATTATGTCTGCAGAAGTTTTTTCCAATGCAGCCGCACTTCTAGGTTCAGCGCTTGCTACCGGTGGGGATAAGAAAGCCATTGGTACAGTTATCTTGGGAACTGTAAAAGATGATATTCACGATATTGGCAAAAATATTGTTTCAACCATTTTAAACTGCAATGGTTTCAAAGTAGTGGATATTGGTGTGGATGCTCCGATTGAAACCTTTATTGACGCTATCAAGACCCATAACCCGGATGTAGTTGGCATGTTCTGTCTGTTGACCACTGCTTTTGATGTAATGAAAGAGACGGTTGCGGCAGTTAAAGCTACTGGAACCAAAGCAACTGTACTTGTCGGCGGTGGCCCGGTTGATGAAAATGTTGCTAAATGGTGTAATGCTGATGGCTATTGTAAGAACGCCTATGATGCTGTAGAAATGTCTAAAAAGGCTTCCGGCGCTAACTAACTGCCTGTCTTTCCGGTATTAGGCAGTCTACTTCGTAGAAAATCTGATAAAAAGGAGGGTTTCCGCCGTGGAACAAGAAAGAATAAATACTAGCAGTTGCGTTGTCGGTGAAATGGATGTCCAAAATTCTAAGAAGCAGGACAGTGTAATGAGCAGGCAGGATTCCCTGCCTGACAATCAGTATCATTCTACTAATAACGTACAGGAAGATATATCGCAGATTATTAATAGAATACTAAGTATTGCAAGAGAAATCAGTTGGCTTTCGGAACGTAAAGCTCCGGTAGAAAATGATAACATCAGTTCAGTCTCGCGTATAGTTACCCGATTATGAAATAGCGAAAGCTGCATTAAGCTATCTTGGAAAACTCCGGGTTGCAGGGCAATCCGGAGTTTTCAGGTAGAGAGAAAGTAAACCGGATAGGAGTAACTGCTGATTTTAAATAACAACCTTTTCCGCAAAAACTTGCGGAATGTCTCTAGTAGATACTTGCGTATTAGGTAAAAGGGTGGGAAGCAATTATGCGTATTTTGCTGTTTGGCGGATTTTTAGGTTCTGGTAAAACAACTACGATATTGCAAATTGCCAAATATATTACAGAGAATAAACATGAGACCGTAGCGCTCATTGAAAATGAAATTGGGGAAGCTGGCATTGATGATAAGCTGTTAGCTGATAGCGGTTTACAGGTAAAGCCGCTGTTCGGTGGTTGCGTATGCTGCCAGATTACCAGTGACTTAATAACTGCGGTAAGAGAAATAAACGAAACCATTAAACCAGATTGGCTGATTATTGAGATGACCGGTGTGGCTATTCCCGGGAACATAGCGAAATTGATTAATGAGTATTGTAACTTTTATACCGGATTAAAGACAATAACAATTGTGGATATGGCACGCTGGCCTGAGCTAAAAGAAATGCTGGAGCCGCTAGTTACCAGTCAACTGGAGAAAACTGACTTTGTCATCATTAACAAGGTTGATATTGCAGGTGCTGACAGGGAAGAAATTATTAACGATATTAAGGGATTTGTCAGTGATGTTCCGATTAAAGTTGCTAGTGCTGCAAATCAATTACCCCTAGCTGTTATTGAGGAGGTAATTGATTTTGCATAAACTTACGCATAAAATCACACGCAAACCAACGCCGGCAGATACAAGCCTAACTGATGCGTCGATTTTTAGTAAAACATATCACATTATTTTTGAACAACCTGTTGCCAAGGCGTCATTTGAAAAATATGTAGAGCGTCTGATACAAGCTATTGGCAGACCGCTAGCCTATAATGGTATTATCCTTGGCCATATTAAAATACTTGGCAAATTATCAGAAGAGGAGTTCGTGTTTTTATCACTTACAAAACTGGAACAGGTGGATATAAAGCCGTCGGTTCAATGGATAAATGGGCTATCTAATGAGATTAATAGTATCATTTTGGATGTCAATGTATTAGTCTTTGGGTATAGTAAAACAGTTATTGAAGAAGTAGTGAATGCCTCATTTGCTGTGTTTCACCAGGGCAGTATGCGGGAATTTTACCAATGATACAACTTGCTGTTGTAGCACCTATCCTCCTTTCAGATAGGTGTGTTACATACATTTCACCAAAGAAGAACTGTCTCTGTATAGAATAATGGTTCTTCTTTTTGGTTTACGCTTGACGGGAGAGGGGAGTTATATATATGAATAAAGCTGCGACAAAATATATATTGCATATGGAAGGTCGAGAAGAGTGCATACCATGTATAGCGGGAAAAACCATTTTACATTCTCTCATTGAGGGCGGAATATTTCTGGAAGCTAATTGCGGCGGCAGAGGTAACTGCGGCAAATGTAAGATACAGGTTCTGCAGGGGGAAGTTACCGGTAAAGACGGGAGAGCAGTACAGCCCGAAAAAGAAAACTGGTATCAGGCTTGTCAGGTTTATCCGGCAAGTGATGTGACGATATTTCTGAAAAGCAGTGAAGCAAGTCATAAGGGACAGGCTACTGAAATTACTATTGGTGATGAGTGTCCACTAGTTAAGAAGGTGTTACTAAGACCGGCTTATCCCACAATAGATAACCATTATTCTTTGCAGGAAATGATTTATCAAGCGGTGGCTGGAGACAGGCAGGCAATAAATAGTCTGAGCAGTCTAGATAATGCAGTGCTGCTCAGGCAGTTAAATGCTGTGGTAGAAACAAAACCGGAGTGCATATCCATTACTATACTTGATAATAAAGTGATAGCTGTTGAAGCTGGAGATACCTCAGAACGGTTATATGGTGTGGCCTTTGATATTGGCACAACAACTGTTGTCGGCATGCTGGTAGATATTAATGCCAAGCAAATAGTAGCCGTGTGCTCAAAAAATAATCCCCAGGCCTCGATGGGGGCTGATGTCATTTCACGGATTCAGGCTACCCATGAGTTGGAGGGCGGTCTCGAACGGCTGTCACAACTTATTAGACAGTGTCTAAATCAGATTATTGTTGAATTATGCGATATGGCCAGGGTGGAGAAAACCCATATTTACGCCGGAACCATTGCCGGGAATGCCACTATGACTCACTTAGTTGCGGAGATTCCGCCGTCAACCTTAGTGCGCAAGCCCTATGCCGCTCTATTTAAATATATGGCACCGCTTGATTCGCTGGAGTTGGATCTGGACATGCATCCGCAGGGGAAAATGATTATATTGCCCAATATGGCAAGCTTTGTCGGTTCAGATACGACGGCTGCTGTTTTGGCTGTTGACCAGGATGTTGCCACAACGCCGCTGCTGTTGGTAGACTTGGGAACAAACGGAGAGATGGTTGTTGGCAGTGGTAATAGCTTGTATGCTTGTTCCACTGCTGCCGGTCCTGCCTTTGAAGGAGCCCATATCCGCGATGGCATGCGGGCTACAG
Organism: Bacillota bacterium; assembly: GCA_017889705.1. Taxonomy (GTDB): domain Bacteria; phylum Bacillota; class Negativicutes; order Sporomusales; family Sporomusaceae; genus Sporomusa. The sequence goes on along the minus strand of JAGGAB010000003.1, from coordinate 90,327 downwards.
AAGGAGCCATCTGTGATGTGGTTATAAGTGGGCAGAATGTTCGGACTCAGGTCATTGGCAACGGCAAACCGACTGGCATTTGTGGCTCAGGCCTTGTGAAGGCGGTTGCTGAGCTGTTAAATGCCGGTATATTGCATAAAAGCGGGCGATTTAACAATCCTGACAGGGCGGATATTTCTGGCTTGCTGCGGGAACGCTTGAAGCAGCGGGATGGTCAATGGGAATTCGTTCTGAGTAGCGGAGCGCAGAGTGATAGTGGTACCGATATTGCTATTACGCAGGCTGATGTGCGTCAACTCCAGCTGGTGAAATCGTCTATTTGCACAGGTATTCAATTCTTACTAGAAAAATATAATGGCTGTGAGCCGATACAGGTGTGTTTGGCAGGTGCTTTTGGCAATTATATTGATATTGATAGTGCGATAACAATTGGAATGCTGCCGGGAATAAAGCGCGAGCAAGTTGTTTCTGTCGGCAATGCTGCCGGGATAGGAGCCGTTCAGGCACTAATATCTGCGGATAAGATGCAACGCTGTATGCAAATCGCATCTAATGTTGTTTATTTGGAATTGGCAGTTCAGTCTGAGTTTCAAAACCGCTTTTTAAAAAACTTAAATTTTCCTCAGTAATGCATTAAACAAAAATAGCACGCAGCATCCAGATGAAAGGAAGCAGCGTGCTTTTTATTTAACACATTAATTTGACAAGCTACCCCCTGCTCGTATACGATTTGTACTATATAATCACACAAGGAGAGTTTTGCATGCTACTGAAACTGCTGCGCATGATGGGGCAAATCGTGATATTAGGGATTATTTTCTGGCTTGGCAATCAAATTACCGATATTACTGGCTTGCCTATTCCGGGGACTGTCTTTGAGATGATCTTGCTGTTTTGCCTGCTGCTATCAGGCATTGTTACACTTTTCGCTATACCAACCCGCTCATTAATATTGTGCTAATAAGCGCTGCCATAATTATTGCCATTCTTATTGTTTGCAAGATACCCTATGCGGCCTATACCCCGGCAAAAGATATTATGACTTCTTTGTTGGGGCCGGCAACGGTAGCATTGGCAGTGCCGCTTTAACGAAACCGGCAGTTGTTAAAACAATATGGAGTTGCTATTTTCTGGAGTGTTGGCCTGGGAACCGCCGTGTCTATGGCGACTGTGTTGTTGATTACTAAGGCGGGAGGGCTATCAAGAGAAATCGTCGTATCAATTATCCCGAAATCATCAACCATTCCGTTTGCGGTTGATGTGGCAACAATGGCAGGGGGCAATCCTGCTTTGGCGGTTGCTTTTGTGGTAGCTACCGGAACCTTTGGTTCGGTAATAGGTTTAATATTACTTACCAGGTTTAAAATTTATGATCCTGTAGGCAGGGGCCTAGCCATGGGAACAGTCTCGCACGGACAAGGGACTGCAATGGCACTGCTGGAAGGTGAACAGCAAGGCTCAATGTCAGGCTTGGCTATGGGATTGGCAGGAATATTTACTTCTCTGTTGGCGCCGGTGTTTGTAGTTTGGTTTGTGGGCTGACAGAGAATAAACCTGAGTGCAGGAGGTTTTTTTGGACAAAATAGAGAAATATGGTAATATGTTTTTGATTAATGTTACTGTGTGAAAGGAGTACCGGATATGGCAAAAGATTGTTCTTTCGATATTGTTTCAGAGGTGGATATGCAGGAAATGGATAATGCTGTTAATCAGACAACTAAGGAAATTGGACAGCGCTATGATTTCAAAGGCAGCAAGGCTGAAATGGTTCTTGATAAGGAGTCCTTAAAACTGTCGGCTGAGGATGACTATAAACTGGGAGCTATGCTGGACATTCTCAGAAGCAAAATGGTTAAACGCAATGTGCCCTTAAAGTGTTTGGATGTTGGCAAAATTGAGTCGGCCTTTAGCGGTACAGTAAAGCAAACCGTCACGATTCAAAAGGGTATCAGCAAGGATAAAGGCAAAGCGGTGGTTGCTTATATTAAAGAGCAAAAGCTTAAAGTCCAGGCGCAGATTATGGATGATCAGGTGCGGGTTGTCGGTGCGAAAAAGGATGATTTGCAGGCTGTAATTCAAAAATTAAGAGAAAAAGATTTTGGGATTGAATTGCAGTTTATTAATTTCCGTTCATAATCATCGTCTGGTAATAGTTTGCTAGAGTAAATAAAAAGGCTCTCCCAGCAGATTTCTGGGAGAGCCTTGCTTTTCGTGCGCAAAAAAACTAGTTATCATCAATGGAAAAAACAAGCTCAATGCGGCCACAGGAAAGGTCAATAGGAATACGGTATCCGGTAACCGGAATGTCGTAAGTTTGTGATAGTGTCTGGGGTTGTAAATCAAATTCAAAACCCTTGTCTGACAAATTAATCAGGAAAAGACCATTATTCAAATTTAAAAACTCACAGATGCTGTCTTTGGCCAAATCGTTAACATGGCTTAATGACTCTTGACTAAAGCGGTTGGCAATATCAAGAAGCACAAGGTCGCTAAGAATTAATCCTGTTGAAATTGTGTACAGTCCAACTGCTTGCTGAGAGATAAGCCAACCGTTGGCCGGCTTACTAAGCAGTGGCTCCGGCCGTGATAACACCGGGCGCTCATTGAGGAAACGAACGATATTTTTTAGCAGCAGAGCAACATAATCAGAGTAAAATTGAGGACAGTCATTCTCCGGGAAATCGAGGAATAACGGGACAATTCTATCCACATCGCCAGACTGAATAATCTTAAGCTCAGCGTCTGTTAACTGTGTGTCTTCTTTAAATTGCTTAAGTGCAGTTTCTAATTGTGCTAAGGTAAGATAGCCTTTGTCAACAATTGCCTGGCTTAAGCCGAGATGGCGGCTGTCTTGCAGAGACAGTAGATCATTAAGCTGCTGAATGGTAAGATAGCCTTTGCCAGTAGCAATCTCGCCAAACCGGCGATCCATAGTACGCTGCAGTTCATGAATTTCTTCCACTTGTTTTGCGGTCATAAAACCGCTGTTAATTGCCAAAACCCCAAGTTTTACACGGGCTGCATCTTCTTGTGCCAGTAATTCGCAAAGCTGATCTGCAGAAATGAGCTTTTTATTTAAGAGGTATTGACCTAAATATTGTGTATACATCGTTAACTCCTTTTATTCAGTATGCCCAATGGCTTTGGCGATTTGCTCCTTGGTGTAGGGCTTCTGGATAAAGTCAGTGGCACCGCTTTTAAGGGCTTCCAGCAATTTGGCGGAAGTCCCGGTTGATGACAGCATAATAATACGTGATTTTTGGTCACACGCTCTAAGTTGTTTTAAGGCATTTAGGCCATCAAGTTCAGGCATGACAATGTCAAGAAAAACGGTCTGGGGTGTATGTTGTTTAAATAATTCAACACACTCAAGGCCATTTTTGGCTTCAAAAACGCGGCAATGCATTTCTTCAAGTATGTCGCGGAGTTTTTTTCTGACAAGCATTGAGTCATCACAGATCAATACAGAGTGGTTTGGTGCTTCCATAGTATATAAACTCCTTCCATAACAAATCATCTTAAAGTTTATATTCTATTTTAAGTTGAAAAAACCCTTGAATTTTTCTGTGACATAACTCAATAATTCAAAATATGGACAAAAAAGACTTATGCTACTGATGAATTGACGTCTGTAATAGAGAAGGCTTTACTAAGACGAGTTCGATCAAAGGCAGCTTTAACATTTCCTTGCAGGCCTTGTAGCACCATGTTGCCACCATTCTGAAGGGATCGTTTTTGAATTGTGACCAGAATTCCGAGGCCTGTGGAATCAATGTTGGTTACGTTAGAAAAGTCAACCTTCAGGCTAGCGTGGCCATTATCAATATAAGTTAATAACGTTTCGCGAATTTTAGCGGCAAGCTCGCCTTGCAGATTACCTGACAAATTAGCGGTAACTTGATTGTTTTCAACAAAAAATTCCTGGTTTTTCATCTTTTCATACCTCCAGATAATTTGAATTACGATTTACTTTAAAAAATCCAATGGCAGTTTTAAGTTTTGCCGCTAATTGGTTGGTGGCTGTAGAATTTTCCGCCAAAGAATTCATGACACTTGAGGTTTGTTTGCTGGTTGCTGAAACCGTATCAGCTTGCGCGGCAGTATTATCAATTACTGTGGCTAGGGAGTCAATTAAATCAATAATTTTGTCTGATTGGGTGACCTCTTCATCAGTGATGGACAGTACGCCTTCAATGCCGCTTACCGTGTGAGTTACTGCGGAAAAAATATCATCTAATGACTGATGGGCCTGCGTAGCACTGGCAACACCAGCCTCTACCTCGGAACGGCTGCCTTGCATAGCCTGAACCGCAACAGCGGTGCTGGCCTTAACGCGCTGGATAAGAGTTACAACTTCGGCGGCTCCTTGGGTCGACTGTTCGGCAAGTTTTCTAACCTCCTGGGCAACAACTGCGAAGCCGCGGCCAGCTTCACCGGCGCGAGCCGCTTCAATGGCAGCGTTCAGGGCAAGCAAATTGGTTTGGGCAGCGATACCGGTGATGGTATCGGTAATTGCACCGATTTTGGCAATATAACCATTAAGTGTGGCAATTAATTCTTCAGTCTCCAAGGTCTTTTTGCGGATATTGTCCATGCTAGCTACGGTATTGGCTACTGTCCCGCGGCTTTCAACAACAGTATTTAATGTGGTTTGGGAGTTGGCAACTGCTGTGGTGGCTTCTCTTTTGGCAATTTCAATAAGTGAAGAGAGCTCTAACAGTGATTTCGAAACTTCAATAACCGATACTGTGCCAACAGCGGCATCACTTGCCAAGTGTGTGCTGCTGCTGGCTACCGAGGCGGCTGCAGCACATACTTGCTCAACTGAGGTTGTTGTTTGCTGTGAGGACGATACAACTTGATCGGCCGAGGATGAAACAGTTTTTACTAATGAACGCAGTTTGGTTACCATGGAATTGATGGCGGTAGCCAAACGGGCAATTTCGTCATTGGATGAAATTGGGATCTCAGACAGTTCTAAGTTGCCGTTAGCGACTTGTTCGACGCAAGTAACCATATCGCGGATATCGCGGAGCATCCGCTGCAGGATGAAGAGAACAAGAGTTATAGCGATACTTAAACCGGCGACAATCAAAAGGGTAAACAATAGAATAAGTTGCTGGTATCTGGCATCGGCAGCTTGATATTCCCGTTTAGCTAGTTCTAACTGGAGATCCATGAGCTCAGATAGTTTGGTGGAAACTGGCTCAAGGCTGGAATACAGCTCTTCAATCATAAAAGCACTCAACGCTTTTTTGTCGGCTTTGCCCATAATATCGACAGCTTTTGTAAGTGCTCCGTCGGCAATTCCTAAGAAGCCGTCAATCTGAGCTGACAATTTTTCCTCTTCTTCGGTTGCAGCGTGATTTTTGTAGTTGTTCCACTCTATTTTGATGGTCGAAGCGCCCTCGGCAAGTTTATTCCGTCCTAATGCCCAGGCCATATGGTTGTCACTTACTTTATGACAAGTGTCAATAACATTGACGGTTAAGGCGTCAGACATAAGCTTAAGCTGTTGGAGAGTTATGATGCGGTTGGTATACATGTTGCGTAAAGTGTCATTAGAGGCTTTGATACTTTGCAGTCCTACAAGGCCAATACCAATTGATAACAGCGAAAAGATAGCGACAACGATAAGCAATTTGGTTCGTAAACTTAACGGGTAATTGATCTTTGTGGGGAACTGTGCCTGTGAGATAAAGGTTTTTATAGTTGCTGGCTGTCTGAGTGCGGCGATATGGTTCTTTGCAGTAGAAATCAATTCACTATTGACAGCAACAAGCTTTTTAAGGAAATTCAAGTATAAAACCCCTTTGCTTAACGTTTTTCAATTCATAGCTAAGTCTACTTTATGTAATAAATGTTAGTCTTTATCGGGGCATTATCCTCTAAGCAATTTTTAAGGTATGGTTAACTCTATGTTAAGATTAGGTAAGGACTATATTGAGAGAATCAAGTAGACATGACAGAGGTCGAAATATATAATTGAGAGAGGTATATTATCATGAAAAGTACGTAGACAGATGAGGAGAAATAGTAATGGCAAAGAAAAAGAGCAATTGGAAGTGGATAGCGGCCATCCTATTAGTTGTCATAGCTGCTGTTATCTATTACCAAATGGAAGAGAAGCCTAAGCCGTCGCCGGTACCTGGTCCACGTTATAATGTGGAAAAGACAGGCTCAGGTGTGGTGCTGGATTTTACAGAAACAGCCACCAAGATTCATGCTGCGGTTGAAAAAGGATTAGCTAATGCCGGTACCCCGCCTAAGGATATTAAAGAAGAGAAACGGGAAGTTGCGCGGACCGGTGTGGAAGGAACCATTCGCTGGCATGCAAGAAGTATGTTAGTAGTTATTCCGGAAAGCATGTCGCTGGAAAGTGTGGAACAGGCTCTAAATCAGCTTGTCGGCAAAGCCGGTGGCAAGATTATTGGCAATGAACCGGATAAATATAATGGGGTTGCTGCCTTGCGGCTGGATGTGGGCATTAAAGATGTGCTTAATAATGAGCCACTTACACTGATTACTGATCGCTTATATATTATTAAAGATAAGGGAACATTGCCGCCAGCAACAACAACAAAACCTAAAGTAGAGGGCGGTTCGGGGAAGATGGCGATTGTGATCGACGATTGCGGATACACGATTGCACCTGTTGCTGGTTTTGTCGATCTGGGACGCCCGATTACGTTTGCGGTGTTGCCTTACCGTGAGTACAGCAATGAGGCGGCTTCCAGAGCATTGAGCGCCGGACATCTGGTTATACTGCATTTGCCGCTGGAGCCGATGGATGCTTCAGCATCAAGCGAGCCTACTGTAATTACCACCAATATGAGTGATGAGGAAATCCGCCAGACCACCTCGAAAGCCATCGCCTCACTGCCGGGAATTCAGGGGATTAATAACCATCAAGGTTCAAGGGCGACGGCTGACCGACGGGTCATGAAGGCTGTGCTGAGTGTGGTTAAATCACAGAACCTATTTTTCATTGACAGCCGGACAATCGGTAAAACTGTGGCAGCCGAGGTTTCCCGTCAAATGGGGATAAGGACAGGGGAAAATGAACTGTTTTTAGATAACAGCTCTGATGTTGATTTGATAAAAACACAATTGCGCAAAGCAATTGATATGGCGCATAAAAACGGGAGCGTGACAGTTATCGGGCATGCCCGGCCCAACACGGTTATTGCGGTTAGAGAAATGCTTCAAGAGATTGATAATGCCGGTATTCGGCTGGTATATGCCAATCAGCTATTCTAATTTAATGGAGATATAAAAACACCCCGCCGGGAAGTAGTTTCTACTTCATGGCGGGGTGCTCTTATCTTTGGTTTTAACGGGAGGCAGTCTCAAAATCAGAAGACGAAATAATTGCTGGTTGCGGGTCTGGAGCTTTTAAGACAATGCTTAAGTTTTGATTAGGGCGATGAATGCCTTCTTTAGAAACATAGGTGACGCTTTGGACAGTAGAGTTACCACTTTGGAGATTAATGTGCATCCGTAGATGATAGGCTTTGGGAATATCTATCTCCAATTTTTCACCGTCAGACGAAGCCGGCAGATAAAAGGTTTTGCCAAAACTAGAAATACTGATGCGGTCAAGTTGTTTTCCCAAAACCGGATATTGCCAGAAATAATCAGGATTTTCAATATTTACGGTTACCGTAACTTTCAGTAATTCACTGGCATTGGCGGTTGGGGGTGCGATAAGACCGCTGACCGATAGTAACATACATACAATGAAAGACAACTTTGCTACCCAAATCATTTCATAATCCCTCGCAATCACGTTAGATTCAATTTACCAACTATTGATTATTATTCTATTTGTATCCAGTCTTTCCCTCTTTGCAGATCATAAAGGACAGGAACTGGCAAGGGGTTAGGGGTCTTCGCTAGTAGTTTGTGTGGGAATACATAACAAAGTGTCGCCGGAATCGGGTATTTCGGGCAGAGTCTTTTGGGGTGGAGGGCTAAACTCGGTCATATGCTTCCAATAGCGTTTAGGCATATGGGTCATACGGCACTTAGGGTTATAGCGTCCCTGAATTGCGATAGTATCATAAAACAATTGCCACAAGTCGCGAAAGGTTTGCTCGGTTTCATCGGCTTTGGGCACTTCAAGCTCAGCAAGTGGAATTATGGCAGACTGGTAGGGCTGGTACACAAGTGCCATGTTATGCTTTTTATCATGAATTAAATAGCGTTCTTCCGGATATCGCTCGCAAAAATGCTGTACAAGCAGTGGTAATACAAAATTTTTAGGCTCTATTTCACCTACAAGTACATTATTGATGATGGAAAAACGCACAAACCCCTTAAACAAATGACTTTCCCGTTCCAAATGCTTAACTGCCTTTGCAAGGGTATTTACTACCTCATTGGTCAGCATATTCATTACCGATGGGCCGTGGCGAAACCCCAGCCGTAAAAATAGCAGGATATAGAGTTCCTTTTGGGCAAGACAAGTTAAAAAGGCCTGCTGGATAAAAGTAAGCGCTGAAGGTCCCAGCTTTTTAGGGATAGATGATAGCACTCGACTAGCTTTTTGTGGGTCGGTCGGAATGCTTTTTGCCGCAAAAAGCAAAGAATGAGCGGTGTCCGGGAGCAGAATATCTATGGGAATTTCATTGCTTTCATAACTTTCAAAAACGCAGCAGAGGAGTCCGTCGAAACTGCCATCATAGCAATAAATCAATTCAGAAGAGCTAGGCATTTTCCAAAATCCTCCTGGTGTGGTGCTAATAGTGGTGGCTGCTCAAACAGGGAAAGCTGCTCCTGGTGTGATGAGAAACCCAGATGGTATATTTCCCGTGTTTTCTCAGATAATAGCGAGCGAACCATAGTGTTGGGGGTAAGTGTAATGTCAGGTACTGTTTTGCCGCTAACGGTGATAAAATATTGGGCGCGTTTAAGGACAACTCCCAGTGCTTTAAGACCGTTAAACGTAAGGGTTGACGCGCGGCGGGCCGCAAGAATTCTCTTGGCGCTTGTTACGCCGATACCTGGTACGCGCAGTAAGTCACGGTAGGGAGAGCGGTTTACATCTACCGGGAAAAAATCCATATGATTAAGTGCCCAGTTGCATTTAGGATCTAAATAAGGATTAAAGCTTTGATGCTGCTGATCGAGAAGCTCATTGGCGGCAAAACCATAAAAACGCAATAGCCAGTCAGCCTGATATAGCCGGTGTTCACGCCAAAGCGGCGGTTTGGTATCGACGGTTGGTAGCAGGCTATTTTCGGCTACCGGTATGTAGGCTGAGAAAAAGACGCGCTTTAATTTGTATTTTCTGTACAGACCTTCGGCTAAATTTAGAATTTGATAATCTGTATCTGGGGTAGCGCCGATAATCATTTGCGTACTTTGCCCGGCAGGAACAAACTTGGGCGCATTTCGATAAGCCACAATGTCGTGAGAAGTTTCCTGGATGCGGTTTTGAATAAAACCCATCGGGGTAAAAATAGAGTGCTTTGATTTGTCAGGCGCCAATAATTGTAGACTGTTTTGTGAGGGAAGCTCGATGTTGACACTCATTCGGTCGGCAAGCATGCCCAGACGCTCGACAAGTGAGCTGTCTGCGCCGGGAATGGCTTTGGCATGGATATATCCGGAGAACCGGTATTCTTCACGCAGGATGCGTAATGCTTCAATCATCTGTTCAGTGGTATAGTCCGGATTCTTCAGCACTCCTGAACTTAAAAAAAGGCCTTCAATATAATTGCGGCGATAAAAATTCATAGTGAGTTCAGCAAGTTCACGAGGTGTAAAAAAAGCCCTAGGAGTATCGTTTGATGAGCGGTTGACACAGTATTTGCAGTCATAAGAACAAATATTGGTCAAGAGTACTTTCAGCAGAGAAATGCAGCGCCCATCAGCAGAAAAACTGTGACAGATACCGCAGGCGGACGCACTGCCAATTCCGCCTGCGCCTGCCTTCTTATCTACTCCGCTGGAGGTGCAGGCTACATCATATTTAGCCGCATCTGTTAAGATTTTCAATTTATCGAAAACATCCATTGGCTTCACTCCTACTTACCTATTGTCCGATGACTAACCCGCTCTAAGACTCCTGCTCTACGAGCGGGAGTAAGAGCGGTTAAGTCCCTGGATAATTTCGACTAGAATTCAGGCGCCGTTAAAACGCCGTCTGAATTAAGTCTCCATTTAGCTGTAAGCAAAATTTCAATAATAGCATAGCACAAGAACAAATGTTTTGCAAACATTTGTTCTTGTGCTATGCTATTTGCCGGAGCTATAAGCTCATAGTGAGCCGGGTTTTGTCTGTTTTTGAATAAATTTACATGGCAAAAATTTACATTATTTTAAAAAAATACTTAGTATAATTTGAATATGGGTGTTCGCGGAAGATTATAGTTTTATCTGCTGACTAACCCGCTTTAAATACGATCATGGTTACCAGGAAGGTAAGAGCAGTGATCATATATGCTGATGTAGTGTTATTACTCAATTTTCTGATGAATAGCGCCATTTTAGTGTTGACTGCCTATGGGGCAGGTATCGCCTTTAGCTGGAACCGCATAGCAGGGGCGGCGGCGATGGGCGGCATATACACATTAGTTGGTGTATTTCCTGCAATGTCGATATTTTATAGCATTCCTGCCAAATTAATTGTATCTGTACTTTTGGTTTTAGCGGCTTTTGGTTATCGGTCGATAAAGATAACAATAATACTTACCGGTATTTTTTTTATTGTGTCTTTTATCTTAGGCGGTGCCGTGTTAGGTTGGCTGTATTTTATTCAAACCGAGATTTTATATGCAGCTAACCAAAATATTAACCTATCATTAAGCGATGTAATAATCGGCAGCAGTCTGGCCATTATCCTTATTATCCTAGTTGTCAAACGACTTCTGGGCAGAATGTACCGGTATAAGACTTTATATCAGGCCCGAATAGAGTATGACGGAAACTCCCAGGAGATTACGGGCATGATGGATACCGGCAATGGCCTTTACTCGCTGATGGGTAGAAAACCGGTCGTGCTTGTAAACCTCCAGGTGGCTGCTTCATTACTGGGAGCACAAGTATCAGACTTCTTAATCAAGAATCGACCGGATTCTTGGGTGAGTAATCTGGATACATGTCAAGATTCAAAGTGGTTGGCTAGGGTAGAAATTATCCCTTGTCAATCAGTTGGCGGATATAATATGTTACTTGGCTTTAGGCCGGACAGCATTACGGTAATAGGAGAGAAGGGAGCGGAATATACCGCCGAAGCACTTATCGGAATTTGTGATACTGTATTTGACGATAACCGCGAATGTCAGGCTCTTCTGCATCCGGCACTTATGACAGAGGTCAATATTACCAAGGGGGCAAATACATGCGTATTACCTGGTCGATAGTTAAATTATATATAAAGTTGCGAATTATATCTTTGCTTCGAATGATTGGCTGGCTTGAGCCAGATGAGGTATTTTATGTAGGAAGTGCGGAAATTCTACCGCCACCTTTGTCCAGTGATGAAGAATTGTTTTTACTTAACCGGTTACAAAAAGGTGACAAATCGGTTAGAAGTGTCTTTATTGAACGCAATTTACGGCTTGTTGTTTATATAGCCCGCAAATTTGAGAATACAGGTGTTAGTGTCGAGGATTTAGTAAGTATTGGAACAATCGGTCTCATTAAAGCGGTAAACACATTTGATCCGGTTAAACGGATCAAATTAGCTACCTATGCTTCTCGGTGCATTGAAAATGAGATATTAATGTATTTACGCCGGAATAGTAAAACGCGGGCAGAGGTATCTTTTGATGAACCGCTAAATATCGATTGGGACGGCAATGAATTATTGCTGTCAGATGTATTAGGTACAGAGAATGATATTATCTATAAGTCGGTAGAAGAAGAAGTCGATAAAACGCTGTTATACACAGCTATGAGTAAGTTGTCAGGTCGGGAGCGAAAAATTATGGAGCTTCGGTTTGGTCTTAATGATGACGGTAATGAACGAACCCAAAAAGAAGTTGCGGATATGCTTGGAATATCGCAATCCTATATATCTCGTTTAGAAAAAAGGATAATAAAACGCTTGCGCAAAGAGATCAGCCGCATGGAATAACCATGCGGTTATTTTTTGTTACTTGGCACGAGCTGTTGGTAATCGTATTTATAGTAGCTTACCATATAATGTGATTTGATTATGTGTATCTGCGAAAGCTGCAAGAAAAATACACAAGGTAACTATAACTCCAATGCAATGTTGAAATAGCTGAGTGGGTCTAAGGGCTATGATAAATGAGGCTTAAGTCCTGGGAAAATATTGACAGTGTTTTGGTGTCATTATATACTTATTTATAAATTATTATGCAAAATCTGTCTAAAAAGGGAACTATCTTCATACGCACGTCCAACTAGGAGAAACGCAGAGTTATGGGTTTAAGGACAGAAATCCATGATGGTGTTTATCTGTTGGCAGTTGCTGACTGAAACAAGGCGAATTGTGGAGTGCCTTGTTTTTTTTTATTCGAATTTATTTTTTTATAGATCATACGTGAAAAATTTCTTATATGTGTCAAGCGGCGATAACCTTGTGCGCAAATATAAAGGAAAGGAGTAGCACGCTTTGATCTTTGAAAAATAAATATAAACTACATAAAAAAGGAGGCAGTTTGTAAAATAATTCAGCGTATATAGGGTGTTCACTTCGCCCTATAAATTTAGAAAGGAATTGATGTAAAGATGAAAATGACAGTTGGTATGAAGATTATGGGTAGTTTCCTTTTGGTTATAGCTGTGGTGGCAGTTATGAGTGGTTATACATATATGAAGATTGGGCAAATAAATGACGATTATCAATTAGCTATGGATGCGAATATGGCTAAGCTGTCTTTGGCAGAAGAGTTGGCCACCGATGTTGCTGAAGAGGCCGGAACAGTTAGACGATATAATCTTACTGGTGATCTAGCGGCTAGAGATAAATTTAATAAACTAAGAACAAAATCTAGTGAAAAGATTGCTGAAATGGAGAAGCTATTTACTACTGAAAATGCTAAAAAACTTATTAAAATGCTAAACCAAGAGAAAGCAGCCTATGAAGATTTTGCAGAGAAGGCTATGCAGGCCAGACAAAATAATAACCAGGAACAGTTGGCCCTCTATATAAAACAGGGGGAGAAACCGTATGAGAATGTATCAAATGGTACTACTGAACTGGTTAACATGATTAAAGTATTTGTTAAGGGTGAACAGGCTACGCTTAGCAATCAAGTAAAAAGTAATCAACAAATACTGTTAGTCATTAATGTCATTGTTTTAGTAATTGCTGTTAGTATAAGTCTGATTTTAAGCCGGAATATTTCTAAGGCTGCTAAGTTAATAGTAGCGGAAGCCACGGAAATTGCGGCAGGAAGAATACCACGGGAAAAACTGATTGTTACATCCTCCGATGAAATGGGGCAATTGGCAAGTTCGTTCAACCTTATGAAGGACAATCTTAGAGAACTCATCCAGCATGTAGCTAAGTCTTCTGAACTTGTGGCAACATCTTCGCAGCAACTAACGGCTAGTGCTGAACAATCAGCGCAAGCGGTCAATCAGGTGGCTGAAGCGATTGGTGATGTGGCTCGGGGTGCAGAACAACAATCAAAGTCAGCAGATGAAACAACTATTGCAGTAGAACAGATAACCGCAGGTATCCAGCAAGCTGCTGCAAATGCCAATCAAGTGGCTGGCAACTCGGCGCAAGCTGCTGAAAGAGCAAGAGCCGGGAATAAGTCAGTCGAAAAAGCTGTCAGTCAGATGCTCCATATTGAAGAAACTGTTACTACCTCTTCCGATGTTGTTGCTAAGTTAGGCGAAAGATCAAAGGAAATTGGTCAAATTGTCGACACGATCTCAGGAATTGCCGGTCAAACAAATTTATTGGCTCTAAATGCTGCAATAGAAGCTGCCAGAGCAGGTGAACAGGGGCGTGGATTCGCCGTAGTTGCCGAGGAAGTACGTAAGTTAGCAGAACAATCCCAAGAAGCTTCACAGCAAATCGCTGCTTTGATTGGCGAAATTCAAGGGGATACAGATGCGGCTGTTTTGGCTATGAGTGAAGGTACCCAAGAGGTTAAAGTCGGATCAGAAGTAGTTAGTGCCGCAGGTCAGGCCTTTAAGGAAATCGCGGATTTGGTAACCCAAGTATCTGAACAAGTAAAAGAGATTTCTGCTGCTATGCAGCAAATGGCCAGCGGTAGTCAGCAAATTGTAATAGCAGTGAAAGAAATCGATCAACACAGTAATTCTGCCGTAGGACAAGCCCAAACAGTTTCGGCGGCTACTGAAGAACAAGCAGCCGCTATGGAAGAGATTGCTGCTTCCAGTGAAAGCCTTGCTGAACTGGCTGAAAATCTACAGACAGCTGTTAGGAAGTTTCAAGTGTAAGCTTGACTATAACAGTCCGAAACTAAGTGGAAAATTTTAAATAGTATAAAAAGTTGCAGGGATATAAGGCTGTTTAGTGAATATATATAAGCAAGAGTTCCGAGTTGCTATTGCCAGCAAGGTGGTAGTAACCGTGGGTGCAAAAAGGAATTTTTGTGCCGGCCATTGTGCAAAGGAAGTCCGTTTCTGCGGGCTTCTTTTTGTTTTTGATAGAAAGGGGCGATTTAAGTGATACTTGCACGGGAACAAATCAACAGATATTTACGCCATATTCTAATACCTGAAGTAAGTGGCCCGGGCCAGAAAAAACTGCTGGAATCGTCGGTTTTTATTTGCGGAGAGACTGTAAAAGACACGGCTGCTGCTATAGACTATCTTGCTGCAGCCGGTGTAGGTCGTATAGAATGCCAGTTTAATGACAACGTGGGAGTTGAGGAGCTTCTAGCCGGCATACATGATTTAAACGACGATGTTGTTATTGGGGTATCAGACGGCAGCCAGTGTGATTTTCGGATTTTCTTAGGTAGACCAGAGTTTATCCTGCAAAAACAAGAAATGATTTGTAATGCTTTTGTACCTACCGTTATTTCTCTTTTTAGGAGCTGGACAGGTGGTCAGCAGATTTTCAGAGACAGTGAGTGTTTATGTTCCTTCATGGCTGCGCTTGCAGAGGTGCAGCAAGAGACGGGCTGTGAAATTCCTGGTGAGAATATAGCGGGAGAGATATTTTCGAGCTGTGTTTTAGCGGCGCTGTCTGCGCTGGAGGTTATAAAATTATCACTTACTATTGGTGGAGTGACAGATGATTTTTGCTATTTTAATCTTCTGTCCATGGATTTTTTCAAGCGTGGCAGAGCCGACCTTAAACATGCATTAATTGAGTTATGCACGCCGAGACAGGCAGATGTCTACGAAAGTGGATTGGAAGACCGTAAAGTTTTGATTGTGGGGGCTGGCGGACTGGGTTCACCAGTCGCGTATGCGCTCGCATTAGCAGGTGTTAACACGCTAGGGCTGGTAGATTATGATACTGTGGAAATAAGCAACCTCAATCGTCAAATACTTCACACCACATCAAGGATTGGAATTCCCAAGGTTGAATCTGCGGCCGTCTTTTTAAAACATATCAATCCAGGTCTTAGCGTTATCCTCTACAATACCAGTCTAAGTAAAGAAAATATTTTTGATATTATTGCTGACTATGATGTAGTAATTGTTGCCGTTGATAATTTCCCCACCCGCTTTTTATTAAATGATGCGTGCTTTTTTGTGGGAAAGCCCATGATAGATGCCGGGGTAATCAGATTTGATGGCACTGCCAGAACCATTTTACCTCATAAAAGTCCTTGTTACCGCTGTACGCTTGCGGCTATTCCTGCTGCCGGCACGATACCGTCATGCGCGGAGTCTGGTGTATTGGGGCCGGTGCCGGGAATAATGGGCTTTATCCAAGCCGCCGAAGCTGTAAAGTGGGTAACAGGTCAGGGAAAGCTGTTAAGTGACAGCATGCTCTTTTTTGACGGGAAGTATTCTGAGTTTGTCACCATAAAACTGAACAAAAATCCGGGCTGTCCATTATGCGGTACCAATCCTGCTATACATCAACTTCAGGAATATGGATTTCAGTGTGAGGATGCTAGGAATGAAGAAGACAAGGCAAATAAGAGCAACGCATTGTCTGACTGCACGCTGCGTTGTAGTTAGAGCTTGGGAGGCATAGTAGTATGAACAAGAATTTCAATGATGTTGGCAATGATAATTCTTTAGCGGACAGGAAGCTTAGGATTACCCAAGATGGCTGCCTAAAACTGCCGCTTTCTTTGGCAGAGGATCAAGAAGTACTATTTATCCGAGCTGAAGAGGGCTATCGCCTGATTCCCCTGCTTCCAGATGTAAAAAGAGTATATATTGAGGTCACCACAAAATGTAATTTTTCTTGTATTACTTGTATTCGAAGCTCCTGGCAAGACGAGTTATCTCACATGGAATGGGAGACTTTCGAAACCATCGTTAAAAATCTTAAAGAATTGCCTAATCTGGAGTCAGTTCATTTTGGGGGATTTGGCGAGCCTTTAATGCATCCTAAG
Source organism: Bacillota bacterium (assembly GCA_017889705.1). Classification (GTDB taxonomy): domain Bacteria; phylum Bacillota; class Negativicutes; order Sporomusales; family Sporomusaceae; genus Sporomusa. Next base: position 73,846 of record JAGGAB010000003.1, on the reverse strand, counting down.
ATATTTGATATGCTGAAGGAAGTGAAAGCTCTCGGCCTCAAGGTTGAAATGATAACGAACGGTTCCTATTTAAGTGACGAAACCATCCAAAAATTGATTGATATAGAACTTGATATTATATTTACTTCATTAGATAGCCCCGAGGAGGAGGAATATAACCAAATCCGGCCGGGTGGAGATTTTCAGGACGTTTTCCAAAATGTAAAAAATCTGCAGGCGATGAAGTTGCAGCAAAAGGTTAAAAAACCGGAGCTGGGCATAGAGTTTGTAGCTATGAAAAAGAACTATGCAAGATTACCTAAGCTGATTCAACTGGCCTGGAAGCTTAATGCTGCCAAAGTGATTGTCTCTAACCTGCTGCCTTATCATGAATCGATGAAAGATGAAATAGTTTATGATATTGACGATACCGGCTGCCTGTTTGGGATGGAATCCTTACTGACTTCTGTTCGGGCGCAAATGTCAAATATGAAACTGAGGACAGAACGCAATTGTAAATTTATCCAGGATAAATCGCTGTGTATCAACCATAAAGGAAATGTCAGCCCCTGTTATGCTTTTATGCATACGTATCAATGTTATACTTATGGCAGAAAAAAGCAAATGTACCCGTATTATTTGGGTAATGTCGATAATAAAAGACTTCAAGACATATGGATGGATTTAGAATATGTAAATTTTAGAAACACGGTTGGCGAAACACGCTTTCCTTCCTGCACAGACTGCAAACTATTGGATGGGTGCAATTATACGGACAACAATGAGATGGATTGCTGGGCCAATAGCCCATCATGTGCTGATTGCCTCTGGGGCAGGCAGATTATTGCCTGCCCATAAATGGAGATTTAAATATAAGGATTGAAAATTTAAAAAGTTGTTGCAATTGTTACAGGAATATTGAAATAAAGAGCGAATATATATTAATAAGAGTTCCGAGTTACTGTCGCCAGTCAGGTGATGGTAAACGTGGGTGCGAAGAGGAATTTTCGCGCCAGCCATTGCGCAAAGGAAGTCCGTTCATTACGGGCTTCCTTTTGTTTATTTCCAGCTTGCTGATGTCTATGTTAAGTGAGAGAAAGTTGAATAAGTGCTTCCGATTTATTATTTCCCACCGGGAGATAATAAACATTAGGTGCGAAGAGCAATCATCGTGCCCGCCATTGCGCAAAGGAAGAGGTACTAAAAGTTTTTTTAGCGCCTCTTTTTTTATTTTTTAAAATCAATTTTAAGGAGGTAATTTCATGAATAAGTTTATCCGTGTTAACATGACAACCAAAGAGATTACTACAAGTGCGGTTCCGGAAAAATACGCTGGTTTAGCAGGACGTGGACTTACTTCGAACTTCGTTAATGACGAGGTTAAGCCAACTTGTCATGCACTGGGGAAAAACAACAAAATAATTTTTGCGCCAGGTTACCTCACCGGAACTAATGCTGCTCAGTCAGGACGTATTTCAGTAGGTTCTAAGAGTCCGCTGACTGGCACCATTAAAGAAAGCAACAGCGGCGGTAATTTTCCCAGAAAATGGCTAAACTAGGGATTAAAGCTCTTGTTATCGAAGGAATGCCCGAGGAAGATAAGTTTTATATAATTAAAATTAATATGGATGGTGTCATAATTGAAGATGCTCCAACTCAAATCCTCGGTGGCTGTGGCAACTATGAAGCAATTAAGATATTAAATGAAAAATATGGTCCTAAAGTGGGTATTGCTCTGGCTGGTCCGGCTGGAGAGTATAGAATGCCTACTGCCAACATTTCATTTAAAGATCCGGAAAGCAATATCCGAAGTGCTGGACGGGGAGGTTTGGGGGCAGTTTTGGGATCAAAGAAGGTAAAAGCTCTAATCATTGATGATACAGGTGCACCGGGTGTTACTATTGCTAAGCCAGAAGAGTTTAAGGCTGCTGCTAAAGTATTTGCTAAGGCTTTGACAACCCATCCGGTTACCAGTCAGGCATTGCCTGCTTATGGCACAGATGTACTGATTAATATTCTGAATGAAGCGGGTGGCTTGCCTGCCAAGAACTTTACTGCTGGCCGTATAGACTGGAATGATAAGATATCAGGGGAAACCATGAATGATAATATCAGCGAACGCGGCGGCGACGGTAAAGTTTCTCACGGCTGTCATGCTGGCTGTATTATTCGTTGTTCGCAATGGTATCCTGACAAGAATGGCAAATACATTACAAGCGGTTTTGAGTATGAAACTGTATGGGCGCTAGGTGCTGATGCCGGTATTCAAGATTTGGACGATATTGCTTATCTTGACCGCGCAATGGACGATGTCGGTGTAGATTCGATTGATGTTTCTGTTGCTATTGCTACTGCCATCGAAGGTGGCCTATTGCCTTGGGGTGATGGCAAAGCTGCATTGGATGCAGTTAAGCAAATCGCTGTTCCTACTCCGCTTGGCCGAATCCTTGGCGGCGGTACAGCCATTGTTGGTAAACTTTGCGGACTATTCCGTACACCTGTGGTTAAAGATCAGGCTATCCCGGCTTATGATCCGCGGACTGTCAAAGGTGTCGGTCTGACCTATGCCACTACCCCTATGGGTGCCGATCATACGTCCGGTTACAGTGTTGCTACAAATATCTTGAAAGTTGGCGGTTATGTAGATCCACTTAAGAAAGAAGGCCAAGTAGAGCTTTCCCGCAATCTGCAAATTGCTACTGCGGCCGTTGACAGCACAGGCATGTGCCTCTTTATCGCTTTTGCGATTCTGGATATTCCAGAAGGGTTTAATGCGCTTGTCGATATGATTAATGCCCGCTATGATTTTTCGCTGACTGGTGACGATGTAACTGAACTTGGAAAATCAATCCTTAAAGCAGAGCGGGCGTTCAATAAAGCAGCAGGGTTTACTAATGCCCATGACCGCTTACCTGAATTCTTTGAATATGAGCCTTGTCCGCCACATAATGCTGTTTGGGACTTCACACCAGAAGAAATCGACGAAGTCTTCAATTTCTAGATTGCAAGACGCCGGGCTTAGGCCCGGCGTTTGTAACTGTACTACGAATCATTTACTATATCGTACAATAAGTAGGAGGATTTGTATGGTGGTAGAAGTACGTTTATATGCAACATTGCGGCGTTATACGCCTGCAAGTCCAGATGGAGTGATATCTTTAGAGGTGCCTGAGGGAGTTACGATACTTGACCTAGTGAAAAAAATCGGAATTGATCCCGCAGAGATTCATTTGATGATGGTAAATGGGACAGGGTGTGAGCTTGAGAAGATAATAAACAGTGGTGATAGAATTGGTTTGTTTCCGCCGGTAGGTGGGGGATAACGAGTTAGGATATGTGAGTAGATTCGCTAATTGTTTAAGTAGTATAATAATGGTAGTGGAATCGATAGTTTGTCTTGCAAGGAGGAATATGAATGCCGGAGCAAGAGGGGAAAACCATTGAGATACGGGGATTTCTCCATTTAAATAAGGTTTTTAAGGATAAGAACTGGCCTACGCCACTAATTCTTGCACTTGAAGAGCCTACTACCGGGGCTAAACTGGCAGAACGGTTAGAGCTTGCCTTAGATGAAATTGAAATCGTTTTCGTAAATGGTTTTGCACAATCTATGGACTTTCCTATTCAACCAGGAGATAGGATTGCTTTCGTGCCGCCAGGTTGTCCGGGGCCATACCGGTTGGCTCTAGGCTTTTATTCAAAAAACCAAGGGAATAAATATAATTTTGTCCGGAAATGATTATTTGTTTCAATAGACACTTTGCAGATTGCTAAGGCGATTTGCAAAGTGTTTTTCTATGAAAAATAACATGGATGGCTAAAATCGCCCAGTTATGATAAAATTAAATGAAAATGATTATCAGTAACGGAGGCCGTGATGGAATTTGTAAAATCTATGGGGTATTTTATTCTTGCAGGTTTATTCGAAATTGGTGGAGGGTACTTGATTTGGCTATGGCTGCGAGAAGGGAAAAGTATTTCCTATGCAATCGCAGGCGCAATTATTCTTACCTTGTATGGGATAATACCGACATTGCAACCTGCAAACTTTGGAAGAGTTTATGCTGCATATGGCGGTGTGTTTATTGCTTTGTCTATATTATGGGGATGGGGCATAGATAAGGTTGTGCCAGATAAGTTCGATATAATTGGCGGAGTAATATCGTTAGTGGGTGTGCTGGTAATTATGTACTGGCCTAGGTGATGAAATAACAAAAATAACCGTAAGATGAGTTGCGTCTCATCTTGCGGTTATTTTATTTCAATCTTTTTAAGACTTGATATAGAGCAGAACTAAAGATTTGGATTCCCTCTAGTGTTGTATCACGTTTGCTTTTTGGAATGCTTTCTAAAATAGCTTCGAAATAGTGGCGTGAGTTTCGCTCTATTTCTTGATACGCCTGACGCCCCTTCTCCGTGAGTTCAATATCTACATAGCGGCGGTCAGAAGGATTGGGATTACGCACAAGGTGGCCTTTGTTTACCAAATCATCCACTGTTCTGCTTACGGCGCTCTTACTTATATTTAGCCGTGTGGCAAGTTCATTTACCGAAATTTTAGTTTCCTGTGCGGTTTCCCATATTACGTGGCACTGAGCATAAGTGCAATCATAGCAAAAAGTTTTTTTGCCTTCTAATACGCCTAAACTTCTTATGAAAACTTTTATAGTATTTCTAATGATTGAAATGTTTGCAGGTTCTGTTGACATTTTATCGACCAGCTTTCATGTGGAATGTAATGTGGTTGGAATTATATACAGGTTGGAATTATATACTGTTGACCATGTAAACAGTTGATGATATAATTTAATTATACCTATAATTGGAATTAATGTAAATATATATATTACTGCGTGCACTGCCAAGCCTAGTGGATTGAAATAAGAAAGGCGGGGATTAATGTGTCGGCACAGTGTTTTTCTTGCGGGATTGCTAATCTATCAAGTGATGGTTCGTTATGGTGTTTTAAGTATAAGTTTGAGATAGACGTAACTATCGATAAGTCTGACTGCTATTATTATATTGAACCCCAAATCGAAGAGGGAAAGCCTTTGACTGCAGAACAAACTTTAATGATCAAAGAGTGTGATTTGGCTTCAAGGCGGATGCGTGGGCCAGAGAAGTTTAGTTAAATTTTTGGCATAAGTACAACCTGCTATTACCGTTTTTTTTATAATTGAATATGTTGGGGGAGGATGTATGTTGGATAAGAAAGCACCTGTTATTATTCCGTGTTGTGGCATTGATTCGGTTTATGGCCTAATGACGCAGAAAATAGCTTTACAGGTAGCCACAACGGCAGGCAAGAATACAGAAATACTTGGGTTATCTTATTTAGTAAATGGGGAAATTGAGGCAGTACAAAGAATAACAGATACGCCATGTATTATCATCAATGGTTGCTTCAAAGAATGTGCTTCCAATGTTGTCGAAATAATCGGAGGTGATATTGCTGCAGAATATGCGGTAGATACTCTGGTGGCAGGCTTTGACATGGCAAGTTTGGGTGATGCAGTTAACTTAACCCAAACTGGTGAAAGCCAAGTTGGTGAAATCGCCTGCAGTCTTATAGCTGATGTAAACAATGCGATAAAGGGGGCACAAAAATGTTAATGCACCCGAAACCGATTGGCCTTATTGCTTGCTGTGGCAGCGAATGTCTGGGCGGTTATATTTCGCGTGCTGTTGCTGCAAGTATTGTACACCAACAGCGAGCCGGGCAGGTAGCTACAATTAGCTTGCCGCGTCTGCTTATCGGTACTGCTAGTGAAAAGAAATTTTCCTTAAATCATCCTACGATTACTATTGACGGCTGTACAAAAGCTTGTGCCAGAAAAGCTGTCGAAAAATATTGCTTTAAACCTATTGTTGGAGTAAATATAGGTGAGCTTATTGGCGAGCAAGAAGCTCTTGTCACTACTGAGCCAAACGCGTTTTCAACTCCGCAATATTTGGCTGAACTTGAAAAAGTGTCTGGTATTGTGACCCATGTGGTGGATTCCTTGGCGGCCATGTATGAGAAAGCCAAGATGGCTCAGAATCATAGTTGTGATCAGGGAACCTGCGATTGCGGTTGTAGTGGCAGCAGTTGTGAATGTGGGTGTGAGAGTGGTAGTCGTGACATGGTACATGACGATGCTTTGCATATTAGTGGTGAGCACCATGTAGATGGAATTGTGATTTACACGAAAAATGGCTGTCCGTTCTGTGCTAAGGTGTTACAAGAATACAAGGACAAAGGTATTCAATTTCAGGAAGTCAACACAAGCATAAATGTGTGGGCCAAGAAGCTATGTCATGACAAATATGGTTCAGATAAGGTACCTGTTGTTGTCAAAGACGGGGTTGTCATACAAATTGGTGACAACGAAGGCAAAGGCTGACAAGTCTAAGCAGTTGACCGTGTGTCAACCAATAAGGACTGATAAAGAAATAAGCAAAGATAAAGAACTCGCCGTTTGGCGAGTTTTTTTATGTCAAGATATTTTTCGCAATTACTATAAGGTAAGGGGAATATTTAATAGTAACAGAATATGTTATTAATATGGGAGGGCAGCACGATGATCGTTATTTTGTCTAATAAGAGAAAAAAGTCTTGCAGATTATTATTGCGCGATTTATAATATTATAAAAAGCTAATATACAATATATAGGAGGTGATTTTGTGCTGAAAGCAATTGCCGATTTATTGGTATATCAGTGGTTGGGTTTAGTACCGGGAACCACACTAGGAGAAGCTCTTAATTTCTTCGTGTATGACAGTTTAAAAATATTTCTCATGTTATCCATCATCATATTTGGGGTATCAATTTTACGTTCATACTTTCCGCCGGAACGCACGAAAAAAATATTAAGCCATAAACGGGAATTGTATGGAAATATAGTAGCCTCTTTGCTTGGTATTGTCACTCCTTTTTGTTCTTGTTCAGCAGTTCCGGTATTTATCGGGTTTATTGAGTCAGGAGTACCACTTGGAATAACTTTTTCGTTCTTGATCTCTTCGCCGATGGTGAATGAAGTGGCCATTGTATTATTATGGGGACTGTTGGGCTGGAAAGTCGCTGCCATTTATATTCTTAGTGGTGTTACTATTGCAATAATTGCTGGTTACCTAATAGGCAAAGCCAAATTAGAGCATTTAGTTGAAGAGTATGTATATGAGATGAAGGTTGGCGAAACAGAAGTTGTAGAGCAAACTTTTGCTGACAGATTGTCTTATGCTCGAGAATATACCAAAGAAATTCTAAAAAAAGTATGGTTATATGTCGTTATTGCAATTGGTATTGGCGGGTTTATCCATGGATATGCACCAGAAGACTTTTTAGTCCAATACGCAGGAAAAGACAATATTTGGGCTGTTCCCATGGCGGTAGTGATTGGAGTTCCACTATACTCCAATGCGGCTGGTGTTATACCCATAGTTACTGCGTTGATTCAAAAAGGTATGAGTCTTGGAACGGCGTTAGCATTCATGATGGCTGTGACTGCATTAAGCTTTCCGGAGATGATTATTCTGCGAAATGTACTAAAACCAAAACTTATTGGAATTTTTGTCTCCATAATGGCAATCGCGATTATCTTTACAGGTTATCTTTTTAATAGCATAATATGATTATGAATGGATTGAAATTTATAGTAAAATTGTGTTTCTATACTAATAGACATGGGAGGTTTTAGCTTGGCAGAAGATATTGTAATTAAATTGACAGCAGAACTACTAAAAACATTAGGTCATCCAGTACGGATTAAGATTTTGCATATGCTTAGCCAAGGAGAACTGTGCGTGTGTAATATGATCGAGGAAATAGATATTGAGCAGTCCAATCTTTCGCAACACTTAGGTATTCTAAAAAAACAAGGGATGATCGATTCACGCAAAGACGGCCAGCGTGTCATATACTGGATTGCATATCCATCAATAATTAATTTGCTTAAAGCTGCAGAGCAAACATTGAGCGAACAGATTGGTCGAAGTCAAAGCTTGTTGAAGTTTTTAAGGTAAAAAAATATTGACAATTTTGGAATAAAATACTAATATTAAAATAATTACAATATGATAATTTTATAATATTATAATAAACAAAAAGGAGGGTTACTATGAGTGGGTGTAATTGTGGCGGAGTTCAGGAAGTATCACGGGTAATCTATGCTTGTGGCGGTTGTGCAGATGTTGGAGAAGTTGCCGATCAGGCATGTAGAAAATTGAGACGTGATGGGGTTGCTCAAGCTAGTATGAGCTGTATTACAGGAATAGCAGCCCATATGCAACCTTTTATTGATGTGGCAAAAAAGGCGGAGCAAGTTGTTGTCATTGATGGCTGCCCTGTTGTTTGTGCAAAAAAAGTACTTGAGCATGTTGAAATATTTCCGGTTTCCTATGTGCTGACCCAAATGGGCCTGGAAAAAGGTAAAACAGAAGTAACCCAACAAGTTATTAATGAAATCAGTGAAAAGATCAAAGATGACCTAAATAAGAATACATCTAAATGAACTTCTAAAATCTACTGTTGACTAGAATAACTGTTTATGGAGGAGAAAGAATGAAGATTGAAATATTAGGAATGGGCTGCGCAAAATGCAATACGCTTACAGAACGCGTGATGGAAGCAACTGCTGAGCTAGGAATTTCTGCTGACATTGTTAAAGTGGATAACATGAAAGACATTATGGCATATGGAGTTATGACAACACCGGCACTTGTTATTGATGGCATAGTTAAGATAAAAGGTAAAGTTCCAAGTAAAGATGAAATTAAAGCACTTATACAAGGATAATCTGTTTGAAGCATAGATCGATTTAGTTTTATTTTCTTTGCAAGTAAAATAAAGTAATGCCCTCGACCTAAGTTTATGTAATGCATTAGGTAGGGGGCATATTGTTATGTGTCAATCTTTGGTAAATATTTAATATAGATGCAAAACAAATGGTTGCGAATTGAAACTGTTTCGTATTACAATCTAGATATAATATACAAATTAATGCAAAAAGAGTAAGTGAGGTAATTATAGTGACAGATACAAATAATGCTGAAATTTTTCGGGAAATTGTTAAACTTTGTGTGCGGAAAACAGGTTTGCTACAAAAGGCAGATGCCTCATGCTGCGGGATTACAATCGCCCAGTGCCATACCTTAGTAGAGATCAGTAAGTCTAAGTGCTTAACATTAAATGAATTATCAGAGCTGCTTAATCTTGATAAAAGTACCATGAGCCGTACGGTCGATAATCTTGTTAATGCCGGCTTGGTTGAAAGGCAAATCGATAAGACAGACAGGCGCTATATGAATATTACGTTAACCGCCAAAGGATCTGAAATGGTTCAAGGCATTAATAGTAATATGGAAAGATATTTTGAGAGGATATTACATTCGATTCCTGAAGAAAAACGGGAGCTCGTAATGAGTGCGTTACCCTATCTGCTTACAGCAGTAAATGATACCGATATGAGTTTTGGTGAAAGTCAATGCTGCTCAGGGAGTATACAAGAAGAAGGAGGCTGTAATTGTGAGTGAAACAATCAGAGAGGTAGTAAGAAAGAAATATGCCAAGGCTATTAGCAGCAGGACCGGTTGCTGCAGTGGAACAGGAAGTTCCTGCTGTGATATTAGCCTGAGCAAGGATACTCAGAAGATTACCGGAAATCTATACTCGGAGAGCGATGTGCAGGGATTACCGGCAGATATGGTTGTCACTTCTTTTGGGTGTGGCAATCCAACCGCGCTGGCAGAGCTTTACCCAGGTGAGATAGTTTTGGATTTAGGTAGTGGCGCTGGGCTGGATGTTTTGCTTTCGGCTAAACGCGTTGGGCCTTCAGGTAAGGCATATGGTTTGGATATGACTGATGAAATGCTGGCAGAGGCCAGGCAAAACCAGAAAAAATCAGGGATTACAAATGTTGAGTTTTTAAAGGGACATATTGAAGATATTCCGCTCCCGGATAATTCGGTAGATGTTATTATCTCGAATTGTGTTATTAGCCTTTCGGCTGATAAAGATCAAGTGCTAAAAGAATGCTTCCGGGTTTTGAAGCCGGGTGGGCGGGTCGCCGTATCAGACATTGTACTAAAAAAGGAATTGCCGCTTACAGTACAGCAGGATTTGATTGCCTGGGCCGGTTGTATAGCCGGGGCACTTAGTGACTGCGAATATCAGAGCAAGTTGGTGAACGTCGGCTTCGAAAATATTGAAGTCCAGGTTACCCGAGTCTATGAGTTTGCAGATGTAGATGGCGATATGTTTGCGCATTTATCGAAAGAAGAGTTGGTGCAACTGGAGGGGGCGATTGTCAGTGCCTTTATCAGAGCACGCAAGCCTAATTAACGGAATGGATTACAAAATTCGAAACGCGACAGCTAACGACCTCGCCAGAATAAAGAAATTACTTGTTACTGTCGGGTTGCCAACTGCCGGCATTGAAGATAATGGTATTTATTTCTTGGTTGTGCTAGGTAACAATAGTGAGATCTTAGCGGTAATTGGGATGGAGCGTTTCGGGGACAAGGGCTTGTTGCGGTCGCTGGCTTGTGACCCTGAGTTTCGGCAGCGGGGGATTGCCACTGAGCTTGTTAAGGTTGCACTTGCTGAAGGGCGCAAGCAAGGTATAAAATGCTTATATCTTATGACGCAAACGGCAGAAAACTATCTAAAAGAATTTGGATTTAAAACTATTGAACGACAAGAAATACCGGAAGATTTATTGAAACAATCGGCGTTAAATGCTGCTTGTCCTGCTTGTAGTACTTGTATGAGTATCGTATTAGAATAAGTTGAAATTGTCTTAAATGTACTATATAGTATCCTGCAGCTAAGCTGTGGGATACTTAATTTTTCGTCTTGTATCCTGGTTCGACTCTTGAGAGCACAAAATAGTTGCTTTTTAGCAGGATTTAATAAGTGATTATAGAATAAATTTTACTTGCATATATATTAAATTTATACTAAGCGATCATACATATAAAGGTCACTTAAAATCTGCTAAATAGCTGTGCGAAGGGAGTATTATTATGGAAGATAAAAAAGATGGGGTAAAGCGCAGGACATTTCTTAAAGCGGGCATAGCTTCCGTTGTTGCTGCGGCGCTAACACCCGGTCTTCTGTATGCGGGGCGCTTCCAGTCTGATTCACTGCAAGTTTGGTCTTGCGGAGGATTGTCGGAAGCTTTCAACGAGGTTAATAATTTGTATGAACAGCGAAATGGTATCAAGATCAATTACACAGGAGCTTTTGCAGCTGCACTGGGAAAATCACTATTAGGCGGCGCCGTAACCGAGGTTTTTGCCGGAAGGGTGCTGCAACTGGCAAAAAGCTTGAGAACTGCTGAAAAAATGCTGTATTTTAAGCCTTTGTGTTTTACCGAGTATGTAATAATCACTCCTCTTGGCAATCCGGCGGGAATCCAAACAGTGCAGGATTTGGCACGTCCGGGAGTTCGTGTTATCCTGCCATTAGGGGCATCGCCACCGGGTGGTGATGCTGTTATGGGTATTCTCAAAAAAGCCGGCATTGACGGCGCAGTTCTCAAAAATATGATTGAGAAGGAAAGCTGTGTTGTTAAGATGATGTCCAAAATTATAAGTGGCGAAGGGGCGGCTTCGATTGTGGAAAGGCGGCTAACCTGTATGGAGAGATTTGCCGGACAAGTGGAAGTGTTTCCTATACCCGAAGAACTTTTCCCACCCGGGCCGCTGATTTTTACTATCGGTGTGATGAAATATGCCAAGGATCGTGCGTTAGCTGATGACTATGTGAATTTTATTTGTTCGGATGAAGGACAGGCGATTTTTGCGAAGCATGGTTTTATTCCGGCAGCCTCTGAAAAAGGGCGGATTCTAATTGAAAAGCTGGGGGTAAAAGATGTCTAATCAAAATGAAGCAGCAAAATCAAGTAGCTTTTGTCTGACAAAAGCTCGCCTGGTAATTCAAACAGTCATGCTGGCGGTTTTGGGGCAATGGGCGTTTTACGGCATCTTTCGCTGTCCCTTCCTTGTTCCTTTTGTGAATTGTCAGTCCTGTCCGGTTATTACCTGCTGGGGAAGAATTACAAGCTACTTCTGGGGATTCTGGCTGTTATTGCCAATGTCTGTGCTGTTTTTTGGACGGGCCTTTTGCGGTTGGCTTTGCCCTGGTGGCTTTCTCAATCAGATGCTTGGGAAAGTGGCGCTGTTAAAAATGCGTGTTCGTAATCGCTGGTTGAAGTTTGTACCGCTGGGAGCGCTTATGGCAATTCTGGCTGTTCTCATTATCTGTTTTGGACTAGATAATCCGCGTATGATGGTGCCGATTCGGGTCGGTGAATTCTGGAATTCTATTAAACTTTCTTTTGAGCATGCTTCACCCTTCTGGCTGGCTCGCACGTTTATTGTGCTTGGTTTAGTGGCAGCTGGCTTGGTAGTTGCTAATTTGTGGTGCCGCTTTGTTTGTCCCACCGGCGGGATGCTAGAGCTTTTCAAGGGCATGGCTCTTTTCCGGGTTTTCAAGACTAGCGCCTGTAATGGCTGCGATGCTTGTTTACGTATTTGTGAAATGGGAACCAGGCCTGATGAAGCTAATTGTACCAATTGTGGCGATTGTCTGAAAAGTTGTCCGGTGGATGCGATCAAATACGGAAAAATTTCGTCTTACTGTAACAAGCAAACCCAGGTAAAAGAGGAAAGATTTAAAGGATAAGTTTTTGTTTATGCTATAATATAGGAATACAGGCGATTGAAAAGGAAGTGTTAGCATGAGCGTAATGGTTGGACAAGCAGCTCCTGAGTTTTCTTTACCGGATGAAACCGGTCAGCTTCATAGTTTGACTGACTATCGCGGGAAGTATGTTGTTTTATACATTTATTCCAAAGATAATACGGCAGGCTGTAGTAAAGAAGCTCAGCAGTTTGCCGAGTTTTTTGAGACAATTACCGCATGTGGTGGAAGCGTCATCGGAATTAGCCGGGACAGCCAAACCTCTCATGCTAAATTCAAAGCAAAATTCTCACTGCCATTTACGCTGCTGAGCGATGTCGACAGCACGGTCTGTAATTTGTACGAAGTGATAAAAGAAAAGAATATGTATGGCAAAAAGACTATGGGTGTTGAACGATCTACATTTCTTATTAACAAGGACGGAATTATCTGTGAGATTTATCGAAAAGTCAAAGCTGACGGGCATGCCTCGCAGATTGTTGAGGCATTGAAAAAGATAGTAATAAAATAGGTTGCAGCACATAGTCGGAGGGATATTATGAGAAATAAGATGGGTTTAGTACTCTTGAGTTTTGTTTTGTGTATTACTTTGGGTTTTGTACATGTAGGATTTGCCAACGTAGACGGCATTGAGAATGCTGCAGAAAGCCGGATTATTCCTTATCCTGACAGATATGTCACAACAAAAGAGGGAGCTTCTTCCTACAACGGTTTAGGAAATGTCAAACAATCGCCGTATTACAAGGTTTTAGATTTTTACAATTTACAATCAACAGATACGTTAACGCTATTACCTCACTATAAAACGTATCAGCAAACTACGGAAATAACTTGCGGCCCTGCAGCTGCCTTAACGGTGCTTGTGCATTTTGGCAATACCAATTGGCAGGAGCAGGATATTGCAAAAATCATGAACACGAAACCGGCAGTAGGCACAGATACTAAAGGCATGGTTCTTTTCTTTAACTCCATTGGCTGGGAAGTAAAATCCAGTCTGACAGCTTCGCATAAAGATGGCAGCACTTTTGCGAAAATAGGCGATTTCCGGGATTTCGTCATAGATAACTTGAAAACTAATACGCCAATATTAGTTGAAAATATTGATTGGGGCGGACATTGGCGAGTTATTATCGGTTATGATACGATGGGCACCGCTACGGTTGCTGATGATGTTTTGATTTTGGCAGATTCTTATGACACGGCTGATCATTTCCAAGACGGCTATGTTGTAAACCCAGTGGAAAAGTTTTACTATATGTGGTTTGATGCCCATATGCTTCCTAAAGGCCAGCAAAGCCAACAATGGCTTGTAGCTAAGCCGCGCTGAAACTGGGCGGCAGTGGTGTCAGCCAAACACAAAAAAATGAAGGCTGTGGTGAAAAGAGCGGCTATTTGTCTTGTGATAAGGCAAATAGCCGCTTACTATTTTGCTTTACTAAAAAATTCATACAAAAATTGCATTGGTATGCAGTTTTCGTATGAATTTTTCATAATAATATGTGGCAGGGTGGACAATAGTGGCAGTGGCGTTTGTTTAGCGTACGGTATTTTAAACGCTAGACAGACTTCTTAAAATTATTTTACTATATGGGGTGTAACTGGCACGTTTTCTGCAAGAGTATAAAACAACAGCAGCAGTTGCATTTTACTGATAAGTAGTTAATTAATATAGCAATATCTGCACTCCAGACAGAAGCGCTGTAGTAGTCTGGTGCTAGAAAATTAAAGCTTAGTGAGGTGTTAAGTATGACATTATTTGAGAATATGGAAGTTGAATTAACGGTTGAGGAAATAGAAGAATTGATTAAGAACTTGCCGCGCATTTTATATGAACTGAATGATGGAAGTGATGAAGAAGAACTAGCCTAGTAACATAAAAATAACACTGGAGACTAGTGCTGGTTGACCTACCGAGTACATGTGTGCAAGGCAAGATGACAAACGTGTAATTTATTCTCGGAAAACACAAATATGTATTGACAATAGTAAATCGGGATGATACAATACACAAAAAACATACTAACGACGATGATAAGGATAAGTAACTATATAAGAGTTGTGCAGAGAGCCGGTGGTTGGTGAAAACCGGACGATTCTGGTAGTGAAATTCCCCTTTGAGTTGCAGGTGGAAATTGTGGATTTTCCGCAAAAGTAAGCTGTGCCGGTTGCCACCGTTACAAGGATAGGGTATCGAAAGCGTGCTTTTTGTACCTGAAGTGGTGTGATGCAATCTGGGTGGTAACGCGGGAGTCAAATCTCGTCCCTATAAGGGACGGGATTTTTTGTTTTGTTATAGATATTACTAAAAAGATTTTAAAAGGAGGAGATTGTTTTGTCAGCTAAGCTAATTGGTGAGGGAGATCAACCGCTTGTTTGTACACCTGTAGTAGCTAAAACACGGAACCTGATTCTGACAGAAGTGAACAATATTTTAGAAAAGAAGCCGGATATTATCGAGTGGCGTGCAGACTTTTTTGACGAAATAAATGACACCAATGAAGTCATATCGCTAGCTAGACAGATTGCCGACAAAACAGGAGACACTCCTACCATTTTTACACTGCGATCCAGCAGTGAAGGTGGAAATCATATACCGGGTTTTTCCAAGGAAGATGCATTCAAGCTTATTGCTGCAGTCTCTAAGCATACAGATATGGAATACGTAGATTATGAGTTAAGTAATCCGCCGGAACAGATAAAGAAGCTGCGTGAGATTACAGCTGTGAATGGAACGAAGATTATTGCATCCTTTCATGATTTTACTTTGACACCAGACAAAGAATGTTTGTTCAAGAAACTTGTGGAGGCCCAAAATTATGGTGCCGATGTAGCAAAAGTTGCAGTTATGCCAAACGGCCTTGAAGATGTACTGACTTTATTGGGGATTACTGTAGAAGCCAAGAAAAGCCTTGATATTCCGGTAATCACAGTATCTATGGGCTCGTGCGGCGTATCGACAAGGCTGCTTGGCGGTGTGTTCGGTTCAGCGGTTACCTTTGCTGTAGGACAAGAGAGGTCAGCGCCTGGACAAATACCGATTGACGAGATGAAAACAGTACTCAATGTTATGCGCAAAATCACGTAAAAAGCGTAAGTTAGCTGGCTAATTCACAGAAAGCTAAAGCAATGCCCCGTTACTTAAATATTTTAGGTAACGGGGCATAAATTTTATTTGTATCATTAAGAACGGGCTAAGGCCGGAATTCCTAAGTGAATTATTCTTCCTGTGCTGATTTTTGAGGCAGTTTATCTTCGTCTCCACTCAGGCGTGCTACCAGATACATCGATAACATAGTAGCTGCCAAAATACAGGCAATTACCGGCGGTGTTAAGTATTGCTGCGGTAAGAATTCATAAAGGCCAAAGAGACCGAACAAAATAAAGATAATGGCGGCAAACCATTTAACGGTTCTCTCAGGAATTCGTTTTCCAAGCACAATACCGATAATTATGCCAATACCGTCAGCGACCATCATACCAGTGGTCGTGCCAAGCCAGACCGGGATAATGGTATTAAACTGAGCGGCTAACGCAACTGTTGCCAGTTGGGTCTTGTCTCCCATTTCCGCAATAAAAAAGGCAATAGCCACTGTCCAAAAGGGACTGCGCTTAGTAGCTTTATCTTCGCCGTCAAGCTCATCACCACGGATTGTCCACAGGCCAAAGATAATAAAAGATATGGCGGCCGCAATTTGGATATAGTTCATAGGAATAAAGTTAGTAAGATAGCTGCCGACAACAACAGCAAATAAGTGGTTGAAAATGGTTGCCGCAAATACGCCCCACATTACGGTTTGCCACTTGTAGCGGGTAGCAAAGGCCATAGCTAATAACTGGGTTTTATCACCCATTTCTGCCAGCACTACAAATACCAGAGAAGTTAAAAATGCAGTCATAGTGAATCCTCCTAAAAAGTTTATATATAATAAAAAAACGAGACTTTTAGTATGACAATAAGTCATACTAAAGGTCTCGCTAATTGACGGTAGTCAACAACAGAGCCAGATGATTACTCATCAGTATGTTGACTCTGTTCTGGGAGCTACTCCCCTTTAGGAATGTAATATTGAGTATTATATTACCGCAGTTAAGTGATACTGTCAAGTTATTCGCGTGTTAATAATTGAGAATTAAGGAAGGGCATCGTAATTTGCCCCCGAATACATAAGTAATAGTATCTCTTGCAGTCATTTTAAATTTGGGTCGGATGTAACAGGAGGGGCACATATTGCCGTATCGTTGGGTTGTCTTTGGATTAGCGTATTTGGCGTATTTTAGTCAGTTCAGTAATTACCTCTCATGGAATCCGTTTATTCCTTTTGCCGGTGAAATTTTTGGTTTTTCTATACAGCAGAGTGCCAATATTGTTGCGGCAGTAGCGTTAGGAAGAATTATATGCCAAATACCGGGCGGACTTTTGGTGGATCGTTTTACGCCAAAACAAATTTTGCCGCTCAGTCTTGCGGTATCGGCATTGTGTATATTTTTTGCGGGCTGGAATGGTTCCTTTTACTCTATATTGCTATCTCAATTTTTGATAGGCTGCAGTGTTGTCGTTGTGTGGCCAATGAGTATTAGACTTATGGTGGACTGGTTCCCTGAGACCGAGCGGGATTTTGTTGCCGGGTTATTGAATACCGGCAATACGTTAAGTGTCGCGTTTGTAAGTGCCTTGATACCCTATGCGTATCAACTGCAAAATTGGCGGTTGGCATTTTATGTGCTTGGTATAATAGCCTGCATTACGACTGTTGCTGCACTTGGCGTAATGAAGCCAAGTGCGTCTCAAGGCTCAGTGGTTCAGCCTAAACGCCCCATAAGTATAGCAACTATTGTTAGGCTCTTAAAAGACAAGAAATTTCTGTGCGGACTTGCCATCTATGCCGGTGCAGTTTCTACTACTTGGGGGGCCAATGCCTGGCTGGTTACTTATCTGGTGCAAGGTGCAGCTCTCCCTTCTGCAACTGCCAGTTTTATGATGGCTGCATTTGGTCTTTGCGGTACAATAAGCATGCCTGTTATCGGTTTGGTAACAAAAGGTAAAACACAAAGAAGACGAATGGTAATTCTTTCAAACTTGCTTATGCTGATTATTCTGTTGCTAAGCCTGCCGTGGATACAGAATGAGCTGATGCTATGGTGTTTAATGGTCGTATTGGGTGTAGCCGCTTTCTCTTTTATGGGCCCTGTTAATATGCTGGTTACCGATATTGTTGAGCCAACCTT
Source organism: Bacillota bacterium (assembly GCA_017889705.1). GTDB lineage: Bacteria > Bacillota > Negativicutes > Sporomusales > Sporomusaceae > Sporomusa. The sequence goes on along the minus strand of JAGGAB010000003.1, from coordinate 55,958 downwards.
ATTTGGATCTGCTATGGCGGTAATGATATTTACCTGGCAGATTACCTCTATGGTACAATCGCTCTTAATTGGGTTCATATTAAATAATATACAAGCTGCGTTTTCATATCAACTGGTATTTGGTGTAATTGTTCTGGGCGCCGTAATTGCAGCTGGCGCGGTACATGTTATGAATAGAAAAGACATAATCGAAATATGAGTCGTTCTTCCGGCAGTCTGGCGCAGATTGCCATTTTTTTATGAGAAAATATTGCCAGTATACCACAATCAAAACAAGGAGAGCCTATTGTTAGTCACACAAAACATATAAATGAGGTGTTCAGCATGGAATCAGAAAAAAATAAAGATAAAAACAAAAATACTAAGCCGGCAGGCAACCCGCCGACACAGCAAGAGGAAGCCACAAACGCAGTCGAAATTCAAAATGTAATCAGCAGTTTGCCTTAGCATGTAAAGTAAACTATGTAAAAATCACTGTACAACTCATGCTCATCATGAAATTTCCCAAGAATGACATATGCTAAAAAAGCTTCCGTTATTTTCGGGAGCTTTTTTTTCCTAACAGAAAGTTAAAAACAGGATAAGTGCAACATCTGCTTCCGCCGTCGCTAAAAGCTCGACGCAAGCCGTGTATTCTTTAGTCTACCAGAATTTATAACAAAATTTTATTGACATAAGAACGACTAGGGCTTCTGCCGGCGTCCTGGGGGACTTGGCACAAGCCAAGTCTTTTTTATGGGAATTCTTTAGATTCTATGTGTTGTTAATTTTTAGAGGATTATTATACATAGCTACCTTGAAAACGCGGAAAACTATATGCGATAGAAGGGAGGGGTAGTAATGAGTGATCCCTACGCCCGAAATATGTTTGGTCAATTTAATCCCTACTTTGCCAAGCGGCAAATAAGCGGAAAACTGGCTGTAGTCCTTGATGGTACGTTTGAAGACCGGGGACTTGAACTAATGCTCCCTTCGTCCCGAGCGGTTAAGGCATCAGAAATACATGAAATTATACTTTCTGATGAAGAGACAGGGCCAGGACAAAGGGTAAATCGCATTGCCTATGTTGGTTTTATCGAAATAATTCAGGGTGGAGTTATTGTTGTTGGAGATTCTGTACGCATAAGTGGCCAAGTCATCGGTAAAATTGCCGGTTTTGATGAAACACATATGCCAAACCATCTCAATATAGTGCTGGCTGGTAAGAGAAAAACTGGCCGGGAACTTGATGCTTCAGTAGAAAGTGCAATTACGATAGGCGAAAAGGAGGAAGTAGATTGAGCTTTGAGTCCAAAGTAAAAGAGTTGGGACTAACCATCCCGGAAGTGGCTAAACCGGTAGCGGCGTATGTTCCTGCGATCAAGGTCGGCGACTATGTGTACACATCCGGACAAATTCCCTTTGTAGAAGGAAAGCTCGCATATGCCGGTAAAGCAGGCACTGACTTATCTGTTGAACAATGTTATGAGGCCGCTAAAGTGTGCGCCTTAAACTGTCTTGCTGCCGTAAAAAGCGTTATCGGCAATCTGGATAACATTGAGCAAATTGTAAAAGTTGTGGGCTTTGTCAATAGCGCTCCAGGATTTGTCGATCAGCCTAAAGTTATCAATGGAGCATCTGAATTAATCGGCACGATTTTTGGCAAACAAGGTCAGCATTCCCGTTCAGCAGTTGGTGTTGCTGAACTGCCCATTAATGCTGCTGTTGAAGTAGAGATGATTGTCAAAGTAAAGGCTTAAAAATAGAAGCAAAAAAATTACTATACTGGAGGAATCACATTATGGCTTTCAAGTATAAGTTCCAAATGTACAAGCATCTTCAGGCTAATATTCCCAACATTTATGCCGATGCCCGCAAAGCAGCCGAAGAACTTAATATTCCTGCTGAAATCAAAGGGAAATTCGGCATGACTGGCGGGATTTCCGGATGTCCGGCACCTCTAAGAGATGATATCATGCATGCTGGCGAAGAAGCTGGTAAAAAGGTAATTCCATTAGCCGGGATGGTTGATGAAATCCGTGAGTTGGTCAAAGATATTTATGGTGACGAATATGACGCCGCACCGACAAGCACTTGTGAAGCAGGTCTATGGGTAGCGTTTGATTCCCTGTTCACTCCTCCGGCTTTAGGACGTGGTGACAACTACCGTACCCGTTACTTTGCCCCTTACGAAAAGCATTTCCACCATCAAGGCGGGTATGGTAGGCCCTATCCGGGAAGATACAAAGATTTGATTGCCGACCGTGGTACTACTCCGGGAGAGCTTGGTTTCTATGGCAAGCGGCAAAACAATTTAGATACTGTCATAGTTCCGCTGGCAGGGGCAAAATATGATGTGCATGGTATTAAATACCACCCTGTGCCCATGTTAACTAAGGTTGATCCCAAGCAAGTATATGAAGATATGAAGAAATTTGCTCAGATTCATGCCAGTATGTTTACCGGCATCACGTCTTTAGGTTATGAGACTCCAGGCTATGGTTACGGTGAAAAAGACACAGACGGTACGCCTGTACTTCAAAAAATGTATGCCAAACTTGCCAAAGAATATGGAGTACCCTATATCATAGACAATGCCTGGGGTGTGCCTGGGATTGGTCACGATATCCGCAAATCCGGGGCTGATGCGATTATCTACAGCATGGATAAAGCCAGTGGTGCAGCCACAAGCGGCTTGATTATCGGCAAAGAAGATGTTATGGTTCCCATTCGCCGGGCAATGGGTATGCATGGCGATAGATGGGGCACTACGTCTTCCTATGGCAAAGCCGCCTATGTGACCTTTGATCCAGGGAAGGAAGCGCTGGCTACACAAATTCAAGCCCTAAAAGTCTTGCGCGATAATCCCGAAATATATACCAAATCAGTTGATGATCTGTATGATGTGGTTGTCGAAGAATTTGCTAATATCCATCCCAAACTTAAGTCTGGGATTATTATCAATAAGTCGTACAACTCACGCGCTGTTGAGGTTAACTATGAAGGCACTTGGGATAGTGGGGAAATGGGTCTGCCAATCTTCTCCATTGAAGATATGTATTCTGGGACCAACATATTGCAATCAGGAATGGCCCAAATGGGCGTAATTCCAACAGTGGCTTATGACGGTAATATTTATATTTCCCCTGACCTTGCAACCACCGACAGCAAGGGCAATTTGCTAAAAGATGTTATGCGGTATGGTGTTAAGGCGCAGATTAAACTTATGGAAATTGTTGCTAAATACGCGGGGATTCTTTAACCACTTTGCATGATAGCGTGGAGGCATTGGGGACAATCAGACAATCCTCAATGCCTTCGCAATTACACAAAAAAGGAGGTTTATCATGGCTAAAAAAGTTGTTGTTGTCGGTGGCGGATGGGCAGGTACTGCGGCTGCATTGGCAGCTAAAAAAATTGGTTGTGATGTCGAACTCTTTGAACGGACAGATATGCTCCTCGGAACTGGCTTGGTAGGCGGCATTATGCGCAATAACGGACGGTTCACAGTTACCGAAGAAATGATTGCCATGGGTGGCGGTGATTTGTTCGAGATTACCGACGCTAACTCTCGCCATAAGAATATTGAGTTTCCGGGACATAAGCATGCTAATTTATATGATGTGTCAACAATTGAACCGGCTGTTCGCCAAGCGCTTTTGGATGCAGGCATAAAAATTCATCTTAAATCCCGTGTCAAAGATATAGCTATGGAAAATAAAAAGATAGTACGGGTAATTGCTGATTTATTTGAAGAAGAAGAATCCATACAAGTTGCCGGCGATGCCTTTGTCGATGTTTCCGGCACAGCCGGTCCCCAATCCAACTGCTCAAAGTATGGCAACGGTTGTGCCATGTGTATTTATCGTTGCCCGACCTTTGGTCCGCGCCTGAGTATTGGTGCAAAAGCTGGTGTGAAGGAAATGATAGGCGAAAAAACTGACGGTACGTTAGGTGCGATGAGCGGTTCCTGTAAGCTGCATAAAGAATCCTTGTCTCCGGAAATCAGAGAAAAGTTAGATCGTACCGGTGTCTGTGTAATTCCCGTCCCGTCCCATTTGCAAAAAAACATGTCATCTCTTGGGCAAAAGGCTTGCCAACAATATGCACTAAAGGAATTTGCCGAAAACATCGTTTTGTTAGACACAGGTCATGCAAAATTGATGACTGCGTATTACCCGCTTGATATTCTGCGCCAAATTCCCGGATGCAAAAATGCCCGTTTTGAAGATCCGTATGCCGGAGGTATTGGCAACTCGATGCGTTACTTTGGCATGCTGCCACGTGACAATACGTTAAAGGTCGATACACTTGACAATGTCTTTTGTGGCGGCGAAAAAGCCGGATTATTGGTGGGGCATACTGAGGCAATTATTACGGGAACACTGGCCGGACATAATGCCGCCAGATATGCATTAGGACAAGAAACCCTAGAAATTCCAAGATCACTTGCGTGTGGTGAAGGTATTGCCTACGTTAAGGAGCAAATGGCTACGCAAGAGGGATTAACTAAAAAATACACCTTCTCCGGCTCTGTATTATTTGATCATATAAACAGTAAAGAGCTTTATACTACTGATATAGAAAAGATTAAAAACAAGGTAGAACAGGCAAATATGAGCGGCATTTTTGCCCAATCATTGGCCTAGAAAAAACCGCTGCTGCCAAGTAAATTATATACACCTGTATAACAGGCCGTGTATAAGCCCAGATACCAAGAGGGTAATTGGCAGCGGCCTGTATTTTTCTTATTACGATATTTTCCCTGAGCAGGGAGAGGATATATTTGCTTGAGCTGGTTATTGGCATTGCTGGTACCGCAAAGAATACTGGAAAAACAACAACAACTGCAGCTATACTTGACGAATTAAGGGCTCGCGAAATCCCGATTTTTTTAACAAGTATTGGCTATGATGGTGAAAACCTGGACAATATCACCGGCTTGCCAAAACCTAAATTAAAGGTATTGGCGAAAGAAATTATTGCCACAGCAGAAAAATGTGTAGCAACCAGCACTGCAAAACTTAAGGTACTTGAAAAAACCAATATCCATACTCCACTTGGAAAAGTAGTCATCACTCAAGTAATTTCTTCCGGAATGATTGTTACCGCCGGACCTAATAAAAGCGCAGAAGTACGCCTGCTTAGAGATTTATTGCACAAGATTGGGCCTGGAGTAACAATTTTTGATGGTGCCCTTAGTCGTATTGCTCCCATGGCTGAAACTGACGGTATTATTTTGGCTACTGGTGCAGCACGTACCACCAATATACCTACTCTTTCGGAGGAAACTGAAATGTTGTGGCGGCTTTCTAATTTGCCGTATGCTGAGCAACTATCCAAACTAACCGAGAAAAAATTGTCTAATGTTACTTTATTTAATTCTAACCTGCAGGAGGTTGCCAGCAGCAAGCAGCCGTCGCTCTTGAGTGAACAGGAAACAATGCGCTTATTTCAAGGATTTGATGATAGTGAAGGACATTTAATCATACCGGGAATCACCAACGAAAAAGTTTTGCAAACCTTGTACAACCAGTTTATCAACAGTGAACAACGGCTATTCCTGGTTTTTGCGGATCCCGTCAAACTTCTTACTACTGACAATCTCATGTCATTTTACCAGGTATTAGACAAGCTCTATGAAGCCGGTGTTTTTACCGGCGTCTTACGACGTGTTCCTTTACTTGCGGTAACCGTAAACCCTTTCTTCCCCGAGTATCGGTTTGAATCTAAAACCTATATTCCCAACTATATCGATTTTCATAGTCTGGAGGTTTCCATAAAGCGTAGAATTGCAGCTCCAGTGTTTAATGTTACCAGACACGGGGCAAAGCGACTGGTGGATATCATTCTCCTAAATACCTACCGTTGGGAATCGCCGGAAACAATCTACTTTAAATAATGAGGTGAAAGGCAGTATGTCTAATCCGCTGCATCAAATAATGGACGCATTGGATGTAGAAACCTTTATTGTCTGCGATAATGAGCTGCAAGGCCGGAATATTATGCTAAACATGCTCAAAAATTGGGGGTTCAGCGATGTGGACATTGTATTTGCCCAACATGTAGGACCTGGCACAAGAATCCGCGGCCGCGCCTATGCATATCGTCCGGCAGATAAATATGCCTGGCTGCTAAGGGAAGCTGCAAAGGTGGATCAGCCATGAAAAAAAGTGTGGTTTTAGCCCCGCTTGATCCGGTACATGATATTGGTCTCAAGATGATTGCGCGTGGTTTGACCCAAGCAGGCCATGAGATATTTTTATTGCCGCCTGACCTTACGTCTGATGAAATTATTGAGACGATTTTTAGCAAGGAAAAAGTAGATGTGTTGCTCTTGAGTCGTACGCTGGGTTATGGTGTCGGTGAGATATTAGCGCGCTTTATAGATGTGAGTGATGCCGCCGGTCTTCGCAATAACACTAAAATCGGTATTGGCGGTATGGCTATTCGTCCCGAGCTTGCGGCTGAACTTGGATTTGATGCCGGTTTTGGCCCAGGAACTACAATTGAGGAAGTTATTTGTTTCGTCGAAGGACGCGAATATCATCCGGATCCATTTAGAAGCAAAAAAGAAAAGATTGATATGACAGCAAGCTATGATTACCAATACCGGCATACCGGCATTGGTGAAAAACTTGCCAAGATTTCCGATATGATTCTTGACTGGGTAAAAGATAAGACTTCACCTGGCGTAAAACGGGCCAAGCTCCGGGATGAGTTGTGGGATGTTGACCGTTGGCGCAGGCGTGAAGGTAACGGCGAGCTGTATAACCAGTATCCCGAAATGTGCAGTGAAGTTCCGCAAAAATACTACACTACCGGTGAATTGCACCCTAAGACCCGCCGGTTTACTGTTGAAGAAGTCCGGGGTCTTGAACACTACTTAGAGGAAACCAAAAGGCGTATGTCGGTACTGAAATTACAGCATACGAGGAAAAAGCCGCTGGTATTTAACCAGTATGGTACAGGCTGTCCGTTTATGGATGTTGGCCATATTCTTGCCAGTGAAGCTTGGGGAGCAGACGGAGTAGTGCATTTTGATCCCTCCTGGGGGGCGCGCACAGAAGGGTTTCTCGATGGTTTTCTGACTCATCAGGAAGATGGAACTGTAATAACACCGGCCAATCTTAACAGGATTCACGGAGCATTAGAAAAATCCACGCTATGGCAAGTACGCGCTCATCGTGGGCTTAATACACCGGAAACAGTTGTTTTGGCAGGGAAAATAGGTGCGGATTTAACCAAAATCAATATTTGTTATGGCTCACTCGGGGCAGGAACTGACCCGGAGCGAATGACGATTGACGGCTACCATTCTATTCTGTTTGCCAAGAAATACAATATGCCGTTTGATGTTGTAACAAACGAAGAATTGGCAGGTGTCCCGGCTCACAAAGCGTTTGCCGGTATGCTTATCGTCAGCGATTTGGCTGTACGTTTAGGTGCAAGACCCATTTTGCAGCCTCTTTTTGCTTATTCGCCGGAAGTAATGATCCATGAATATATGGAAGACAATTATATTGATTTTAATGCTGCGAAAATCTATGCGTTGCGTCAAATTATCAATGCACCTATTTGGCCAGGCGCACCAATCGGTTTTCTGACCCATACCGAAGATCGTGTGCAATCAGCCACAACAACCGCTCTGCATGCTTGCTTGGCCATGTCTCTTGAAGTAGACGCCATTTCCATTGCATCTACCGACGAGGCTTATTCGGGTGGACCCATATCCGTTCCAGCTAAAATTGATACCCTCAGAGCCGTACAAGACAGTTTGCGTTTTTTTGGCCAAGCAAGCATCAAGCCTACGCCGCAGGCTGATAAATATGCCGAGCAGATTACTGAAAGAATTGAAAAAGTACTTGAGCAAGTTATAAAAACCGGTGATTTTGTCAGTGCTATTCATAATGGTGTGCTGGGAAGCCGGGAAGAAGGAGCTTATCCTGGTCGTATCGGCAAAGATACTGTTACAACAATATAATACTTGTTTCGAGTAATTATCTCGCTAATAGGCAAAACTACTAACGGAGGTGAAACCATGGAAACTATAAGAGGAATCCATGAAATTTGTGTTGATAAGACAAGTTGTAAACATAAAGACTCACTGACAAGACAGACGACAGACAAGAAATCGCCCAATAACACAACAAAAGATAAACAAGAGCAAAATGCTCAAATAAATAATATTATACCTTCGTAATCGAAGAATTATATTGTGAAATAACACTACCAAGAGGAGGCTTACCTACATTGGTGACACTGACGGCAGCACATTGGTTGTTCCTATTTTGGGTATTTGTTGTAATTGTTGTTATGGCACTGCGCAAAGATCCTCTTATTCCTTGCATTTTAGGTTTATTAACGGTTGGCTGGGTTGTTAAGCAATCAGTAGTGGGGGCGGTATCTACTATCTTTAATGCCCTTATTGTAGCCGGTAATGAGTTTTGGGGAATTATCGTGGTCATTTCTTTGATTGTTGCTTTATCAAAACTATTAAGCGATACCGGAGCGGATTATCTTGTAATGAGCCCTGCGGCGAAATTAATGATTAATGCGGATGTTGCATTTTGGGTTTTGGGCTTTTCTATGCTGCTTGCTTCCTGGTTCTTTTGGCCATCGCCGGCGGTTGCCCTAATTGGCGCAATTATGGTTCCGGTGGCTGTACGAGCTGGACTGCCGGTTATGGGGGCAGCGATTGCCATGAACTTATTTGGACATGGAATTGGACTATCAACAGACTATGTAATCCAAGGAGCACCTACCATTACTGCTAAAGCCGCAGGCTTTGCCGATCCCGGTCCAATCATCTCTGCTAGCATTCCGCTGGCGATTACAATGGGTTTGGTATCTACGGTAACTGCATATATTTTGATAAAAAAAGATATGAGAAACAATCCAGAAGCATTGAAAAATGAACAAAATGCATTTCGTGCTAAAGAAGTACAGCGTGAGATCACTACCGTTTCCTATATTCTTGCCTGGGTAACGCCGCTGGCGTTTGCTGCTGATGTAGCCGCCATGTGGGTTTTGAAGTTAAAAGGCGGTGATGCGACCGCTCTCTTAGGGGCCACGGCAGTTATCATTTTGGCGGTCGGGACACTACTGAAGGATGGTTGGGAAGGATTAGAAAAAATCACCGAATATATTCGAGATGGGTTTATGTTTGGCATCAAGATTTTTGCGCCGGTAATCATCATTGGCGGCTTCTTTTTTCTGGGTAAAGGGGATTTAGCCAAATCAATACTGGATGTAAAAACAGCAACCGGTTTTCTTGAGGACTTTGGAATTTATCTGTCACAGGTAATTCCTTTGAATAAATTTTTTGTAGCGATCGTCAGTTTAGCCACAGGTATCATTGTCGGTTTAGACGGGTCTGGTTTTTCACCACTGCCGCTAGTTGGGAGTGTAGCAGCTACTTTTGGCACTGCCATGCCGATTGATAAGGCGACATTGGCTGCACTTGGGCAAATAGCCGGAGTATGGACAGGGGGTGGAACAATCATCCCTTGGGGACTAATTCCGGTAGCGGCAATAACCGGCGTTAACCCAATAGAACTAGCAAGAAAAAATTTTGTACCGGTTGTTTTGGGGTTTGTTGCAACAACCATTGTGGCTATTATCTTGATGTAAACCTATGATTCACGAATATAATAAAACCTGGGGTATGCGCCATTGACGCCGAAATTAGCAAACAATATTGGACAAAATAAACAGCACTATTTGGCTATAAATTAGGCAAATAGTGCTGTGGTTTACTACCACCATGATTGAATTTTTAGACAGCATTTTTAGCGTATACGCTGAGCGGCATTTACAACAGCCACTGTTTCAGCAAGCTTACCGGGAAATAAAGGAACAGCAGTTTCATAACCGTGCTGCTTCAATTGAATTGATAAATCCTTACCGCCGCGCAGGAAACGGTTGGTAGTCAGGACAACATTGCCCTTTTCGGCAGTGAGGCATTGTGCGGCCTCATAATTTATCAAATGGCTGGAACGCTTGACGGCAAAGCCGTTTTTTTCCAGGAACTGCTGATGTTCATCCAATTCAGTGGCAATAGCATCAGAAATTGTAGTGTTTTTTTCTCCATAAAAGAAATCTAAAGTTTTTTCCAACATAGTTATAGTTACTCCTTTGGTTAATGGCAGGTCATGAACTTGGCCAAGTATCTTTTTCCTGTTATTATTATAACTTTAGCAAAACTGTTAGTAAAATAGATAATAATGATATTTACTATACACGAAATCGATAGTTGACTTTGAGGGAGTCATTTATATGGAAATACTTCATCTTCAATATTTTATTGCAGTCGCTCGCCATAAGAGCTTTAGTAAAGCCGCAACAGCCTCGCATGTTTCGCAGTCAGTCATAAGTAAACTTGTAAAAGATTTAGAAAAGGAATTGGGGATTGCTTTGTTACACCGTAATTCTAAGCAAGTAACACTGACTGATGCCGGTTCGATTTTTCTTGTGGAAGCTGATAAGGTGGTTACGCTCTTTGCTAATCTTACTAATTCTTTTAGTGAAAAATACAGGCTTCCCAAGGGGAAAGTAAGTATTGGCTTACCGCTAATGACTGAGGCAGTAGCATTTGCACAACTCCTAGGGGCGTTTCGCAAAAAATATCCGGAAATTGAAACCGAGTTGTCTGAATATGGGTCAAAAAAAATAGAGCGCGCCATTCATGACGGACTTTTAGATATTGGTATTATTTGTCGTTTACCAAGTGATCCGGAACTATACGAGTCTTTTTCTTTTGCGCAGGATCCGCTTAAAGTAGTGGTGCATCCCACTCATCGGCTGACTGCATATAAAGAGGTTTGCCTGTCTTCATTATCAAAGGAAGCCTTTATTCTTTCCAGCAGTGATTTTAGTTTACATGATGAAGTAATCAAAAAATGCAATGAGGCAGGTTTTCATCCCCAAATTATCCTGGAAACTGCACAACGCGAGCTTATGGTGCAAACAGTAGCTGTCAATTTGGGCATAGCGTTAATACCCCAAAATATCTGTGAAAGATTGAGTCCTGAGCTTGTGCGATCAATTCCGCTTATTAATCCTGAAATTGTTCATAGTATGTCGGTGATTTGGAAAAAAGGCCGGACGATTTCTTATCCGGCCAAATTGTTTTTGGAGTTCGCCCAAACCTATTTGCTTGCCAGCCAGTCTAAACCAGTTGATAGCTCGTAATGGATCCAGAAAAATAGTTTAGTGTGAAGGCAGAATCTGGATTTTTTCCTTAAATGGCAGGATATTCTGATATGATGTGGAATGAAACCCAAAAGACTTCAAATCAGGATTTCTAATGTCAGGAGGGGATAAAAATGGTAGCAGTTCGTAAGATTCTTGTGCCGATAGATGGTTCGCCTAATTCGTACAGGGCGCTGGAGTATGCCGGATATTTGGCTGAGCGTTGTGATGCTTCAATCGATTTATTGTATGTAGTTAACTTATCTTCGACAGTAGCCGCTTTCAGTGATCCAAGCGGTGGTGTTTGTGTGCCGGAAGGTGTAATCGATGATTTCAAGGAAATAGGGCAAGAGTCTGTTAACAAAGCTGTGGCTATGTTGCCTGCAGGTATAGCTGCCAGGGGAGTTGTTGAAGTTGGTGTGCCCACCGAGGTAATTGTATCCTTCGCTATTGAACAGGGGTATGATCTGATTGTAATTGGCAGCAGGGGATTAGGTTCAATAGCTCAGTTGGTATTAGGCAGTGTTAGCAGTTATGTGCTGCAGCGGGCACGTTGTCCGGTTATGATTATTCGCTGATAATAGTGAAACACGCTTTCACTGAGATTGCTAATCAATTGGGAAACGGGAAAATAAAAGGATAGATCGCTGTTTCAAGTAGCATACTAACCCAGGGTGATTTAGTATGTTGCGATCTATAATTATACTACTACTAATCCTGACTTCGTTATGTGTGATTGCTTGTGGCACGGTAAACACTCCGCAACTAAAACCAGAAGCCGTGCTGCCTGACACGAACGTTCCCCAACCTCCTCCTGATCTTGGAGGACAGCTTCAACGCAGTTTAGAGAATTTTGACGGAAAAACAGGTATGTATACAAAGAATTTAAAAACAGGTACAACTTTCGGCTTTAATCAAGACTCAATTTTTCCTACTGCATCCACTCACAAAATTGTCGTTGCGCTTGCTATCTACAAATATTTGTATACAGATGCTGCCACAGATGAGAAAAAGCGATATGATAACAATATTAGGCAGATGATGGTCATAAGTGATAACCCGGCCTTCTATCGCTTATTGGATGATATTGAGCGTAAAAAACCGGATGCACTAACACGAGTTTTAACAGATCTTAAACTAGTTCATACAAGAATTCACAGCCGGGATGCTTTTGCTAAATACGGTTATCACAGTGTAACAACTCCGTATGAGATGGCTGTGCTTATTGAAGCAGTCTATAATGAAACCTATTTGGGTAAGGAATTTTCCGCAATATTGAAAGAAGAATTAGCTACGACTATCTTTAATGAAGAAATACCGCGATATATGCAAAAGGTTAAAGTCTTGCATAAGGTAGGTGAGCTTCCGGGCGTGCAGTGTGATGTGGGTATTATTGATGACGGACGGGATGTAATACTTATTAGTGCGTACACAACTACTCGGCGGGCTGTACCTTATGCCAGTAACTTTATCGCCAATATCTCAGCTAAAGCATATAATATGCTTAGAACCAAATAATTTATGACTTCGTCAGTATTATGGAGCGTCTGGAACTTTATAGTTTTGGGCGTTTTTTATTTAAGAGACACATTTTTCAGTAGTTTTCATTGAGCGCACTTAGTTAATAGTCGGGAATAGCCATTTGCTTTTTGGCAAAAAAAATTTATTGTATAATAACCCAAATATATAATTTTCCGTTATAATATAGGTTGACGGTGACGTAATTAACAGGCAGGTTTCTGTCAAGAAGCGGTTTCGGTTAAAAGGAGCAGAGAAGGAATGAATATGTTAAGCAAATTTAATAATGAACAGAAAGTGACTGCTGGACAGACCACAGGTATTTCAGTCAAATGGCTTGCTGTAGCACTCTGTTTATTTTCCATAGTTTTGCTGGGAGTTTTTTCGAATTATTATCAGGCGCACAGTGCCAACAATGCTAATAACATCGTTGTGACTGAAATGATCTCTGATCAGTCTAGTGAGGCTGGAACAACTCAAAATGTTGACAAGATCACGAAGAATGCGGCTAATTTAGCGGCTACTCCGTCTATTTGGCCGACTAGCGGCGAGGTCAGCTCACGTTTTGGCTGGCGGAATTCACCTTGGGGCGGCGGGCAGGAATTACATCCGGGAATTGATATTGCCAACAGTATGGGAACACCTATTTTTGCCACTGCTGATGGCGAAGTTGTGCTAAGTGGTTGGTCTGGAGGCTATGGCAATATTGTGCAAATTAATCATGGCAAAGGTATAGAAACTATTTATGGTCATAATTCCCGCGTAATAGTAAGTGCCGGTCAAGCAGTAAAAAAAGGGCAGGTTATTGCTTATCTGGGAAGTACCGGGAGAAGTACCGGTCCACATCTTCATTATGAAATCAGAGTAAATGGCACTGCGGTTGACCCAATCCGCTTTTTGGTTTTGTAGTAAGTCGAGAAATTTAAGCCAACAGCTTATTGTACAGGGGGATAATAAGCTGTTGGCATTTTTTTAGCATAGATGCAGGGAATTGCATAGATTAAGTATTATGAAGGAGGACATGAAGTGAATTCTGTTCAAAAAGTAGCTGTATTTTTTATAATAATTGGTCTGGAAAAAGGAAAGAAAGTCATGGACATGATGGATAATGCCGAGATAAAAAATGTTCTTGCCGAGCTTGGTAAATTGGCAGAGCTTTCTCCGCAAGTGCAAGAAACTGTTTTACATGAATTTGAGCAGCTAGGCTATCATCACGATATGAATCCGGCAGAAATACTTTATGTAGTGCGGCAACTGTTTAATGGCGGCAAAATCAGCAATACACCCAGAGTGACCTTTCCTAAAAGGTGATGTGTTACAAGTTCTTTTGTTAAGAAGGCCGCAGGTATTGCAGGACACTTTACGCTGGAATGAATATATTAACGTGAGAGGGGGAGATACTGCATGAAAGATCAACGTACTCTAGCGCCATATCAAGGTAAGTGTGTGGAAGAACTGGAAAAAAAGGCGGAAAAATTGGCGGCCTCCACCCATGATACGATAGTTGCCGGAAATTCGGTTGTGCTTTTTACCATGCTGGTTTTAGAGGACATTCTGGAAGAGTTGGCTTTAAATCCAATTGCTAATCTAAATAATATTCAGGCGATTGCTAGTAGTATTGCTACCCTAAATTCCAGTTTAATTACTGTATAATAAACGTGTACAAAACCACCGGGAAAGTGTGACTAAAGTCCCTTTGCGTAACATAAGTCAGAATGTTATAATTAATGTAAGTATGCATAAGAGTTTATGCTTAGGTTTTCCGGAAAAAGTACGATACTATCAATATGACAAGGCATAAAATTCATTTCTGTTTGGGAAAAGGACGTGAATAGTAATGCTGAATATCAATCTAGAGCGGCCGCCGGTTAATGCGCCGGCGATTTTAAGCACACAACAGATCCAAAATAAAATAACTGTTTCCGGACAGAGTAGCCAAGCTGAACAAAATGATTTGGCTACGCAAGTAGGGCCGGCCTATCAACTGGAGCTTTCCGCAACCAATGAGTGGACTGAGCCGGAGATTAAGCGCCTAAAAGAAACCGGGCAGATTGAATGCCAAACTTGTGCAGAACGGAAATATCAGGATGGTTCTGATGATCCTAGTGTTTCGTTTAAAAGCCCAGGGCATATTTCGCCGGAGAACTCAGCTGCGGCGGTAAGGGCGCATGAGCAGGAACATGTGGTCAATGAGCAGGCTGATGCCCGTAACGAAGGCCGTAAAGTGGTTTCACAAAGTGTCAGCATTTTTACATCAGTATGTCCGGAATGTGGAAAAACCTATGTATCTGGCGGTGAAACCCGTACTACTACGGCAACTATGTCTAAGTCGCTGCCGGAAACAGAACTTGGAACTCAAGTTGATACGCGAATATAGAGTAAGCAGAGCGTAAATACAGAAGTATAGTGCTAATCAGATCGCCTGAACGGCAAGTTGCTTGTTTAGGCGAACTTTTTATTGGGTATTTCCCTAACTTAAAAATTGATTTTGCTGGATGCTGTTTCACGGGGTTCAGTGTATGGAGGAAAGGAATGCGCGTTTTCGCATTGGTTTTTATTTGTATGTTTTTTCAGGTTTCGGTAACTTTTGCCGGGACAGACGTAAAAGGGGACGAACTTAATAGCAATATAATGTTTGATTTGTCCATTATGGGTCCACCGCTGGCAATGAAAGAGCAATGTGTGCAGTACCTGCTTAGAAATAATCCGTTTCCGGCAATTACCGTGTCACCGGAAGAATTAGTTACTATTTTTTACAATGAGGCTATTGAGGAAGGCATTCGCCCTGATATTGTGTTTGCTCAGGCATTACTTGAAACCGGCTATTTCAAATTTGGCGGAGATGTAGTACCGTTACAGAATAATTATTGCGGCTTAGGGACAACCGGTAATGGCAGAGCCGGCGCCTGGTTTTTTTCCGCGCAAATAGGAGTTAGAGCCCAGGTGCAGCATTTATTGGGATATGCTTCGACGCTGCCGCCGAAAAAAGAAATAGTGGATCCCCGGTATATGTTGTTAAAAAGCAGCAAAAATTTCGGCAGGGTAAAAACTTGGACAGAGCTTAACGGCAAATGGGCTGTGCCAGGTAATAATTATGGGCAAAAGATTTTAAAAATTCATGAGAGGATTATGCTCGAAGGCATTTGAATAGAAAAGAGAGAAACCTTGCTCAAAAAGTAGTAAGGTTTATTTTTTGTTGATTTTGGGCAAAATATGAACTATAATACAAACTATACCCCCTCCTGGCGGGGGTGGGTAAACAGTTGCGGGATGTATTGCGGTACTACTATCTGACAGGAGGCGTTCAAAATGGCTAATGAAAAGATGAAAAAAAGCGTGCTTCAACGATTAGGCACAATTAAAGGACATATTATCGGTATTGAAAAAATGGTGGAAGAAGACAAGAATTGTGAGGATATCTTGTTCCAACTGAATGCGGTAATGGGAGCCGTCAATAAATTAGGAGCGCATATTCTGGAAGGATATGCAGAAGAGTGTTTGCAAGATATAAGTATTGATGACCCAAAATCCCGCGAACGGATTGAAAAATTGACAAAAACCATGATTACCATGGCGAAGAAATAATCAACTTAGAAATGGTGATGATATGAGAAGTCGTATGCAACAGTATTTATTTTGGATTTTATTGCTTTTTCTCGCGCTAGGTATTATTTATCCTGCTATTGGTTTGCTCGCAATCATTTGTATGCTTGCGCCTGTTGTTCTCGCTCCCTATAAAGGCCGTTACTGGTGTGGAAACTTCTGCCCGCGCGGTAGCTTCTATGATAATGTAATTGCCAAGCTATCTCCGCATAAACCCATACCAGCCTTTGTTCGCAGTAAAAGCTTCCGGGCATTTATGGTTGTGTTTATCATGAGTGTTTTTGGGGTGCAAATGTATTATGCGTGGGGAGACATAGGCGAGATGGGAAGGGTGTTTGTCCGGATCATCCTGATTACTACAATTGTCGGCATTATTTTAGGCCTGATTTATCATCAAAGAACCTGGTGCTCTTTCTGCCCTATGGGTACTTTGGCGAGCTGGTTTAGTGCCAAGGCCAAGCCAATGCCGTTACAGGTGAAAGACTCTTGCGTAGATTGCAAGCTCTGTACAACTGCATGCCCGCTACAATTGTCTCCGTATATTGAAAAGGGAAATACACAAGGTTTTACTCATGGCGATTGTTTAAAATGTAATCGATGTGTCAAAAAATGCCCCAAGAAAGCGCTAGCATTTCAAAATGGTTAGGGAGAAATTGTTGTGAAGAAGATTGTAGTGAGTGGTGGGGTGGCGGCTGGGCTTAAAGCTGCTGCTAAGGCTCGCAGGTGTGATCCTCAGGCCCAAATTACTGAAAGTGAGAAATCTTGCTACAGGGGAAGCGGACACAATACCCTACGATAAGTTAGTTATTGCAACCGGTGCTTCAGCTGTGAAACCACCATTGCCAGGAGTGGAATTGCTAAAGTATTAAGCTATGGTCGTTTTATTATGCTGGCAGGTATTGTGTATTTTTCTTGGCTGTTAAATCAATTATGGTTTGCAGAATATGATCCTTTCAAACAAATATTTCATATGAATGTGGAAGGTACAACCGGCTGGCTGGTTATTGCAGGCTTCGTGATCATTTCACTCATAACGGAGCGGGCATGGTGCCGATTTTTGTGTCCTTTGGGAGCTTTTGCTGGTTTGCTTTCCCGACTAACAATATTTGAAATAGAACGTGATAGTACTTGTATTAACTGTAAAATATGTGACCGCAAATGCCCTGTGGGAATTACGGTTTCCGAGATAACTCGTATGAGAGATACCCGTTGTATTAAATGTATGGAGTGTGTACCAGTTTGCCCGGTTCAGTCTCTGGAAGTTAAATTGGGTATTAATGGTGTATTTGCTAGAGTAAAGCCGCTAGCATTTGCCGTGATGAGTGTTGTAATGTTTACTCTTATCGTGAGTACTGTGCAGTTATCAGGTTATTGGAATCCAAAGAGTCCGAGCATAAAAGCTGTATCGCAAATAACAAATCCCAGTGAAATTAAAGGCTGGATGAAATGGGCTGATGTTGTTGACACATTTAAGGTTAATGAACAGATGCTTACTAAAGAACTGGGATTACCGGAAAATATGGATAGAAATAAAACTGTGAAACAAATTAACAAAGAGTATAATATATCAGAAGAAAAATTCCGGCAGGCTGTAGCAAAATTCCAGATGAAATAAAAATGGTAGCATATTGCTTTGAAGAGACATTCGAGCAATTTATAAAAATAGGACTCTGTATAATATAAAATAGTCAGTTAAAGTAGTGAATATTACTTTAATTGGCTATTTTATAGGTTGAGCTATTAATGAATAAGGATGTGACCTGAATAAGCAGAGAGAAAGTGGTGGTGAACTAAATGATAATTAGCGCAAGCAGAAGAACAGATATACCGGCTTTCTATTCTTCCTGGTTTATAAATCGCTTAAGAGAAGGGTTTGTCTATGTGAAAAACCCTATGAATTCCAGACAAATCAGCAAAGTGTCTCTAAATCACGAAGTAGTAGATTGCATTGTCTTTTGGACAAAGAATGCTGTTCCCTTAATGGATAAACTGGATATAATTGACTCCATGGGATATCCTTATTATTTTCTATGGACGATAACTCCATATGGCAAAGATATTGAAAGTAATGTGCCTGATAAGGCGAAAATGATTGAGAGCTTTAAAGAACTCAGCAATAGAATAGGAAGTCGACGTGTTATCTGGCGTTATGATCCTATTATTATTAACCGGAGATTTACAATAGAGTATCACAGCGAGAACTTTTCTGCGATGTGCCGCCTATTAAGCCGCCACACTAACAAGTGTATTTTCAGTTATGTAGATTTGTACACCAAAACCAGCAAGCATGCAAAAAACATACTTGAACAGGAAATTAATACACAGAACATGTTAAAGATGGCCAAATGCTTTTCAGAGATTGCAACTGCAAATCACATCTCGTTGGAAACCTGTTCCGAAGAAATTGAGCTTGAACAATTTGGCATAGGACATTCTGCCTGTATTAATAAAGAAACAGTCGAGGATGTTATTGGTAGTTCGATTTGGGTAAAAAAGGCAAGTCAGCGCCCCTTTTGTCAGTGTATTGAAAGTGTTGACATTGGGGCGTATGACTGCTGTTTGCATGGTTGCATCTATTGTTATGCGAATTCAAGTGCAAAAGCTTTATGCGTAAATGAAAAAAAACATAATGCAAAATTTCCGCTTCTTATTGGAGGTATAAACGCAAACGATAATATTGTAGAAAAAGTGTGTAAAACTTTAAAAAATACACAAATTGAGCTGTTAAAATAAAATAAACGACAAAATTCGACGTGAAATATCAGGAAAAATAGTTTATAATTATAATAACAATAGTAAGAAAATTCCCAATTTAATACAAAAAAGGAGATGATTACGAGCAAGAAACATGGGCGGTGGTTAAATCGGATGAGAAATGGGGACTCGATATGACAAAACTGAAGTATAAGTTAATTGCTGCTGTAGTTGCGACTAGTTGTGTTTGTGTAATTATTCTTTCCTGTTACAATATTGTAAGTACAATCCGAAAAAATGATGAAGATATAAAACAGTATCGGACAACCTTATTCGAACAATTTGATAGAAGTATCCGACTGCAGGTAGAAACTGCTCACAGTTTAGTAAAAAAGATATATGATCAACAACAAAAAGGTCTCATTACTGAAATAGAGGCAAAAAAACAAGCGGCAACTTTGATTCGGGATTTGCGCTTTGATGATGGCAATTATTTTTGGATTGATACAGTGCAAGGCGTTAATGTCGTTTTGTTGGGGCGGGATGTGGAAGGTAAAAGCCGGATTGATTCTGTTGATGCCAAGGGGAAAAAGCTTGTTCGTGAAATAATTGATGCCGGTATGCGGCCAGGTGGCGGCTACACAGATTATTGGTTTCCTAAGCCCAATGAAAAAGAGGACTTGCCGAAACGCGGCTATTCGTTGGCATTTACTCCTTACAACTGGGTTATCGGCGCAGGTAATTGGGTAGACAATATTGAAAAAGAAGTGACAAAAAAAGCCGAAGAAAATCAACGTAAATTAGTGTTTGATATAAGTATTTCGGTATTAATAGCCATAATTGGACTTAGTATTTCGGCAGCCATAGCCTTGTACATAAGTCGAAGGATATCTGCCCCGATTGTGGAGGCTGCAGAAGGAGTACGTCAAATTGCTGATGGCAATCTGGGAATTGCCGATTTAAAGATAAAATCCAGTGACGAAATCGGCATTTTATCAACATCGGTAAATGAAATGAAGGCGAGCTTGCGTGAACTCATAAAGGAAATAGCGGATTCTTCAAACCAGGTGGCTGCCGCCAGTCAGCAGCTTACCGCTACATCTGAGCAAACAGCCCTGACCTCTTCTCAGGTAGCAAGCTCTACTACTGAAGTAGCTCGCGGCGCCGAAAACCAAGTACAGATGATCGGCCAAGCTACTGATGCGGTGGAACAAATGTCAGACAGTATTTCACAGATCAACGGAAAAGTAGGAAATGTAGCGGAAGTATCGGAAAAAACGGCAACTGCGGCGAAAGGCGGAGAACAAGCCGTTTATTCTGCAATCAAACAAATGTCTAATATTGAAAAAACCGTTACTGATTCAGCCGAGGTAG
The DNA here is from genome assembly GCA_017889705.1 of Bacillota bacterium. Lineage (GTDB taxonomy): Bacteria > Bacillota > Negativicutes > Sporomusales > Sporomusaceae > Sporomusa. The sequence goes on along the minus strand of JAGGAB010000003.1, from coordinate 35,597 downwards.
TTCTGAAACTAGGCACACGTTCCCAGGAAATTGGACAAATTATTGATACCATTGCCGGAATAGCCGGTCAAACTAATCTCTTAGCCTTAAATGCCGCTATCGAAGCTGCCCGCGCCGGGGAGCAAGGACGCGGATTTGCGGTTGTAGCTGAAGAAGTCCGAAAGCTTGCTGAACAATCACATGAAGCCGCCAAACAAATTTCGGATTTAATTCAGGAAATACAAGCTGATACCGAGCAAGCGGTAAAAGCTATGGAAACAGGCACAAGTGAGGTTAAAACAGGAACTAATCTGGTGTCTTCTGCAGAGAAAGCATTCCATGAGATCACAACAATGGTTGAACAAGTTTCGCTGCATGTAAATGAAGTATCAAATGCTGTTAGACAAGTGACGCATGGAAATCAAAGACTTGTGGCATCTATCCGTGAGGTTGAAACAATTGCCCGGGATACAGCGGCGGAGACCGAGACCGTATCTGCTGCTACAGAGGAGCAAACTGCGTCTATGGAAGAAATTGCTTCAGCCAGTCAGTCGCTTGCGCAGCTTGCAGAAAAAATGCAGCATTCTTTGGCAAAGTTTCATATATAATCTGACGAAATTTCTGTATGCAGTTGTGTATTAGCAGTGAAGTGAAATAATAAAGTAGATGTTCGCCCGGGCTTTTCGTGAAGCCTGGGCGAATTTGTGTGGCGAATGCAATTTATAGTTGTGAAAGTGTGAGCATTGTTTTTTATCGGAAAATATGCTACAATTTACACAATATTAGGTGAACTGTCTGAGATAGACTGCGTGCACTCTTTCTTGCGGTAAACCTTGGGGTAATATAAAACAAAGTATCGTGCTGATTGCATGAGGGTTCGTCCCAAATGAGAAGGCGAGAGAATAGGTGTAATTTATGAGGAGCAAAGTATGTTTTGCTACCCTTATTTAATAACGTCTATCCTTGTGCCAATTTGGGCACAAGGATTTTTTAGTTTAACCAGAGAGGAGTCTTTTATGGAAACGAGGATAGCCCTTATTGGAATTGTGGTGGAAAATAAGGAATCGGCCACAAAAATAAACGACATTTTGCATGAATACGGCGAGTATATTGTCGGCCGGATGGGAATTCCCTATCCTAAGCGCAATATTTCGGTAATCAGCATTGTGGTTGATGCTCCCAATGATATTATCAGCGCGTTGTCAGGGAAGTTAGGTATGATTCCCTATGTAAACAGCAAAACCGTGTATTCAAAACTATCTGCCAATACAGATATACAGCTATAGTCGATTTGAATTTATTTAAGATAGAAAAATATAAAGGAGTCTTAATTATGTATAATTGTAAATCGAAAATTGCCACCGAATTTATTGATGACCAGGAAATTATGGATACGATTGCCTATGCCCAAGCCAACAAAAGCAATCGCGAATTAATTTCAGGCATTATCGAGCGGGCAAAAGATTGCAAAGGACTGACTCACCGTGAGGCAGCAGTGCTGCTGGAATGCGATTTGGAAGATGAGAATGCCAAGATGATGGCGCTGGCAAAAGAAATTAAACAAAAACTGTATGGAAATCGCATTGTAATGTTTGCGCCATTATATCTTTCTAATTATTGTATAAACGGCTGCGTGTACTGCCCTTATCATTCGAAAAATAAGCACATTTCTCGTAAAAAGCTTTCCCAGGAAGACATAGTCAAGGAAGTAATTGCCCTCCAGGATATGGGACATAAGCGCCTGGCACTGGAGACCGGGGAAGACCCGGTTAATAATCCGATTGAATATGTACTGGAAAGTATTAAGACCATCTACAGTATCAAGCATAAAAATGGTGCAATCCGCCGGGTCAATGTTAATATTGCTGCAACAACTGTGGAAAATTACCGCAAATTAAAAGATGCCGGGATTGGCACATATATTCTTTTCCAGGAAACCTACAACAAAGAAGCTTATGAAAAGCTGCATCCAACCGGCCCTAAAAAGGACTATGCGTATCATACCGAAGCGATGGATCGGGCGATGGAAGCAGGCATTGATGATGTTGGTGTTGGTGTGTTGTTTGGTTTGAATTTGTATCGCTATGATTTTATTGGTCTCTTGATGCATGCGGAACATCTGGAGGCTGCTATGGGGGTTGGGCCGCATACTATCAGTGTGCCGCGAATTCGACCGGCAGATGATATTAATCCTGAGGAATTTAGCAACGCTATTTCTGATGATATATTTGCTAAAATCGTTACCGTGCTCCGTATTGCAGTTCCCTATACCGGCATGATTGTTTCTACCCGCGAATCGCAAAAGACGCGGGAACGGGTACTGGAGTTAGGTATATCCCAAATCAGTGGCGGCTCCAGCACCAGTGTCGGCGGTTATGTTGAGCCGGAAGCGGAAGATGATAATTCGGCACAATTTGATGTAAATGATCGACGCACCCTAGATGAAATCGTAAACTGGCTGTTGACCCTTGGGTATATCCCCAGTTTCTGTACGGCCTGTTACCGGGAAGGGCGTACTGGCGACCGGTTTATGAGTCTTGTCAAAACAGGACAAATTGCCAACTGTTGTCAGCCCAATGCACTTATGACACTTAAGGAATATCTGGAAGACTATGCTTCGGCAGATACTAAGGCAAAGGGCGAGACGGTAATTACTAACGAAATTCCCCGTATTACCAATGAAAAAGTACGTAAAATTGCCATTGAACATTTAACTGAGTTAAGCGATGGCAAACGAGATTTCCGTTTTTAGGAGTTGAGATAAAGCAAAATGCCAGACCTAATGGTCTGGCATTTTGACTTGAAAAATATTTTCAATTATTGTGTCGATATTTAATAGTTTCTAAATAATTTGGGTGTATTCTATAAATGTCGTAGGAAACGCATCCCTATGACGTGACCTCTTGCGTCTTACCTTTGGGTGAGACGATTTTTTTTTTGCCTGAAAAATGAATTAAGGCAGCGGCACGACATCGCCTTCTTTTAGGTTTTGCATGCCGCTGATGATAACTATCGCTTGCTCAGGTAAAGCTGAGGTAATTTCTGTTGCAGCGCCGATGATTGCGCCAACAGTAACTTGCTGTTTGACAATTTTATCATCAATAACCAAGTATAAATACGTGTTTTCTTGATCTTGGATGATGGCAGAGTTTGGCACTGCACGCACCGGGGTTGATTGGCCGGTTTTTAGATGTGCTGTAACAGCCATCCCTGGTGTGAGTAGACCATTAGCATTGTCTATTCTGATATGGGCAAGAAAGGACGGTGTACCGGTTCCAGCTTCCGGATAGATGGCTTCTACTTGGCCTGGTATTGACTGTTGGCCTGAGTTTTCCAGGAAAATTTCAACCGGTGTGCCAGCTTGGATAAGATATAAATCTTTTTGCTCTAAATGAACAACGCCGCGGACATCACCGCCGGTATCCAAAACCATGAGCTGTTGGCCGGGCTGTACTGTTTGGCCAACGGTGGCAGAAAGGCCGGTTACTTTGCCGCTAATGGGGGCGGTAAGATTAGCCGAACCGGCTTGCTGAGACTGGCTGCTGCTGCCAGGTACGGAACCGATTTGCAGGGCGTCACGTGCTGCTTGTAAACGGGCGGTCATTTCTTCAAATTGTTTTCTGGCAATACCACCTACCTGGTATAATTTTTGATAACGCTCATATTCTCTGGCAAGCTTGTCATAGTTTGCTTGCGCATCGGCATTGGGGGAGACGGATGTACCGGCAGGCGCATCTACGATAACCTGTTCACCAGCGCCATCAATATGCACCAGCTGTTGACCGGCTTTTACTAATTCCCCTTCTTTGGCATTTAGTTCGCTGATGCAGCCGGGAATTTCCGCGCTGATGATAACTGCCTGACGGCTTTGAACAGAGCCGGGTAATGTGATTTCCAAAGGCTTATTTATCATGCTGATAGGCGCGGTTGTTACACTGACTGAGCCGCGCGACAACATATTGGTAGAGGAAGAAGTACCAATATAGCTGATTCCCAGCAGCACGGCAGCGAGTACGACAGCCAATACTACGGCAGGTAAATATTTGGCCGGCACGGGAATTTTATTCATAGATAATCATCTCCAGAAAGAATAGTGTACCATTACTATAGTCCTACTTTTTCCCGTTTTCGTCAAGACAAGTGATCGATTTATTATAAAGGGGAAGAAAATAGTGATTGTTCTTCCCCTTATATATTTTCTGAAAATGTAGGTATTGTTCTTGACAGGAAAAAATATACCAGCTACAATTTAATTAATCAAACGATTAATTAAATTGTAGCAAGGAGCAAATCATTGGAAAAAGACACTAGGGATAAATTGATTGATGCCGGAGAAAAATTATTTGCGGAAAGAGGGCTGTCTGGGGCATCTATCCGGGAGTTGGCGAAGGAAGCCGGGGCAAACAGCGCGTTAATCTCTTATCATTTTGGCGGCAAAGAGGGTTTGTACTCTGCAATAATTGAGAAACAATTTTCTCCGATTAGCCTGCTGTTGGACTCAGTGGGGTTGATCAAGGCTTCTCCAAGTGAAAAAATAATCCGTTATGCGCAAGGTGTTGCTATCGTCCATAGCAAGGCACCTTTTCTTACGAAATTTCTTATGAGGGAGATGTTAAATCAGCCTTCTCCCTTTTTTGAACCGTTTATTCAAAAGTATATTCGTCGGGTTTATGGTTTTCTGACGGCAACTTTGCAAGACGGCATGGATTGCGGTGAGTTCCGGAGAGATATGGATATTAATGCCGCTGCCCTGGCGTTGGCCGGTATGATGAATTTTTATTTTATCGCCCGGCCTATTGCCAGGCAGTTTGTTCCCGATAGTGCGGAGCAAGGTGAATTCTTTGTCGGGCAGGCAGTAGAGATTTTTTTGAATGGGGTGAAAAACCATGGCAATCAATAAAAAAATACTGGTTTGCATGTTGGTTGTTGTACTTGCTGCCGGCGGCGCAGCCTATAAGTATCTCAGACCGGTAGAGCGCGGCATTACCGCTACTGGGACAATTGAAGTAACCAGGGCAGACATTATGCCGAAGGTGAATGGCTATCTGACAGGCTTGAAATTAAAGGCCGGTGATTATGTTGAAGCCCGGCAGGAGGTAGCCAGAGTGACCAGAGCCGATTTGGCGGCACAAGTGGTAAGAGATGAGGCGGCCCTCGCCAAAGCCGCTGCCCAACTGCGGGATTTGGAAGCCGGACCGCGCAGTCAGGAGCGGCAGGAACTAAGTGATATGCTGGACTCTGCTCGCTCGGTATATGAAAAAGCCAGCCAGGATTATGAACGTTATCAAAGTTTATATAAGGCCGGTGCTGTTTCCACGCAACAGCTAGACAATGCCCGTTCCAGCATGGAAGTGGCATATGCCAGCATGAATGCCGCCAAACAGCGGTTAAGTGTCGGCAATGAAGGCAATCGACCGGAAACCATTGAAGCACAGCGCCTGGAACTTGAGCGCAGCAAGGCAGTGCTCACAGCCAGCAAAGTATTATTAGAGGATACGATTGTCATTAGTCCGATTAGCGGTCTGATTCTTGCCAAGAATTATGAGGAAGGCGAATATGTCAGTCCAGGAGCGGCTATATTGACAGTTGGCGACATGAATGACTGCTGGGTAAAAATCTATGTATCGTCAACTCAACTGGGCCTAATTGCGGTTGGACAAGAGGCCAAGGTTAAAGTGGATTCGTATCCTAACCGGACCTTTAAGGGAGTAATTAAAGAAATTAATCAAAATGCCGAGTTTACACCGCGGCAAAGTATTACTCAAAGCGAGCGGGCAAACCTAGTATTTGCCGTCAAAGTAAAAATTGATAATGCCGAGGGAATCTTAAAACCCGGTATGCCGGCCGATGTGGTATTACAATGATTACCCTAACGAATGTTACCAGGCGGTTTGGTAATATAACGGCAGTAGATAAGCTAAGCCTTACTGTTGAGGAGGGGACAATCTTTGGCCTTGTGGGTCCGGATGGTGCAGGTAAGACTACGGTTATTCGCATGATTACCGGTATTATGGAACCAACAGCCGGTTCGATTTGCTTGCTGGGCAGTGAAAATGCCGAGGTGGTAAAAGATCAGATTGGTTATGTGCCGCAAAAATTCAGTTTGTATGGCGACCTCACAGTGATGGAAAACATTCGGATTATCGGCGCTTTATATGGAGCCAATCAAGAACGGATAAATGAATTAGGTACGGAGATTCTGGCTTTTACTAATTTGCTGCCGTTTAAAGACCGGCTGGCAGATAATTTATCAGGCGGCATGAAGCAAAAGCTGGCACTGGCTGCTGGACTTATGCATAAACCTAAAGTCTTTTTCCTGGATGAACCGACTACTGGTGTTGATCCTGTTTCGCGGCGTGAATTTTGGCAGATGCTGTACCGGCTAAATAAAGAAGGCATGACTATCTTTGTTTCTACTCCTTATATGGATGAAGCCGAACTATGTACCCAGGTAGCCTTTATGAATGAAGGTAAAATTGTGGCCTGTGATTCGCCTGCACGGTTAAAGGAGTCATATCCTTTTCGCCTGCTTGACCTTAAAGTCGAAAGCAAACAAATAAAAGAGTTGCTGGCGCAATGCCCGATTCTCGATATTAATGCCTTTGGCGACCACTACCATTTGGCAACTGCACCTGATACAGATGTAACGGCTGCGGTTGAAGCCACGCTTAAGGCCGCCGGAGTCAACTCGTACGATATCCGTGAGATCCCGCCGACGTTAGAAGATTTATTTGTTTATTTGGCAGGGAGAGGAGAAGCGTAATGTATGCTGTAGAAACAGAAAACCTCACCCGGATTTTTGGAAATTTTGTAGCTGTTAATAAAGTTAATCTTAAAATCCCCCAAGGCAGTATCTATGGTTTTTTGGGACCGAACGGCTCGGGAAAGTCAACCACGATTCGCATGCTTTGCGGGATTTTATCGCCTTCAAGCGGCAGCGGACATATTCTTGGACTGGATTTAAAAACACAAGGCGAGGCCATTAAAGAAAAAATCGGATATATGTCGCAAAAGTTTAGTTTGTATGATGACCTGACTGTGATCGAGAATCTGGAATTTTATGCCGGACTGTACAGCTTAAATGGAGCAGCTCGGCAGGAACGGATTGAATATATGCTGGACATGGCCAGGCTCAAAGACCGCCGTCACGAAATGACAGCTAATCTTTCCGGTGGATGGAAGCAGCGGCTGGCACTTGGCTGTTCTATTTTGCATAAGCCGTTAATTTTATTTTTAGATGAACCGACCGGAGGCGTTGATCCCAAGTCCCGGCGCATGTTTTGGGACATTATTTATGAACTGGCTGGTCAGGGAACGACCATTATGGTTACCACTCATTTTATGGATGAGGTTGAACATTGCGATTCAATTGGTTTTATTTATGAAGGCAACTTAATCGCAGATGACACACCGGCTAATCTCAAACGGGATTTGCCGGGAATGTTGCTAGAGATCCCGGCTCAAGATCCGATGGAGCTGGTGACAAGACTGAAGGCGGAAAATCATGCGGTTTTGGATGTGTATCCTTATGGAACCAGTGTGCATGTGCTTATTCAGGAAGAACATATTGCCGAATACCAAAATTATGGGTATCGGCTAATTATGCCTTCACTGGAAGATGTATTTGTACATTATGTAAAAACTAAACGGAAGGAGTTGGTTGTGTGATTCGGCTTAAGGCTTTATTAATTAAAGAGTTCATCCAAATGCGGCGGGATCGCCTGACATTTGCCATGATGGTAGTTATGCCGATAATACAACTGCTGCTGTTTGGGTTTGCCATAAATACCGATGTAAAACATTTGCCGACTATTGTTTTTGATCAGTCTTTGCAGCAGGAGGGGCGAGAGCTATTATCTGCCTTCGAGGCCAGCGGGTATTTTGACATGAAATATGTAGCCCGGAATTATCAGGAAGTCAATGAAGCTGTTGAGAGCAATAAAGCTAAGGTCGGCATTGTTATTCCGCCGGATTATACAGATAATATAAAACATGGGCGCAGTGCTTCAGTACAAGTCATTGTTGACGCCTCAGATTCTATGGCTGCTTCATCGGCTATTTCCTCAGCCCAGTTTATCGGGCAGCTCAGATCACAGGAAATATTATTAAAACGGATGCAGATTTCCCAGGGGAAACAGGTGGTTTCACCAATTGATATTCGTATTCGCCCCTGGTATAATCCGGATTTTGTTTCGGCCTTTTATATGGTCCCAGGAATTTTGGGCATTATCCTGACGATGACAATGGTCATGATTACCTCAATGGCGATTGTGCGGGAACGGGAACGGGGCACGCTCGAACAATTAATTGTAACCCCCATGAAATCCCATGAATTGATGCTTGGGAAAATCATCCCTTATATTTTTGTTGGTTATGTTCAGGCTACTTTGGCGCTAACTGTGGGGGCATTGGTGTTTGATGTGCCATTGAAAGGTAGTATAGCTCTCTTGTACGGCTTAACCACACTCTTTATTGTTGCGTCTTTGTCACTGGGGGTGCTTATTTCTACAGTAACCAGAACCCAGATGCAGGCAATGCAGTTATCGTTTTTCGTATTTTTGCCAAGTGTGCTTTTATCGGGCTTTATGTTTCCACGGGATGCTATGCCGATGCTGTTTTATCAATTGGGACATTTATTGCCATTGACTTTCTATCTGGAGATATTGCGCGGCATTGTGTTAAAAGGTATTGGTGTCAATTTCTTATGGTCTCAGATATTGGCGTTAATGGTATATATTCTAGTTGCACTATCACTCAGTATTATCAAGTTTCAAAAAAAGATTTCTTAAACAAGCTAAAAAAATCCGCGTTCGTTATGAACGCGGATTTTATCGTAAAGTAAGCTTATTGGCGCAGAACTCCTAGTTTTTGAAGGACTTCGCGAATCATGGCCTTCTTTTCAGCGGTTAAAGGGGCGGCAGGCGGCAATACCTTAGTTGGAATATCAACGCCAACCATTTTTACCGATTCTTTGACAACACTGTAAAAGGGCGATTCTAAAGCAAAGATAGGTGGAACATAGGAAAGCAGCCGCTGCAAGTCAATTAAGCGCTCGCCGTCTTTAGCCTGGAAGGCCTGGTAAATGCCTTTGGCAAGATAGGGGGCAAAGTTGGCGCTTGAAGGAAAACCGCCGTCGCCGCCAATAATCAAAGTGTCCAGCATATATTCATCAAAACCGGCATAAACCCCAAAGTCAGGGCGAACCGGCTTAACTGTCAGAATAACGTCACGGATATGACGCATAGAGTCCACAGTATCTTTTATACCGACAATATTAGGGAAGTCTAATGCCAGGCACTTTACCAAAGCCGGGCTGAGATCCTGGTTGGTAAGAGCAGGGAAATTGTAGAGGATGATTGGCAGGTCAACTGCTGTGGCTACCTCTTTATAGTAATTATAAATATGCTCTTCGCGCAGGATAGCATAATAGGGGTTAACTAAGACTGCTCCATCAGCACCGATTGCTTTAGCATGCAGACCGTACTTGATAGTTTCATCTGTGCCGGGCGAGGCAATTCCTATCAGAGTAGGCAAACGGTGATTGGTATAACTAACACAGAATTCAGCAATTTCTCTACGCATTTCAGCAGACATCTGACTGAATTCACCGGCGCTTCCTAAGAAAAACAAGACATCAACACCGCCGGCGATAAGGTGGTCAATCATATGTTTCATTCCGGTTTTGTCCAGTTGGCCTTCATGGTTAAAGATGGTGGGAACCGGCGGGATAATACCTTTAAATTTCGGTGTAGTCACTTGTGAAATTCCTCCCTGGAAAATATGTGTAAATAAATACATTATACCATAATTTCCTAAAACAGGATTCTGCATTATGGAAATTTAGCTGTGAATCAGGCTGGAAAATAAGCTTTTTTTATATCGTGGAACAAAAAAAAGAGAGCATATACATTATGCTCTCTTTACATGAGTCTTATTTACTATAGGTTTGCAAATAATTAAGACCCAATTGCTCATACATTTCCAGGTGTTGAATGACGGCAACTTCTTGCGTGTTGCTTAAGCTATCGACAATATCAAGACCAGTAGCTTCTTTGATAATATTTTCAATTTCAAAGGTGCAATACCCCAGAAAAGCTAGGCGTTTAACTAATGATATAATACGTTGCATATCTGAATCCTCCTTAATTCTAAATTGGTAATTATTACGCTCTGAAAGCATAATCAGCCGCATTACCTAGGACTACTACCAATTAACTAATTAGAACAAAGAGAAACCGAGGAACTACTTTTTCTAAATAGAGGTTTTAAACCATTTGGACAATAATCTTTTATAGAATATCATGCGGCATTAATTTAGTCAAGAAGAATATTTATTATTTGAGTTGGGTTATTGTTGCGTAACGTTATAGCCTTAAAAAGGTTTTTACTGGTATATTTGTCCTTATGTCGCTATTCATATTCGCTGATAATCATTTTTCCTATTGACTTGCAGGAGAGTTACGCTATCTGGTGAATTATATCTGTTATGGAAAAAGGCGAGGATTAATTCAGTGGAGGGATAAAATGAAAAAGCTGAGACTTTTAATTGTAATGCTTAATTTGGTCCTTTTAGCATTGCCGGCAATTGCGGCTGAACCTTATATGATGCCTAATGTCACACCGGTGATGCTCAGCGAGAATTTTTGGCTTGCTAAATTGCAATCACCTGATAAAATAATCATGGATAATAAACAGATTGGCGAGTTTAATCAAAAAGTAATTGCCAGCTTGCCTGATACTGTGTATGATTTGCGTCAATATCCAAAGCAATTATCAAAAGACAAACTGCAAAACCTTATTGCTGTGCCTAAACAGCCGGAAGATACTGAGTATGTAAATGGTAAACAGGCTGCAACTGGATACTATAAAGCGCTGGAAGCCAACTGCAATAAGCAGGCTATTGCGCCGGTTGCTACAATGCGCTGGGCTTTTACTGTGAAGCGCACTAATATTAGGACATATCCTACAAATGATTTTATTGCAGACCGAAGCGATGACAGTGAGTTTGATAATTTTCAGGAAACCGCAATTGATTCGGCCGAACCTGTTGTTATACTGCACCAGAGTGCAAGTCGCGATTGGTATTATGTTCAAACTTATAACTATCGAGGATGGCTGCCTGCTAAAGATTTAGCTATTGCGGCTAACCGTCAGCAATGGCTGGAATATATTGACTCTAAGGAGTTTTTAACTGTAACGGCTCGTAGGCTTGTAATTGGAGATGCCGTATTTGCCATGGGTGCTAAATTACCGTTGGCAAGCGGCAAAAAGGCTATCAAACTGCCAGCGCGTGGTTCAAAAGGGGAATTAACATTTACTCTGGCAGCGCAGCCGTCAGAGTATCAAGTTGTTTGCGGTTATTTACCTTATACTAGGGCGAATGTTCTTAAGCAAGTATTCAAGATGCAAGGCGAGCGCTATGGTTGGGGTGGAATGCATAATAGCTGGGATTGTTCATCGCTAATACTTGATGTGTATCGCAGTTTTGGACTTAAACTGCCTCGTAATGCTGATGAACAGGAAAGAGCGGCCGGCCAGGCAATTAAGTTTTCCAGCGAGCGTGCTAGCCAGATTGCGAATTTGCAACCTGGAGATGCTGTATACATGCCCGGTCATGTTATGATGTATTTGGGTGAACATGACGGACAACCGTATGCAATACACAGCCTTGGCGGACATAGTACGCCGCAAGGACGGATATCGGTTATGCATGTGGTAGTTAGTGATCTGTCAATCAAGAACCGGAGTGGTAAGACATTTCTAGATGCACTAACTACTGGGAAACAATTCCAATAAGCCGTAGCGACCACTGGCTTAGCAAGAATAAACGTGCTATAATAAGGTTCGTTAACGTGCTTAAAGGAGTTAAAGGGTTACCATGACGAACATAAAAAACGTGTATGACGAGGTCCGGCTGTTCTTTGATGAAGAGCATGCCTGGAACTTAGCGATAAAACGGGAATGGATTGAAGGCTTTCTGCGGCAAAAAGCCTGGCAGGGAGCCGATGACCTGGTACTTAGGGATCTGTGGCATAATCTGCAAATGTTTGTTGCTTATTTATCTTATTCGGGAGAAATAGCAATTGATGAGATGACTGCAGCTGAATATAGTTTGGCTGTTGAATGGATGATCGTGCAAACTGAGGGGTTTAAACCCAATGTAAAAATGGTAAGTCATCTATTTGATGTATTGCGCGAGTTTTATCAGTATCTGGCTACAAAAAAAATATTTTTTGATACAGCTGAACTTGAGCAGGCAGCTAAGTTTATGACAGGAAGTAAGCGGCTTAAGTTTATTGAGCTGGGGGATGAAGAAAGTATACTGCCGCTGAAAACTTCACTTACTGTTCCCCAAGATATCGGACGGATTGTTGGTGAAGCGGTAGAGCGGTTAATGCTTAAATTTAGCTCCTATTTTCAACAGGAAAACTTTATTGAAGATTTTGATCGGGCACTGGTGTTGTTTCTAGGTCCTTTGGGACAAATGCCGGAAGATGAAACCGATGATGAATTTTGGCTGGGATTTTGGGATTATTTCTTGTTTGATTATCACCTGCTGTCAAATGACCGTACACCAATAGCTCAGTTTGAAAATGACTATAGTGAACGTTTAACAGCGGAAGAACACAAGATACTACTTGAACTAAAAGAAGCCAAATTTACGGTTTTTTATGTGGAGACGGTGGTAAACCAAGACTGGGTTGAGTGTGTTAATCTCTTAACTGATGAAAGATTTCGCCTGCCAAACCCGAATTTTGACTATAAGCTTGTAAAAAAACTGCTATTTTACGGACACGTTTTCTTACAACAAGAGGAACGTGAAATGGTTATGATTAATTTTATTACTAGTGTTGAAATAAGCAGTAATTTGCGTAAACGGGTTAAAGAAGAAATCCAACGACAGAAAGCTATGCTTACCTTGCAGCAGCCGAATGCTACCTGGAACGACTTTGTTGAGCGTCATGCCAATGCTGTAAGACATACGATTGATCTTCTGGCTACCTGGGCCAGAGTCAATGTTACATCATATTTACAGCTGGAACGCAGCTTGCCGCAACCGATAGCTGATGGGAACGTTGTTAATACCGCAGTCACAGAAGCGCTTACAACATTTATGCCGCTGCTGGGTTATTCACAGCATGATATTGTGTTGGCGCAAAAGCTATGGCATGATTTTTCCCAACTAACCACCGTAACTGTCCGAAAACCGGCAGTATGGGCCGCGGCGGTTATCCATGCTTTTTCACAGGTCAATAATGGTGAAGCTGAATTGTCACTAGACTCACTGGCTGAAGAAATGGATGTGGGCAAAAAAAGCATTAGCAGTAATCTTGCCAAGCTTTTTGATATCCTCAAGCTTGAGAAATATGATCCAAGATACTTAAGTGAAGAAGGTATGATTTCCTTGTTGTATGATCTACAATAAGTGCCAGGAGGGGTAACAAATGCAATGTCCTAACTGTAAGGAGACCATACAAGACGGTGCAGCGGCTTGTCCGCATTGCAATCATCAATTGTCTGTCACGGTACTCAGCCGGCAGGAACGAGATAGTTTTCACGGTGTTACCATTGAGGATAACAGCCATGCTGGTCGTGATCAGCATAGTCGATATGAAACAGGAGGTTCGCCTAGGCTTAAACAATTCAATTTCTCGTTTGGCTCTTCAAGCTGGCTGGGAAATTTAGCGGTAGTTGCTATTTTAGCCGTAGCGCTCTTCTTTTTTCTGCCACTACTGATGTTTGTCCTATTAGTGGTCGGCGCAGCGGTTGCTGGTTTTTGGATATTACGCGGATTACTGAAATAGATTGTTGTTCAGTAAAACACGGAGCTGTCGCACTAAGTACTTAGTGCGACAGCTTTTTTCATACATTAGAATTCATAAGTTCGAGGAGGTGCGGAAGTATTATATAACAAGGGGAGTCAAATACAAAGCCCAGCACAGACGGTCGTCATACAACGCTTCGCCGCTGGCGCTTAACCATGCATAACGACCGCCTGTGCTTCTGAATTGGTTACGATCTGAGCAAAGAGGGTGTAGTTTTGTCCTGATACCCTAAGATAGTACCACCACTTTGTCTTACAGAAGGTGTGGTCCATTAGATGGTGCCCACGGCAACCCTTGTAACTTTCGTAACCCCTTGGCCTTTGCCGGAAAAAGCGTTCCGCAGGAGAAAAATCCGGGTGGTATTCCGTTAAGAAATTCGTACTGTTTGAGCGTAGCGAGTTTACGAATTTTAGGAATATCACCCGGATTTTCAGGTCCGTGCATTGATATGGAGACTATATCATACAACAATGAAAGCTGCTCTCTAGTGGAACCGGTTAGCGTGGAGGCTTTTGGCCTAGACCTTTTGTTACTTTTGGGTCATGCCAAAAGTAAGACCCCTTCCTTGTATTCTATTGTCTCTATTAATGGCACAGATTAATTTTTACATAAAAATAGGGCCATCGCTATTGCGACAGCCCTGTGTTTTTTGGAGTTGAATTTAGGTCGGAGATAATAAGCTTCGCTTAAGTGTAAGATATTTTTGCGTAAAATAAATAGTGTTTTGTGATTCGCGGTGATCAAACCCATATACCCGGCGGCTGACTGCCAATACTGGCGGGGCTTGAATGCGTTTGGCTACTGCCATTCCTGTATAAAGCCGCCACCAGCGTTCAAGATCTTCAATAAATTCACGTGGGCCGGGGAATAATTGGTCAACAATGCCGCTTTGGCAGCCGAGTTTTTGTTCAAGAACGGCGGAGCCTTGACTATACCAGCTTAAGATGTCTTCAGGTGTAGCCCTGTTCCAATACTCCATAAAGGCGCGGAACAAATAGTCATGGTAAGGGTAAATGATTGGATCGCCTTTACCCTGGTCAACTGATTGATCAAAGGAAAGCTCTGCGCTGGGAACTAAATCAATGATGGCTTGGGGAATGATTTCCCGTCCATAAACATGGGTATTCAAGTAACTAGCCAACTGATAGACCTGGTGTTTCCAGAGATCGGCTAACGACGCTAAAAAACCGGCTTGATCGCCATAAAGTGTGGAATACCCGACAGTAAGTTCACTTTTGTTAGCATTACAGGTAAAGCCACCGCCAAACGCGGCAGCAATCCCGGCAAGCAACCGGGCAGAGCGGTCGCGCGCCTGAATGTTTTCCAGAACGAAGGAGGATACCAATAAGTTGCATTGCCGACCATTTGCCAGGTTGGTGACTGGTGTGCCGCCAAGTTGGGCAGCAGTATACTCAACTGATTGCTCAATAGACATTACTGTATAGAGGCAACCCAGATTTTGTGCCAGTTGTGCTGCCAAATTTTTGGTGGTGGCAGAATTGAATTTGCTAGGCATATTCACAAGCAAGATATTTTCAGGGTTTAAAATACTGGCATACAGTGCGGCACTTACTGCCGAATCTATGCCGCCGGAAAGACCAATAACAACTTTAGTCATACCAATGGAATGTAAGAATTTTTTAGTGCCATAACTGATAGCCTGATATAAGCTATCAATAGTGAAATCATCAGGCACAGTAATTGCTGGCAGTTCTTGATCGACAGTTGTTATTGGAAGATCAAGATAGTCCAGCGTTTCGGCGAAAGGCTGGCAGTAGGCAATGATTTGTCCCAAACGATTATATACGGTACTGAATCCGTCAAAAGTATATACGGTTTTGCCATTGTTTTGGAGGCCGACAGTATTTAGATAAATAAGCGGCACGCCAGTTTCTCGGGCTTGGCGGGAGAACACCCGGTTGCGTTTGTTGTTTTTGCCTAACGTAAAGGGAGAACTGGAAATATTGATTATTACATCAAGGGGACCATTAGCCTGAAGTGCGGCAATGGGATCAAAGCTATAATCGTCATTCCAGCCGTCTTCGCAAATGATACAGCCGATAGTATATACTTTATCTTTAATTGTAATGTTGACAGGTGTCAATAAGGTTTCAAGATCTTGCTTGCGCTCAAGGGCGAGTTTGCGCAAACTGAAAAAATGCCGAGTGTCATCGAACTCGCGGTAATTGGGCTGAAGAGTCTTAATGCGAGTAGCAACAAGCTGACCATGTTGGGCGACGAAACAGGCATTGTGTTTGCGTACACGGCCATCATCGCCGTGCTTATCCCACTCTATAGCAACATTGCCGAAAACTATACAAATATCCTGAGAAGCCGCAATTATCTTTTGACCAAAGTATTCACAATCATATAGATAAGAACGTTGTTCCCAGGTATCTCCCAACAAATAACCGGGAATGGCCATTTCCGGGAAGATAATGATGTCAGCCTGTTGGCTGCGTGCATTGTGAATCATGGTCAACATTTTATCGGTATTTAAATCTGGCCTGTTGGGAATAACCTCCATCTGGCCTAAAGCAATTTTGAGCAAAAAACATTCACCTCAATTGTGCATACAAATAACATTCACTATTTTTCGCTGTCAAACGGCACTTGTCCTTCTAAAAATTACTACTATTGCCATATTATTTGTAATAATATATGTACTTATTATTAATAAAGAAAACACGGCTTGCGCCGAGCTTTTAAGCGACGGCGCAAGCCGATGTTGCACTTATCCTGTTTTTAAGAAAGTTATACTTTCTGTTAGGGCAAAAAAAGTGGAGCTGTTTTTGTGCTCCACTTTCTAGTAACATTTGCTAATTGATGGTGTTGGGTCCTGCAAACGTGAGTTCGTTTGGGATATCGCCCTCTATTGCTTTGGATCGGAATAAAGAGGCCAGGTAATGGGCGGTTTCGCGATAGGCTGATTTATCATTCCAGGACTCTGACGGAATAAGCAGGTTGCCGGGGATTTCCGGACAACTTGCAGGAATAAGCAGGTTGAATATTGGGTCAGTAACATAAGGGACGGCGGCCAGACTGCCTGCTATTGCTGCAGTTACCATTTTGCGGGTGGCACAAATGTCAATCCGCTCACCGATTCCATAACAGCCACCCTGCCAGCCGGTATTGACTAGAAATATTTGCGCCTGATGACTGGCTATTTTTTCTTTTAAAAGATTAGCATAAACAACTGGCGGCAGCGGTAGAAAAGGGGCACCAAAGCAAGCTGAAAAAGTTGCCTGAGGTTCGGTAATGCCGCGCTCTGTACCCGCTAATTTGCTGGTATAACCTAACAGAAAATAATATAACGCTTGCTCAGGTGTGAGTTTAGCAATAGGCGGCAGAACACCAAAGGCATCGGCTGTTAATAAAATGATGGTTTTTGGATGGGCACCTGTTCCGGGAAAAACACTATCATCGATATGGCTCATTGGATAGGCGGCGCGAGTATTTTCGGTTAATGTCTGGCTGGCGTAGTTGGGGATGCGGTCGGCGTTGTCAATTACCACATTTTCTAAAATGGTTCCAAATTTGAGGGCATTCCAGATTTGTGGTTCTTTTCTGGAAGATAAACCGATACACTTAGCATAACAGCCACCTTCGATATTGAAGATGCCTTCAGGACTCCAGGCATGCTCGTCATCGCCGATAAGTTGATAAGCCGCATCGCTGGAAAGTGAAGTTTTGCCGGTACCTGATAAACCAAAAAATAAGGTTGTTTTGCCATCTGGGGATTGGTTAGCCGCGCAGTGCATTGGTAGAATACCTTGTTTGGGCAGTAGATAATTCATTACCGAAAAGATAGACTTCTTTATTTCACCGGCATAATGGGTTCCGCCAATGAGAATTATCTTTTTATGCAAATGGACGAGAATAAAGCTTTCTGAATTTGTGCCATCTATGTTCGGGACAGCAGTAAACCCAGGCGCTGCTAAAATTGTTAACTGGGGCTCAGCGGCGACCGGTTGGCTGATAGCGTGCGGACTAAGCAATAACTGTTGGACAAAAATATTTTGCCAGGCACACTCATTAATTACTTTTACCGATAGCGAATAATTGGGATCAGCACCTGCATAGCCGGAAAATATGAACAGATCTTTACCGCGTAGGTAATTTAGCATTTTGGTGTGAAGGATTTCGAATTGAGATTCTGAGATCTTTTGATTATTTTTCCACCAAATATCAGCTTGTATTTCTGCTGAATCTACAATAAATTTGTCATTTGGAGAACGACCGGTATGTATGCCTGTATATACTAAGAAAGCGCCGGTGTTTGTCAACATACCTTCCTTTCGTTGCAATGCCAGTTCAACTAATTTTGCGATAGAGGTATTAAAGTAACGCATCGCTTTTCTCCTCCCTCGGCGATCTTTGAATTATTGTAAGATATTCTATTCAGACAATAATCAAATGCGCTAAAGAGAATAGAAAAAACCGTCACAAGTGACGGTTTAGACTAACGTACTATATAATGTATACTAACTTCGGTTTGCTCGGATAAGTCGATGACAGTTCCTTCATCAAGCTGAACCATGGAACGTGCGGGGTAATCTTTGTTAATGAATACTACACGTCCCTGACGCCCGTCGGTTAGGGCAACCCGATTGCCGGAGAGGAAATTCGTCATATTATCAGCAAAAATTATACAGGTTTTTGGATCTAGCCGATAAACCTGCTCGCGCAACTTTTGCAGACTGGAATAAGGGCTTAATCTGGAGTGTGGGTTTTCACAGTTAATGGTCATTCCTTCGTCATATACGTCGGCTATCGCCACAATTTTAGCATAAGGATGGATGTAATAATCAGTAATTCCGCCAGGATAACCACTGCCATCCCGACGTTCATGGTGCTGAAAAATGGCTGCGGAAATACTTTGCGAGATATTGGGGATTTTACTAACCAAATGATAACCGTGAGAAACATGCTGCATGTACTCTTGATAGGAATTGTCGGGAAGGCGATTAGGACGGTGTAAGAGTTCGAGTGGCAGACGGGATTTGCCAACATCATGCAGCAAGCCAGCCAAAGAAATAGCGTTGACTGAATCGGGGGGGTAGTTGAGCCAAGTGGCAACAAGCGCAGAGATAGCGCTTACATTAACACTATGATACATGGTGTAGTCGTCACAAGGCGGCAAATTATATAATTGGTCAACCACATTGCCTGCTTCGATAACACCGGCAGCAATGTCATCTGCAGTTGCGGTAAAGGTATCTAGTGGAATCTCCTGGGTGGCTCGGATATCGTCAAAGGCTTTCTGTACAATAGTAACTGATTGATTATAGGTATTAAGAAACTTTTGCAGTCGGGGATCGATAACCGGATTGTGTGTGGTTACTTCAGCATAAACAGATACATAAGGTATTTGCCACTGATATAGTTTTTGAATTATATGCTGAGTTAAAATACTATTTTGGCTAACTAATATTTTTCCATCATCAGAACAGATATCACGAGACAATTCCATGCCGGGAACAAGATGTTGTATACGCTGATCTATTATTTTACGGTTTTCAGATGGTGTATTCATAGAAACCTCGCAATATAAAAATAAGAGCAAAACAGACTTTGACATCGACGGCAACCTATTTAATTATATACGAAAAAACGCATGAATTAAATTATTTTGTTTAAATTTGTAATGTAAGTCTTTATAAAAGATGGACAAATAATATATAATATTATTACAAGTATATTCGGGAGGTATTGTTAATGAACAATTGCTCGACAATTATGACCATTGTCCAGGACAATCGTGTTGAAACAGCAGTAAAGGTTCAGGATGTACTTACAAAATATGGTTGCCACATCAGGGTGCGGTTAGGTCTTCACGATGCGGCTGTAAATTCTTGTACCAATAGTGGGATTATCTTACTTCAATTATGTGGCGATGATGTTCCGGTAAAACAAATGGAACAAGAACTTCAGCAAATCTCTAATGTAAAGGTAAAATACATGAGCCTAGATTAGTAGTCACGGGCGCGGTAAACCGCGCTCGTAGCTCTTTGTTGACAAATAGAGGAAACAATAATATACTGTGAAAAAATGCAAAAGATATAGGTGGTTCTTGGCTAAAGCAGGAACAAAATTTGTTAGTAAAATTCTGTTTAATTCCCGTGACTGATCATTAACCTGCCGGTGAATTATACGGATGCCTAATTGCATATAGTGATGTAAGAGGAGAAACCTATTGGCTATGAAAACAAATGCTGCTAGAATATTAGATGGTCTTAAAGTTGCATATGAATTACGCGAATATGAAGTTGATGAGAATGACTTAAGCGCGCAACATGTAGCTGAAAAAGTAGGGATGCCTGATGGACAGGTTTATAAAACACTGGTAGCCAGGGGCGATAAAACCGGTATTATTATGGCCTGTATTCCAGGAGCAGCAGAACTTGATCTGAAAGCGTTGGCGGCTAACAGTGGCAATAAGAAAGTTGAAATGGTAGCCTTGAAAGAAGTTCAGCCGTTAACTGGTTATATTAGAGGCGGTGTTTCCCCACTGGGAACAAAAAAGCGGTATCCGGTTTTTATAGATAAAAGTATAGAAACTTGGCAGGTAATTGCTGTTAGCGCAGGTGTAAGAGGGTGTCAGATTATTCTTTCCCCTGAACACTTAACGCAAGCGGTAAATGCTCAAGTATGTTCTATCGCTCGTAGTAGCAAAGATTAGTATTTGAATGTCCGGGAGGGGTAAATTTATATTATGAAAATTACGATCCATGAAAGCATTAGTCATGTTGTTCCGAATTGCCGCTTAGGATATTTGACTATTAATGATGTTGTTGTTCGGGGGACGCCGACAGCACTGAGCCAGCAGTTTGATAGGCTGCAAATTGAAGTCGGGCAGGCGTATAATATGGATATCTTGCCTAAACTTCCAAGAGTTTTGGCTGTACGCAATATGTACAAAAAACTCCACTTTGATCCGGGTCGTTACCGTCCAGCCTCAGAGGCTTTAGTGCGGCGGGTTTTGCAGAAGAAAAATTTATACTATGTCAATAGTGCTGTGGATGTCAATAACTATTGTTCTATTAAGTATTTGCTGCCGTTTGGGCTCTATGATTTAGACCAAATTGTGGGCGATGCCAGCTACAAATTGGCGACAGAAGGACAGTATACTAATATGGCTGGGAAGACCGTCTCTACAGAAAACAAACCGTTTTTGACAGATGATGTCGGCGTATTTGGCAATCCTACTGCCGATTCACGGCGGACGGCAGTTAACTTGACAACTCGCAATTTATTAGCGGTTGTTTACGCTGATGAAAGTGTCAGCACTTCCGAATTGAATGACATCATGGATTTTGCTGGTGAAATGTTTGTTTGTTATAATGGCGGAACAGTAGCGGGAAAATATATTATTAATAATGAAGAATAGCCGGAGAGATTGGTTTTAGTGGGAGGAGACTTTCTATGTATTTTAGCACACGTGGTCAGGGAGACGGATTAACGGCAGCACAGGCCATTGCTCAAGGTATAGCCCCTGATGGGGGATTATTTGTACCGGAGGTTATACCTTGTGTAGATGATGCGTTTCTGCTCGGTTTGCAGCCGCTAAGTTATCAAGAGCGTGCGGCCGCTATATTGCACTTATTTTTGACTGATTATACGGTTGATGAGCTGAAAAGCTGTGTTGCAGGCGCTTATGGGGATGGCAAATTTAGCAGTCCGGCAGTGGCTCCTATTGTTAAAGTAAAGGATAACCTGTTTGCTTTGGAATTGTGGCACGGCCCGACCAGTGCGTTTAAAGACATGGCACTTCAATTATTGCCCAGACTATTGTCGTGTGCGCTTAAAAAAAATGATGAACAAGCCCAGATCGTTATTCTTGTTGCTACTTCCGGAGATACCGGTAAAGCGGCATTAGAAGGCTTTAAAGATGTTGAACAAACACAGGTTATGGTGTTTTATCCAGAGGAAGGCGTAAGTCAGATTCAGCGGTTGCAAATGGTTACCCAGGAGGGGACCAATCTCAAGGTGTTTGCTGTTAAAGGTAATTTTGACGATGCGCAAACAGGGGTAAAACGCATCTTTAACGATACTGATTTTAATGCAGAACTTGCGGATAAAGGTTTTAAGCTGTCGTCAGCAAACTCCATTAACTGGGGACGACTAGTACCGCAAATTGTATACTATTTTAGTGCCTATGCCGATTTAGTACAGCAGCAGCAAATAAAGCAAGGCGACAAGGTGAACTTTGTTGTGCCCACCGGTAATTTTGGTAATATCTTGGCCGGCTATTATGCAAAACAAATGGGTTTGCCAATTAACAAACTGATTTGTGCTTCTAACAGCAATAATGTTTTAACTGATTTTCTTACGACTGGTGTTTATAGCCGCAAGCGGCAGTTCTATAAAACCTATTCTCCGTCAATGGATATTTTAATTTCCAGCAATCTGGAACGGTTATTATACCATGTTACCAACAAGGATGCCTGCCAGGTTAGCAAGTGGATGGCTGAGCTTAATGAAGCCGGGGAATATAACATTGGTGAGACATATTTGGCTGCTATAAAAGAGGTATTTCCTTCAGGCTGGGTGGACGATGCTGAGACCGCAGCTACTATTGGGCGGGTACATAAGGAATATGGGTATGCTCTTGATCCGCATACGGCAGTGGCCTGGCAGGTTGCTGAAGCCTATCGCCGCCAGTCTGGTGATGCTACGCCAAATATTATTGTTTCAACTGCTAGTCCTTTTAAATTTAATGAGACGGTGCTTGCTGCTCTTGCTGGAGCCGACAGCCTGAAAACCGAAACGGAATTTGCTGCGCTGAGCCAATTGGCGGACATGATTAATCGACCAATACCGCCTGCGCTGGCTGAACTGGAACATAAACCTATTCGCCACACGGTTGTGTGCAGTAAACAGGATATGCCAAAAGTGGTTAAGGCAACCTTACATATAACAGAATAGATTATTAAAACTTTACCTGCTACGCCAATAACTTATGTGTACTACTGCTCATAGTAATACAAATAAGTCAGAGGGGTAGCATTATTTTTTGCTTTATATTATACTATTAACGCAATTAGTAGATACTATATCGTAAAAAATATACGGTTTTTCATGATATAGTACTTTTGTATACAGTATACTTATGATATAATGATTTCGTGTGCTGATATAGAATACTAAACAACGTTAAATACGAGAGGGGTATAAGGCATGAACGGGAAGGTACATCATAATCTGAGTCCGGTGCAATTAGTAGAAGCAGCCATTACGCGCGGTGAGGGACAATTAACTGCGAGCGGCGCGCTGCGTGTTTCGACAGGCACATATACTGGACGTTCGCCGAATGACAAATTTGTGGTTGATTCACCTGCAGTTCACAATAAGATTGCTTGGGATAATAACAAGCCCTTTTCCGCAGATAAATTTACTAATATTTATAACCGGATGCAGGCATACATGCAAAACCGGGAATTGTTTACCTTTACTGGTTATGCCGGTGCTGATACCGAGAATCGTATTAGCGTACAGTTTGTTAACGAATTCGCATGGCAGAATTTATTTGTCCATCAGCTCTTTATCTGTCCTGAAGCACAAGATGCAGAGATTACTGCTGATTACAAAGTTATTTGTATGCCAGGTTTCAAAGCAGACCCAGCCATTGACGGCACTCGTTCGGAAGCCTTTATTATTCTTAATTTTGAACAACGGTTAGTGCTTATCGGTGGTACTCATTATGCTGGTGAAATGAAAAAGTCGATATTTACCGTTATGAACTATATCTTACCTGATCGGAACATTTTATCTATGCATTGCTCAGCCAATGTCGGAGAAAGTGGCGATACTGCCCTGTTTTTCGGGCTAAGCGGCACCGGTAAGACCACTTTGTCAGCTGACCCGGACCGTAGCCTGATTGGTGATGACGAACATGGTTGGAGTGACAACGGGATTTTTAATATTGAAGGCGGCTGTTACGCAAAGTGCATTGGACTTAATCGTGAGACCGAACCGCAGATTTGGGAAGCTATTCGCTTTGGTGCTGTGCTGGAGAATGTAGTTATAGATCAGATAGCCCGTACGCCAGATTTCGCAGACGGTTCAATTACTGAAAATACTAGGGTTGCGTATCCGGTAGATTATATACCGAATGCACTTATCCCCGGAGTGGCTGGACATCCCCAAACAATTGTATTTACAAGCAATGTATCACTTCTTGTCAGGTTATACCAGCAAACTAGCAGGTACCGAACGCGGCATTACCGAACCTCAGGCTACCTTTTCGGCTTGTTTTGGAGCGCCGTTTTTACCACTGTCACCGCTTAGATATGCCGAACTCTTAGGCGAAAAACTTAAACGGCATAATACTAATGTTTTCTTAATTAATACAGGTTGGTCGGGCGGACCTTATGGGGTGGGCAATCGCATGAAGCTTGCCTTTACCCGCGCTATGGTGACGGCAGCCATTGAAGGACAGTTGGAACAAGTAGCTTATCAGCTTGACCCAGTATTCAATATTTACGTTCCGGAAAGCTGCCCAGGTGTGCCAGCCGAAATTCTTATGCCGCGTAACACTTGGTCTGATAAAGCGGAGTATGATCGTAAAGCACAAGAATTAGCCCGACTGTTTGTCCAAAACTTTAATAATTTCAAACAAAATATGCCATCTGAGATCATCGCAGCCGGACCCAAAGGCTAGTGAGATCAAGAAAGTTATACTTTCTATCAGAATAATAAAAAGCTGGAAGCCAAAGGCTTCCAGCTTTTTGCTATAAGGTCTTATAGTACAAGGGAGTCAAATACAAATCCCAGCACAGATGGGCGTCATGCACCGGGCTTGTGCATAATGACTGCCTGTGCCCCAGTATTTTTTACGC
This sequence comes from Bacillota bacterium, assembly GCA_017889705.1. Taxonomy (GTDB): domain Bacteria; phylum Bacillota; class Negativicutes; order Sporomusales; family Sporomusaceae; genus Sporomusa. Next base: position 10,951 of record JAGGAB010000003.1, on the reverse strand, counting down.
CAGCTCATGTTAGCTAAACCCTAAGATAGTGCCGCCGAGATGCTGCACACTGCAACCTTCGTACTTTTCGTCTCCCACATGGCCTTTGCCGTAGAAAGCGTTCCGCAGGAGAAAAGCCGGGTGATATTCCGTTAAGAAATTCGTACTGTTTGAGCGCAGCGAGTTTACGAATTTTAGGAATATCGCCCGGCTTTTCAGGTCCGCGCATTGAAATGGAGACTATATCATATAGCTATGAAAGAAGATCTCTAGTGGAACAGGTTAGCGTGGAGGCTTCAGGCCTAGACCTTTTGGTTACTTTTAGGGCGATGCTAAAAGTAACATCATCTCTTCCTTCTTAGGTTACTGTATAGCTGGCAACTTTTGTTTCAAAGTTAGGACAGGTGAAAAAAGGTCACCCAGCTTGCTTGTTCGGTCTAATACTTGAGTTGCTTCAAAAGCGAGCAACTCAGGATTGTTTTGTTCTACTGCGGTAGCAACTTCCTCCCAGGTGACTGGAGTGGAGACTGAGGGATGTTCCTTGGCACGGAGTGAATAGACACAGACGGTTGTCTTGTGTTCGTCGTTTTGGCTCCAATCAATAAAAACTTTACCTGTGCGCAACGTCTTTTTCATGTTGGCCACAATCCGGGCAGGATATTTTTCCTGTAAGCGATTGGCTATCATTTGAGCAAAATTCTTAGTGGTCTCGTAGTTTGTCGGAGTATTTAACGGTACATATACCTGCAGGCCCTTGGAGCCTGATGTTTTTGGGAAGCTTTGCAGTTTATGCTTATCGAAATACTCTTTTAACAACAGCCCTACTTGAGCGCAGTCAACAATAGTGGCTGGTGAACCTGGATCAAGATCGAAAACCAGCAGGGAGGGCTGATTCATCGCGGGTGCTACAGATAACGAAGTATGTAGTTCCAGTGCCGCCAAATTGGCAGCCCATACTAAAGTAGGTAAATCAGCGGCATTGCAAAAATTTATATTCCGTTTATTGCTGCCGCTCCATGCCGGAATGGTTTTGACCCAATCTGGTCGAGGAGATGGACATTCTTTTTGGTAGAAAAATTTCCCTTGTGCGCCATTAGGGTAGCGTTTCATTGTCAGCGGTCTGTTGGCAAGGTGTGGCAGCAGGTAGGGTGCGATGCGAATATAATAATCAAGCATATGGCCCTTGGTAAAGCCTGTAACCGAATAAAAGACTTTAGAAAGGTTACTAACTTTTAGTTGGTGGCCAGCTATTTCAAGGGTTGTTTTGAGTTTTGTGTCACTAGGCATGGGCTTTTTTCTTTTTTGAGGTTGCTGATTTTTCGGAGTCATTATGATCTTTGCCTTTTCCGCTGCCGTTTTTGGTTTTCATTGCTGTAATGCTTGCTTCAAGTGCTGCCATTAAGTCAATTACTTTGCCGCCAGGCTTAACGTCAGGCTGGCCGGTAACCACTTGTCCTTCGGCCTTCTTCTCCAACATGGTCATAACTTGCTGATAATACTGATCATGGTATTGGGCTGGATTAAACTTGGTGGTGAGTGACTGGATTAACTGTTCGGCCATCGCCAACTCCTTTTTAGCTGGTTCCGAAAAATCGGTGGGCATATCTTCTAATTCAGTTATCTTAACGATTTCGTCGGCAAAATGCATTGTGGAAAGTGCCAGAGCTTTACCGATTGGCCGGATGGCGGTGAGATATTCTTTGTTGCGCATAACTACCCGGGCGATGGCAATTTGCTCAGTATTTTGCATTGCCGCCAGCAACAAAAAGTACGCTTTGCTGGCTCCTTTGTCAGGTGTAAGATAATAGCAGTTATCATAGTACAGTGGATCAATTTGATCAATTTTAACAAAGTCTTCAATTGCAATCGTTTTTGCATTTTCAGGCTGAATCGCCTCAAGTTCGTCGCTAGTGACAACGACATACTGATCAGGGGATATTTCATAGCCTTTGACAATATTATTGGCCTCAACTTCGGCGCCGTCGGACGGGCAAACTTTCTTTAAACGGACACGACAGCCATCTGATTTGCGCAGTTGATTGAAATGAATAGCTTTTTTCTTGACGGCGTTATAAAGTTTGACCGGAATATTAACAAGTCCGAAGCTGATTGAACCGCTCCACATGGGGCGAGGCATAAGCATTACCTCCTATGTTTATTCTTCGCGAATAACTTGCAGTGGGTCTTTGTCAGTACGCAGACCTTTAAAAACAGGATGGCGGAGGGTATGGTTAGGCGTCCACTCGGTAAATTCGAATTCGCCAACCAACTGAGGTTCGACAAAGCGTGCATTTTTAATGTCAGGAGTATTCGCAAAAGGCGTGGATTTTCTGGTTAACGGTACTAATAACCCGACAAGTTTTATTAACATGGACTGCGTAAACCCAGTACCGACTTTACCTGCATACATTAAATGCTGTGGATTACCGATTTCTAGTTCGGCTTGCGGCAAATGCTCATAATAGCCAAGCAAAAGTGCACCAATTTGATTTTTACGTGTGCCCTGACCTGGAATCCAGCCACCAATCACCAATTCTTGACGGAGTTGATTCTTAATTTTTAGCCAGGCATTGCTGCGTTTACCAGGTTGATAAATACTATCGAAGCGTTTGACAATAATGCCTTCCAAGCCTAGTTGACGGCTGGCAGCTAGGATGGTAGTACCTTCGCCTGTCTTGAAAGCAGGTGTCTGCCAATATGGGCCTTCAAGGGCAAGACCTTCCAAAATAGCTCGCCGTTCATAGTAGGGCTTTTCTAAGAGTGAGTCGCTATCAAGTTGCAATAAGTCGAAAATGATGTAGTTTATGGGGATTACATGCATTCTCTTATCAACTAGATTTTCTTTTAATCCCATTCGATGTTGCAGCAGAGAGAAGGAGGGGAGTCCGTCGGCGTTAAAGGCTACAATTTCTCCGTCAAGAATAATCTCAGTGTGCTTACTTTTTAGCGTTGATGCTAGTGCTGAGAGTTCGGGGTATTGTAATACCATCCCATTTAATCTCAAAACTATATTCGGATTGGGCCTCTGTATCAGGCAAAGAGCCTGCTTTGGCCAGCATTGGCTTGATGATTGTCATAAATTCCTCTTTACTAGGTGTTTAGTATAGTTTTTACATGAAGAATGAATATATTACACTCAATACAGAATGAGTTTTTAGAAAATAAAAAACAGACCAGAATAAACTGGCCTGTTAAGTAAACTGAAATTATCTGTTGGCTTGGAAGCAATCGCGGCAATATACGGGTTTGCCGGCGGTAGGGCGAAATGGAACTTGGGTTGTAACGCCACAAGCGCTGCAGGTTGCGTCAAACATCTCACGTTGTGGGCGGGAAGTACCCATACGGCCACCACCGTTTTGCCGTTTTCTTGCTGCGCGGCAATCGGGACAGCGGGAAGGATCGTTTTGGAATCCTTTTTCAGCATAAAAAGCTTGTTCTGATGCCGAAAAAGTAAAAGCTACCCCACACTCTTTACAAGAAAGCTCTTTGTCTTGAAATTCCATCTTTAACCAACCTCCATAATAGGTGTTTGACGAACACAATTGCTAGTCGGTTGGTCAAGACACGAAACGGCTAGCCATCGAGAGCAATTATATTTTGTCATATTCCCAATATAACCCGCACATATGCAATTGTCAAGACTTGGATATTAAATTTTCCAGCTCGTCAAGCATGCTTGAAAACTTAGTAAGTGTAAGCTCAATCGGCTGGGGTTTTGACATATCAACACCGGCTTTTTGGAGTATGGCAATAGGGTAATCTGAACCACCGCTTTTTAAGAAATCAATATAACGCTGCTGGGCGTCTGTACCTTCATGCAACATTTTGTCTGCCAAGGTAGTAGCCGCCGCATAGCCGGTAACATATTGGTATACATAAAAATTCCAATAAAAGTGAGGAATTCTGGCCCATTCCACATCAATTTCAGAATCAACAACCATTTCCGGACCATAGTATTTGGCATTAAGATTATGCCAAATTTCATCAAATGAGTCAGCAGTAAGGGTTTCGCCTTGTTCTGATTTGTCATAGATATATTTTTCGAACTCCGCAAACATAGTCTGACGATAGACAGTAGCCCGAACCATTTCAAGGTATTGATTAATTAAGTACAGCTTTTTTTGTTTGTCTGTTGTTGTTTTCAAAAGAAAGTCGTTTAGCAGAATTTCGTTGGTAGTGGAGGCAACTTCAGCTGTAAAAATGGTATATTGGGCAGTGGCGTAAGGTTGAGTGGCTTGACTGTAATAGCTATGGATGGCGTGGCCCATCTCATGGGCCAGTGTACTGACATCTTCCAGACGGTCATTATAATTGAGAAGCACAAAGGGATGAACACCATATACCCCCCAACTGTAAGCACCTGTTTGTTTTCCCTTGTTTTCATATACGTCAATCCAGCCGGAACTTAAGCCTTTGTTTAGAAGAGTGGTGTATTCGGGGCCAAGTGGTGACAAACTGTTACGGACCAATTGCAGGCTTTCCTGGTAAGGTATGTTGAACTTTACTTCCTGGGCAAGTGGGGTATATAAATCATACATATGGATGCTATCCAAATGTAAAGCCTTTTTCTTAAGAGAAATATAACGATGCAGTGGTTCAAGATTGTTATTGATGGTTGTCAGCAGATTATCATAAACGCTTAGCGGGATATTGCCGTCGGATAATGCTGACTCCAAAGTAGACCCATATTTACGGGTGCGGGAGTAAAAGATATTTTTCTTTATATTTCCTGTCAGTGTGGCAGCAAAGCTGTTGCGCAAAGCATTATAGGAACCAAATAAACCGGTGAAAGAGGCCTGACGTACTTTGCGGTCAGTCGACATAATTAAAGAACGGTAACGTCCTTCACTGAGTGTTATGGTTTTTCCGTCTTCGCCTGTAATATCAGGAAATGTCATATCAGCATGGGCCAGCATATTAAAAATATTTTCGGCTGCCTGAGTAGCTTCAACAGAGCGTGATAGGATTTCTTCTTCATTTGGTGAGAGAATATGCTTTTTTTGGCGAATAAGATTTTCAAAGTAAAAGCTATAATCGGCCAGAGTCTGTTCGGTTTGGAAGGCTTTTAGCATAGTATCAGGAATGCCAATGATTTCAGGTTCAATAAAAGCGCTGGCTGCGCCCAATTCAGCAAGCAGGCTTTCGGTTTTGCCGACAAGAGCCTGATATTTGGCATTGGCTGTATTTTCATCTCTGTGCAGGCGGGCATAAGCAAATAATTTTCCGGCCATAATATTTAGTTCGTCTCGCAGCTCTAAACAAGCTGCAAGGCGCGAGGCCGAATGAGACAGGGTTTCTTTGTATTCAGCCAATTTAGGTAGGGCTGTTTTTATTTTGTCAAAATCAGCTTGCCATAGTTCTTCGCTGGCATAAATATCTTCTACCTGCCATTTGTAGTCAGACTGAATTTGATCGCGGGCGGGCAAAGCTGTAGATGCTTCTGACATTGAACCACTTCCTTATTTAAAATAGTTAACGTATATAGTATATATTAGCATAGACTGGTAATATTTCCTGGTATAGCATGCCCGAAATAAAAGATTTCTTATACTTTAAAGTACCTTAATATACTGTTGCAAATGCTTTCAGCTGTATTGTCGCGGCCGTCGACGCTGGATAACAGCATTTCTTCAACTATATTAGAAATAAATGCAACTTCAATTAATATTGATGGCATATTGGTATAGCGCAACACATAAAAACTGGCAAAACGACAACCTCGGTTTTTTGTTCCTAGTTTTTCTACAAGGTTTTGCTGGACAAGGCTGGCAAGCTTTTGTGATTCTTTATCGCCATAATGAAAGGTAGTGGTGCCTGCAGCTGTGCTGCTGGTAAAGGCATCATTATGGATGCAGATGAACAAATCAGCCTCAGCATGGTTGGCGACATCAACCCGGGCACTAAGTTCTTCCTGATCGGCAGTACAGGCGACCGGTGTATCGGAGTCGCGGGTCATGACAATAGTAGCTCCATTTCTTTCGAGCTTTTCTTTGAGTAGTAGAGCAATGGCCAGTGTATTGTCTTTTTCCAGGGTGCCTGTTGGACCTTTCGCTCCCGAATCGCTGCCGCCATGTCCGGGATCCAGGCAAATAACTTTGCCGGCAAGGCGGGCATTTTCATCTTCAATCCTTTCCTCTACATACTTATCAGTTGGTAATGGCGGCATGGAGGAATCTTTGGAGTTTATTAAGACTAATTCGCGTTGGGCGTCGTAGCGGATTCCGAATTTTAAGGATTTCGCTATATTGGCAAGTGTTATTAATAAATCACGGTTGACGCGGATATTCCCCGGCAAATAATGTCCATCGATCATAATCCGCATTGTTTAACCCTCCTTACGTAATGGCGCGGCCTATAAGGTAGTGTTTACCTTGTTTCATTTTATGCAGAACCGGTTTTGTTGGTGAATGCCGGTCAAACCATGCAGGATAATTTGACAAGGCAGCCTGAAACTACTATACTTGCAGGGAGATTATGGCTAGGAGAATGATTATGAAAATCGTACTATCAACCTTGAATGCCAAATATATTCATTCATCTTTGGCGCTGCGCTATTTAGCAGCCTATTGCCAGGCGCCAGGTCGCGATATTGCAGTCCGTGAGTACACTATAAATAATGGTGTGCTTGAGATAGTAAGTGATCTTTTTGCTTGTCAGGCAACTGTAATTGGCTTAGCCTGTTATATTTGGAATATAGAAGCAAGTCTACAATTGGCGGCCCTTATCAAAAAAGTTCAGCCTGAAACAATTATTGTTCTGGGTGGCCCGGAAGTATCGTATCAACCGGAAGATATATTGAAAGAGCATGCGGCTGTTGATTATATCGTATTAGGAGAAGGCGAGCAAACCTTTGCCGCGTTGCTGACAATGCTGAATAATGGACATGAAATCGAGGCTATTCCCGGGTTAGCTTATCGAAATCAAAGAACGATTGTTACAAGCCAACCACAGCAAGTCACTAACCTTGATGATATTCCATTTCCTTACGCTGACGGCGATATGGAATTACTTAGCGATAAAATACTATATTATGAGAGCTCACGCGGGTGTCCGTTTGCATGTCAATACTGTTTATCAAGTGCCACTTCCGGTGTGCGATTTGTTAGTCAGGAAAGAGTGATGCGCGATTTGCGCTTTTTTATCTCCCATAATGTAAAGCAGGTTAAATTTGTTGACCGTACATTTAATACCCGTAAGGAACATTATTTTCCGATATTAAAGTTCTTGGCTGAGCAGACTTGCCGGACAAACTTCCATTTTGAAATTGCGGTTGATATCCTTGATCAGGAAGTTGTGGAATTTTTGCGGCAGGTGCCTCCGGGCAGATTCCAGTTTGAAATAGGCATTCAATCTACTAATGAACAAACATTAACTACTATAAAAAGGCATAATAACTGGCCGAAAATTGTGGAGCATGTCAGCACAATTCGAGATTATGGCAACATCCATATGCATTTGGATTTGATTGTCGGTTTGCCATATGAAAATATCGAGGTATTTGCCAAATCGTTTGATGAAGTGTATGATCTGCGGCCTGATATGCTGCAAATTGGCTTCCTCAAGCTACTGAAAGGTTCAGGTATCAGGGAAAATGCTGCCATTCATGGTTATCTTGCAATGGACAGTGCGCCTTATGAGGTGTTGGGAAACAACTATATGGACTATGCGGGTGTCAGACACCTCAAAATACTAGAAGAAGTTTTTGAACAGATATATAACAGCGGCCGATTCTGCTATAGCTTGTCTTGGCTTATTGCACTTAGTGGCGGTGGTGCATTTGCTTTCTATAGTAAACTGGCCAATTATTGGGAGCAGCATGGATATCATCTTGTTGCTCATAGTACAAAAAGTTTGTATAAATATTTGTCTGAATTCTGCGCTGCTTGTAATCCTGAGGTGATAACTGAATATCAGGAACTTTTGAAATTTGATGCACTTATGAACGAACACGGGGCTGTTCGTCCTGAACTCTTGCCTTGGAATCAGGTTAATCAAGCTGCAAATGATAAATGGGCCGCGCATAAGACTGCTTTTTGGCGGGACAGCAATCGGGCTCGACGGTATTTACCCAACTTTAGCTTCACTACCTGGCGGGAGGTTAAAAAGAGTTATCATATCGAAGTATTTAGTGTGGATGTCCCCGCCTATCTGCAAAACCATGAAAGTTTAGTTAAACAAGAGGTTGCGGTACTTTTCTCTTATGAGGATATCAAACCTTCTTATCAGGTGATAAATTATGATGACTTCTGGAACTAGATATAACACATACTCAACCTACCTGAAACATAGGTATGGTGAAAAAGTATACAAATTACCGGTAAGTTTGCCGGTTACCTGCCCAAACCGGGACGGTCAATGCGGGCAGAGCGGCTGCGTCTTTTGCGGAGAAATAGGTGCCGGTTATGAAAACTTGCCAGCTTGGTTAACAGTTACTGACCAATTGGCTGCCAATAAAGCGCACATTACTCCCAAATATAAAGCCAAAAAATTCATACCGTATTTTCAAAACTTTAGCAATACCTATTTGCCGCTTAACCAATTAAAACAGCATGTTCTGGAGGCGTGCCAGGAAGACATTGTTGCGATTGCATTGGCAACTAGGCCTGACTGTATTAATGACAATTACTTAGAAATGCTTGCAGATATCAGGCAGAAACAAGGAATTGACATTAGTATTGAACTGGGGCTGCAGACAGTCAACTACCATAGTCTGATCAAAATTAACCGTGGTCACACATTGGCTGAATTTATTGATGCAGTGCGGCGAATTAAAAATTGGTCGATGGAAGTGTGTGCTCATCTAATCCTGAACCTTCCTTGGGATGATATGACTGATACAATAGAAAGTGCAAAAATTGTCTCGGCAATGGGAGTTGACCAAGTTAAGCTGCATGCTTTATATATTGTAAAGAACACAGTTATGGCTGAATGGTACAAACGCGGAGAAATCTCTTTGATCAGTAAAGAAGAATATGTTGAGAGAGTAATTGCATTTTTGGAGTATCTGCATCCCGATATTGTTATTCAGCGTCTTATTGGCCGGGCGCCGGAATCAAATACGCTGTTTACCAATTGGCAGACCGGCTGGTGGAAAATCCGTGATGAGATTGAGGCGCAATTATTGGCGCGAGATACCTGGCAGGGGAAAGAATGCGCTTATTTAAATGGCCCGGCGGTGAAAAAGTTTTTGACACAGGAATAAATAATAAAAGCGAGGGCAAAGCATGGTTAAAAAGTATTTTTATATAGTATTCTTATCATTAGTATTGAGTACGTTTCAGATAAATGCGTTTGCAAACAGAGACGCTGAACAAGGCCGAAGTTATTTTCCTCCGATACTCATGTATCACGATATTAAAGTTACGCCGATCAACGGATTTGACGTTGCAGTGAAAGATTTTATCAAACAACTTGATTGGTTGGCTGCAGAGGGATATTATAGCTTATCAATGGAAGAGTTTTTAGATTGCGTTAACACTAATCGTCCTATCCCTGAGAAAGCGGTATTGATTACTTTTGATGACGGTTATGAAGGCATTTATAAATATGCCGCGCCTGAACTTACTAAACGTAAGATGCATGCAACTTTTTTTATCTTCAAAGACGGCATTAATTTAAATTTGCCGGGATATCCATATATAACTGATAAGCAGTTGAAAGAACTAGCTGCAAACCCGTTGTTTGCTATTCAATCGCATACTATGACACATCCCGATCTTAGTAATAGTCCCAAGATCAAAATACAACAAGAAGTTAGTACTTCTAAGAATTTTATAGAAGCTTACACGCAAAAACCTTGCCGTATTATAGCTTATCCTTATGGTCACTATAATCAAGATGTATTGCAAGCGGTTAAAGAAGCTGAGTATGAAGCGGCGTTTGCTGTAGCTGATTTAGGATTAATGGGCTATGAAGCAAAATATACGATTCCGCGAATTTATATGGGTACAATCATGAGTGAAAATAATATGGCGTTATTTAAAAAATATATAATTGAATATAAAAATATGCCGGCTGATGCCTTCAAAGAACGATTTGGCGAGTTGCCACGCTAAAAGTGAAGTGTAAATGGAAAGTGATAATTTCAAGAATAAACTTGCTATTCTGTGATTAAATAAAGTTATTTACAAAGATAACTAATGTTGGTAATATAAGTACTGCAGTTCAAAATTAAGGAGAGTGCAGTACCAGAAATGAAAAAGCTTCAATTATTAGAGCAGATTGATAAACTTTCATCACTGCTTCATAGCGAAGACTTAAAAGAGTTCAATTTTACGGCAGGGACAATTAACGAAATGCAGCAGAAATTAGATATGCTGTCAGAAGAATATATCGCATGCTATTGCTAAACATCGTTTATACGATGTTTTTCTTTTTGTCCATGCGGTTGACATAATAAAGGTGGTGTGATATTATAAACGAGTTGCCCTTGGTGGCTAATAAAGTTCTAAATAAAGTTCACCATAAGAGCAAATTGAATATTGACACACTGTAATGTAAGTGTTAATATATAAAAAGTCAGCTGCGCCAAGCAGTAGGCAAAATTACCAAAAATCATATATTGACATGTCAAACATGATGTGATAATATATAAAAGCTGTCACCGTAATGCGGTTGGCGGAAAACAAAAACGTTCCCTGAAAACTGAACAATGTAAGTAATGCATCAAAAAGCCAGATGTGCGGTAGTATGTCGCTTGCGACATACAAACCAAAACAATTTCTTAATTGATTTATAGAGCCAACAAATGGCTTCATAATAATGTAGTCAAATATGACTTTGAACTTTTGCCTGTCTCTTCTAAGTAAATGCTGTATAGCCTTAATTTAGAAAGTGGCAGCTAGAGATAAAGTCGTATTTAGACGGCATCCAATTTTATGGAGAGTTTGATCCTGGCTCAGGACGAACGCTGGCGGCGTGCCTAACACATGCAAGTCGAACGGGGAGTTATTTATAACTCCTAGTGGCGAAC
>JAGGAB010000090.1 GCA_017889705.1 Bacillota bacterium | reverse complement strand
AACAATTTCATAATGCGTTACGCCTAAGTTGTGAAGAAGATAATAATCGAAATAATCGACACCGCATTTTTCCAACTGTTCGTTAAAAATTCTTTCCTGATCTTCCTGTGTTTTCAAGAACATCGTCGGCAATTTTGTCGCTACCGTAAAACTATCCCTTTTATGGCGTTTTACCAACGACTCACGCAACGCGATCTCACTTTTAAACATATGATACATATAAGCGGTATCAAAATAAGTGAACCCCTGCTCTAAAAAAGTATCCACCATCTGATTTAACATGTCTAAGTCAACGCTCTCCTGATCGTTTTGGTTCTTTAACGGTAACCGCATAAAGCCAAATCCCAATTTTTTCTTTTCCATGTTTAGCTGCTCCTTTATCTTCGGTTTTGTTATCGTTGAGTTATTCTCGTTTTCGACAGTTCTTCAACATTTTTGTCGTGAACAATAGTTGTTTCCGGTAATACTAAAATATTACCACTTAGACCTAACTCCAAGTCAATAGATGATGCAAAAATTTTACGATTTTGATTTGCATTTCGCCATATATTTTGCTTGCATATCTGTATTTTTAATCTTAATTAATGTATAATTATGTATCAATGTCTTATCACAAGGAAAAGGTCATTCCCACAACAAAAGTTTTAACCCATAATCAAGGAGGTATAAAACATGTTTCAAGAAATGCGAAGACAAGACCGGATGCTTACCACAGAAGAAACAACAGAGATTTTACAGAATGGATCTTATGGCATACTCTCACTGAATGGCCAGCGAAGCGATGATTATGCTTACGGGATACCAATGAATTATGTGTATAAAAATAATTGTATCTATGTTCACTGCGCCATGGAAGGAAAGAAATTATCGCACATTCAAACGAATAATAAGGTTTCCTTTTGTGTTGTCGGAAATTCTACTGTATTACCGGAGAAATTCAGCACGCTGTATTCCAGTGTAATTGCTTTTGGTCAAGGCCACCTCATCGATGGAGAGGAGAAAACGGCCGCCCTGCTAGCTCTTATTGACAAATATTCGGCTGATTTCAAGGAAAAAGGCGAACTGTATGTCGCCAGCGACAAAGACAAAACACTTGTAATCAAAATAACCATTGATCACATGACTGGAAAAGCGAGAAAAGCATAAACGAAAAGGATTTTTGCCAATCCGTCCAGAAGAGATAATAGAATGTCTTTAATACATTCTATTTACAAAATGCAGGAGGAATCGACATGCTTTCACAAGGCGTTTACAACAAAATCAATAAGTCCTCGTGGATACGCGCTATGTTTGAAGAAGGCGCAAAACTCCGAGAAATCCATGGAGCAGAAAATGTATATGATTTTAGTCTGGGCAATCCAGATTACGAACCCCCGGCAGAAGTAAAAAACGCGATCAAAAAATATGTTCTCGGTGAATACCCCGGTCTTCATCGTTACATGAGCAATGCAGGATACCCCGATGTGCGGGAAAAAATCGCCAAAAAAACTTCAGAAGAAAGCGGCTTACCCATAACGCAAAACCATATTATCATGACTTGCGGGGCTGCCGGCGGACTGAACGTTGTCTTAAAGAGCATCTTAAATCCTGAAGATGAAGTCATTCTCTTTGCTCCATTTTTTGTCGAATATTTATTCTATATCGATAACTCCAACGGAAAACCGGTCATTGTGCCGGCAAATACCCAAACCTTTGAACCCTCGTTAGAACTCCTCGCGCAAAGTATTACGCCAAAGTGCAAAGCAATCATCATCAACTCGCCAAACAATCCTTCGGGTGTAATCTACAGCGAAGAAACCCTCAAGAAAATCGCTGCCATATTGGAAGCGAAAGAAAAAGAGTTTAATACGCAAATTCTCGTCATAGCCGATGAACCGTACAGCAAAATCGTATATGACGGGGCCGAAGTACCCAACATCTTAAAAATATTCAAGAATTCAGCCGTTGTAAACTCTTTTAGCAAATCGCTGGCCTTGCCGGGCGAGCGTGTCGGCTACATTGCCGTAAGCCCGAACATCGACGATGTCGATTTATTAGTGAATGGCATGATTTTTTGCAATCGCACGTTAGGCTTTGTAAATGCTCCTTCCCTTTTCCAAAAAGTAATCGCCGACTCTTTGGACGCAAAAGTCGATACGGATGAATATAAGAAACGGCGCGATTTCTTATACAACAATCTGATTGAACTCGGTTACACCTGCGTGAAACCACAGGGGGCGTTCTATCTTTTCCCCCAATCTCTCATTCCTGATGATATCGAATTTGCGAAGCACGCTCTGAAGTATAATCTGCTTATTGTTCCCGGAAGCGGCTTTGGCTGCCCTGGTTACTTCCGATTGGCTTACTGCGTGAACTTCAACAGCATTAAAAATTCTATTCCTGCGTTTAAAGCATTGGCGGAAGAATTCAAAAAATAAGGAACGTCAATAAAAAGTGTTCCAGCAAATCCGAAATAATAAGGGTCTACCCCAAAATTATTTTTTGGTTTGTCTGGAACACTTTTTTCTATGCTCACGAAATATTCTCTTTTTACCAAAATAATTGAAATATAGCACTCTGTCGTACTTTGAAACGTGACATCAAATAAACCAGCACATTGAATTTGTAATAAAAATGAGAGTCCGGAAATTTAATCCTGGCTCTCAAATATTTTATACTTCAGCAATCAATCAACATGAATAGTTTTAAAAACATTTTCTTAACAGAGACACAACGCCCCTTATTTTACAGCAAGTATAAGTTTATTTCCTTGAGGTTTAGACAAATCCATTTCCGAGGCTAATGTTTCTGGCGTAGCATTTAAATCCGTATCTTTTTCAACCGCAACTTTAATTTTAGTACCTGCTGGATAATTTATATTTGTACCCTTCATAAAGATGCCACCAACCAAGCTTACGGCAACCGCTACCGCTACTGCTCCACCATCAGAGTGACCTGCACCCTTTAATTCACTCTGTAAAGGTACCTTTACACCATTAATTGTTTTGATCGTTTGAGGACTAATGGTCAAAGATCCCTTTCTTCCAAAACCTCCAGCCTTTTGAGCGTCACTTACGATTGCTTCTCCTATCATATCTTTCGGAATAATCGTAACGTTATTGATAATCAAACTATCCACCATTCTTATTGCGATCTCCTGCCCTTTTACATTTGTTTTCGAGCTGGCTGCTTCTACTAATTCAACTTCAAAAGTCGTACCACGAGGAATATAAACATGGCCCGGAAGGACGCCCTCAAATTGTACAACTTTAGTAGAATTTTCATTTTCTGCTAAAATTCGCGTAATTTTAGTATTGATGTTTTCTTGCGCCTCTTGTTGTTCTTCAGCAAAGGCAAGAGAACTACTAACAAACAACAACATGAAACAAAGCACACTAGAAATCAGCTTTACTCTAAAACTTCTTTTTTCCATACCAAAATCACTCCTTTAGTTTATTGTCACGATTTAAAAGCTCACTTTAATATTTTATCTGGTAAAATTAGTATTGTCAATAAATACTAAACATTCCAAAAACATTTAAAATTACATTCTCATGAATGCCATTAGTAACGTTTGTTGTACTTATGAAGCAAACGAACGATACTTCATATAAATCATAACAAATCGCTAAAGGTGCTATTACTGCTAAAAATGTTATAAATAAAATAACACCTCCCTCTGCATGCAAAGTACTGAGTTTTGTGAATTTCAATAATAACAAAGCAAAACTCGGATATACGATCATTCGAAAAAGTGCTATCAAATAGATCCGCTTATATGTTAAAACTTCTTGCAAGTTTACATTTGCAATCAATATTCCAGCAATAATCATGTACAATGGTCCGATCATTTATTATGCCCCACAATCAAACTACACCTTAGAAAGCACCAACTCTTCCAAAGCAGCAATCGCCGATGACCTCCATTTGTCATGATGAAAGACCATCTGGCCTTTCACTTTAATACTTGACTTCCAACTGAGCTTCACTAGTTCTCCGCGTTTTAATTCTTCCGTTATGGCCATTTCCGGCAGTAAGGATACCCCTAGGCCGTTCTTAACACACTGCTTTATAGATTCTAGACTGCTAAATTCGAGTATATGAGTCTTTACCCCGTTTCTTTCCAGTAAAAGTTTTAATTCCATAGTTACACCCTAGCATGGGATCTAAAACCCCTTATTCACATCCCCGCAACAAACTTTCTTGCCGTCTACATACTCAGTATGAGTGCCGCAGCCCAGATTCTCAAGGGAAAACCAGGCAAAGGATTAGCGATACTTAGTACACTGCTATCACTCACGATTTTTATGTTTTCCGGATGGTTTATCCTACTTCCGATAGTGGTCGCATTGATCTTACTTTACCTGCAGCACCACCGGCAAATAAGACCAGAGCAACATGCTAGCCGATAAGAGTCAAATGACAATCTTTATCACTGATCATTCCCGAAAAACTTAAAACCACAAAGAACCTATGCTAAATTCACGAAATTCAGCATAGGTTCTACTTTTCACATCGTTACTGCAAGCCTAAAACAATAATGCGATATCCCAAAAATTATTTCTCAGCTTATACGGAACACTTTTACCAAATGCCAATAAAGTATACGTATAGCCTATTGGCATTTATTTTATTTGATCCTTGCCATCACGTCTAAATCAATTCGATAAACTATCGTTCTGCCGCTTTGCTGACTAATCAAGACATCGCCAGTTATCTTTTTCAACCACATACGAACAGTGGATTTGCCCATATCGGCCGCTTCCGCCAATTCTGAAATACCAATGCCTTCATCTTCAAATAAGGAAATTTGTACCAGCACGAATAGAATGTCGCGCAGAGCCTTGTTATTATCTGCATAATGGTCAACTTTATCAATATAAAACGTAAATTGCTCGGACTTTTCTTCAATCGTTTTGCATAAGGTTTCAATCGCTTCTGCAATAAACTCCAGAAAGCCGATTACAAAAGGTGTCAGATCCCCTTTATTCCTGTAATCATTCGTATCCTTAAACAGATCATAATATTTTTTTATCTTGTTTTTAATCGTAGTAGATAACCCAAAACCAACCACCGCCTCTAACCGCTGGTTCAATAAATAGCTGCTAATGAACCTGGACATCCTGCCATTTCCATCATAAAAGGGATGAATATAGCCAAACATATAATGAAATACAGCAATATTCACGAAATAATTTAACTGATCATTATGCAATACATCCAATGTTGCTGTCATTGCCGAAATAATTTTGTCTTCCGGATACAGACCTTTATGAATTACTTTTTGGCTGGGTGAAACAACTTCGACCATATCTTTTCGAAAAATTTCTCCATCAGGAACATTAGCCGGATTATCTGTTTTTACTTCCGCTAAGACAAATTCGTCGTATAAGGTTCTGATGTCCCGACACGTTCTTAAACTAATTTTTTCTCCCTGCGACAGCATCATATATTTTTGTACCAAACCATACATTCGCTTGCTTTTCTTCTTTGCCTCATCAGCCTGAATCACTTCTCGGATTTCTTTGCGTGTACTTTGCACACCTTCAATTTCATTCGTCAGTTGAATTTCTTCGACGATACATTTTTTCGTAAATTGATCAATCGCAATTGGCGGAACACTTTGGATTGCCTTTAAAAGCCTTTTGTCTAACTGTAGGATGTCAGTGATCAAATTCAAAATTTCTAAAGTAATAATTACAAAAGCTTGGTCGTCACCAACAGCAAAATTATACCGGTAAGCAGACTCATTGTTAAATCGCTTCTGATAAATTGATTGATACGCTTCATAGTTTTTATAAAATATCTTGTTTAATGGTTCATATTGCATAAGCCTCACCTCTTTTTAATATTATAATCCAATAAAACAAGCAAGTAAATATAATTATATTACTTTACTTGCTAGAAATATTATTTTTTATCACTAAATAATTAAATATTTGTTTTTATTTGCTAATTTATTTACGAATCATGCTGTAATTCAATTCATATGTTTGGGCGTGTATTAGGTAGTCAATAAAACAGAAAAAGAGAATAACACTCTTCTACCCTTTAAAACAAAAAACTCTCATGCTTCCCAGGGATAAACCCGGAAACCACGAGAGTTCATAAATAAAATGGAGCGGGTGAAGGGAATCGAACCCTCGTAACTAGCTTGGAAGGCTAGCGCTCTACCATTGAGCTACACCCGCAGACTAACTATTTTATTCAATTTTTCTGGTCGGAGCGGCAGGATTTGAACCTGCGACCCCCTGGTCCCAAGCCAGGTGCTCTACCAAACTGAGCCACGCCCCGTCAACCACGAATTATATTATACCTATTCATTGTCCCCCTGTCAATAGCAAAGAAGGGCAAGATATACAATTTTCCTTATTAATTTTAAAACCGGAGCACTATCCCTTCTCTTGGACTAAGTGCTTAGCCAGGTGTTCTGCCATAATCTTTACCGCTTGCCCCCGGTGACTCACCGCGTTCTTTTCGGCCATAGAAATTTCCGATAAGGTTGCGCCAAGCTCTGGGATGTAAAACAAAGGATCATAGCCAAAACCGCCACTGCCGCGCGGCTCTTCCAAGATTCGACCTTCGCAGGTACCATCAGCAGTCAATATCGTACCATCAACATCCAAAAAAGCCAATACGCAGCGGAAACGCGCGCTCCGCTGTTCCCTTGGCACTCCCTGCAATGCAGCAAGCAGTTTGCGGTTATTATCTTCATCGGTTGCCGTAGCACCGGCAAAACGCGCCGAATAAACCCCTGGCGCTCCTTCCAAAGCGTCGACTTCCAAACCGGAGTCATCCGCCAAACAGGCCATACCGGTATGGCGCGCATAGTAAGTTGCTTTTAATACGGCATTTTCCGCAAAGGTTTTCCCTGTTTCTTCGACTTCCGGAATACCGCCAAACTCCGCCAAAGAATGTACCTCTAACGGCAGCCCTTGAAAGGCTGCCCGGATTTCAGCAATTTTCCCCTTGTTGGTACTGGCTATTACAATCGGCTTCATGGCGCATGACCAATCCGCCAGGATAAATTACCCAGAAGGTCTTTTTGATAATTAATCAAATCACTGATACCTTCTTCCGCCGCCGACATCATTGCCGCCAGCTCAGCTTTGGAAAAAGACCGTTTTTCACCTGTCCCCTGGATTTCGACAATTTGTCCGGATCCGGTCATAACCAGGTTCATATCCACAATGGCATTGGAATCTTCCACATAGCATAAATCCAACAAAACATTCTCATCCACAACACCGACACTGACCGCCGCTAAAAAGTCCTCAACCGGAAACGGCTTGTCCGTATTGGTGTAAATGGAATTCACGGCATCAACCATGGCGATAAATGCACCCGTAATCGAGGCAGTCCGAGTCCCTCCATCCGCCTGGATCACATCACAGTCAATCCAGATGGTCCGTTCACCCAATGCTTTCAAGTTCACCACGCTCCGCAGCGCCCGGCCAATCAGGCGTTGGATTTCATGGGTCCGACCGCTCATTTTCCCTTTCGCAGCTTCGCGAACATTTCGCGTTTGCGTTGAACGCGGTAAAAGAGAATACTCCGCCGTAATCCAACCTTGGCCCGACCCTTTCATAAAATGCGGAACTTTTTCTTCAATACTGGCTGCACAGATCACTTTGGTATCGCCGACTTCAATCAGTACGGATCCTTCCGGATACTTTAAATAATTGCGGGTAATTTTAAGTTGTCGCAAATCCAATGCCTCACGGCCATCTATTCTTTTCATTAGTATTGCCTCCTATGCTCTTGCTGCCCAAGCAGCAGATCTTTATAGTTCCGCCGCATATACCGCGCAGCCAATGGCGCCGTTTAACTGCGGACGTTCTGGAACAATCACCGTAACGCCAAGTTCTTTTTTCAATAATTCCGCAATCGCCGCGCCGCGCGCAACCCCGCCGGTAAAGACAATCGTATCCCCGCCGACAGCCGCTAACATCGGGCGAATGCGTTTAAAAATCGTATAATTTACGCCGGCAGCCAATTCCGGCACGCCATAGCCTTCGACAATACGGCCGATCAGCTCGGTTTCACCAAAGATAGCGCAAGTCGCGTTCAGTTCAACCGGATTGTCACTGTATCGGCCCAGTTCTTCCAGCGTTAATCCGAGTATAGCCGCCATATTTTCCAAATAACGGCCGGTGCTGGCGGCACACTTGTCATTGGTCTGAAAATCGATCATTTTCCCGTTTTTCACTTTTATGACTTTACTGTCTTGGCCGCCAAGGTCCAGCAACGTGAAATTCTTCAGTCCGGTTTGCCACGTCGCTCCCAAAACATGGGCTTTTAATTCGGCAATTACGACGGCGTCCGCGATGCGGATCGTATTGCG
>JAGGAB010000050.1 GCA_017889705.1 Bacillota bacterium | reverse complement strand
CCGCTGCCGCTTAATTGCCGCGCCTGCCTTCCCATTTATCATCACCTCTGACAATAGTATATCACAATAATGACAAAAAAGGAACGTCCCCTGCTGTCTTGTTCTTGAGAAAGAGCGGTTTTCACACGGTCTGACGTCTCTGCGAGTCTCCTTTATTTGGAATAGCATTTGGGAGTTATGCCAAATTTTCTCTTAAAAGCCTTGTGAAAGTGGCTTTGGTCAAAAAATCCTGTTTCTATTGCTACAGAGGAAATTTGTTTGCCTTGTGAAAGCATTTGTGCAGCCCGGTTCAAACGTATATCCAACTGATAAACATGAGGTGGAACGCCTACTTCTTTTTCAAAGACCCGGCAAAAATGAAAAGGACTTAGTGCGACCAAGCTTGCCAACTGTTCGACTGATATGTTATCGGCAAAACAATCCTGTAAATATTCACAGGCAGTTTGGACAGGCTTTTTTTCATTGCCAAATGCTGGAGGCATTACTTCAGTATAACCTGTTACAATGCGGGAAAAGGCGTCAAGTAATTGATACTCTTTCGTAAGAATAGACAGGGGCTCATTAAAGGTGATATGAAGCTGCCAGAGTTTTTGATATAACTTTCGGTCACATAGCAGTGGAGTGCCAAAATGGATTGAATCCGGTTTACTGCAGCCGATATGGCTAAGCAGCGAGTGCAGAAGTTTAGTATCAAACCGCATTGAATAGCATGAATACGTATGGTCTTTCGGTACGCTGGCACTGTGGGCTTCGCCGCGATTGCTAATGAAAATCATCCCTGGCGTTAAAGAATATTTGTCTTTTTTTGTTTCACAGACCCGTACACCTGATTCTGCGATTGTGATACAAAATAAATCATGCACATGGCGGGCAACAAAGCGTGTGTCTGCTATTCCCCGAAATATTTCCAAACCGGGAATATCATGAAATCTGTAGTAGCGAATGGAGTAATTGAGTTTGTTACTCTCCATTTTTTTCGACTCTCCTAACCCTCTGCTGAAATGAGCAAAAAATTACAATAATCAAAGTTGCCGCTAAGTTACAATGGGTACTAACGTAAGATATGGCTCACACCCATTATAATACATCACGAAATTCATTGGAATATATTTGGATTAATGGGTATTCATGGTCACGAAAGGAAGGTAGTATGCAGGTAATAGATAAGCGGAATACAGGTAATTTCATAATAGCCTACCTAATGTCGGCATTTGGGTATGAATTTATATTTTTTGTCATGACGATATACGTATATGAATTAAGTAAAAGTGCGTTTAATGTAGGAATATTTGCAGCTCTGACCTTTCTACCGCGATTGTTTGCCTCGACCTATGGCGTAGTTATAGACCGGTATAACCGGGCTAAAGTGTTTAGCATCGCCGCTGGAGTTACCGGGGCACTTGTTATGCTGCTGCCATTCCAGGCGGCGACAGACTGGATTTATATAACGTGGGTATTGATTGCCCTCTTTTTGACAGTAATAATGAATGTCAGGACAGCGCTTATGAGCGAAATCATGGAACAAGATAGTTATTTACGCGGTAACTCCATGGTCTTAATACTGCTGAACCTTGCCAAGGTTTGTGCCCCGATTCTGGCAGGAACAGCCAGTATAAAACTGGGCATTCATAATCTATTTTATTTGATGGCTACCTTCTTTTTTATAGTCATGCTTGTATCAGCAAAAATTAAATCACAGACGCCGGTACCCAGAGAAGCCAACCGGAGCTTGAAGGCTGAGTTAAAAGAGGGACTGGTTTATTTGATTGGGCAGCCTGACCTCAAACATTTAGTAACTGTTGCAGTACTGTGGAGATTACTAATCGGGCTTCAAGTATCATTGTTCGTGGTGTATGTTAAGGCTTATCTGAGTGGAGGCGATGCGGAGTATGGCATGCTAATGACTTTTATCGGCATTGGCAGTATTTTGGGCAGTTTAGCTGGTCCATGGCTGGTAAAGGAAGTCGGCTACCAGAGGATGATGGTTTGGGGATTGTCCATCCATTACGCTTCTTTTGTTGTACTGGGCTTTTTGCATGATTACTATGCAGCACTGGCAGTAGCCTTTTTTAGCTATATTGTCTTCTATGCAACCTTAGTAAGTTTACATTCGATCCGGGATAAAGCCACACGAAGCGATATTAGGGGGCGAGTTAACGGCTCAGTGACAGCTATCCTTACGACGCCGGCTATGATTTCTATGTTGGCTGGCGGATACCTGGCAAATACTTTTGGGGTAGAAAAAGTATTTATCGGTGCAGGTGTACTGGCAATCATTATTTTGGGGCAATTAAGTATGGCGAGAAGCTCGCATACACAACCCGATGACCTCAGGCTAACCGATATTCGCAGCAAGGGGGATTAGCGAATGTTATGGGCTGAAGGTTATTCGATAGCAGCTGCCCTATTGTGGGGACTTAATTACCCGTTGGTCAAGAAAGTTCTTGAAGTGATTCCGGAAAATGATTTTTTAGTAATCCGTTTTTTGTTGGCAGGTATCCTATTTACTGCCTATTTGGTAATGAGCGGCGAGACACTAATAATATAGCCAAACAACATTTTGTCCGGGTGTTAGTATTGGGCCTTTTATGCGTTGGTGTCTATAATGTACTCTGGACATATTTCTGTTGCATTCATTTTCGAGTTTCGTGATGTCCCGATGCCGTTAAAATAGCCATAGAGATACAACTTGAGCAAGTCGGCTGAATTATATGGTTCACGTCCGACTGCTTTGGCGTAGCGTAGCGAAAGCCCATTTGATTTAAGTCTAGGGTATCGACAAAGAGGTCAATCACACGGACTAGGTTATCTTGGCTTATCATTTCTTCAAGCGAAGACGGAATCAGACTGATTTGGTTTCTATCCGTGTTATTGCTTACAAAGCGCGACATATATTCACCTCAGAGCCGATTTTTTCTATGATTCTATTATATCATAGAAACCTTGACATTCATGGCTTGAAGCAAGTGTTATAGGTTAATCTTTACTTGTTTTCGCACAGTCAGGCGTCCCCCAATTGTCCCATATACTTAGCATGACTCTTTATAGCCATGCATTACAGGAACACAAGTAATAACATCATGCCTTCCAGCCACCGGTCCAATAAGCACCTCAATCCCATAAGTATCCCGTATATTTGTCTCCGTTACTACCTTGGCTGCAGACCCTATATCAACAAGGCTGCCTTCCTTTAATATTGCTACTTTGCCATCAGTTAAAAAGGCGTGATCCGGGAAGTGAGAAGACATAATGACCGTCATCCCCTGCTTGGATAACCGGTTAATCACTTCGAGCAAACGCGTCTGATGTCCAAAATCCAAGTGAGAAGTCGGCTCGTCCAGCAATAAATATTCTGGTTCCTGAGCAAGAACTGCTGCCAACAGAACTAATTGTCGTTCCCCACCACTGATTTGTGTATAAGGTTTGTGTTCCAGGTAAGTTATCCCTAAAGATTCCATGGCTTGTTCTGCAATGTCCCTATCCTTTTTACCTGGAGAAGCCAAAAAGCCATGATGTGCTGTACGCCCCATCAATACAACGTTAAACACAGTATAAGGAAATGCAGGAATATGAGACTGGGGAACATAAGCAATCTTTTTTGCTATTTGCCGCCGTGATAGCTGGGAAATATCTTGACCATCAAGAAAAACCGTCCCGCTGCTTAACGGCAATAATCGATTCAAACACCGGATCAGTGTTGATTTACCAGCCCCATTAGGACCAAGCAAACACAAGACTTCTCCCTGTGAAACAGAAAAATTAACATTGCGGAAAATAGGCCGCTCTTCATCATAAGAAAAAGTTGCATTATTTACATCAATTGCCATTACCAGCCCACCTTATTTCTCATAATTAAGTATGCAAAAAAAGGCGCTCCTATTATTGCGGTAAGAATTCCAAGTGGGATTTCCAATGAAGTAAGCGCGCGTGCCAAGTCATCAATAATCACTAAGTAGCAAGCACCAATAGAGATACTTGCCGTAATGACTTTGCGATAATCTGGGCCTACCAGCATCCGGCAAATATGCGGAATCACCATCCCTACCCACCCAATCACTCCGGCCAAACATACTGCTGCGGCAGTTATAACAGTACAAAGAACTACAACAAATGCTCTTTCCCTTTTGGTATTGACACCAAAAGAAAGAGCTTCTTCTTCCCCCATGGATAAAACATTAATCCGCCAACCCATTAGGACCAACAGCATTACTGCGATCATCAATATCGGGCCTATTGTAAACAATACATCAGGATTAACATTTGCTAATGAACCCATAAGCCAGAAGACAATACTTGGCAACTTCTCATATGGATCTGCCAAATATTTAATTAATGATATTAAAGCCGAAAAAAACGATCCTACAATTACTCCCGCCAAAACTAACACCAAGGTTGGCGCACTTTTATATACCGAACTCATTCCATAAGTTAAAACTACTGCGAGAATACCAAAACCCATGGCTGAGACCTGGACTAAAATTAGGCTGTCTGACAGCAAAATGGCCAGTGCCGCCCCAAAGCCCGCACCTGAAGCAACTCCAAGAATATAAGGAGACACCAGCGGGTTACGAAATACCCCTTGAAAAGCAGCACCAGCAGCCGATAATCCTGCCCCAACCAACATAGCTGCCACAATTCTAGGAAATCTAACCTGAAGCACTACTTTCTCGAGCAAAGGCGGCCAGGTAGGCTCCAATGGCAAAAATTTTGCTGCCAGAATATTGATAACAGTTGTCAACGATATGGAGTGATGACCAATAATAAAGGAAAGCAAAAACACGATTAGCGGCAATATGACAAGCAGACTAGAAGTACTTAGTTTTTTCAATCCCATAGGTATTCTGAACTTCATAGCATCACATCTCTTTAAAAAGTATACTTAGTGTTTTCCTTTATACGGAACTCCATAAAATCTCGTATAAAAGTCATTAACTGTGGTTTGCAAATCAATATCAGCAAACTTTTCGGGATAAAGTCTTTTCGCCAGCCATAATTCTCCTAGTGCCATCGACTCAGGACAAGGATGTCCCCAAGGCTTGGCATATTCAGGAGCAATGTAGATCTTAGCATTTTTAACGGCATTAATTTCTTGCCATGCGGCATTAGTTTTTATTTCTTCGGCCACTTTTTCATAACGATCCTGCACAAAAATCACCTGAGGATTCCAATCCATAATCTGTTCAATAGTAACTTGTTTATAGCCGTTAATCCCTTCTGCCACATTTCGGCCTCCGGCTCGTTCGATAATTACTCCGGTATATTTCCCGGTTCCATATGTATAAAGATCAGGATTAGCCATGTAGCAAGACACCCGATTGTCTGCGGGTATATCTTTTAAGCGCTCTTTAACAAGCTCCCGATTTTTCAAGGCATATTCCACAAGTTCGCCTGCTTTTTGCTCTTTGCCCATAATACTGCCAATTAAGGCAACGCCTTCTTTAAACCCTTCCGTATATGCATTATCAGGATCTTTGAGTTTTGGGTTCAGTTTGGATGCTTGTTCATAATCTGCCTTGTACAAAGAGATGGCTACAACTGGAATTTCCATTTTTTCAATTTGCTCAATGACATTTTTGGGCATGTAATGAGTCACCAAAACTAAATCCGGATTAAGTTTGGTAAGTGCCTCTATGTTTACGGTTTCCAGATCACCGGGAGTAGGCAATTCTTTCAATCTAGGGTAAATATCACCCAAAGTTGGCGACACAAGAGATTGCCATTTATTGACAGCTCCAACTAATTTATCACCAGCCTGTAGTTCAAGAATAATATCTAGGGTATGGTGCTGCAAACAAACTACCCGTTTGGGGTCTTTAGGAATAGTCACAGCTTTACCTAATTGATCCACCACCTTTCTTGTCTCTTGTTTTGCCGGAGTGGGATCAGCAACCTGCGAAGAAGAGCTACAACCGAGCAATACATTGGATAAAATAGCGAACATAACAACCACTGTAAACCAACGATATTTTTTGTTCATTCTCTTCGTCCCTCCTTAATAGTAAAGTATTGGTCTATTAGAAAAACCTACGCAACCGCTCTGGCAAATACGCGAAATCTCCTTTAGATATTTCCGGCGGCAACGAGATAAGACCGGCTTCTTTTATATATGACTCTCCCTCCTCCAATAAAAATTCCAAGAACTCGGTAGCTATTTGGGGATTTGGTGCTCCCTCTACGAGGGTAATCCCGTAAATGATCGGTTCACCTTTTACCGTCATCAATGTACCTACATTTTTACCAGATAGTTGTATGTGAGCCTGGCGATAATACTTACTGCAATTTCTGGATGAGAAATCAATTGCTACCGGCAATTTGACAAATCGATACCCATTTTGCCGTGCAGATGATTCATACCCAAAAAAGTAATCATACTCACCTGTCATCATTCGCGAGCGAATAGTGTCTCTGTCTGTAAGAATGTTTGCCGGCGTAATCTTATCCACCAGCTTTTGGTACAAACCCGGAACTTCATAATATTTTTCAGCCAACTGCCAGCAGAGTCGTGCGCGATAACCGGCAGGGTCCAATTCAGGGTTTGTGTGACCATATACCACTCCCTCCCGCAACAAAATTTCGAACCAGTTTTCTGCATTGATCTCATCAGCGAACTTACTTTTGTCGGTAAAAGAAAGAACTAACCGGTTTCCAGCAAAAAGAATATTAAACCGTGCATAATCCGGCTTCAACAGGTCATCAATAACCCGATAATCAGCCGATGCGATAATATCACAGGGACGCCGCTGATCAGTCACTTTACGCGCTGCTTCGCGAGCTCCGCTTCCTTCCATGTGAATCTTAACCCCCGGACATCGTCGCTCAAAATGCTGAGCAATATGTCGTAAAGACATACTTAAACTCCCTGCATGAAAGATAATTAATTCCGACATTTGTAGTAACCCTCCTTCTAGTACTTATTCTTACAAAATCATTATCTAACTCAACTAAACATAAACTAGGATAATCAATGCCACTTTATATCAAATATATGATTACAATTATACTTTTCTAGCAAAAACACACTTTAAAAAGCGTTCAAACAAAACCAAACAAAAACGAACAAAAACTAACACAACTAATTGGTGTTATTATACAACTTGTTTTCTTATTAGCGCAATGACTCCACAAAAAAAATCCTAAACACAGACCATCCAATTAAACGTCAAGTCTATCTCCTCAATCTTGTTTAAAGAAAGTAAGATATAACCAATAAGCCTTTCTCAATACAGAACTATTCTAGTTTTCCTCTCCGGAGCTGACCTCTCTGTTTCCTTCAAAAAGAATACCACCCCAAAAGCAAATTCAGGGTGGTATTTTATCAATTTGTTAATCCTATTACCCCTATTCTTCCAAACTGCATTTCCTCTTCTACTTGGACTACCTCATCAATCAAGGTGAAATCCAGCCGTTCACCTTCCCCACGTGTTGCGGCAAACAGGTACTCCTGACCCAAATCATACACCAACAGATACTCTTGCCCATTTTCATCAATCAGCATTTTAAGATGGATTCGGCTAACCTCTGCACATTCATATTTTTTCCCCGGTGTATACACCATTACCATAACGAAACCTCCTTGTTTACTACGGAGGCTCTATGCTCTCCTGTAATCGCCCTTATCTAGAGACTTAGTCGCTCTTTGTCTTCCGGTATTCAGAACTTGTACAAAGATATAGTAAGTGCTATACTAACTATAAAATATATTTTGCATGCAAAATATTTCTATAAAGGGATAAATCATATGTTACATATTTTTGATAGTACTTGTTTACTTCTTGCTAAGGCCGAACAGAAACACCATAATTACTCTAAAAAGATACTAATAAAAGAAGAACTGAATATTACACCTGGTCAAATGGCAATATTATATACGTTATATAATGGTGATGGTATTACGATTACAGAACTAAGTAAAAAGTGCTACTTAGATAATTCCACGTTAACAGGAGTTATTGATCGTCTAGAGAAAGCTGGTTTAGTATTACGTAAAGAACATCCTGAAGACCGACGCCAATTATTTATCTATTTAACAGATAGTGCAAGAGACAAGGAACCACTTATTAATGATGTCATGAATCGTATTAGCGAAACTATGCTGTCCGAATGCACCGAAGAAGAAATTTTGATTTTTCGAAAGGTGCTATTAAACATCTTTAATAAACTATAACTTATTTTTTCGATTATATATTTTGCATGCAAAATATTTGCATAGAAATAAAATACTCTAGGAGGATTACGATGTTAAATCAAATTACTGAATGGAAAAGCGTGAGAAAGTTTACTAGTCAACCTGTTGAGGAAGAAAAACTTTTAAGTATTATGCTGGCAGGTAGGAGAGCTCCTTCTTGGAAAAATATACAGCCTTGGCGCTTTATTGCTATTACAGGAGAAACAGAAAAAACTAAATTAGCTGAAGGATTTTCAATGGGTACACTTATCCGAAAGGCTCCAGCCGTAATTTTATGTGTTGGCACATTAGCAGCATGGGAACGCAACCATCAACGAGATTGTTTGCGTGAATTACTTGCTAATACAGGTGTCACAATGTCAAATGAAGATATTGATAAAACATTTCTTAATAACCAAATAGCTCAGGCTCTTGCTAACACATCGTCTTCTTTAATGGCACGAACTTTCGAAAATATGGGAATCGCCTATGGTTTCATGATTTTAGAGGCGACAAATCAAGGACTTGGAGCATGCATTGTAGGCGAAATTGATAACGAATTATCGAGTGTGGACAGCTACCAATATTCGCAAATTAAGTCACATTTCAACATAGATACCTCAGAAATTATTACCGCTGCAATTATCTTAGGCTACCCCGCAAAGAACTTTGCAGTTAGTCCACGTAAACCTGAAAACGATATTTTTCAAATTTGGCGTTAAAAATCAACAGCTTTTAGTTAAATATTTCTGTTACCTTCCTACCCCAATTCATTCCCTCTGGAAATCAAACTTTGGATATGTTTAGTCATTTCATCCACATCTGCAAACAAAGTTACCAATTCATGCCGACTACAAAAAACTCTCTCTTACTTGCTCAATTTCTTCAGGGCAATTAGGGCACTAAAAAAAAACATCACTTTGGGAACACACAAAATACCCTCAAGCTCCTATTGTAAAGGCTTGAGGGTTTCATTTTGTACCATTACCAATGATACGGTCTCCGTATCACGACAACAGCGAATTCTAAATAAAGAAGCGCAGGAACTGCCCCTGTGTTGTAATGATTTATTTCACGTTGCTCTCTATAACAACATTTTCTAATTGTTCTTTATCTTTGTTCATGGTCAATCTATATTTGACATAACCGAAAAACGCACCCATTAATACAATAAATAGCGTAGCAAACCAGGTTGGAAAACCGAAAATATGTTTTTGAACATACATTGTAAGAGTAGCAAATACTACGATGGCGGCGCAAAGATCTAAATTGCCTTTTGCCATATTAATGACTACAGCCGCAAAAACTGCCGGGAGCAGAAAACCGAAAGACTTGGTTACAAAAACGGGCAGCAAGGGAATAAGATACTGACCGGCAAACACAAAGGACGTAATAACAACAAACGTTACAAACACCGAGGTAGCCACACCAATGGTAGATATAACATTCCCCTGCGGTGTTCCTTGCTCTACGCCAACTGCCTTTTGCGCCATGTTCGAGGCTGGAGTCTTGATTTCAGCCCCACTGCCGGAGAGCCACGTCACATAAGACCCGGAAGTCCCCAATAGAGGAAAAAATGTTATGGGCTGAGTGATCCAACTGGTTAAATAGGTAGAAGCAATAATCAGGAATATCTTACCAATATCATCTATTGGCGGTTTGACTCCTAACCCCAGCCATAAATACATCGCCGGCATAAAATTGGCAATAATGCCCAACACCAAGGTAACAGAACCGATACGAATACATTTTTTTAAGAAAATCTCATTCGGTGTCATATTATTCACTCTCCTTAATCATTTTCATAGATTAGAGCATAGCCTGAGCGGCAAAAATACCGGCCATCATGGCAATCCCCAAAGAAAATTCACGTAAACGCGGGAATTTTTTGCTGCAGAAGCCAAGTAGCAGAAAAGCTACTGCAGCCGCCACTGCCGCAGTTACATTCCCTGGCTTACCACTCACCAGTTGATTACTTAAAAGGTAGGAAAATAGTCCTAAACCTGCACCAGCACTAAGCAATGCTACCAATCGGGGATTAGTTTTTTTCGTTAGAGTGCTAATGGCTCCCTCCATTTTCGGGGTTACTAACAGCGTCACTATCATCCACCCCATATTGTTTAACGCCATTGCCCAAGAAGAATAACTGAAGGCTGTAAGATCGAAAGCAGCGGAACGCAAATCCACCCCATATACCTGCGCCCCCAAAGTAGATGACACCAATTCGGTATGCGCAGCACCAATATCCAACAATCGCATCCAAGCGGTTGGAGCACCTAGCGTATCCATAAGTACAATCAAAATTACCACCGGTCCTAAAGCCGGACCAAAGGCAGTATATGCCGCAGCCCGCATAGCAGTGAAACAATCCTGCCGGCTTAAGCCCATTTCCGGCGCCGCTTTAAATGCAGCCCGTAAAAATACAATCGACTGCCCTATAACCACCATAACCATCATACCGCATGCCAACCACATTGCTGGACTATTAATAATCGCCTTGAAATCCATAACAATCAACACCTTCTTTTTTTATTTATTATCTATATTAGGGCTGACTAGCCAATTTTTTACAGTTTCATTTTACCATCACCTTTCCGTATCGGGGTTTTACCTGAAAGATAAAATTAAAACGGAGACTTCCTATGAATAGGAAGCCTCCGACGCCATTGTAGGAGAAAACATTTATTTTCTAAATTCGATTTTCGAAAATATCCAAGTTTTTTCTATAACCTATTAACCGACTAGGAGTGAATACATTTTGCTTACATCCCGGCTAGATCCCCGTGCATCTACAGCAATTACATCTTCAATTTTTCCTTGCCGATATCCTACCAAGTAATTAGTCATATTGGCGGTAGCACAAGCATGGTTTGGAATGATTTCAAGCTTGTCGCCAACAGTTGCCGTTGTTGGTCCAGTCACTCGTATCTTTCCCACTTCTTCTGACAGAGACTCCACAATCAGCTCCGGGTGACCTTTCACCATACCATAACCAGTTAACAACGCAACCCCATGGGCACCTTTGTCCAGACCCAAGCATTTGCTTCCCGCGTCCATAATCAACAAATCCTCCTGAGGCTGGGAAATCACCGTGGCCAGAACTGTAAGTGCGCACTTCTCAATCGGCACCACCCCTAAAGCCACCTGAATGGCATCATAATACACATAGTTTCCTGGCCTAAGAGTTGTGACCGTGTCATCCTCTCCTACCAAAGGAGCCGTAGGAGTACTGCCAGTTGCTATGACCTCTACACGAATTCCGGCCTCTGTCAGAATACGACTGGCTGTTTTTAGCGCCGTTACCTCAGCCTCTGCCACCTCAGTCACACCGGCCATATCACTCTTGCCATATACCTGCCCCGGATGGGTGGCAATTCCCTTGAACCGCAAATGCTTAAAAGCACTTAGTTGTTGAGCCAGAAACGAAACCTGCTTCGGCTCAATGCCAAAGCGGTGCAGGCCGCAGTCAATGATGATAAGGTAATCCATAACCTTACCACTTTCGGCCAAAGCAGCTTCTAACTGTTCCGCTGCAGCCAGACCATCAAGACTGAGGATGATGTGCGCCTTTTCTTCCATTGCAAGAACGCGAGTAATATTCTCCTGTCCTGCAATAGGGTACGCCAGCACAAGCTCCTTGAACCCTTGCTGTATCAGCATCTCCGCCTCATCTATTGTACCAATTAAGAAACCTTCAATACCGAATTCCGCCTGCAAGGCTGCTATTGCCGCGCTTTTGTGTGTCTTTACCATTGGACACAGTTTTTTCCCCTTTTCCCGACACATTTTCGCCATATCTTTAATATTCTCTTCCAATTTATCTAGATCTACCAGAAAATTAGGAGTAGTCAGTTGTTCAATTCTCATCCTCATTAGTCCCTCCTGTTTTCAAAAGCACCTTCGCCCCTATGCCCCGTAAAAATTTATCTTCTTAACGTCATTCCAGCGAACTCTTCTTTATGAATTCCCTTTTCTAACGCCACTTTTCCATTAACAATCACCGCCTGGATCCCCACAGAATACTGCTGCGGCTCTTCATAGGTGGCCTTATCCTGCACCGTGTCAGGATTAAAAATCACCACATCGGCATAATAGCTCTCTTTAAGTATTCCCCTTTTCTTTAGACCCAACCGCCTGGCTGGCAGACTGGTCATTTTCTGTATTGCTGTTTCCAGTGTCAGTGCCTTGAGTTCACGCACATAGCGAGCCAATACTCTTGTAGGCGTTCCGTAAGCCCGGGGATGAGGCTTGCCGAAGGATAAAATCCCCTCTTGCGATAGACTCATAGCATCCGAACCAACCATTCCCTGGGGCTGTTGCAAAAAGGTAATGACATCTGACTCCTTCATCGCATAATAATTCATTTGCACCCGTCCCTTTTCGGCAATTAACAAGTCAAACGCCGCATCATACGGGTCTTTGTTTTGCAATTCTCCAATTTCGGTAATAAACTTCCCTTCTAACCACTTATTTGCTTCACTGCGAACCGAAGAAACAAAGAACTGGTGCCAGCCCCCGGCTGATTTGACAAAATTCTGCCAGTTTGGCAATCCTTCACTGATTTCCTGGCGAATTCTGGTTCGTACGGAGGAATCTTGGAGACGAACGATCATATTTTCCACGCCTCCCTCGAAAATCCAAGGCGGCATGCAGGCCGACAACGAAGTCAGTCCTGCCGTATACGGGTATAGGTCGTAGGATACTTCTACGCCTTCTTTTTCAGCCTTCGCCAAACGTTCTAGCACTAACTCCGTTCTGCCCAACATATTTTGGCTAAGCAACTTCATATGTGAAATATGTACGGGTACTCCACCTATTCTTCCAATCTCCAGGGCTTCGTCGATGGCTCCTAAAATCCCATCGCTCTCTGTGCGCATGTGAGTGCAGTAAATCCCGCCATATGGCGCGATGGCCTTGCACAACTCACCGATTTCAGCAGTGCCGGAATATTCTCCAGGAAGGTAAACCAGTCCTGAGCTCATGCCCAAGGCTCCTTCTTCCATAGCCTGGGCAACAATTCGTTGCATATCTGTAAGCTGCGCCGCCGTCGGCTCCCCTTGAGCAAATCCCATAGAGGCGATACGCACCACTCCTTGCCCTACCAAAGGCGCTACATTGAGGGCTGGCGGATGCTGATCGATGTAATCCAGATACTCGCTAAAGCTGGTCCACGGCAGCTCCAGGGCCACAGGAATGGAACCAATAAGCCTTGTTCCCAGATAATCGATCAGGAGATCGCGGTTTTCCTCCCGAACGGGAGCCGGACCGATGCCGCAGTTACCGATAACCTCGGTGGTCACTCCGCTACGAAGCTTGCTATTGGCCTTACGATCATAAATAACGGTGAGATCAGAATGGGTATGCATATCAATAAATCCTGGCGCAACAACCTGACCTGCGGCATCGATGATCTTCCCACTGTCTTCATCCTGCAAATCACCAATAGCGACAATCCTATCCCCCAGGATTCCGACATCGCCGCGGCGTGCCGCGCTTCCCGAGCCATCAATAATAGTTCCATTAATTATTTTTAGATCAAGCATGTTTGGGCACTCCTTTATATGTATCTGCAATTTAAACTTCAGCCTTTATTTTCTAATTATATTTCAGTATAATGAAATATAATTACTTGCCAATCCCATTTTTCCCGGGTTTTGCTAAGGTACTTATTTCGGAGAGGATCATACCACAATGAATATAACTGATGAAAACCAAGAATTAGGCAGCCGCGTTGCCAAAGTACGAACCGGCCAGAAGCTCACCTTGCGCCAATTGGCCGATCAAATAGATGTATCAGCTTCCCTACTCAGTCAGATTGAGAAAGGACGGATCAGTCCATCCTTAGCAACCTTGCGCGCCATAGCGCAGGCCTTGAACGTGCCTCTATTCACCTTTTTTCTGGAAGAAACACCTGCCGATACCCTAGTCGTCCGGGCTGGAACCGGAAAAAAAATCACCGTACCAGATTTAAATCTAGAATACAGCCTTCTGACCCCTGATCTGAGCGGTGCCATCGAAATGGCTCTTCTTAAGGTTCCGCCAAACTGCTCTTCCTCTGATGTCCTGTTGGCCCATAGCGGCGAAGAAGTGGCTTACGTGTCATCCGGCGAAGTGTTTTTGCTCCTTGATGAGCAGACCGTTCATTTAGGCCCGGGAGACAGTGTAAAAATCCTGCCCAATACCAGACATAAATGGCAAAACAAAACGGACAAAGAAGCCGTTGTTATCTTTGCATTGACTCCGCCAACCTTCTAACCAAGTCAAAACATTCTACTAGACCTCATTGTCCGTTTATTATTTTTAAATTTTGTTAAGTATATATTATCAAATTACCATATACTCATATAAATGTCAACACGCTAATTAGAAACACGGGGATAATCGCCAGCATGCTCTCCAACCGCATCTTGGCGGTTGTCCCTTTATGCTATCTGAATATTTCTCGGTTGACCATCATACGATCAATTGCGGTTTCATCGACTTCATACCTCACTCCATTGGTTTCATCAGGAACAATGAGTGTGCATCTTTCTGTGGTATTAACAACCGGAGTTGTGATATCGTCAGCAAAATAACGGTTACTTGCCGCAATATCATGAGCAAGCGTAAAGTTTGGCAAACTTGCTAACGAGATATTCTGCACCCGTCCAATACCAAGCTCAGTCATCCCACCGCACCAAACAGGAACATTATGTTGCATGCATAAATCGTGAATTTTTATAGATTCACCGATACCGCCGCATCTGCTAGACTTTATGTTAATGATTTTACAACTATTAAGCTCCAATGCTTTTCTGGCAGTATCTACAGATACAATACTCTCGTCAAGGCAAATTGGTGTTCTGATAGCTTTTTGTAATACTGCATGGTCGACAATATCATCCTCAGCCAACGGCTGCTCAATATATTCCAGGTTAAACTCATCCATTGCTTTAAATAATTCTATATCAGCTAGTGTATAGCCCGAATTAGCATCTACCGTCAGGGTAATATCCGGATAATGCCGTCTAACTTCTTTTAGAATCTCAATATCCTTACCTGGTTTGATTTTTAGCTTTGTCCGGTGATAGCCTTCGCCCAGGTATTTTTCAATCTTGTTAAGCAATGCCGGAATTGTCGGCTCAATGCCTAAACTTACACCAACCTTAACCTCGTTATAGAATCCGCCAATTAGCGTTTTAAGTGATTTCTCTTCACGCTTTGTTTTTAGATCCCAAAGTGCATTTTCAATACTTGCCTTTGCTAAACGATTGCCGATAACGAACGAAACTCTTTCCATATATTCTGCTGGACCTTCGATATCTTGATGTAAAATGCTTGGCACTAAGAAATTTCTAATCACATGAAGACAAGTACCGTTATCTTCCGGGTTGTAGAGGGGTGCATGAAAGGCCTTACATTCCCCATACCCGATCAAACCTTCAGAATAGATTTTTATGATTAAGGCATCTCTCTCTACAAACTTGACAAAGCTTGTTTCAAAAGGATGCACGAATGGGTTTTTTACACGAATAATATCAACACGATCAATTCTCATCCTCAAACCTCCTTGGGTTGAACTTATAGTAGTAGAAAAACGCCTGGCTTATGCGGCGTTTTCTCTAGGGTTATCGTCTTTTACAGACCAGGTTATCTTATAATTTCTTTCTTCTCATAGGTAAAAGCGTCCATTAATTCCGGAATAGGCTCAAAACCAAGACCCGGTTTTTGTGGAACTTCAATCATAGCGCTTTTGTCAATGATAAGCTCAGGCGTAGTTAGGTCTTGTTTCCAATAACGGTTTGAGGCGGGAACATCGCCTGGGAATAGATAGTTTGGCAAAGAAGAGATGGCCACATTATGAGCACGAGCAATACCGGTGTCCAGCATACCACCGCACCAAACTGGGATATCAAAGGATTGACAAAGGTCGTGAATTTTTTTGGCTTCTGTCAAACCACCAACCCTTGCCACTTTTATATTTATGGTTTTTGTACTGCCTAGTTCAATCGCATGTCTGGCATCATCCACGGAGTGAATGCTTTCATCCAGACAAATTCTTGTTTTCATGACTGCTTGTAGCTTAGCATGGTCGACAATATCATCATGGGACAGCGGCTGTTCAATCATAAGCAGGTTTAAATGGTCTAGTTCTTTGAATAAATCAATATCGTTTAAGGTGTAAGCCGAATTGGCGTCTGCCATCAGCATGATATCACCAAATTCCTTGCGTACGGCTTCTAAATAATTTATATCTTTGCCTGGTTTTATTTTTATTTTGACTCGGCGATACCCTTCCGACAAATGATGTTCCACAACTCTAAGTAAGTCAGTAGCACTAGGCTGAATACCAATACTGACTCCTGTTTCCACTTTGTCTTTAGTCCCCCCCAAAGCCTTAGCTAATGGAATATTTCTTTCTTTGGCATATAAGTCCCATAAGGCGCAGTCAAAAGCAGCCTTGGCCATCTTATTGCGGCGAATATGGGCAAATAGTGAATATGCTTCTTCCGGATGAGATATTTCATCTTTGCTAAAAAGTAGCGGAACAAGAAAGTCCTGCATAATATGCCAGGCGGTAGTCGTTGTTTCCTCATTATAATAAGGATGAGCAAAGGCCGAACAATCCCCGTATCCGACATGATCTTTAGTATGAAACTCAACAGCAATAAAATGTTTGTCCTTCATCGCACCAAAGCTAACCTCGAAAGGAGTTTTAAATTCCATTTTCATTTTCCGCAAGACAATCTTTTGTAGCTTCATGTTGCTTCCTCCATTTAACTTATCTAAGAATGTAGACCAAATGGAATAGCCACTGACAGCTAAACAAAGCAATCGGTGGCTACATTGCCGGATTTAATATCGCGGAACACAATTTCCCTTTTGGTTTCTCAATGTTAATGCTATTATACATATAGGATCATGACCTTAAAACGTCTTTATTCTGTCCAAAAATAATCGTCAAGGGGCTAGAGAATGAAGCTAGGCATCGTTGGACCACTGGAACCAATTGAAAAAATCTCGCAGATAATTAAGCGCGAATTTCACCAAATCGATCCATTTCCATTCATCTATAAAACATATGCGGAAGCACCGACACTAATAGAGCAACACCAGGCCTATTTAGATGTTATTTTATTTGCCGGTGCGACCCCGTTATCCTATGCAGCAAAACACCTTAAACAAATAATTCCTTGGGAGTCCGTCCCGCGCAGCGGCAGTTCCCTTTTGCGGGTCTTATTGAATATCATGTTAACAAATAAGTATGACATCTGCCGCATCAGCTCTGATTTGTATGATTCTAGTCAATTGTACGAAGCGTACGAAGAAATCGGCCTTACTAAAGATCGCCTCCAAGTATACACTGCCAACAAAACACCTGATGCTGATGACTATGTTGACTATGTTAGTGCCTTTCACGAACAGTATTATTTACGCAACCAAGTATCTTGCTGTATCACAGCACTTTCTAACGTACATAAGCGATTGACAGCCAAAAATATACCCTGCTTTCGCGTTGATCCTACCGCGGACATCATTAGACAAACATTACACAAAATACAACTAAATTACTTGTTGCATGTCAGTCAACAAAGCCAAATTGTAGCCTTATATATACAGATAGATTCGGCAAATGAATACTCTCTTCTCAATGACAGCGAGTACCAATATATCATTGACAAAACCAATGTGACTAGAGAAATATATCTATTTGCCCAGAGAATACAAGCTGCCGTTATTGAAGTTGGCCTGCGAGAGTTTTTACTTTTTTCAACAAAACAGCTTCTGGAAAGCGTAACAAATAACTTTGAAAAAATCGATTTACTTCAAACCGTAAGGAAAAATACTTCCAGCACAATCAGCATAGGTGTGGGTTATGGAGAGACAGCACAAAAGGCAAAAATTAACGCAAGCATAGGTATGGCAAGAGCGAGTAAACTCGGCGGTGATACTGCCATTATCGTCTATAGTGACAACCAAATCATCGGCCCTATCCGCACAAGTAAACCTATTCAACAAGAAGGCTCAAGCCATAAAATTGATAAGAAATTCCTTGCCGTTTCTGAGAAATCAGGTATTAGCGTCAACACAGTCTTTCAATTACACAGCATAATAGAGCAGCAAGGAAAAACCCGTTTTACGACTTCTGAACTAGCTGAGCTTTCTGGGGTAACCCTGAGAACCATGAATCGAATCATAGCAAAACTTATAGTTCACGGTTTTTGCTTCGAGGTAGGAAAACGCATATTAACTAACGCTGGCAGACCAAGCAGGATCATCGAAATCTGCATACCATGACCTATAAAAAAACACGGTTTCTAAAAGTATAGAACTCCTGCTAAATACTCATAGAAGTCAGCAGGAGTTCTATACTTTTCTTTATATGGCTGATCGTTTGGTCACAGCACTTTTGTCATTAACGAAATCATAGAATTTTCATTTTCTCTTATCCCAGCAGTTTCTTAGCTGAAATCTTGACGATTTCCACCCCGTACTTTAAGGCATCAAGATCAAAATGCATATCTGGATGATGCAGTCCGGGAGCAGCATTGACTCCCAGCCCCCAAAAACCTGCTTTTATTTTAGGGTTTGACTGAGTATAGAAAAAGAAATCTTCTCCTCCGGGAGTATAGTAGGGCTTAAGCAGTCCTTTCTCTCCCAGCACCTCCCGGATCGAATCGGCAAGAAGTGCCGTAATGTCTTCATCCAGCTCTGCTGCAGGCAATTCCTTAATCACTTTGGACTCTGCCGCAGCTCCAACAGTCGCTGCACCTGCTTGAATGGCTTGTAAAACTTTCGCTTTCAATTCAGCCATTGTGTTATTGAATTGGGCTCTGATGTCCCAATATACAAGGGCTTCCGCAGGGATGGCATTGGTTACGCCTGAATCACACAGAAATTTGGTTGCTTTAGCACTATAGGACAACGTAGGGTTGAGGTGAATTGCATTCACTGCCTGAATGGCACCAACAGCAGCATCAATTGCATTGACGCCCAGATGAGGTCGGGCACCATGGGCAGGCACCCCCTTAATCACAGTTTCTATCGTGCCTGAAGCAGAATAAAACATAGCAGGAATAGCCTGCCCCTTCTTACATTCTTCTTCAGGACGGATATGGAGACCTAAAAGTATGTCCACATCAGCAACAGCACCGCCTCTGATCATCGCTAACGCACCGGTTCCCAACTCTTCTGCCGGCTGAAAAATGATTTTCAGGCGCCCTTTTCGAATGGCTTTTTCCTGGATTAACTCCTCGGCGACAGTCAAAACAATAGCCGAGTGGGCATCATGTCCGCAAGTATGACGGGCACAGTGAACTCCGTCAATCACATGGCCAAGAGCGTCCATATCGGCACGCAACGCCAAAGTTGGCCCTTCAATGCCACTGTCATATACACCGATTACACCTGTTGTCCCCCCGACATTACAGGTTGTTTTAAACCCTGCTTTCTCCAAATGATTGGCTAAATAAGCAGCCGTTTTTACTTCTTCAAACCCGATTTCCGGGATAGTATGTAAATGTTCATAATGCTTTATCAGCTTTGACAACAGTATCGCCTCCTATCCTTTTAGTACTTTTCTTACTGCATACAAGAATATGTCTTTTCCCTTTTCGAGCGAGCTTTTGTTAAAATTCATGTCAGGATGATGAATTCCCGGTGTTAAATCACATCCCAAACCAAAATAGCCGGCTTTCAAGGATGGCTTTTCTTTGATGTAGAAATGAAAATCTTCTCCGCCTGCAGTCTTAACCGGCTCGCGCAATCCCTCAGGACCATATACTGCCGTAATGGCCTCTGCCAATAGGTCAATCATCTCATCTGAATACTCGGCAGCAGGAATCCCTTGATAATGAGTGGCTTCTACGGTAGCGCCAACGGTGGCTGCCCCTGCTTCAATGGCTGCTTTTGCTTTTTCTATTAGCTTCTCCATTGTACTGTTTAATTCAGAGCGAACGTCCCATATGACGGTTGCTTCCGAAGGAATTGCATTGGTAACGCCGGAATCACAAATAAACCTGGTTGCTTTAATGCTATATGACTCATTTGGATTTAAGTGTATGGCATTGACCGCGGTGATTGCCGCAGCGGCGGCATCAATCGCATTGACGCCCAGATGGGGCCGCGCACCGTGAGCCGGGACTCCGTGAAACACTCCCTTCAGTCTTTGGGAAGCAGCATGATACAGGGCTGGGGTTGATTGTTCCATAGTAGTCTCTTCTATAGGACGTAAATGAACACCCAAAATCATGTCCACATCGTCAATAGCCCCGGCCTTTATCATAGCAAGCGCACCTGTCCCCAGCTCTTCTGCCGGTTGGAAGATGATTTTCAGTTTTCCTTTTTGCACAGAATTAGTTTTTATCAGCTCCTCGGCTGCAGCAAGCACCATAGCAGAATGAGCATCATGTCCACAAGTATGCATAGCACACAATTTACCGTCGACCATATGGCCTAACGCATCCATATCGGCTCTCAAGGCTACCGCAGGACCGTCTACCCCACTGTCATACACGCCGATAACTCCGGTAGTGCCACCGACGTTATCCATAACAGCAAATCCGGCTTTTTTTAACTCTCCTGCCAAAAAGGCTGCCGTTTTGTGTTCCTCAAAACCCAACTCCGGTATCGTGTGCAAAAAGTCATATAATTCAATTATTCTTGACATAAAATCCCCTCCTTGCTGCATTGTACCGAATTTGGCAATATTATTCAAGGCCGTTTCTATATTTCGACCATATACAACCGTACTCATTTGCCAGTACACATTTGCTGAATATTACATTATTTAACTAGTTATTGACTTGTTTGCTAATCATCTGTATACTCCCTATATAAATACTACTAAATTTAGCAAGGGAGGACTATCTATGGCAGAAGAAAGAAATACGGCGACCGGCAACCAATGGAAAGTCGGCATAGGGGCATACATTGCTTTGCTTGTCGCTATTTTATTTTTCTCAGGTCTTTTTATGAAACTCGATGGTATGAAGTGGTTAAGCGCTTTTGACTTTACTACCTTAGGCGGTACGTTTGGCACAATGAAAGAACCAGCCAAAAGCACCTTTTTAGGTGCAGGCGGCGTCAGTGCCAAAGCAGGTTTTTTATTTGCTTTATCATTGGTTCCTACCGTTATGCTGGCCTTAGGATTCTTAGAAATTTTCACCCATTACGGAGCCATTCGGGCGGCTCACAAACTGCTCACACCGCTTCTCAAGCCATTGCTGGGCATTCCAGGTCTAACAGGACTTGCGTTGATCACAGACTTGCAAAGCACAGATGCCGGTGCGGCTCTTACCAAGGAATTATATGACGAAAATCAAATTAACAAAAAAGAACTTGTCGTGATGAGCGCTTGGCAATATTCCGGTGCCGGCCTGATTAACAATTACTTTGCGATTGGCTCTGCGTTATTTGCCTTCTTAACAGCACCGGTCATCATCCCCTTATTGTTGATGTTTGCACTAAAGTTTGTTGGCGCTATGATTGTCCGTTCTGTATTAAACACGGTCTACAAGGAGGATTTCAGTCATGAGCAATAATACTAAATCGACTACATCCAACAATCCTTTTGACATTTTTGTAATTGGCGCCCGCAAAGGCTACCAAATTGCCATCAATAACTTAATGCCAAATGTACTTATGGCCTATGTTGTCGCCGAAATTTTAAATATCATTGGCGCTATGCAATTTATCGGCAGTTTATTCGGCCCTTTGATGGGAATATTTGGCCTTCCCGGTGAGGCAGTCACGGTACTGCTCACATCCTGGCTTTCATCCTCGGCCGGAACCGGTATTGCCGTCAGTCTGCTCAGCAAAGGAGTTTTGAATGGTTCCCATGCGACCATATTGATTCCCGCTATTTTCTTAATGGGTTCTCAATTGCAATATATGGGGCGACTGCTTGGTGTGGCTGATGTCCCTAAGAAATACTGGCCTTTATTAATGGCAGCAAGTATTCTTAATGCTTGTATCGCTATGATCATCATGCGATTCTTTGCGTAAGCTGCTTATAAATAATCTGCAGTGCATTTCCGTTAATCCCCAAAAAGCTCAACATGCAGTGTTTTCTGCATGTTGAGCTTTTTTTAATAGGGCTGCTGAGTCTTCTTTATTAAACTGCCCAATATAGTTTTTATCAAAGCTTAATCCATAATTAGTTCAATTTAAATTGGCAATGAGCCTCAATTCACCCAAGAAAGTTTGGTTGGGACAGGTCATTCGCCCCAACCAAATATTAAAGTAAAACATTTCTATATTTCGGGACAACAAACCTGTCCCCTCGCCCCCATTTTTCACCTCTTCAATGCATATTCAGCAGCAGCTTGAATATGCAAAAGAGCCGTATCATATACAGGAAGAATACTGTCCTCCTGCTTAACAAGCAAACCAATTTCGGTACAGCCTAAGATAACACCTTCTGCACCACATTGCTTTAATGATGCAATTATATTTTGAAAACATTCACGTGATGCCTTTTCAAATTTCCCAAGTATTAATTCTTCATTTATAATCCTATGGATTTTCTCAATATCTTCTTTTCCCGGAGTAAGTACATTAATTCCAGAAGCAATTAATACATTCTTGTAAAAATCCTGT
Source organism: Bacillota bacterium (assembly GCA_017889705.1). Taxonomy (GTDB): domain Bacteria; phylum Bacillota; class Negativicutes; order Sporomusales; family Sporomusaceae; genus Sporomusa. Next base: position 4,697 of record JAGGAB010000050.1, on the reverse strand, counting down.
TCCATTGTAAAACGAGTTCCTAACAAACCAACCGTCTTTATTCCATCGCTACTAAGATAATCCGCAGTAACTTCAGCAATGTGTAAAAACGGCAGACCACATGCCTCTTTTATTTTTGATGCTACTAAGTGCATTGTATTAGTTGCAAGAATAATAAAGTCCGCTCCACCAGCTTTGAGTGATATTGCTGCCTGAGCAAGAATTTCGCCAGCTTTATCCCAATCGCCATTTTTGTGAACATCTTTAATATCTTGGTATTGAACATTATGTAAAATACATTTTGCACTATGATATTCGCCTAATTTTTTATTTATATACCTGTTCAATTCATGATAATACGTTACCGTTGATTCAGGACTCATTCCGCCGATAATTCCAACTGTTTTCATTGGAACATTCACGATTATCAACTCCAATACCAAAAATTTGCTCGTTATAATTCTCCACTTCACCATTTAGTGGAATAGCTACAAAGATATAAAGAGACGATTTAACTCATATCCATATATCATGCTTATTTTTATTTTTCCACTGTCTACTTGACAGGGAGAACTTCACAGGGCAGCTAAGGGTCTTATTTTTGACGGAAGGAGATTTACTATAAAGTTCCGCCAAATTCTCTAATCTTATTCTGCGCTTTTTCTACCCAAGCTTTTTCTTGTGGCAGCGTAGCATTATCGATAAGTTTGCGATAGGTAGCAATTGCCTCACTATATAAATATTTATTTTCATAAATCATGGCCAACCCAGCATAAGCCGTAGTATGTTTACTGTCTAATTCAATGGTTTTTTTAAAGTCATTTATGGCTAATTCATATTGACCTTTTTTACTATAGGCTACTGCACGGTTATTATATGCCTTTACAAAAGTATGATCATACTCAATGGCTTTATTTAAATCATTAATAGCAGAATCAGTATCGCCCTTTTTCTCATAGAGATCGGCTCGACAAGCATATCCATATGCATACTTAGGGTTAATCTCAAGTGCTTTATTATAATCAGCAAGTGCTAAATCAAACTGTTTTTTATAAGTATACACACTAGCACGTTTACAATAAACAACCGCATTATTCGGATTATCTTCTATCGCTTTAGTGATTTCTGCTATCACCTTGTCAGCAGGGCTTAGATAACTATTTCCATCATCTGCAAAAGCAATACTAGTAGCTCCCAGCATTATTAAACAGATAAGCGCAAACAAAATTTTTTTCACTTGAAATCCCCCTTGTGTTTTTACTACAATCACTTTATAACAACAATATAAATTTATTAAATCAATTATAACCCCCCATTCAAGTAATTACCATATTTTCATTAAATAGCCTAAAAAGAAACAAGGGGACAGGCACTATGTTTCAGGCTCTACCAACGCATGTTGGCGATAGTCCCCTAGCTATCTGACGAATATTGGTGCCTTCAATTTCCTTCATTACCCGCAATATGTGATAATTCCACTGTTGCTTTTTTCTCTCTTAATTTTCTTACTACTTGCTCAACCTCTAAAAAAATTATATCACTTCTCTATTTTTGAAACGATGTCCCTGTCCCCTTGTATTTTCTGACTGATGATGCAAATAAATTCTTGAGACAGTAGCGAGGCAGTTGGGCGCACGGCGAACAGGGCAATGAGCCGCACCCATTGCCCTGTCATCTCAAAAAACTAAATCCTCAACACTAAGCACCTCGATGTCTCCCGCTAATTGACTTTTTTATTCTTACGATTAACAAAATGTTGCCCCCCCAAAGTAAGACACATACTACTATGCCTACAAGCACATCTAGCTCATTTATCCAAAAATATTGGGGATTAATCCTCGCAAACGGCTTGTTGATCCATGGATTTGGCGGATAATATAACACCTCAATGTTTGCATTTTCAACAACGCTGTCACTGTATCTTGTCCACAAATTTCTTCTGCCGGTGCGGTCAGAATGTGAATATTGTTCATTATCTATTTTAAAAGAATATCGGATTTGCTGCCTTCCCCTACTAATGCCTACTCTGCTAACTTTAGCAGTTGTTTTTTGACCATTATAAAAAAGACAATAGTCATCGACTAATTGCATAGTCGCTATGTAACCGAATCCAGTCAATCCTAGTAAGAAGCACAGCAAAATTATGATAACAACACGTTTTTTTGAAGAACCGTCAACATCGCGGAATAGCAATTCCATCACCTCATTTATTAACCCACCCACTAATATGTAAAGCAGTTTGCATATTTACATCAACTTACTTAAATGCCAATCTAGGAGACAGTTGGGGGCGCTCCCAACTGTCTCCCTTTTGCCGTTATCAATGAAACGGCTCTCCGTATCAGTATATCGGCGAAAAAAATGCGGCGGATGAATTCCGCCCTCATTGCCCTGATTTTACGCCTAATCCTACTTATTAGGCGTGATTACAATTTCATCACCGTTCGGCATTTTTATTTTTTCAGGGCCGAAAAACTCCTTCTTCATTTTGACACTTTCATAGTGATATCCATTATGAATGGAAGCACCGAAACCGTCCGAAACCACTGATATATCCCTGTTTTTTTAATTTACCAGTATAAATAGCGTATTCATTTTGCGAAAGAGTAAAAAATCGAAGATTTGCCTCCCCAAATTACGACTATACAAGGATATTAGTGCTGCTATCCTTTTAAGATTTACGGCTAAAGCCGTTAACTTGGCTTGCATTGACATGCTTTTTAGACCGTACCCTCGGGCACGATCTAACCCGTGAAAACGCTTCATTTCCCCGTTTTTCCACTCATGACTGGCGCGTTTTTTGTACTTGAGCTTAAATTGATTAGTCTTAGCAATTTGACTATGTTCATAATATTGAGCATTATGTTCACCGACGCCCAGTACTTTTTTCTTAACGTTTTTGCCAGCACATTCGAGTAGTTTGGGACATTGAATACACTGTGATTTGTCAAAATGATATTTATAATATATTACTTCTATTTTTGTATTTTTGATAGACTTTTTTACAGGTGCTATTACCCATTTCACAAAACCATTGATCGCTATCTTTATTGTAAGTAAATCTGCTTTCGTCTATTTTATAGACACAATTATTTACCGGAATGATGGCTTCTACCGAGTCTGTTTGTAAGGTATCTAAAATTGGTTTTCGAAAATAAGCTTTATCTCCATACACTTCTTGTAGGGTTAATCCGCATGCTTTACTTCGCTGATAGAGTTCATCAAATTTGCTACCATCTACATAGGCACCGCTATCAACGGTCACTGCAGTAATAATCCTCGTCTCTGGGATCATGGCAAATTCCACTTTATATCCGTAAAAACTGTCTGTCTGAGACTTGTACCCTACACGAGCATCTTTATCTACAAGTGATCGGATTCCTTTTTGTGCGATAAATTTAGGATCTTGTAAGATTTCTTTTGCTTCGTTAACAGCTTTTTGGCTGCTGGGCAGGTTGGAGAGATCTACATGGTTTTCAGCTTTGCTGATTAGGTTTTCTACATAAGTCTTCATAATCTGCTTCGCTTCGTTGTGGTCCTCTATAAGCTTGTAGTTAGGAACTTCACCAATAAGCTCCGCTGGGATTTCTCCATTTTCTTCCTCAATAGCCTTTATGATTCTTCTAGCTAGGTGCTTCATGATTCTTTCTGGCACTTTTTTTCTTTTAATCTATGTCTCCTAAACTTGGTAAGTAGACTGGCTTCTGGCAAATCATCTTCGGGATTTAGTCCCAAAAACCACATATAGGCTAAGTTTAGTCTAGCCTCTTCAATGATTTTGACATCTGATAAGTCATATAGATATTGCAAGATAAGTAACTTCGCTAGCATTTCGGGCTCTTTAGCCGGCCGCCCCAGGTGCTTACAATATGATTCTTTTAGCAAATCGTTAATGAAACTGAAATCAACATTGGCAGCGATAATCTTCAAAATATGGTCGTTGGGAATTTTGTCATATAACACGCTATATATACTTAATTGGTGCGGCACATGTCTAAGCAAAGTAAATCCCTCCAGTCCGGCAAATATCTACAGTTATATTTTACCATAATAGAGGGATGATTGTTTATTTATTGACTTTTTCAGTGGTTTCGAACCGTCCTGCCGCTTTATCAAATATAATAATTGGTCAATTGACTAGGTGCACAGATTCACAGGCAGATTCAGGATTCAGAGGACGGGTCAGCCGATTCAGTGGAGTATTGAGTTCATCCTATTATTTATGAATTATATAGCCTTCTTTCGGGGTGATGTTAACCTCCTTTTGCACCCAAACAGGCACCATAAATGGGGGTTGTACTTGGAAATCCAAATATGATACAGGCAAATCCGCACCTGAAGAAGCTTCTTTTAATGCAGCTTTATATTGTTGCAAGTTATAACATCGCTGGAAGTTTATTCTTGTTATTAGCATTCCAGGCTGAAAACCTGCCAGCATAAAAGGACTTCCTTCTTCAATTCCTGTCAAGGCTATCACCGAAGTTGAGCCAGTTCTTGATAATGTTTTAAAAGGCATGACATAGTCTTCTGCTCCAGAATATGGATAGCGTTCTTCTGGATACGCAAAACCTTGAGGTGTAATGTAAATCTGAGACTTTCGAACAACAGAAAAATTCTTATGAATTTTATACGTATCTTCTATAGTTGTAGAAAAATCTTTTGAAATAACTCGGATATAATTATTGGAATAGTCTCCGGCTCCATACCCTCCTCGTACT
>JAGGAB010000146.1 GCA_017889705.1 Bacillota bacterium | reverse complement strand
TTTTGAGATATATGGCAAAACATTAGGTTTGGTTGGTTATGGTCATATTGGCAGTGTTCTTGCGAAGATGGCGTCTGGTGTTGGAATGAAAGTTGTTGTGTATGATCCATTTGTTGCACCGGAAGCAATCACTGAACAAGGATATCAACATGAAACAGAATTGAATGCGGTTTTAAAAATAAGCGATGTGATTTCTTTACATGTTCCTTTGACACCTAAAACCAAAAATCTCATTGGTGCAGCGGAGCTAAAAATAATGAAGTCAAGTGCCATTTTAATTAATTGCGCCCGGGGCGGTATTATTGATGAAGCTGCTTTGGCAAAAGCGTTAGAAGAAAATCAAATACATAGCGCAGCCACGGATGTCTTTGAGAATGAACCGGTGACTGTTGATGAACCTTTATTTAAATATGACAATATTATCGTATCTCCCCATATGGCAGGGCAGACCAAAGAGGCAGCATCAGGTGTAGCAACCATGGCAGCAGAAGGCGTGATTGCGGTAATCAATGGTGAACGCTGGAAGAACGTATGCAATCCAAAGGCCTATGAACATCCTCGGTGGAATCAATAATGTTCACTAAAATATACGACTTTTTTGAAATAACTGAAACTTGAAATATTTTAAATGATGGGAGAATTTATTATGAGTAGTATCTATTCATTGCTGAATATTGGAAAAATCGTTGCTGGTGCAGGTAGTATTGAACAAATAACAAATATCGTAGCTGATTATGAAGCTAAAAATGTAGTGATTATCACTGACCAAGGTGTTTGGGGTTCTGGTTTAGTGGATAATCCCAAGGCCTTACTTGAAGGAGCAGGTGTGAATGTCCATGTAATCAATGACACGCCGCCTGAGCCAACGGTAGATCAAGTAAATGCAATATTCCAAGCTGCAAAAGAATTTGAATGCCAAATGATTATCGGCATTGGCGGCGGCAGTTCCATGGATGCAGCAAAAATCGTTTCTTTGTTACTTACAAACAGTGTAAATTTACGTGAATTGGTGAAAGGAAAAGCGCAAATAAAATGCCACGGCGTACCAACACTTATGATTCCGACAACGGCAGGTACTGGTTCTGAAGCAACGCCAAACGCCATAGTTTTAGTGCCAGAAGAGGAATTGAAAGTCGGTATTGTCAGCGAAAAGATGGTGCCAGATTGTGTTATTTTGGACCCCAATCTGACGATTAATTTACCACAGCATATTACTGCGAACACAGGGATGGATGCATTATGTCATGCCATTGAATGCTATATTTCAAAAAAAGCGAATCCCTTCAGTGACACTTTTGCATTAAAAGCAATTACTTTGATTTCTCGCAGTATTCGCACGGCATATCATGATGGACATAATGTAGCAGCTCGTGAAGATATGCTTTTAGGAGCGATGTTTGGCGGTATTTCAATTGCAACCTCTAGTACTACTGCAGTACATGCGTTGTCTTATCCTCTGGGAGGAAAATATCATATTCCCCATGGTTTATCCAATGCAATTCTGTTACCAGATGTAATGAAGTTTAACTTGGACGTTTGCGAAGAGAAGTTTAAAGATATAGCGGTTGCAATGGAACTTGAAATTTCCGGCAGTACTACTAGGCAGGCTGCGGAGAAAATGATCGATAACCTATATTCCCTAATCGAAGATTTGAATGTTACCTGCGATTTAAGGGCCAAGGGCATTAATGAAGCGGCCCTCGACGATCTGATAGAGGCAGCGGCTAAGGTAACACGTCTTTTGGATAACAATCCAAAAGTGGTAACAAAAGAAGATATGAGGGCAATTTACAAAAAATTATTGTAATTCAGTCCGATTCCTTCCTGAAATAAAAAAGGAAGTTTACGAACAACCGAAAGTAATAAGCGTAATAGCAATACATATAATGGAGGGGTTATCTTGTCAACAGAGAAAAAATCTAATGTGCGCTGGGTTGTTGCAGCGTTAATGTGGTCAGCAATTGCCATTAATTATATTGATCGTACCGTGCTTGCAGCTGCAGCTCCTTATATTACTAAGGAATTTAGTATAACGCCAAGCCAGATGGGTATTATCATGTCAGGATTTTTTTGGTCATATGCCTTGCTCCAGGTTCCAGCAGGCTGGTTTGCTGATAAAATTGGACAGAAAAAAACACTTGGCTTTGCTGTAGCCTGGTGGTCGATCGCCACAGCCTTAACGGGACTCGGAACAGGGTTTAAATCAATACTGGGGTTTCGCGTGGCTCTTGGGATTGGCGAAGCGGCTGCGTATCCAAGCAATGCAGGGATCTCTTCCAAATGGTTTCCTGATAAAGAGCGGGCAACTGTTGGCGGGCTTTTTGACAGTGGTTCCAAATTTGGCGGAGCGGTTGCCATGCCGCTTATTGTCTGGCTTATTGCTTTATTTGGCTGGAAGATGACTTTTGTTATTATCGGTGGGGCGGGGATTGTCTGGTCTATTATCTGGATCATGTACTTTAAAGAAATTCCCGAAGAACACAAAGGTGTCAATGCTGCTGAGTTAAAATACATTCGCGATGGACAGTCAAAAAAAGAAGGTCTTGATAAAGAACAGCCGATGAAATGGTACGAACTTTTAAAATACAGAAATATTTGGGCAATGTGCATCGGATTTTTTATGATTAATTATACTTCTTATTTCTTTATTACATGGCTTCCCACGTATCTGATCAAGGAAAAAGGCATGGGAATGCTGGCTATGGGTTTTGCAGCTATGCTGCCTCTGTTAATCTCAATGTTTGTTGAAGTTGCTGCGGGCTGGGCATCGGACAA
>JAGGAB010000089.1 GCA_017889705.1 Bacillota bacterium | reverse complement strand
TTAACAGCCTTGCTGCAGAATTTCTGTGTATGCCTACCTACCGTACGATAATAGCGTCCTTTTGTTGCTGCAAAAATGTCTTGTAAAAATGTAATAATAGGCACAGCATAACCTCCAGTGCTTTAATCTACATAAGACCTTTTTCTATTGCTTCAGCAGTCAATTTATCGCGGAAATCCGGATGACTGATCGCTATCAGAGCTTGAGCCCGCTTGCGCAGGCTTTTTCCTCGCAATTCGGCCACACCGTATTCAGTTACCACATAATGCACATCATTGCGAGAGGTTGTTACTGCAGCCCCTTTATCCAATTCACAGGTAATACGCGATATTTTACCACCGGCGGCGGTCGCTGGTAAGGCAATAATCGACTTGCCATTTAGTGATCTGCTGGCACCACGAATAAAATCAAGCTGACCACCAACACCACTAAATTGACGGTAACCAATCATTTCGGCATTAACTTGTCCCATTAAATCCACCTGCAAGGCAGAATTTATAGAAACCATTTTCTCATGCTGTCCGACAATATAGGGATCATTAATATAGTCTGCCGGACGTAATTCAACATCCGGGTTATTATTGACAAAATCATACAGTTTTTTTGTCCCCATCAGGAAAGTAGCCATAAATTTACCGGGATTAATTGTTTTTTTACGATTGGTAATAACCCCCCTCTCGGCTAAAACCACAACCCCATCAGAAAACATTTCAGAATGAATGCCTAAATCCTTTTTACCTGTTAAAAACAACAGTACGGCATCAGGAATGGCACCGATTCCAAGCTGTAAAGTAGCTCCGTCCTCAATAAGTCCGGCTACGTTTTCACCAATGGCTTTTTCGATATCACCGATTTTAGGAGGCTTTAACTCAATTAAAGGTTCATTGTGTTCAACAATAAAGTGAATAGCGTCCAAATGAATTTTGGCTCCACCAGTACGGGGAACACAGCTGTTAACTTGCGCAATCACAATTTTGGCACACTCGGCAGCAGCCTGGGTATAATCTGCCGAAACGCCATAACTGCAAAATCCCTGTTTATCTGGCGGCGTAACCTGAAGCAAGATAATGTCAACAGGCAATATATTGTTTTTAAACAATCTGGGAATTTCCGAAAAAAAGCAGGGTGTATAATCAGCCCTTTTTTCTTCTAAAGCCTTTCTTGTTGATCCACCGACAAACAGTGCATTATGGTGAAAACTTTTTTCCATTCCCGGTTGAGCATACTTAGCTTCTCCCATGGCGACCATATGGACAATTTCCACGTTACTAAGCTCTGCCGCCCGGTCAACTAACGCGTTGATCAACGCTGTCGGCTCACCACAGGCATGTCCGGCTACTACCCTATCACCTGACTTTACCTGAGCTAATGCATGTTTTGCCGAAACCATTTTTTCTTGATAAATTTCTCGCCAATTATTCAAAATAACCCCTCACCTTCTTAGTAACTTCAGTAACAATTTTTGCCTCATCTATAGAAACTGCATCAATCGAGCTTGCTGCAATTACAGCCGCAGGCAGCTTGCTGTGATTGTACTTTAGTGCACACCCCGCTGTACAACCACTTATATATATAACAAAATCAACATCTAACGAGTTATAGCAGACTTGATAGCCGCTTCCCAGCAACACGTTCTGCACTTCAGCAGCTATTTGGCCCCGGTTAATCCGTGGGTTACATCCCCCGCAAAAGATAATGCTGATCCGCCGATTATTCATTGTTAGATTCTATCCTTACGCAATATCTTTAAGGCCTCATTAATCAAATTTTCGCTAACTTGCTGCACTAACACGACGCCTTTAATTTCAGGGCATACTTCTTTTATTGATGCTCCCACTATGTCCGACAAGGTTTGTTGGGCACCGGGACATGATGCACATGCCCCGGTTAACCTAACTTTTACAAACCCGTCGGATGTCACTTCGACTAACTCAATGTCCCCATTATGACCATTGAGTGCCGGACGGACTTTCTGCTCAATTACTTGTTGCATCTTTTCCATCTAAACATCCCCGTAATTAATAATAAATTTGTTACTTAATACCGGCTATGGCTTTAGCCAGCTCTTTCTTTTTCTCTAAGTTGCCTTGGCGAGCAATCATAATCCGCTGGGCCTGAGGTGAACCGGCACCATGCATAGATTCTGTCCGGTAACCAACAGCGGCAGTACCTAAGGTAATGTTTTCAATCAGACGCAAAATACGCATACGATTCTCAGTAGATACTGAAGCTACGCCACGGAAATATTTTTCCACTACTTTTCCAATTTCAGGATGACGCAAATCTTTTTCTGAAGGCATGGTTACCATCAGACCACCAGCAATATCTTCTGCCAGGCGGGCAATTTCATAAGGCAAGCGAGTTACATTTTGTTTGCAGACATTGGCTAGCAACAGGTCGATGATATAATTACCTGATGCTGTTTTATGCCCTTCAGCCGAACAAGCAATACCACAAGCGTATAAGGTTTCGTTCAGATGCATCATTTCAATCAACTTATCTTTAACATGAGACGCTTTGGCTGCTCCATTAAACTCAGCAGCTGTTGCAGCGGCACCAATCAACACATCACCTACGCCAACTTTGCAACCGCCATAGCTTTGACGGTGGTAACCGGCAAAACGTTCTACCAACATACCGCTAAACTCAGATTCGCCACACATGAAAACATTTTCCCAAGGAATAAATACATTATCAAATACCATGAGTGCCTCATGACCGCCGAACTCTTTATTGCCGACGTCAATGTCGCCACCTTCCAGCTTACGGGTATCGCAAGACTGACGTCCGTAAATGTAGAAGACTCCTTTGGCATCAGCCGGGGCACAGAAGGATACTGCATAATCTGCATCTTCTTTAGTCATAGCGATAGTTGGCATTACCAGTATCCAGTGAGAGTTGATAGCACCTGTTTGATGGGCTTTAGCACCACTAACAATAATGCCATCTTCTCTTTTCTCTACAACATGTACAAATAAATCAGGATCTACCTGTTTGCTCGGTGACAAGCCGCGGTCACCTTTAGGATCAGTCATGGCTCCATCTACCGTCCAGTCTTCTTCCTGCATTTTCAATAAAAACTTGTTGAAGCGCTCATGATACTTAGTTCCTAACTTTTGATCCATTTCAAAGGTAGTGCTATCCACAGCATTGATAGCATCCATACCTACACAACGTTGGAAACAGGCAGCTGTTTTTTGACCTAATAAACGCTGCATTTTTACTTTTTTTACAAGATCATCGGTGCTTTGATGTAAATGGCAGAAGCGGTTGACTGTCTTGCCAGTAAGATGAGACGTAGCTGTCATTAAATCCGCGTATTGAGGATCCTGCGCCAACTCATACGTCATTTTCACTGAATTCATGGATGGTCTAATAATCGGATGATCAACTGGATTTTTTACCAATTCACCTTGCAGATACACCTTGAAATTGAGTTGGCGTAAACTTTCTTCATACTGCTGAGCTGTTTTTAAAGCCATAGTAATACCCTCCTTAAAGTTTTCTTGCATTTTTTAACAATGTCTGCTGCCAAAATTCACAACAAACAAATTATTCTTCGCCAATCCGGCTATTGAACACCGGATCTTTCGTAGTATCATAAGTAGACCAGTTCCGGATAAAATCCTTACCATAAATTAATATACATAGGACAACACCTACACCAAACGCATAGCCTGCCCCTCGGGAAATAAGCACCGAACCGACGATACCGGCCACGCCCAAGTCATTAAATGTCCGTGCTTTTAATACGCCTACCCGGATAGCTACATAACCCTGTACCAACATAGTCAGCGACAAGGAAACCGGCAAAATCGGTTTTACCAAGGTAACGACCGGCATGATAAAGTAACTGGTAAATGTTCCCCAACGGAAAGAAGCTACACCTCCGAATAAGCTATCCATAGCATCCCGGCCATGTTTATAGCGCTCACAGGTTACTACTTGCATGGCTGCCCACAGCGGACCACACATGGATAAATCCGGTCCTAACATCGACATGCTGATATTACGAATACCACAGATAATGTTATTGCGATTAGCATCATAATGCACATTTTCATCGCCATGACGAAACTCACGTGCTTCATCAATAAGTGCTTCAGCCTGAATTAATTCTCCAAACAGTACTACATAAGTAGCGGCTACCAGCGGAAATGCATCCATATACATACTTAGTGGCGGCCAACCAATTTTTGCGGAAAACGGAGTCCATTCAGTAAATAAGGTGTAAAACTGCGGAATTGTAATACCCCAAGTGATTGTTGGCCATGGAAGTTCTCCCAGCAATGGTGCGATAATAATGGCCAGAACAAGGGAGGGCATTAAACCTAAATCTGAGAGATATTTGAAAACTACATGCTTATTTCTAAGAGTTTTAAAATGATTCGAAAACAAAATATAAAAAGCAAAACCAATGGCAATGGTAATTGTCCAGGGATAAGAATCAAACCGGCCACCCTTTTCAAATACCAATCTTACAGCTGCCACCCCAGCGCCAATTAGTATCCCAGATTTGAGTGCGTCAGGCACAATGTCAACAAACTTCTTGGCCAAACCGGTTGACCCTAACACGAGCGCAAAAATACCTAATTCCATTTCAAAGGCAATTAAGGCATGCATTCGGGTCACACCTTCCGGGAAGGTCTTAAGCCATAACAATAACAGCGGTATCGCCGGTGTAATCCAGCCGGGAATAACAGGATCGCCTAAATGCGCATGCCATAAATAGAAAAAGCCATTCAGGATAACAACAGTAATTGCAATTTCAAACGGCATTCCCAGATATTCCTGTAATATTGGAATAATCCCAAGGCAAACGGCACTCATCAACAAACCCTGAATATAATCCGGCAACTCAAAGCGATAATGAATAAACGGTAGCCTTAACTGAAATGGCCCCAATGGAATATGCGGCTGAGCTTCGCCAAAATTGCGTTTGTAAGTAGGACCTAACCAACTCATAAGTAATACCTCCTATTTTTTATTTTTTTTGCTCACCTTCTTACTAGAGCAAGAAGCGTGCCAACGCTATAAAATGCGATTTATTCGCACTTTTCTCATATAATAGACTGTTTCGACAATTATTATGGCGTTGCATTTCTGCAACGCCATAATAAAAAATATACTCTGAAGTTTCAATCTATTTAGTATTGTGCAATAATACATCAGTTGTATTTTTGCAACATTCTGTTACCTCTAATCTAAACCATATCTGACCACCTTGCGAAAAACTGTCGTTCTATCAACCCCCAATACTTGGGCTACCTTTTGCCATGAGCCGTACTCCTTGTAGCTTTCGGTAAGCAGATAAGCTTCTGTTTGCTCTACCGCTTCTTTTAACTTAGTCCCGCGTTTGGGTAATAAAGTTTTCTTCCAAATAGTTTCCGGGATACTATTCACCGTAAGTTCTTCCCCCGGTGCAGTTACCATCATACGTTCTATGACGTTTTCCAGCTCACGCACATTACCTGGCCAAGAATACTCCACAAACTTATCAATTACTTGCGGCAAAATCCTTTTATTATAACTAAAATGATTATTAAACTTATCAATGAAATGCATAGTTAATAGAGGAATATCTTCTTTGCGCTCACGTAAAGGTGGCAGCTCTATGGGCACTACCATAAGCCGGTAATACAAGTCCTCACGAAACTTACCTTCCTTTACCATCTTGGCAATATCACGGTGAGTAGCAGCGATTATTCTTGTATTAACTGGGATCGGCTTAGTACCGCCAACCCGCATAATCTCTTTTTCTTGTATTGATCTAAGCAATTTGACTTGCAGCAACAGTGGCAAATCACCCACTTCATCCAAAAATAACGTGCCGTTGTGCGATAATTCAAAGAGTCCAGGTTTTCCTTCCTTTCTTGCACCAGTAAATGCCCCCCCCTCATAACCAAACAACTCTGACTCCAATAGCTGCTCAGGAATAGCGGCACAATTAATTTTAATAAATGGTTTTACGGCACTTTTTCCATGCTTATGAATTAGCTTGGCAATTAGTTCTTTACCAGTACCTGATTCGCCATTAATTAACACAGTAGAATCCACATCGGCAATCTTCGTAGCAAGCTCAATTACCTGTGCCATCTTAGGACTACGGAAAATCGTTTCATTATCTTTGATTTGCATTGCCCGCAAATAGGATAACTCGGTCTTATATTTTAAAGTTTTTTCCTGAGTCTTTTGCAATTGATTTTGCAAATTAGCCAATTCAGTAATATCGCGAACATTTGTTACCACTCTAAATAAATTACTTTGCTCATCAAATATGGGGGTACCGGTAACTAATATCTTGCAATTTCCTTTCACTGTTTGATTAATTGTAATCCGTTCGCGTTTCTCCATTACCAACAAAGTAACCGACTCGTCATAATACCCTGCTGCTACCAAGTTTCTCATATTCTTACCTACTATGTCGCTAGTCGTGAGGCCAGTAATACGTTCATAAGCCTCATTTACATGCAAAACAATACCCTCACCATCAGTAACAAAAATTCCGTCATAGGAAGACTTTATAATTGCCTTTAATTCGTGAAAAAGTTCTTGCGCCAAAGTCAACTGTTTAATAACTTTTTTACCTTCTGAGTCCTGTTTACGCATTCACAACCGCCTCGCTAAGTACTTTCTTAAATCACATGTAAAATTCTACCTAATATGACATTTTTCCTTCTAATTTATCAAAAATTCACACTAGTCTCTATGAGAATGCTCATAATCCTGCTGATAATCCTTTTACGGTTCCTTTTACGGATAAGCAACTGGTCATATTTTCGACATAAGAAATGACTTGATTTGTGCAACTTCTTCAGAATAGAAACAGAGCGCTAGTCATTCTGACTTAGTATCAAAAAGAGCCAGACTGCCTGATAATGCAAAAATGCACCCCACAGGGCAGACAACGAAAAGCCTAGCCTATGGGGTACATTTTAAAGTTTACTCACAAATCTAGATTAAATTGGCCCGTAGCTTACAAATAGCTTGGATCATATAAGAATATTTAAGCATAGAATAAGTTTGCCTACATAGTTAAAAGCTATCCACAAACTGCGCGATCATACTTAAGTACAACAGCCCGCTCAATAGCTTTTGGTAACTCCAATGTTCCTGCCAAAAACAGCATAAGAACGATTATGAACGCAAAAAAGACTTCGCTATTACGAAGTCTCATAAACACTTGGTGCCGAGGACCGGAATCGAACCGGTACGGGTATTTCTACCCGCGGGATTTTAAGTCCCGTGCGTCTGCCAGTTCCGCCACCCCGGCATATAGTTGGAGGCGACACCCAGATTTGAACTGGGGAATAGAGGTTTTGCAGACCTCTGCCTTACCACTTGGCTATGTCGCCACAAGCAGCGAACCATGTTGTTGCGAGCTGATAGGCGATGCAAGAACATATGTGAGTCGCTTAGTTAGAGCGTAGCGATAACATCCGCTAAGTATAATAAAAATGGAGCGGAAAACGAGATTCGAACTCGCGACCCTCGCCTTGGCAAGGCGATGCTCTACCGCTGAGCTACTTCCGCTTGAATGGTGCCTCAGGACAGAATCGAACTGTCGACACGAGGATTTTCAGTCCTCTGCTCTACCGACTGAGCTACCGAGGCGAATGGCGACCCTGAACGGATTTGAACCGTCGATCTCCGCCGTGACAGGGCGGCATGTTAGACCGCTACACCACAGGGCCGCATTGTTTGGTACTCGATATCCAATTAAATCGAATATCGAAAATGGTGGGCGATGACAGGATCGAACTGCCGACATCCTGCTTGTAAGGCAGGCGCTCTCCCGGCTGAGCTAATCGCCCGTTAATAATTTAAGGATGTTCCTCACTCCGTTCGGAACTAAGCGATTCGCACGGGTTTCTATGTCGCTTTCGTTCGTAGAAACCCGGCTCTCTGCTTATGGTGACCCGTGGGGGAATCGAACCCCCGTTATCGCCGTGAAAGGGCGGTGTCTTAACCGCTTGACCAACGGGCCAGAAATGGTGACCCACCCGCGACTCGAACGCGGGACACCCTGATTAAAAGTCAGGTGCTCTACCGACTGAGCTAGTAGGTCAATGGCAGGGGCGGCTGGACTCGAACCAACGCATGACGGAGTCAAAGTCCGTTGCCTTACCGACTTGGCTACGCCCCTACATAGGTGAACATCTCGTTAGAGTATGCTCCCTAAAAACTGAACAGAAGAAAGACTGGCGCTTATAGGATGTTCCTCACATACGTTCGGAACTAAGCGACTCACTCATATTCTTACTTCGCTTTCGCTCGCAACAATATGGTTCGCTGCTTATGATGTTTGCACTTCATGCAAACGAGGTTGTTAAGTCAAGTCCTCGGCCTATTAGTACCAGTCAGCTACATGGATTACTCCACTTCCACATCTGGCCTAT
>JAGGAB010000088.1 GCA_017889705.1 Bacillota bacterium | reverse complement strand
GAGCACCCTGTACATGGTGGAACAGCATACCATACCGGTTAATCTACCTCAGGCAGCAGCCGTCCAGCAAGATAAAGCACAAAGTGTCAATATCACGGTATTGCAGGATGGGCGAATTGTATTTGAACAGGAAGAAATCGCCTTGCCACTATTGGCTAAACGCGTTACTGCCGCTCTCAACCAGCAGCCTGATACCGTATTTACCCTGCGTGCCGATAAGCAAACCAATTATGAAAAGGTGGTTGCCGCTTTGGATGAAATTAAGCTGGCAGGCGCCCGCCGCATCGCTCTAGCAAGCGAACTAAAACGAGGTAATTGACATGTTACACTTACAACCGCGCTGGCGCAAAGCCATAACAACTTCTCTCCTATTGCATGTCTTGCTTGTCGCCGGCTCAGGTTATCTGGTAACTCGCTTAATTGCTGCCCCACCGGTCCTCGAACAATATATTGAGCTGGACTTGTCTAGTGCACCAGAGCCGCAAGCATTTCAGGACAACCAAGTTGCAGCAGCAACTTCACCGCACCTGCCGGCATCACAATCTGCTCCAACCCCCACACCTGCTACCGTTCCTGAGCAATCCAGTACTACACCGGTAGTTGCTTCAACCGGTGCGCTGTCAATGGTAGCTGCCGAAGTTCCGGCTACTGGCGGCAGTAATGAAACCGGCACTACCGTCCCTGCAGGCCCATCCGCCGGCGGCACCGCCTCAGCCAGTAACGGCAGTGGCAGTCCACGTGGCGTTATCGCCCCAGGCATTTTAAGCAAAACAGAGCCTAGTTATCCCAGTGTAGCCCGCCAGGCAGCCCAGCAAGGTACAGTGGTACTGAAGGTGCAAATTTTAGAAAACGGCCGTCCTGGTGAAGTATCCGTTGTTCGTTCTTCCGGCTATCCCTTATTAGATGATGCCGCCGTCGATGCGGTCGAGCAATGGCGGTTTATTCCGGCCAAAGACCGCAGCAGTGGCCGGGCTATAACTTGCTACTCCACACTGCCGGTATCGTTTCGCTTACACTAATCCTGTCTGACACGAAATCAGCCTCACTAACCGAGGAGAGGACACATGTTATGAAACATATTGTACGATTACTTTACGAAGCAAAGAAATATTACTGGTTACTTATTGGCGCGGCTGCCAGTATTGTTATATATACAGCCATCAATCTGATTGGCCCCAGTCTAATCAGCGATTTAATTGATTTACTCACAAGCGGAAGTTTTAGTCAAGCTGACATCCCTCAGGTACGCAATTTGGCAATGCTACTCTTGGTCAGCTATCTGTTGCGAGCCGTTTTTCGTCTGGCCAGTGATTATTGGGCGCATTATGCGGCCTGGAGCATTGTTGCCCACATGCGCGTCAAAGTGTATGACCATTTGCAAAAACTGTCCTTAGGCTATTACAGCGACAAACAAACAGGTCAGCTTATGAGTCAGGTGATTAACGATACCGCGCAGTTTGAGCTGCTTATTGCCCATGCCATTCCTAATATCCTCAGCAGTGTGCTCGTTGTAATTGGCGTTGCCATTTTGTTGGTGGTGCTTAATCCCTGGCTGACTCTGCTGACCTTTATTCCAGTGCCTTTTATGATTGCTTTCAGCCTATACTATACCAAACGTATTTATCCCGCCTATAGTCAGCATCAAGCCTGTTTGGGCGATATGAATGCCGTGCTGCAAGATAATCTTACCGGTTTAAAGGAGATTCAACTTTTTAACCGTCAGTCCAGCGCAGTCGAATCTTTCCGTTCACAAACCTATAAATGGCGGGATGCAGTAATGCGTGTTGCCTGGCTCAGCGGGACTTATCATCCCATGGTCGAGGGCATCTTATCACTGGGCACAGTGATTGTTGTTGGTTTTGGTGGCATCATGGCGTTAGAAAGTGTTCTCAGCGTGGGAGATATTATACGTTTTCTGTTGTATCTCAGTTTGTTTTATGCTCCGATAGCCACCTTGGTCGCCTCAGTTGACAGCCTGCTTCAGGCTGTGGCCGGCGCCAAACGTGTCTTTTCTCTGCTGGATGCCAATCCGGAAATTAACGATAAACCAACTGCCATCCATCTGACAACCGCGCAGGGACATTTTGCTTTTGAAAATGTGGGCTTTAATTATGATAGATACGCTCCGGTACTAGAAGATATCTCTTTTGAAATAAAGCCGGGAGAAATGGTGGCTTTTGTCGGTCCGACCGGCGTAGGCAAAACCACACTGGCCTCACTCATTACCCGCTTTTATGACCCTGCAGCCGGCCGGATTACACTTGACGGCGTCGATCTGCGCGATATCGCGGTTAGCTCGCTGCGCAATCAGCTAAGCGTAGTTTCCCAGGATATATTCCTGTTTAACGGCACTATTGCCGATAACATTGCTTTTGGCAAACAGGATGCAACCCGGGAAGAAATTGTAAATGCTGCCAAACAGGCATATATTCATGACTTTGTTGTAACTTTGCCGCAAAGCTATGATTCCCTGGTAGGCGAAAAAGGAGTACTCTTATCAGGCGGCCAAAAACAGCGGCTGGCCATTGCCCGGGCACTTTTACGCGACACCCCTATACTCATCCTGGATGAAGCCACGGCTGCGATAGACCTTGAAGCCGAAAAGAAAATTCAACAGGCTATCCAGCAGCTTGCCGGCAGCCGCACCCTGATCGTCATCGCCCATCGTCTTTCCACAGTACGCCGGGCCGATAAGATCATTGTCCTTAATGAAGCAAAAATTGTGGAACAGGGCTCTCATGAAGAGTTGCTGACCACCGGCGGCTTATACGCCCGGCTCTGTACTTCCCAGATCGCATAACACAGTACAGACAAAACTAATTAGGAGATCATACTATATGCAGCAAGTACAAGTACCACAAACTTTTTCGTTTGACCAAGCAATTCGTAGCCAGCGAATTTTTCTCGGCTGGACAACAGCCTTGACCGCCGGTGTTCTCGTATCCATACTACTGGCAGTCTGTATGGGGCCGGTAGCCATTGCCCCCGCAGAGGCCTTGCGGATTCTCCTGTTCAAACTGTTTCATCTCAATATTGGCGATATTGTTACCCAGACCACGCGCGCTCATATAGATATCATCTGGCAGCTGCGCTTCCCCCGGGTGCTGCTGGCTGTAATTGCCGGCGCAGGCCTGGCGATGTGCGGAACTGCCATGCAAGCCTCAGTACAAAATCCTCTGGCTGACCCGTATATTCTGGGTATATCTGCCGGCGCCTCCCTGGGCGCCACCTTTTCTATTTTGCTTAGTTCATCCGGATTATTAACGGGTTTACCAACAGAATTCTGGGCTTTTCTCGGTGCCCTCGCCGCCGCCTTGCTGGTTATGGCGCTGGCCGGGATGGGCGGCCAGTTGTCCACCGTCAAAATGGTATTGGCAGGAACCATTGCCAATGCATTATTTCTCGCATTTTCTAATTTCATTATTTATATGGCCAGTAACGCCGAAGGCATACGCAGCGTAACTTTTTGGACAATGGGGTCGCTAGCTTCTGCTAAATGGAATAGCATCCTATTGCCGGCTGCCGGAGTATTTTTCTGCTTTATCTTTTTTTTCGCACAGTCACGCAATCTTAATGCCTTACTGCTTGGCGAAGAAGCAGCAACCACTTTGGGTATTTCGTTACACACTGTGCGTCGCAGCGTCATTTTAGTTACCGCCCTAGTCACCGGCCTGATTGTGGCCTCCTGTGGCATTATCGGCTTTGTTGGCCTAATCATTCCCCATATTGTCCGCGGCTTTGTTGGTTCTGATCATAGGCGGCTGCTGCCTGCATCCATGCTGACAGGTGCCCTCTTGCTTCTCTGGGCCGATGTCTTAGCCCGCACCGCGCTGCCGTCAGGTGAGATGCCAATCGGCATCATTACTTCACTAATCGGCGCACCTTTTTTCATGTATGTTTTGTTCAAAAACGCACTCGGCTTTGTTGGTAAATAAGGAGGGAGAATCATGGATTTATCATTAAAAAATATCAATGTGACACTTAGTCAAAAAACCATTATCCAGGATGTCTCACTTGAAGCCAAAGCCGGCGAGTTTATTGGAATTATCGGTCCTAACGGCAGTGGCAAATCGACCTTGCTGCGCACCATTTACCGGGTAATTGAACCTACTTCCGGCGCACTGCTGCTCGATGGTACCGAATACAAAAAAATCAAACCGGCTGAATCGGCAAAAAAAATGGCCGTTGTGGGCCAGTTTAATAACATTAATTTTGATTTCACCGTTTTAGATATGGTTATGATGGGACGCACTCCCCATAAGAGCCTGCTTACTACCAATAACCGCAGTGATTATGAACTTACCCTGGAGGCTATCTCCAAAGTAGGTCTGGAAGCGTATGCCGACCGCAGCTTTGCCACACTCTCCGGTGGGGAAAAACAGCGCGTAATTTTGGCCCGAGCTTTGGCCCAACAGCCCAAACTGCTGGTTTTGGATGAACCCACCAATCACTTGGATATTAAATATCAGTTGCAATTGCTCAGCATTGTAAAGTCGCTGAATATCGGCGTTCTTGCCGCCTTGCATGATCTTAGCCTGGCAGCCATGTACTGTGACAAATTGTATGTAATGAAGGCCGGACAACTAGTGGCCAGCGGCCTTCCCAAAGAAATTTTAACCCCGGCCTTAGTGCAGGATGTATATGAAATTGACTGTGACATCAGAGAAAACCCGGACACCGGCTATTTGGCAATAACCTATCACCCCATCCACCGGTATGCATAAGGAGACGAAAAAAATGCCCACAGGAGTGCGCAAGACTATTACATTCTTACTAACTTGCTTTTTGGCGATAGCCGCGACAGGCTGCAGCAGTCCTTCACAGGCTCCTCCCAGGCTTAGGCTTTCGTCTACCGCAGCGTCTCTTACTACACAAACACCACCGGTAACTCTCACTAATTTTGACGCCAACGGCCAGCCGTCAGTCTATACCTATCAACAAATCCCCAGCCGGGTGGTCATCACACATCCGGGAGCAACCGAACTTCTGCTGGAATTCGGGCTTGAAAACCGGATTCTGTCGACAGTTGCCCTATATGGCCAGCCGCTTGACCGACTGACCGAAAAATATGCCAAGCTTCCCCTTATGCAGGCTCGTTATGCTCCTTCCCAAGAGGAAATGTTTGAACTGCAACCTGATATGATAATAAGCTGGCCCCATCATTTCAGCGATCAAGTCTTTGGTAATATTGCAAGCTGGCAAGAACGCGGTGTTGCCACCTATATCCTGCCAAGCGCATTGCATCAGGACAAACTAACGCTGGAAAACACCGTTTACGCCAGCATTGCCGATATTGGCAGCATCTTTGGCATAACCGCCAAAACCAATCAGTATTTAACTGACTATCGAACCCGTGTCGCCCGCGTGGAAACAGCAGTGCGCGGCATTACTCACAAAAAAACCGTCTTGGTCCTGCAAATGCAGGCAGACGGCAAGTTTTCGCTTTATGATAGCAGTTATCTTATTAGCTCCTTAATCGCTATTGCCGGCGGTCAGCATATCGGCACCACCCACACTTCCATCGTCGGGGCCGAACAAGTACTGGCCTACGATCCTGACTTCATTCTATTTGTCTCAACAAATCCCAAAAGTAATAACAAAGACCTTACCGACCAGGAAGCAATCACTACTTTACAGGCAATCAGCGAGCTGCGAAGTATGCGCGCCATTGAGCAAGGCAATATCATCCACCTGCCATTTTTTACAGTAAACAACGGCGGTTTGCGCACTATCGCTGCTCTCGAAAAAATCGCTAAAACACTCTATCCTGAGCGATTTAACCAGTCTAAAATCCACCTTCATTGACAATATTTTTACTTTATTCTAGAATTTAACTGAGGCAGTTTATATTACAAGGAGTGTTTTCTATTACTAGAATCACCAAAGACCCGCAGGTACGCCAAAACGAACTAATGGATACCGCGCTGGAATTATTTCTGGCTGCGGGGTATCAAAATACAACCGTGCAGGACATTGTCAAAAGCATCCAAGTAGCGCAAGGGACCTTTTACTACTATTTTCCTTCAAAAGAAGCTATCGTCGAGGCTATTCTCAGCCGCCACGTCCAGCGCATGATTGCCGAAGTTCAGGCCTTTACTTCAAACAATCTGTTGGAAAAACTGCAGTTATTTATCAATCTGTTTTACAAGTTAAGCTATTTTGGCGAACCCGGACTAATTTGCAAGATTTTATACAAAGAAGATCAGGGGCTGTTGATCAATAAATTATGGCGGCAAACCATTGTCATCACAAATCCACTGCTCTCGCAACTCCTGGAGGAGTGCAACCAGGCCGGCCTGACAAAGGTCATCCACATGGAAGAAACCCTCGCTTTCTTCGGCGGCATCATGGCCGCGCTGCTGGAAGCCAGTTCTCCGACAGAATTTGGCCATGAAGCCAATCCCCAAGTTATGAAAAACAAACTATCCATTGCCGAAAAAATGATCGAGAGCTTGTTCGGCACCGCCTCCGGCAGCATCCATCTCGAATCACCCCAACCAAAATAACTGGGACAAGGGGACAGGTTCCTTGTCCCAGTTTATATTCTCTCAATCGTACTTTTGGGTATCCCAGTCACTCTAGCTACTTGTCGTAGCGTGATGCCTTCGATTTTTTTCAGTTGCCGTATTACATCATCACGTTGCCCTCTGGTTAACTTATGCAACTCTGGAATGGATGCAATATCCAATTCATCTAAATACTCAATTAAGATTTTATCCGCTATAGTATCTTTTTCCGCGTAATCCAAACATTTATCGCTATTCATTTCATTAGTATATTTCTTGAAGCGGTTTATCGCGTCTGTTTTATCATTTGAAAAAATCGATAAGGCAAACTCCACATCAGTAATTCTGGGATTTTTAACATATTCGTGATAACTGCTCCATAAATACTCTCCAAAAGCAGGGATAATCCCTGCTTTTATTGGATTCTGATGGATATAACGCAACACGGTAAGAAAATATTCTTCTGTCTCTACTGCTTCACTTTTAAATCGTTCTTGAAATAAATGCCCACATCTCTCATACTTTTGATTATACCAATGCACATAGCTGCTGCTAATTCGTTTTACCACTTGCGCTAGGGGTTCGTTCGTCTCTTTTATCAGCAAATGAACATGATTATCCATCAGACAATAGCCATATAACAAGTAATTACTTAGCATTTTATAATGTCCGAGCGTTTGGAGAAACCTTTGCCTGTCATCATCCTCTTCAAATATACTTTGCTTATTAATACCTCGAACCATTAGATGGTATATTCCACTCTCACTTTTCTTCCTGGCTTGCCTTGGCATTAAATCACCTCAAATCCAATATATCACTTCTTTTTGGGACAGATAACCTGTCCCTTTGTCCCAGATCATTTTCTTAGCAAGGACTGACGGTCATGACCATATTGAAGTTCAATTTGAATGATGGCTGCGGCAATATTGGGACTGTTATTAATTTGCTGCCACATGTTAGTAAGTAGTTGCAGCGTTTTTTCAAAACCGTAAATATAAAAGGGTTTTCGAAAGATAAAATTGACTAGGAAATTTTCCAGCAAAAAGGATCCCTGCTCAAGCTTCTCTGCCGGCTTGTCAGTTGCCAGCTTATCCATGAAATCATAATTGTGATTAAATAAGGCGGTAAGTTCCCGACCAATTGTTTCGTCTTGTGGCAGAGAATTAATACCTCTTACTATTTCCGCTAAAAATGCCAGACGTTCCTCGATTTTCAGATTCCGGCATTGCAATATATCAATAAAATGAGTTTCGAGTTCAAAGTAATAGTATAGTGGTTCCCATGGCCGATGTTGCTGTGGGTAAACCTCAACCGCATAGTTTTTCTCAGGAAAAATAGTAGGCGGTTGTTTTTCTTTTATGATAGCAATTGGCTGTTCTCGGTCAGCCAGTTTCAATACAGCTGGACAGCTAAAGCTAAGTGTCAATTCAATGCCCCGCGAGCTGCTCATCGGGTAACGCGGATAGGTTTGGCAGACCGCGTCAAGATGATGGTGCCCAGCTTCCTTATGTAGGCGGCAGCAATTGCTGTTATCCAAAAACCAGCAGCTGCCGCCATCTTGCTTGGCAATATAAGCATATTCACCATAGCCGGCCGCCTCTTGCAGCTTGATAAATGCCTGATCAAATTCAGCCTGGCGTCCAGCACTGCCAAACAATGCCTGATTGCGGCGGTAACTAGTTTCATCCAGGGTTACCTGCCAGTGATTACTACAGCAGGTGCCGCACATCTCACAGGCAAAATCCGCAACAATATCAGTATAAATAAACATTTACGCGCAATTGTCCTCCTTCCCCTGCTGTTTTCTGTTGGAATCATCCGTTAAACAAGCATTGCAACACGCTTATTTCTGGGACAAGGAACCTGTCAGACTGTGTGAAAAGTGGTTAAAATTCACATAAAACTACAAATATGTTAAAATATAGTCAAATGCTGATTGAGAAGGTGAG
>JAGGAB010000087.1 GCA_017889705.1 Bacillota bacterium | reverse complement strand
ATTGGCGTTCGAGGGGAAAATAGAGTTTGCGGTTCGGCTGGTAGCCCAGAAGTTAGTCCACGCCTGCGCCGCATTAGCTGCAAGCATCGGGGCAAATCCGCTTCCTGTCGCCGATATCGCGGTGCTCACCAGCCTGCAGGTCATCATGGTTACGACAGTAGCCTATCTGGGCGGCCGAGATCTGGATGAAAAAGGCATCCGTGAATTCATAACCGGGCTGGGATTCCACCTCCCGGCCGCAGTGGCGTTGCGGGAGTTGGCGCGTGTGCTGACTCCATTTTTCGGCGGCGTCATGTCCGGAGCTATTGCAGCGGGCGGTACGTATGCCATTGGTGTCAGCGCCATTGCTTACTATGTCGATGGAAAACCGCAGTCGGCGTTGATGGACATATTCAAGGCTGCGCAAGTGTGGGTCGGTGAAAAAGTGAAAAAAGAAGGCTTAGGCTTTTTTAAATAAGGTCTGAATAGGAATGAAAAGAAAATCGGGGTATAATTAAAGCGATGCAAGTAAGCGTATCCAAAACAAACAGGGAGGATTCTATAATGAACAAATTTGAACGAGCTGAAAAAATCGGATTGAGAGATAAATCCTCGAAAGAATTGATTGTTGTCTATCCCTTCAAGGCCGAAGGCAGTGATGCCGAAGTTGAAAAAACGGTGCGCGATTGGTATTACAAACAGAGCTGCAAGGCTGAAGATCAGCTTTTGAATGCCTATGTCGATGTCGTGACTGAGCATGAACATGAACAAAAAGTGAAAAAATGATAGAAGTCTAGAATTGGATCGTTGCATTCATTCGCATAGAAAAGCCTCGTCGACTGTCCTTGTGAACTGTACTCCGTCAAGTAGACAACATAATAAAATAAAACAAATTAAGCGGCCTTGGTTCGAACTTCCATCGAACTGAGGCTGCTTAATTTTATTTGTAGTCTGACGTTACCAAGATTCGGTGGACAAGCTAAATCCCTCGTTTTTTGATTCGTTCGCAGCTATGCTGCAATTATCTTTGGCGTCATAGCTTATAGTTTTCCATCTTTGTTGGATTTAGAGCTGCTATGTCCATTAAACTGATCCAGTTTCTGAGCTGTTTATCACTAGCTATTTTGTACTTATCAATAATTTGACGATGAGAACCTTTTCATGAAAGATAGTACTGCACCGCTTGAGGTTTAAGATCCGTGGAATAGCGTTGATTATGGGTTCGAATTTCCACCCCCTGATATCCATACAATTCATATCGATGACGCCAATCCGGTAAGGTGGTTTTATGAATCTCATATTTATCTGCAACTTCCAACAGTGTTGCCCGGCCCGTTGTTAGTTCATGCAATATGGCTAAAATTTCTTCTGCAATATACTGGCCTGTTTTTGACACAAAATGCTCCTCCTCTTGACTGATGCTTACCAACCATGTCTTAGGACGTCAATTGTCTCATTCTTATGGGAAGCGGAATAAAAGCTCAGAGAAAAATGAACAATTAATATAACAGATTATAGCGGCATAGATGAATGATCGCACACTAGAATATTATGTTTTGTGTTATTAGTTGCGAAAGTATTGAACACATGCGAAGCTGGTAATTGCAATGATTATTGCGAATGCTCGCAAAAAAACAATAAAGTATAATAATGTTGGCATGATATTTGCATATAAATAACTGTGGGGTGGCAAACTTGATAAAAAAACTACTCTCATTAATTAAATCAGAGGACAAAAAGAATCCGATGACGGATGAAGAACTTGCACATCAATTAGGTGTGGGACGAGAAAAAGCAAATGAATTACGGCAAGAAGCTAATATCCCCAACTACTTGACCAGAAGGGAGGATGGGTTATTAAAAGCAATAACGCAACTACTAAATGAAAATAGCGGTCTTTCTTATCGTCAACTGTTGATCAAATTAAATGCACAAGGTTTTCAAATATCATCTTTCGGCCTGAACAGGTATAGAAAGAATATTGATCTAATTACGGCTGCAAGCATCCGCAATGCAAGTTCAAATTTTGTCAAGTCACCCAAGCAGATTTTACATAAAGCCAATTTGAAAGAGAACGAAGCATTTTCAAATATAGTCGGTTATAATGGCAGCCTCAAACAAATGATAAAATTGGCAAAAGCTGCCGTGCTATATCCACAGTATGGGTTACATACTTTGATTTCAGGCAATACGGGGGTAGGTAAAAGCCAATTAGTTGAGGAAATGCACCATTTCGCGCAGCAGGCTAGGGGTAAAAAAATTGCGCTGGTTATTTTTAATTGCGCGGATTATGGCGATAATCCGCAACTGCTTGTAGCACAACTGTTTGGCTATGCTAAAGGTAGTTTTACCGGTGCGGAGGCCGATAAACCAGGATTGGTAGAGAAAGCCAATGGCGGGATATTGTTTTTAGATGAAATTCATCGATTGCCTCCAAAAGGGCAGGAAATTCTATTTAGGATTATGGATAAAGGCGAATTTTTTCGACTCGGAGAGACTGAGCATGTTCGCAAGGTAACCCTTATGATAGTTGGTGCTACTACCGAATGTATTGAATCAAGCCTGCTGGATACCTTTCGCCGCCGCATACCGGTTGCCATTCAAATTCCTCCACTGGAAGGAAGGCCGAATTTCGAGCGCTTGCAGTTACTCAAGATTTTTTTTGCTGCTGAAGCGTCACGTATTAATAAAACAATACAAGTACCAAAAGAAATCATGAAGTTGCTATTGTTGTATAAGTGTACCGGGAATATTGGACAATTAAAATCAGATGTCCAGGTTATCTGTGCCAAGGCATTCTTAAACGCCGTGTCCAGTGAAGAAATGATGATGAAGATTACTAGTGATAATTTGCCCGGTTACGTTAAAAATCAGTTAACAGATATGATGGTGAAAACAACCGAAGTGGATATTGCCAGTGCCGATGCGCTTGAAATCATGCCCAACAGTGGAGCAGCATTAACGACGGTTGCGATGGCCAATTCTGAATACAATATTTATCAGTTTATCGAAAAAAGAATGGAAGAATTACTGAATAACAATAAGTCAATAGTAGAAGCCAAGCAAATTTTGGCGACTGAACTTGAAGACAAAATCAAGGCAACTACGCTGAGTATTGAAAACATGTATGCCGGAATATCAACGGCGCTGTTGCAGGACATTGTCGGCGGGGAAATTATCAGCGTAATGGATGATATTAAGCGGATTTTGGTATCAGAAATGGGTATTCGTGACGTTGATATCATTAAAATTCTATGGTTGCATCTTGATGCGGCGGTAGAACGACTGAGGGCCGGAAAAGCAATTATCAATCCATATTGTGAAAGTATTAAGAGTAATTATCAACAGGAATTCAAGATTGCTTTGAAAATCACCAGAATGCTGAAATTTAAACTGGGATTGGAATTTCCTGAAGATGAAGCTGGGTTTATTGCTTTATATCTTAATCATTTTTATAAAGGAGCATCTCGGCAAAACGCCAGTTCCGGCAGTAAAATCGGCTTGATTGTTGTTACACATGGTGAGGTAGCTAAGGCCCTTATTGATATAGCTCAGGCGATTGTTGGCATTCGTCATGGTGTAGCCGTAACGATGGGCCTTGATGAAAAAGTTGAAACGGTATTTGAACGGGTACGGGCGGCGGCAAAACAGGTTAACCAAGGCAGGGGCGTATTGTTGTTAGTGGATATGGGTTCGCTTATGACCTTTGGTGAACTTATTACTGATGAACTGGGAATACCAACACGGGTTGTTGCTAGGGCCGACACTTTATCAGTTATGGAAGCCATCAGAAAGACAGTGTTTTCTTCTGCAACTTTATATACGGTTTACGATTCGCTGCTTGAAATGAATCAGCTGTTTCCCAGATTAATTACGAAAACGAAAAGCAGTAACAAGTCTGATTTGAAAAAAATCATTGTTACCACTTGCTTGACAGGTAGAGGTACCGCTTTGAAACTAAAGCAGGTTATAGAGGACAAATTGCGGCTCATTAATAGCGATATTGAGGTAATTCCTTTGGGATTAATGATGGGTAGAACAGACATTTCTAAGGAGATTACCTGCTTGCAACAGGCGAACCGGGACATTGTGTTGATAACCGGTATGATTAATCCACAATGCAAAGATATTCCGTTCTTGCCTTTTGAAGATATCCTAAACAGTAATAAATTAGAAATATTGCTGGACAATCTTAAATTGAGAGATGAACTGTTTAAAGACATTGATGTTGAGGGAGATGTTAGATCACTTAGACTTGAAAATTTGTTTGATGAGCGTTTAGTTAAAGTATTCCACTCGCCTATTTCGAAAGAAGAAATACTGACTATTATGGCTGGTGTACTGTGTAAAGAAGGCTATGTTACAGAGCTCTTTTATAGCGGTGTAATGGAAAGGGAAAGTTGGGGCAGCTCGTATATTGGAAACGGCGTAGCTATTCCCCATACTGGAAAACCAATAAGCATCGTCAAGCCGGGCATTGGTGTAGCCGTTGTCAAAAATACAGTGGACTGGGATGAAGACCAAGTTAAGGTTGTATTTTTGCTGGCTTTAAAAATTGAACATAAGGATATATGTTTACAGTTACTTAGTTTGATTAAAGATACAGATATGGTAGATAAGATCGGCAATCTAGCAGATGCCAGACTTATTATGGCGGAAATATTAAACCAAAAGCAAGCTACAACTAATATAGGTGGAAAATTCGGTTATTATCTTCTGCCTTGTGTGAAGACCGAATTACGTTAATATTTATTTTGATTCAAAGAGCTTAAAGGAGTGGAAAAATTGCAACAGGATTTGTTTACCCGACTTTTCAAGGCGGATATGGTGTTATTTAACATGCAGGCTGAAAATAATACCGAAGTGCTTACCAAACTCTATGAACACTTATACCAGAAGGGGTACGTGAAAGAAAGCTATCTTTTGGCTTTACTTGAGCGCGAGAAAAAGTTTCCTACTGGATTGGCGACAATTCCCTTTGCTGTAGCCATCCCTCATACTGACTCCGAACATGTACTTCAACCTTGCATAGTCATCGCAAAGCTTGCACACCCGGTAATGTTTCAGGAAATGGCAAACGAAAGCAATTATGTGAACGCTCATTTTGTGTTCGCGTTAGTGTTAAATGATAGTGAAAAGCAGGTTGGTATGTTAGGTACTCTTATGGGCATTTTTTCCAATGAGAAAATGATGGAACGCTTAGCACGGGCCGATTCTGCTCAAGCTATCCTCCAGGTAATTCAGAGCAACTTGGCTTATGCGTCCTAAGGCTGCATGAATTATATTTAGCGATAATGATTAAATCCTGCCTGATGGCAATTCACAGAGGTTTAATTGTTATAAATAATTGACTTAAGAAGGGATGATGGAAAATGAAGTATCAGGAAATTAGGGAGAAAGTGTTGGAGGGGGCGGTGAAATGCCTTGAACGAGAATTGATTCGTGGGACATCCGGTAATGTATCAATGTTAGTTCCTGACGAACAAGTTGTAATTATCACTCCAACAGGTATACCTTATGACAAATTAACTCCTGCCGATTTGCCGGTAGTTTCTTTGCAAGGAAAGCTTTTGGAAGGCAACTTGAAACCGTCCTCAGAAACGCCAATGCACACAGCGGTATATCGTGCCCGTCCAAATGTAAGAGCAGTGGTTCACACACATTCATTGTTTACACTGGTATTTTCCGCACTAAATCGTGAACTTCCGCCGATGACACCTTCCTCTTCGCCTTATGCACCAGTCCCGGTAGCGCCGTTTGCGCTCCCTGGTTCGGAGGATTTAGCGAACGCGGCTGTGAAGGCGCTGGGACAAGACCGTCTTGCGATTCTATTGCAAAATCATGGGATGCTGGCCGCCTGTCCTACAATGGAACGTGCTCTTGCCGCTGCGGAGTACGTTGAAGAATGTGCGCAAGTTGCCTATTATACTTTGTTGGCAAATAATATGAATCCTTTGCCGGCAGAGGCTGTGAAAGAGCTGCGGGAAAGGGCGCTGAAAGGGTTAGCGGTGTAATTTTTTTGGGCTTAAAAAATCATCGAAAAGGAGGTGAAAATATGCGTGTATTCAAAGTGCTTGCTGTTTGTGGGACTGGCATGGCGACATCATCACACGCGGCCATGGTATTGCAAAAGGGCCTGAAAGAACGTGGGTTGGAGGTACAAGTGAGAACTTGCGCCGTTATGGAGGCAAATGGTCTAATTATTAATTTCAAGCCTGATGTTATTGTTCATACAACATCATTGGCTTCCGTCAGCAATCTCGGAGACATAAAGGTGTTTCCAGGAGTGGCTTTGCTTACCGGTGTTGGTGCTGACAAACTGTGTAATGAAATTGCAGCTTATCTACAAGAACAAACTTAGGAGATGAATAAATTTAAGGAAGGTGCTGACGGATATGTTGATAGTTTTGCAAAAAATACTTGGGTTAGGCGCCGCCGTTGTACTACCGATTATCCTTTTTCTTTTGGGAAGTTTTTTTCGGTTGAAACCCAGAGATGCATTGCGGGCTGGGTTGACAGTTGGCGTTGGTTTTAAAGGCATTGGGCTTGCTGCCAGCTTGATTACCCTTACTTTGGCACCGATGGTTGTTGCTTTGCAGAAAGTATGGAATATTTCATTGGATACAGTTGATTTGGGCGTGCCTGTAGTATCGGCAATGGCCTTCAGTGATGGCACCTTTGTGCTAATGGGGTTTGTTGCCATTATCGTTACCAATATCGTCTTGCTACTGCTCAACTGGACCAAGACGCTGAATGTGGATATGTGGAATTTCTGGCACTATTTGTTGACAGGTATGTGGATCTTGATGCTGACTGGCAGCTATATGATTGCGTTAGTTGCTTGCATTGCCTATTCTATGATCAACTTGTTGCTTGCGGACAGAAATGAGGAACGGATATGTGCATTCGCGGGAGAACAATACAGAGGCTTATCGTTTACAACGATGGCGTTCCCTTTCCTTCTTTTCTTTTGCGCGGGCATCGACTGGGTGATCGACAAAATTCCGGGAGTTAGAAAAATCAATTTTAATCTTCATCAACTGCCATCGAGTATATCCATTTTGGGCGAACCTTTGGTGTTAGGCTTTGTTTTAGGTACGTTGATTGCGTTCATGGCTCAGTATACTTGGGACGCGGCGATGGGCGTCGGCATGACGCTGGCGGCGGCGATGTTCATTCTGCCACGAATGATTGGTATTCTTATGGAAGGCTTGTCACCTATTGCGGATGGCGCACGGCAGTTCATGATGGAGCGCTTTCCCAATCGCACCTTCCGGATTGGAATGGACTTCGCGCTACTTATCGGCGATACGGACATAATTACCCTTGGAATGGTTATGGTGCCTGTGACGCTTTTCTTGGCGGTTGTCCTTCCGGGTAACCGGATACTACCTTTGATTGGATTAACAAATCTAACATTTATGATGATCGCGCCATTAATGGCCGCAAAACGGAATATGTTTAGGGCGTTCATTATCGGTGTCATTAATATAATTGTCGTGTTTTATATAGCAACTGATATAGCGCCGCTAATCACAAAACTAGGTGCTTATTCCGGTATAATCACAGACACAAGCAAATCTTACTCGCTGTTTAATACGGGAGAGCATATCGGCTATTCAATAGTAAGAATTGTTAAATTAAGCATGGGTCTTTGAGTGTAAGTAACTGTTCAATCTCCGGGTCTTGTTTTAACGGAGCTATTTGTAACGCAGTTGCATTTTAAACTGCAGTTGCGTTACAAATACTTCATATCCCAAATGTGGAAGGAACTTATGTAAATGTAGTGGATAATAATCCTTTCTTTTTCAGAGTACGCCCTGATGATAAGTTCTGTGCTGAAGCGGCCGTCAAGTTTGTGATGGGGACCCTTGGGAAAACAAAGATTGGCGTTATTTACGGCGACGATGAATTTGGCATGGCTGGCAGAAATAATATAGTGAAGGCTATTAAGGCTACCCAGGGAACAATCGCTGGCACCATGGCTTATAACAGCAAAGACGAGGGTTTGGTGGCGCAGTAGTTGGCTAATCTCAGGGCCGGGGACTCTGCTCGTTGGATATAGAATCGTCTTACGGCAGCTATACAGTTGTTGATTGTATGGTTACTCAAGACAAAGTTTCTAAAGTTCAGGAGTGGGTAAAAAAATACCGGGCAATGTTTAACAGTGATCCTGAATTTCATGCCACGGCCGCTTATAATGCCGTTTTTATGTATAAGATAGCGGTTGGAAAAGCGGGATCGACCGATTCTGAAGCTGTGAAAAAAGCAATGATGACGATCAAAGATTATAAAGGAATAACTAACGAGTATACCTTTAATGATGGGAACAGAGCGCATCAAGCTTCCATAATCCAGCTAAATAATAATGACGCACTTGAAGTTAAACAAATTATTACAATCGAGTAACTAATAGTGTATATCATAAAATAAAGGTGCATGTGATGATTACGAGGTAGAAAAAGGAGTGACTGTATCATGTTGCTATCCATGGACAAAATTATACAACCAGCGATGAATGATCAATACGGAGTTCCGGCACCGAACATAT
>JAGGAB010000086.1 GCA_017889705.1 Bacillota bacterium | reverse complement strand
GGCGTATCGCCAGTCTGATAGAGTGCAGACAGTGGAATGGAAAATGCAGTATGGGCAGCGCCGCCGGCTAAGGAAACGGTGGCCGTCATACCCAGTTTGACAGATGGCGGCGGATTGAGCAGGCTGACGCGCACTTTGAAGGTACGAGTCGTCGGGTCAGCCATGGGCGCGATTTCTCGTACCTTGCCGTCCAATGTCATGTTAGGCAAGGCCCAGAAGGTAATGTGGAGCTGTCCGGCGGCTTTTAGTTCTTCCAGCCGGTTTTCAGGAACATTGATTTCGATTTCCTGCTCTCCGTCTTGGACTACGGTGACAACCGTCTGGCCGGCGCTGACAACCTGGCCGGCCTCGGCGGTGATTGCGGAGACAACCCCTGCTTGATCGGCTTTCAATAAGGTGTAATCCAGCTGATTAGCGCCTTGCGTATACTGGGCCCCTGCCTGCTGCACAGCAGCCGCCGCTGCATCATAGGCATTGACATACTGGTCATACTGAGCGCGGCTGATCGCGCCGCTATCCAGTAATTGCCGGTAGCGGCTCAAATTGCTTTCCGCCAGCCTAAGTTGTGATTGGGCGGAATATACCTGAGCAGAATTACTGCTTACCGTCTGCTGAATGTCTTTAGCATCAATCTGCATCAGCACATCGCCGGCATTGACTACGCTGCCTAGCTGCACATTGCGTTTGATGATCTTACCGGTGACTTGGAAGGCCAGCTGGCTTTCCAAGCGGCCGCGTACTTCACCGGCATAGCTATAACCCTGCCCTGCAGTTACTGGCTGGATGACCTGGGTACGGACCATTGGAAGGTTTTCTGGTTTACTGGTTGTTTTTGCAAAATGTGTTTTTGCCATGACTCCGGCCAGGAGGCATCCTACCGCTAAGGCGGCCAGGGCATAGTAACGTTTTTTTCGGCTGGGATTCAGTCGCATGTTGAACATAGAAACACTCCTTATCGTATATAATCTGTTTTTCCGAAAGAGAATTTACGGTGCGCGCCGGGCGATGCCAAACAGCAGAATGTCCAATAACTCAGCTAGAGAAGGGGGGGCCTGACGAAAGGGGTCGAGAAGCATTCCGTCAGCCATTATTTGCACTAGGTTGGTATCGAAAGGGCGCAGCTGGCCGCTGGCGATGCCCGAATTCATGGCGGCTGCAATTTTCTGCCACTGGCTCTCGCGTATCTCCATGATGCTGCTCCATTCCTCCGGGTAATGCCGTTTTAAATCAAACAGAGCGTTCTGGCTGAAAGCGGTGAATAATTCACGGTATGTAGCGAGTAAATCCCGGAGCTCGTCGGTAAGTGAACGATGAGAGAATGGGGGAGCAGTCAGGGCTATCGTTAAGATTTGCTGACGCATGGGTGCATGCTGTGACACAGGAAGCTTCCTCCTTTAGTAAAATAAGTAGAATAAGATGGATTGCAGGCCAGACATATCAAAAAACATACTAACCATCCTCAACTGATCTGAAACAACATATAAAGACAAATCGTTGCAGAGAAGCCTGGTTGAAGCAGCAGGCATTTATTAAAAAAAAAGGTTAACTAGGTGAACGATAATTTAAAAAGATAAGGATTGTCGATCGCACTTTCGCAAAGGATATCCTTGTTGCTGAAGCATTGAATTTTGGCTGTAACCAGATAAACCTAATCTGATTTTATATGGTGATGCACACCAGGTGAATGATTGATTTTACAACAGGCAATTAAAAAAATGAATAGGCAAAGAGCCAATCAGATCACATTGCTGCG
Organism: Bacillota bacterium; assembly: GCA_017889705.1. GTDB lineage: Bacteria > Bacillota > Negativicutes > Sporomusales > Sporomusaceae > Sporomusa. The sequence goes on along the minus strand of JAGGAB010000086.1, from coordinate 6,999 downwards.
TGACGTTGTATTCTGATCAGGGGAGCGGGGAAGACTTGAGTGATTTCGTTTGGATTGACAATCCTTACAGTATCCATATATATACAGCCGAAAGTCTAGAATTGAAAAATCCGTCATAGCATTCATAGCGGTATCCAATGTATCTGCCAGGCTTCCTTTTATTTCAATAACCTTGCCGCAGGCAGTGCAAATCTGGTGATGATGATGGAGTGAGTACAGTTCATAACGCTGGCATCCATCGCCCAAATCGAGCTTTTGCACAACAGCCAGGGTACTGAACAATTCCAAGGTTCGGTAGACAGTAGGCAGGCCGATTTCCGGATATTGCTCATGGACAATTTCATAGATATCTTTAGCACTAAGATGGCGGCTTGCGTAACTGTTGAGAATGTGAAAAATAAGCTCCCTCTGCCGGGTCAATTTATATCTACCATCGAGTTTTTCCCGTAATTCAGAAGTATTCACTAGTAAATCTTCCTTTCTCCAGATTGTTTTTTTTGCTAAAAGAGAAATAGATGTTGCAGTTCGGCATTAGAGAAATAGTGAGTGCATGATTGGCTTCGATAATCAGTCGTTGGGAAAGTCGGATAGGAAGGGCTTTAAATGAAGATATTTTATTTTTCTAATAAGGTTAACCAGGTGAACGATAAAAGAATAATAAGAATGCCGGTGGAGAAGGCTTATTTTGCCGGCATTTGTTGCTAAAGATCTCGTTATTTAAATTTCAATATGGCTAACAGGGTAAACTATAAAGCGAATTTTTTATTCCTGCTGCTCCATGTGGTCAATATACTGCTCCAGCTCTTGCAGGATATCGCTAAGAAACAAATATTCTTCCGGCGTTAATGAATTAATTTTTTTCATAATGCCGTTGTCAAAGGTTTCGTGAAATTCGAAGTGATGTTGAACGGCAATCCGGCCATTGTCCGTCAACTCCAAAAGAATATTTTTTTTATTGCCGGTTTCCTGATAACGGTAGACCAGATCTTTTTGGATGAGTTTATGGATGACCTTTGGCAGGGCGCTTTTAAAAATACCTTGTCGGTCTGCCAGTTCGGTCACGGTTATGCCTGGATGTTTGCCAATCATGTCGAGGGTATGAATTTCTGATGAGTATAAGAGGCTGTCTGTGCCAAATTTCTTTGGCTGTTTCATTGCCTCAAAAAATTTCCGTGACAATCTGAATAAATATTTCAGCATTTCTTTTCTTTGTTCCACCATTGTTTTAACCTCATATCGTTAGTAATATGTCATGTTTTGATGCTCTATGATTATATTGTACACCAGGTGAATTATTTGTCAAGCAAATTGCTACAGGCAACTCAAAATGACCGGATGAGAGGCCGGAGCAGTTGGAGCTAAAATATAAAAAATAACCGCATCCTAGTGAATTGCACCCCAAATGTTAGACAGTATGATATACTGCAACTGATAAAAGGGGTGTATTTTTATGCCAAAGGGCAAAAGCCTATTCAGGAGATTTTAAGCAAACAGTAATTGAAGACGTAGAAAAAAATGGAACTATCGTTTTTAATTGGGACAAGGAACCTGTCCCCGTGTCCCTTCGAGTTAGGTCTGTTAGGTGGGGGAATTTTCAACCGGCATTTTTGAGGATTTTTACGCCGGATATTGACATCTCCTTTGCGTTGAACAAGAACCCATTGCACTTAATTCACATAATATATATTGAATTAGTCCCGCGTCTATCTTTATCAATGGAGGAATTGACAATGCCACATTTTAAAAGTCATTTAGGCGTCATTGCAGATTTTTCGGACAGAAGAGTCAGTATTTTTGACACCGACACTTTGACCCTCCTGCAGCACATCCCGTTAGAAGCTGATGTTATAGATGTAGCGCTGACGAGCGATTGCCGACGGGCGGTTGTAACTTCTTTCACTAGCAAAACTATATTTCAAGTCGACTTGAGCGAGAGTCCGGCCAAAGTGGTTGGCAGTGCAACTGCTGCTACTTTCCTTGAAGACGTTCAGATCACCCCTGATGACATGTTTGCTTTGAGCGTGGATGGTTCTGCTGCAAATCAAAACATCGTGTCCTATTCACTGAAAAAAAATACTTTTGTCTCCACGCTGGCAACTAGTGCTCAAGCTGTTGCTATATCTCCTACGTGTGACAGCTTGGTATTAACCGCTGTATCGAGTGCTAACAGCGTCCGACGGTTTATGATTAACTGCTGCGGCGACCTCAAGGACACCGGACAGCAATTTCCTGCTGGGACGAACCCTAATAACATTAACTTTAGCCCTAACGGAAATTTTGCCTTTGTAGTCGATTTCGCTGGCGCTGTCAGTGTGCTGAGTACCGTTATTCCGGACCAAATCAGCTTGATCAGTACTATACCGGCATCCAGCCAGCCGCAAAGCATGGTTATTTCCAGGGATGGCAGGCATTTATTCGTGCTGGGATCAAGCAACGTTGACATTTTTACCTTCGACCCGGTTTCGGGAAGCTTGGCCTTGGCGCGTTCCTTTGCCCACGGCCTTCAGATTACATCCTTTTTTGGCGTTGACCAAATAGCCCTTGACCCCAGTGAAACCAGGCTATTTATTTCCGCTACGGGGCAAGTGGCTGTATTTACTACTTTCGGTACCCCTTTAGGAACAGTAGCCGATGTCTCCGGGCCCGGCGGTTTGGCCATTTGTCCGTATAAGTGCCTTAATTAATTTATCAGTGTTTTCTTCTCACGCATAAAGTGCACTTCTGTGCCTTTGGATTGTGTACTAGGAAAAAAACAGCATCTTTTAAGGGGGTTCTGGGGGATTGCGATATTGCCTTGAACCCCTTTTTTAGTGGCTTCAAACCGTCACCTGACTCATTTTCCAAAAGGTACTTGATTTTTATTCTTTAAAATCCGTATTCATCGTTGTTTCTTTCCAAATCTCCATATCATTGAGCAGGTTAGTAAATTTCTCAGTAGCTACTTCATATGCAGCTCCACCTAGTAATAAATGCAATGGAGGTTTTCAGATTCAGTTACTTTTATTCCTATTGATACGACTTCTTAATTGGGACAAGGAACTTGTCCCCGTGCCCCATCCATATCTTTTTAAAACAGTTGCATATGCACATAATGCAATGATATAATAGTTGCATATGCAGATAAATTTGTAGTATAAGGAGACGGTTCAATGGATGTTGCGGATCAATTAACGAAAGATAAGAAAGATAAACTTATGTTAGTTTTATCCTTTACGTTAATTTTTTCTTCGATGAATGCTACTATGTTTAATGTAGCATTACCAGCTATTAGTACAGAGTTTTCACTTCATGCGTCGCAGGCAAGTTGGATTATAACAAGTTATATGATTGTTTATGCAATTGGGGCGGTTATTTATGGAAAATTGGCAGATCAGTTTAAACTGAAAAATATATTAACAATCGGTCTTATTTTTTTTGCTGTAGGGTCAATTGTTGGATTTTTTGCAGCGAATTATTGGTTTATTATTATCGGAAGAGTTTTGCAAGCAATGGGAGCAGCCGTGCTACCTGCCTCATCAATGATAATTCCTACTCGCTATTTTAGTGCGGAGACTCGCGGACGTGCGTTAGGAATGACCTCAGCCGGTTTAGCGTTTGGAGTAGCTATTGGACCTATTGTGGCAGGCTTTCTTACAACTTGCTTGCATTGGAAGTATCTATTTGGTATATCATTATTAACGATAACAACAATTCCCTTTTATCGGCAATATCTTGATGATGAAGTAGGTACGCCAAGCAAAATCGACTTTTTGGGCGCTTTTCTGCTGGCGTTGTCCATTGCTGTTTTGCTGCTTGCCATTTCAACTGCAAATTTAATTTATTTATTGGGGGGCATTGTATGTTTGGCCGTCTTTATTATCAGAATTACTCGCATTACTAATCCGTTTATTCAGCCTGCGCTGTTTAGAAATAGCGGCTATTCTATTGCGCTGATTATTTATGCTTTAGGCGCTGGTATTGGATTTGCCTTACCATACCTGACTCCTTTGGTGTTAATTGAACTAAATCACCTAACAGCCTTTCAAAGTGGTCTTTATATGTTCCCTGGTGCAGTAGCAGCTGCTTTACTAGCAAGAACAGGTGGAAAGATTGCAGATATTAGGGGCAATTCATTTCTTGCTTTCTTAGCAACTTCCTGCTTTTTTATATGTTTTTGTAGTCTGGCTTTGATGATAGGGGCTCCGGCTTATTTTATTACGTGTTTCTTAATATTTGGCTATGTAGGGCAGACTTTTTTTCAGCTTGCCATGGCTAATACTATTTCGCAAACATTGGCACGCAATCAGACGGGCGTAGGGATGGGGTTGTTTATGTTAGTAAACTTTGTCGCAAGTTCTACTGCCACTGCTCTAATGGGGGCAGCGCTTAGTAAAAACAATACTACTGTTTATTTTAATTTTTTATTTTTTCAATTTGCGGGCGCAAAGTATAGTAATATTTATTGTGTTTTGGCTATAATAGTTGTTCTTATTGCGATAATATACTCAATAGTGTTAAGAACAAAAGTTATTAATAAAGGGAAGAAAAAAGTTGCATAAACATATAGTTTTTAATAATATTGATTTAGTATTAGCTCACAATTTTTGATTTTATTATAAGCAGGGAGATGCAGATGAAAAAATATGTTTTTACACAATCTATAGGTTTTAAAATAGAAGTATGTTCTAGGTCACTGACTAATCGGTTAAATCAAAAATTAAAACAGCATCATTGTCCGATAACAGCAGAACAGTGGGGAATTATCAATTTTCTTCTGCAACAAGATGGACTTACGCAAAACCAGTTAGCACAAAAGACTAACAAGGATCATACTTGTGTTTCAAGGTTAATTGATAATTTAATAAAAAAAGACCTGGTTGAGCGTAGGCCTGATATACAAGACCGTCGTATAAACTTGATTCATTTAACACAAGCAGGGAAAATGTTACAATTAGAGGTTGCTAAGCTGGCCGAGGATCACTTGCAGCAGGCGTTTAATGGAATAGATTCAAGTGATATAAAAACATGTTTGAATGTTATAAATAGAGTTATGGAAAACTTAAAAGAATAATTTTTGAAGTAATATGTGCATAAACACATAGTTCGATTACGACTTTAAAAGGAGGAAGTGCAAATTTCTTAGTAGCTATTTTACTATTGTGAGGAGGAGTAAAAATGAAGGTAACGACATTACTAAAAATCTTGTGTTGTCTATGTGTAATAATTTGGTTTAGTGGTTTGGCATACGCAAAAGAGAAAAAACGGAATATCGTTGTTGAAAAAAAGCTACTTAATACTTACGGATTTAAATGATTTACCTAAAGCTGATAGATGGCTTTTTAAGGATCATGCAAATGATACCCTCAGCATGCATGCCGGATGTTCCTGCACCGGTATGGGCAAAAGGGGGTCAGAAAGCGCCCTATTTAACTCCATATAAAGATATGGTCAGCATTTTTTTGGAAGAAAGCCCGGAACGGGATTTTCTAAGACAAGGCACAACGTACTATACGGATAATTAAGGTTAATTGATATTCTATTTCTAATATTAATGAATAAATGGAGGAGAAACTATGAAGATTTTAGGAATTAGCTGTGGAAGAAAAATGAGCAATACGGAAATTCTTGTAAAAGAGGCGCTGATGGGTGCGGAAGAAACCGGAGCAGAGGTAGAACTTGTACGCCTTCATGATCTGCATATAAAACCTTGTACAGGCTGCAATGCTTGTGTGGTAAATCTGTTTGAAAAGCATGGCCCGGGAGATTGTGTCATTAAGAATGATGACTTTGCTTTTATTGACGAAAAAATAATGGAATGTGATGGACTTATTCTAGGTTCGCCTATTTATGAAAAAAGTCCTAGTGGTTTATTAAAAGTACTAAATGACAGAATGGGACCTTCCCATGACTTGGCTTTTCGCTCAGTTGCAAAAAAAATGCGGGAAGAAAAGGGCATTACAGCAGGAAAGGGGCCGGATGAAAGAGCTTTTAAACCGAGAGCCGCCTCATTAATTGCTGTTGGTGGCAGCGAATGGGATAACCTAGCATTGCCTATGCTGCACCTTTTTGCATTACCTTTTCAAATGGAAGTGGTAGATAAGATCTTGGTTAATTGGGTAGGTTTGCCGGGAGCAGTCGTTTTTAAAGAAGATACGCTTCAAAGAGCGAGAAATTCTGGACGTCATGTGGCGGAAACGTTGAAGAAACCGATCGAGCAAGCTAAATATATAGGTGAACAGGGTATTTGCCCAATGTGCCATTCTAAACTCATCGAAATCAGAAATGACGATCATAATTACCCTGCTATCTGTGGTACCTGCGGTGTAAAAGGAACTTTGAAAGTCGAAAACAGTAAAGTGAGATTTGAAGTTGTGGAAGAAGATAAAGCACATTCACATGTACTGATGTCAGGAAAATTTGGACATGCCGATGAATTGATGAAGGTCTCATTAAAGCCTAATCCTCTGATTCATGAGTTACCAGAAAGACTAAAGAAATATAAAAATTATTTGACGTATTCAAAACCCTTACGCGAATAACATTCTTACTGAAAAATCTTAAGCTACGATTCTTATTGGGATTAAAGAAACTGCCAATGGACAAGCAACCTGAAACAGAACATTGCTTTGGTCAAATAATGCTTATAATGCAAAAATGTAGCACAATTTAGTAATTATAAAAGAGAAGCTACCCATGATCTACCTTGTTAGTAGATTTATGGGTAGCTTCTCTTTGGCGTAGCGGTGAAATGTGGACAATTTAAATTTAGCATCTAAGGTATTAGCATGGCGAGTAAAAGAACCGCCACCTGACTCATGTAGGGTTGCCCCAAATTTAAGGTAGCTTTTTGATATTCGAGATCAAATAATCAATAAAATATTTACTCGCAATCGGCAAACTAGTTTTATCTTTGAATCCGATAGCAATTGTTCTGATAATAGGAGGATCAACCGGCAGCATGACAATATCATAATTCGTGCGACGCAGCACAAGCTCTGCTAAAATGCTGATACCCAATCC
>JAGGAB010000049.1 GCA_017889705.1 Bacillota bacterium | reverse complement strand
TACGTTAAATGGCCGAAATCAGAAAAACAAAGAAAGAAGGCGCATGGCCCCTTGATCAACTCGAAGCAGGGTTCCAATACGCCCTCAAGACATATCACGACTACCTCAAAAGGTATTATGTCGAGCATTTTAACGGAAGATCTATTTATCTCCTTTGGAAATTATTTTTCATCTGCAACTACAAGGTTACTTAATTCCCCAATTCCTTCAATTTCTATCTTAATTCGGTCGCCCACCTGCATTGGTGAAGTTCCTTGAGGGGATCCAGTAAGTATAACATCACCTGGGCATAGTGTTATTACCCGGCTGACAAACTCGACGATTGTGGGGACGTTATGGATAAACATAGCGGTACTGGAATCTTGCTTTTTCTCCCCATTTAGGTATGAACGAATACGAACACTATTTGGATCAATATCCGTCGAAATACAAGGACCTAGTGGCATAAAAGTATCATACGACTTACTCCGCATCCACTGACTTTCACTTCTTTGAATATCCCGTGCTGTAATATCATTAGCACAGGTATATCCCAAAATATAATCATATGCGTCAGCAGCCGATATATTTTTTGCCTCTTTCTTAATAACAACAGCTAACTCTCCCTCGAATTCGATCTGATTAGTTTCAGAGGGGTACTTAATCATTCCGTCAGGATGATTAAGTGACTTTGATGATTTTAGAAAGATAAGCGGTTTCTCGGGTAACGTAAAACCAACCTCATCGGCATGATCCTTATAATTTAGTCCGACACAGATTACTTGTCCCGGCTCGCATGGAGCTAACAGCTTAGCCTCATCTAAGGCGATTTTCTTATCTGTAATAGAATATTCTGAAGAAAAAATGCTACCCTCTATTATCCTGATATTTTTACCATCAAGAACTCCATACTTTATACCACTCTTAGCTTCAAAACGAACATATTTCATATCAATACCTCCTCATTTTTGTCTGAACGAAGAATTCTCTTATACTGCCTTTTCCCCACCTTCTTTAAGACCAGGCAAAAGAAATTGTTTTCCCGAAATACCCGGCTTGGTCATTTCTTCCGGCGATAAAATGACTTCTAACCGTTCGACTGAAACTAAGTTCTGAGCAAGAATAATCTCCTTTACCGGCATCCCGCTTGTTAAGGACTCGCGTGAGATGGCGCACGCCTTCTCATAACCAATATGAGGCGAGATTGCGGTAATAATGCCAATACTATTGTCAACCATTTCCTGGCACCGCTCTAAATTTGCTTTAATATTGGTAATGCAATTATAATTCAGCGCAAGGATTGCGTTGGTCAGAAATTCAATAGAATTAAACAGATTATAGGCGATTACTGGCTCCATGACATTTAGTTCAAACTGACCGGCTTCAACAGCTAAACTGATGGTTAAATCATTGCCGCAAACCTGGAAAGCCACCTGATTAACTACTTCTGGTATTACCGGATTAATTTTCCCTGGCATAATGGATGAGCCCGGTTGCATAGCCGGAAGCAAAATTTCATTGAAACCGCATTTGGGACCAGATGCCATTAGCCGTAAATCATTAGCTATTTTTGATAATGCCAACGCGCTGACTTTTAGTGCACTGGAAAATTCAGCCAACTCGTCCGTATTCTGCGTTGCATCAACCAGATTTGGCGACGACACAAAAGCCTCTCCTGTCAGTATACCAATTTGCCGGACTACTTCCTGGATATATTCCGGCTCGGCATTCAATCCGGTCCCTACAGCCGTTGCTCCCATATTGATGCAGTACAATTTAGTCATAGCCGCTTTTACTCGTTTGGACGCCCTGTTAACAGCACTTGCATACGCGTTAAATTCTTGGCCCAACGTAATAGGAACTGCATCCTGAAGATGAGTTCGGCCCATTTTTAATACACGGGAAAATTCCTCCGCCTTGCAGGATAAAGCATCTCCTAAAGCAACGATTTCCTTAATTAAGCGATTGGTTTTTCGGATGGTGGCAATACGAATCGCCGTAGGTATAACATCATTAGTAGACTGAGACATATTTACATGGTTATTGGGTGACACAATTTTGTAATTCCCCTTCTTGCCGCCAAGCTTTTCTATTGCGAGATTAGCTATTACCTCGTTGGCATTCATGTTAATAGAAGTCCCGGCCCCGCCCTGTATACTATCAGCAACAAACTGCTCATGCCATTTGCCGTCAATAATCTCTTCAGCCGATTGGACAACTGCCGTACCGACATCGACTGGCAATTGTCCGGTCTTGACATTTGCCTTGGCTGCCGCCTTTTTAATGATAGCTAAGGCAATAATTAAATCCCGGTTTATCTTATGTCCGGTGATCGAAAAATTATGGACGGCTCGTTTTGTTTGAACTCCATAATATGCGTCATCGGGCAATTCCATTTCTCCCAAAAAGTCACGTTCTGTACGCATAAAGCCACACTCCTAAACACAATATTTTTTGCTTTGATAATTGCATAATGTATATTGTATACATTATCTAAGTAAGACATTCCCTTTCCCCCGACATTGAAATTACTTACCCCAAAGCCTCCTATTACTCAGTCTATAATAATTAACGCCATAAGACGAAATATAAAATTTATATCACAGGTCATAATTTTTTTGAAAAACATCCTTCTTAGGCCAAGTTTAGCGAAACAAGCCTTCTCGCCTCACCATCATTTCACTAATTTCAGAGTCAAGTAATGGCCTGATTATAGGGAATGTTGGTTACTTTTCAATGGATCTCCGATCCGTCCATACCGGTTAAGCTACGCTAGCCCGAAATAGGAAAGCGAATAAAAAGATGCCTGAACATATGGGGAAATACAAGGAAAAACGTTCCGGTTTGTTAATCTTGATGATTTTGTGCCATAAGACCATCTTCTTCGGACAATTAAACGAACAATCGATTTTTCGTTCATTTACGATAAAGTGAAAGACTTGAATTCACCTTTTGGCCGACGCTCCGTCAATCCTGTGCTTCTGATCAAGATGCTGATAATCGGATATTGGTATGGGATTGCATCAGAACGCAAATTAGAGCGGGAAGTTAAACTCCAACTTGTTCTGGTGCATCATGCTTAGGCATTAAAGAAAACGCCCTTTACTCAACCTGAGCAAAGAACGTCTTCTTGGAGATTTGGTAATACTTAGGCTAAGTAAACAAAAGTACCAAGTATAGTTTATATCTTAAATTTCATAATTGTTTCGTTAAGTTCGGTTGCCATTTTGGCAAGGGCCTGGCTGGATGAAGCAATTTCTTCCATGGAGGCTGATTGCTCTTCAGTAGCTGCCGATACTGTCTGCGCTTCGGCAACAGCACTTTTACTAACACTATCAATCTTTTGCACGGCACTGACAATTGTGCGGCTAACGCCGGCCATCTGCTCAATGGCTGCCGATATTTCTTTTACCTCTGCCGATACATCACTTACCATAGTTGCAATCTCAGTAAAGGTTTGTCCGGCAATATTGACTGCACTAGTGCCTGCTTGTACCTCCCGGGTGCCTTCATTCATAGCCAGCACAGCTTTATCGGTTTCTCCCTTAATTTCGGTTATAAGAGTCCCAATTTGTTTAGCAGCCTCTTGCGACTGCTCAGCAAGCTTACGCACCTCTTCTGCCACAACAGCAAAGCCTCTTCCCTGCTCGCCAGCTCTTGCCGCCTCAATTGCTGCATTGAGCGCCAAAAGATTGGTCTGTCCGGCAATACCGGAGATGGTATCGATAATTTGCCCGATCTCGTTAGAACGTTCGCCAAGTTTGGCAACAACATCAGCAGAAGTATTTACTGTCTGTTCAATTTGACTCATTTGGTTAATAGCCTGATCTACGGATTTTCGTCCATCCTGCGCTTTGCCTGAAGCTATCGCTGATTGTGAGGATACCTGGTTTGCATTGGCCGCTATTTTTCCAATATTTAAAGACATATCTTCAACTAAAGAACTGGTATTGTTTGCAGCAGCAAGCTGTTGCTCAGCGCCGTTGGCAACGTTTACAATGGAAGAAGCCACTTGATTTGCTGCCTGAGCAGATTGGTCGGCACTTGCGGTAAATTGCTGCGAAGAAGCAGCAATCTGCTCTGCTGACTGCGAAACTTGAGTTATAAGCATTTTAAAATTAGCATTCATATGATTAAATGCAGTTGCCAAGCTACCGATTTCGTCCTTGCGTGCCGCTATATCAGGATTAACGCTGACAGTTAAATTACCGGTTGCCATTTCATTAACTACCTGCTGGGTATGCTGCAAAGGGTTAATAATAGATCGTACTAATAATAACGTAAAACCACAAGCAGCCAGTAGTGAAATCAGCCCGATTATGCCTTGGATTAGCATCGATTTTTTCAGTTCTTCTTCGTATTGATGCTGACGCTTTACAACTTCAGCATCAATCGAGTCATACCACGCCCCTGTCCCAACTGTCCAACGGTAAGGTTCAAAAAATTTAACATAGCCGCGTTTAGGCAAAGAGTCATTCTGTCCTGGCTTGGGGAACCAATAATCACTAAAGCCTCCACCCCCATTTGCCTTGGCAGCATTAAACAAGTCTTGAATAACAAAGTTGCCCTTCGTATCTTTAAAATCCCAGCGCGACTTGCCCTCAAAGTTTTTATTACCTAGTAACACTAAATTAAAACCTTCGTAGGTATCAATCCATAAATAATTGCCATTGTCATATCGAATTTCACGAATAATATCGGTAGCCTTTTTTTTCGCTTCCAGTTCAGTTAAAATCCCTTTTTGCTGATCCTTATATATAGAATCAATTATACTTACTGCACCTTCCACTTGCAGCTTCAGAGTTCGCTCAAACTGTTCCATTAGGGTCTGCCGCATGATAGCCGTGTTCTCTTTTGCATTTAAGTTCATTTGGTACAAATTATATCCGACTAGCACAGCAACGGCAAAAAAACAAATTGAACAAATAGCAACAACTACTTTCGTACGCATGCTCCCCATAAAAACTACCTCCATGATGATTTAAGTTCTGTAAAATCTTCCTTGGTTTTATCTGCTCGCTTTATCACCGCCTCTTGTATTATAGCTTAAATTCTTCTTTACCCTCTTGTCTCTGTCCGTTTTTTAGACCGGCAAAGCAGCATGTTCTAAATTATTCAAAAATGCTACACGCAGAGACAAAATCTGACTTTTATAAATATTTCTACAATTTTCCTGAATTCCCTTGTTTTTCATTGTATTATTATGTATTTTTTAAAATAAAACAGGCATCAGTCAACAACTTGACCAATGCCTTTTTTAAACCTGTTTCTTAGCTCTTTATCTACATTTGATTAGTTAACAGATCCCCAACCTATATATATTTACGCCTGCATTAGTTCAGTTTCGATAACGCACTCATTTTTAATCTTACCAACCAGGAACTGTAAGGCGTCGATAACATGCGGTCTGATATCACCACCGATTAAGACATACATTATGTCATCACCGATGGTAAGCTGGCCTTCATTCAGCCAAACCTTAATATAGAAGATGCCTTCCAGTTTATAGGTCTCAGCAATAGCTGCGTCGACTTTGGCAGCATCATACGAAAATTCCATTCCTTTTACCTGCGAACCGTCATTAAGCCCCTGGCGAACTTGGGCTTTCGGGGTCTGACGAACAACGCCATTATGAACTAAAAACATGCCTTCTTGCAAAGCCGCCGGATGAGCTTTTGCTTCTCTTAGCCACTCATCAATAGATGGTGACGCTTTTTTCGTTTTAGCATTTATCACAAATTCGCACGCTCCTCATATTTGGCTCTCGTTATCTAATCACTTCCATAGACATACTTCCACAGATATATAGCAAATCCTTTATATTAGCTGCTAAATATTCCTTTTGAATATCACTTAAAGCTTTTAGCCCATGGCGTGATCTTCGCCGCCAGCACTAGCGACCAGCCCGACAATTTGCTGCCGCCATAGGGGTTTTGCATATTTCCTCCACGTTTGGCAAAATTAACAAAGAACAATAGGTATTGCCGCAGATAGAGGTGTGAAATGAGCAAGAGTTCTTCTTCCAGGTTATATAAAAAGATGGGGAAAAATATGGTATGTAGACGAACGTACATCTCTAAGCGATTTTTACCAGAGAAAAACTTTGCACTTCCAGCTTTGCTTGCTGAGCTTTTAGCTGCTGCCTACGGCCTAAAAATAGTAATGGAAGAGGTTATTAATCAACTGCGATATAGAGCAGAAAGCTCCACCTCTTCGCGGGTGCGAGAAAAATTATCTGCTATGGTCGAGGAAACCGCCCGGTTATCCTCGGCTATAGTAGCGATTGAACGCAACTGCAGGGCGGTAAAAGACGGATTGCTTGAACTTACACAAGACATATCCAAAAATGAAGCTATGTTGAAAACCGTATTTCGGGGCTGCACCGATGTTGTGTTTCGGCCTATCAAAATTTTGGGGATAAAAAATGCCCTCGTTATTTATGTCGAAGGTCTAATTGATAACGAATTGCTTGATACAGTGATATTAAAGCCGCTCTTGCACGGAAGGTGGCCGGAAAATGCCGGTATGCCAAGCAACATTGTTAACACTATTGCCGAACAAGTTGTTGCCTGTGGGAAAATGCAAATAATGATGTCCATGGAGGGGACGGTAAAAAGTGTCTTAGCTGGACAAGTCGCCATTTTGGTTGATGGCGAAACAAACGCTTTAACAGTATTCCTCAGTGGTGGCGAAAAACGGAGTGTGGACGAACCGATCACCGAGGTGGTAATTAGAGGCCCAAGAGATGGATTTACCGAAAACATCAAAACAAATATCAGCTTGCTACGCAGAAGACTGCGGACTCCTCGGTTAAAAACAACCGCTTATACAATTGGCGAAATATCCCAGACAAAAATAATTATTGCATATATCAAAGGTGTAGCCAGGGAAGACGTCATCAGGGAAGTCAGGAGACGACTGGGGCGGATAAAAATTGACGGTGTACTGGAATCAGGGTATATCGAAGAATTTATCGAAGATGAACCATATTCCCCTTTTCCTATGGTGCAGAACACCGAGCGGCCCGACGTGGTTGCAGCAAACCTGCTTGAAGGCAGAGTAGCCATCTTTACCGACAATACACCTTTTGTTTTATTAGTCCCAGTGGTATTCTACGGCCAGGTTCAAGCAAATGAAGATTATTATTCGCGTTTCTCCATGGCAACCTTTCTGCGCGGCATACGGTTAGTGTTCATGTTCGCGGCACTAGTTCTTCCGTCCATTTATGTTGCGCTCACGACTTTTCATCAGCAGATGATCCCCAATAAATTCCTCATAAGCATCATAGAAACCCGCGAGCCTACCCCCTTTCCGGCTGTTGTAGAAGCGTTATTAATGGAAGGCGCTTTTGAAGCGCTGCGTGAAGCTGGTGTCCGGCTACCAAAACCTGTTGGCCAGGCGGTAAGCATCGTGGGAGCGCTGGTAATCGGCCAGGCAGCAGTGCAGGCCGGAATTGTATCAGCGCCAATGGTAATCGTGGTTTCTGTAACAGGAATTGCCTCTTTTACTATTCCGCGCCATGATTTTTCCTTTGCCATCAGGGTGCTGAGGTTTCCGTTGATGTTGCTGGCAGGCACTTTTGGCTTATTCGGGCTTACGCTCGGAGTATTAGGGGTACATATTCATTTAGTAAGCCTTCGCTCTTTTGGTGTTCCTTATTTTTGGCCTGTCGCTCCCCTCAATATAAGAAGCCTGAAAGATGTGCTGATACGAGCTCCCAGATGGAGTATGAATATGAGGCCGAAGCTTATTACCGGTTATAACAAGCTTCGTGTTCCGACCGGTCAGAAACCGGAACCGGGACAGAAAAGACCATAAGCTGGTGAACAGTAATGAGGAGAAAAAGTAACGTGAGAATATTACAATGGCTATGTATTAGTATCTTTTCCATGTTATTTCTCTCCGGCTGCTGGGATCGCACTGAAGTAAATGACCTTGCAGTAATAACAGCGGCTGCCTATGATAAAACTGCCGAGGGGTTTGAAGGTACGGTGCAGATAATTCTTCCGTCCAGTGGAGCAGCAGACTCAGGCCAGAGCGGCGGTAAAAGTCAGTCTGTAAAAACCTATACTACTGGTATAGCTAGCAACATTAGCCTTAGCTTGGATGAAAGTTATGTAAAACTCCAAAAAAAATTTTCCCGCAAGCTGTTCAGAGGGCACAGAAGAGTTATTATCATAGGAGAGGAAATGAGCAGAAACGGGCTTGAAGAATTAATCGACTATTTAAGCCGCGACCCAAATAGTAGCCTGCATACCCCGATTGTGGTGGCAAAGGGTAGGACTGGTGCTGAATTGTTAAAGACTAGTTATCCGATGGAGCGAGCTTCGGGCGAGGCCATGCGGGAAATGATAAATATTGCCGGTAGAGGGCTAAAAGTTACTAAACTTGATTTTTTAATAAAGGCAGCCAGTGAGGGTGTCCAGCCTATTGCCGCTACAATTGAACCTGTTGACGACAAAGAAGGATTTCGCTTGACTGGAGTGGCTATTTTCAAAAACTTAAAATTGGCTGGCTATCTTAATAATGAAGAAACCGTTGGCTTTCTATGGGCGACAGGAAATTATGAACAAGGTTTTGTTACAATATCAGTTCCTGGCCATGAGGGAGAAATCAGCGTAAATGTTAAAAGTGGAAAAGCCCAGATTACACCGGAGATAAATGATCACAAAGTGACTATTTACGTTGCTTTAAAAGGGGAAGGATCTATTAGCAGCAACAGTACCAAACTGGATTTCACCATACCTGAGAATATTGCACTTGTTGAGCAGGCGGTTGGAAGCGAAATAACAAAACAGGTCCAGCGGACGATTAAGATAGTTCAGCGAGAATCCGGAGCGGATATATTCGGATTTGGCAGCACGATTAACCAGCGAAATCCTAAAGAATGGAAGCATTTGCGGGACGATTGGGATAATATTTTTCCCCAGGCTGAGGTTTCGGTTTCGACTAAATTTAGTATAAGAACGACGAATATGACAGGAACAACTCCTTATTTAAAAGAAAATGAGGTTAAGAAATGATTGTCAATATCACAGGATTTATATTTTTTGCAGGCCTGTTGTCTTATTTTCAAATACGGCAGATCCTTGCCAAAGAGGGTAAGAAAGCGGCAATAGTATACGGCTGCTTAATGGGGCTGGCTTCGTTTATCGGATTGTTGCTCATCGCTGGGGTGGATATTCCCAGCCAAAATATGATTATTACAAGGATTTTTGCACCAATTGGCAAGACTCTCTTGGGAAAATAATTTATAAGGCGGAATATAACATGTTTGGTAGACAAAGGGCAAAAATATCAAATATGGAACTGTGGGCTACCATGTTTATTTATTTATCATCAATTGCCATGACAGCCCCCATGGGTGTTGCGGCTGAGAATAAATCATGGCTTGCTATTGTCATTGGCATAATATTCGGTCTGGCTATAACTGTGATATATGCTCACTTAGCTGACTTAAATCCAGGCAAATCACTGATCGATATAGGCGGACTTTTGTTCGGAAAGTGGTGTGGGAAAACCATCGGTTTGCTCTATGGATGGTTTAGCCTGGAAGTATCCTCCTATATCTTAAAGGATAACTGGCAAATGACTTCGATTGTCGCCCTGCCGCGTACTCCAATCATTGTTATTGCTGCAATGTGTATACTTTTTGTCATCTGGATAACTTATGGAGGTATAGAAACCATTGGCCGGCTTTCAATCATTGTTATTCCCTTGCTGTTGTTCTACTTGCTGCTGGCTTTTATATTTCTAATAAGCGATTATAATTTAAATAATCTTTTGCCAATTACCGAAATTGAATGGAGAAAAGTTTTCTATTCAGCAGTACAATTCAGTATACATCCGCTAAGTAATGCTGTTTTATTTGCGATGGTCTTTCCCAGTTGTAATAAAAGAGGGCAGTCCAAGGCTCCTTCGCTGTATGCTGTTGCAGCAGCAGGTTTGGTGATATTACTCTCTAATATTATGTACTTGCTTGTACTGGGGCCTCTTGCCTCCAAGCTTACTTATCCTGGCTACACCACGTATTCATATATACTGGTAGCTGATTTTATCGAACGGGCTGAGGTCTTGTTTTATACAGTATTTCTTACAATGAATATCATAGGGCTAAGTGTTACTTTTTACGTAGGCGCTGTTTGCCTAGCCGAAGTTTTCGGCATAAATAATTATCGGATATTGTTAATTCCCTTAGGCTTTCTGGTTATTGAATGGTCAACGTTCATCGTTAAAAATCACGCTGAACACATAACTCTTATCATGTTTTCTTGGACATGGTATGCAATGATTTACCAATTAGTTATACCTCTGGCATTATTAATATTTTCATTCTTCCGGCAAAGGGGTTATATGTGTCGAACCTAAGAAACCCTGTTGTCAAATTAAAGCAATCGAAAGAGCCGCTCTTTTTTTCTCTGCCACTAGGCACAAAACACTATGCGTTGCATAGAATGTAATAGATTTTAAAAACAAACGAGAATGATATTCATGAGCATCAATGCGATTGGGTGGTTTGGGGGGTGAACCTATGCTGTCGCCTAGCCTGGAAGATTACTTAGAGGAAATCTACAGATTTTCAGTCAGTCATGATATAGTACGAGTTACCGACATCAGCCAGAAACTAAAAGTTAAGCTGCCTTCGGTAAGTAAAGCAGTGGGAAAACTTCGCGCGGGCGGCTATATTACTTATCAAAAATATGGTGTGATCGGACTGACCGACAAGGGCAGACAGATAGGTGGGTACCTTGTAGAAAGGAATACGCTTTTACAGGAGTTTCTCAGGACAATCTGTGCCGATTGTGATATCGCTGCAGAAGCTGAAGCGATGGAACATTACTTATCAAAATCAACGATTGACTCAATACAACGTTTCACGTTCTTCATGAAAGAGCATCCGGCAAATTACCAGCAGTTTGTTGATTACGTACAAGATAGTAAGAAGAAAAACAAGGAGAAATAAATGAGACTTGATTCAGATTGGGTTTTAACCCCACCTGAATCTTAGTCGAATTATCCAGGGACAAACAGGGGCAGGTAGCCCCTGTTAGCTTTTAAGCAAGACCGAGGATTCTAGCTGTTTGTGCTACGACTAAACAGACAGCAAAAGCGATAATGGTCGGGATGAGGAAAGACAAGAAAGTCCATTTTATGCTTCCTGATTCTTTGTATGCGGAAAGCAGTGTGGTCGCACAAGGCCAGTGCAGCAGGCAAAAGAGCATGGAACAGACGGCAGTAAGCCAGGTCCAGCCGTGGTCAAGTAAGACTTGCCGGAGTTCATCCAAACTATCAAGCTCAATCATTTGACCTGTGGACAGATAACTCATCAACAGGATGGGGACAACAATCTCGTTAGCGGGCAGGCCGAGAATAAACGCTAGGAGAATGAACCCATCCAGTCCGATTGCATAGCTAAGCGGCTGCAGCCAGCCAGCAACATGGGCAAGGATACTCAGGTCTCCTATGTAGACGTTACCAAGTATCCAGGTTATGGCACCGGCGGGAGCTGCCATGATTACAGCTCGTTTTAATACAAAGAGCGTACGGTCAATCAGCGAGCGGTAGATAATCGCGCCAATCTGCGGCAGACGGTAAGGTGGTAGTTCTAAAACCAGCGAAGAGGGTTCACCCCTTAAAATGGTATGAGATAGCAGCCAGGATACTGCGAAGGTAGTAGCGATGCCGAGTAAGACAATGGTAGTAATGACCAGCGAGGCAACAACTGTCTCATACTCAGCAGCGAATGCTCCGCCGACAAAAATGCTAGCTATCGCGATTAGAGTAGGGAAGCGCCCGTTGCAGGGAACAAAGTTGTTAGTCAGGAGGGCGATGAGGCGCTCGCGCGGTGAGTCGATAATCCGGCAAGACACAATACCGGCCGTGTTACAGCCAAACCCCATACACATTGTCAACGCTTGTTTGCCGCAAGCCTTACATCTTTTGAAAAGACTATCCATGTTAAAGGCCACTCGCGGCAAATAACCGAGGTCTTCCAGCAGTGTAAACAGCGGAAAAAAGATGGCCATAGGCGGTAGCATGACCGATACAACCCAGGCCAGAGCCCGGTATAGCCCTAACACGAAAACTCCATGCAGCCAAGCAGGAGCTCCTGCCAGCACAAACCATTCGGTAAGCTGATCTTGAAAGGCAAACAAAACATCGGCGATCATACCGGACGGAATATTCGCTCCCTCGATGGTGATCCAGAAGATGGCGCCTAATAGCGCTAACATAATCGGGTAACCAAACAGGCGAGAGGTGAGAATATCATCCAGCCGGGTATCCCAGGAAGATTCCCCTTGTTCTTTATGAGTAACTACTTTACGCGCAATCTGTTCCGCGTTTGCATAGATGTCAGAAACAATAGTGTCGCTCAGCGTGCTATCTGTGCTGAGGCGAATTTTATCCGCCTCAGCACAGACATTAACTAGTGTTGTCATGGGTTTGACTGTTCCGCTCATAGGGCTGCTACCTCCTGCAATGCTTTTGGACTTAGTTGAAGTTCTAAATGCCGGCTGATACTTTCAATAAAGGCTTTATCTCCATCCAATAAGCGGAGGGCTACCCAACGGGGATTAAGTTTGTGGTCGATAAGACGCTGAATTGTAGGCACAAGCTTCTCGACAGCTTCTTCTACGGCCTGTGAATAGACAAGTTGTCGGGGGATGCTTTTTCGTGCCCCTGTACTGACCTGATAGAGAGTTTCCCGAAGCGTATCTAATCCTTCGCCTTTACGGGCAGCCGTGGGCACGACGGGAACACCGAGTTCCTTTTCCAAGGCCGGGAGATCAATGGCGATATTCTTTTTCCGGGCTTCATCCATGAGATTAACACATACAACAACATTTGGAGTAATTTCCATCACCTGCAGAGCCAGGTTTAAATTGCGTTCCAAACAGGTGGCATCCAGCACTACAAGAGTCGCGTTCGGCTGACCAAAACAGATAAAATCACGCGCCACTTGTTCTTCCACTGTGTGCGCCAGTATTGAATAGGTTCCCGGCAGATCAACCAGCAGGAAAGGCTTCTGCCGATAAGTAAAAGTCCCCTGGGCGTTATCTACCGTCTTGCCCGGCCAGTTGCCAGTATGCTGGCGCAAACCGGTTAAGGCGTTAAAAACGGTGCTTTTGCCAACATTCGGGTTACCGGCCAGAGCGATTACATATTGCCCCAGCGCAGCGGCTATACCAAAATGTTCACGCAGTACTCGGCCACGGTTTTCCTCGTGCATGTCATTCGCCTCCCTATGTCAAAAAGGGTATACTTTAATCAAGTTAGCAGCATCGCTGCGCAGCGCAATCATAGTATTACGCACACGAAACGCAATGGGGTCACCAACCGGACTTTTACGGATACATTCTACTTGTGTTCCTGGTATCATGCCCAAGTCTAGAATTCGCCTTCTAAGTAACCCGTCAAGTTCGACTGACGATATTCTGCCGGCAGTGCCTACTGTAAGGTCTGCTAAAGATAATTTATCAGATGGTTGCATACAATAACCTCCTTGCTATTTGTCGAGATAAGTACTTAGTTTCGACTAACATGAGTGGATAAGAAAAGGTTAGCAGCAGCTAACATCCAGTGTGAAAAAAATGGTTAGCGCCAGCTAACACCTAATTTTTAACCCTCTGCTATAGGATATGGGGAAGCGTAAGAAGTGTTACTGATGGTGAAACTATTTTCTTGATAACCTCGCCCCAGTGCTTAACACCATATTTGCTAAATAAAAAATGCCACCCAAGAATTCTGGGTGGTGTCTAATTAAAATAATGTTATATAATAATACTCCTTGTTTAGCGGAAGATACGAGGTGAAAACATTATACCTAACGCAAAACCCAAAAAGAATAAAAGCACTGCCATCGTAAGTGCTTGGTTAAATTCCATACCGAACACCACCTTTAACAATATTTAAGAGAAAAAAAGCGAGCCTACTCTTAGTTCTTGCATCTTGATACAATTATACTGCTATGAAAGATCAGGGTAGTGTAAAGAAGATTAGACGAAAGATAAAGATTTGGTAAAGAAAGAAAAAGGCGCGTTTTCCGTTATAAAACATTAATTTATGAAGGTAAAGAGAGACTGCTATTCGGAACTTGGAAAGCAGCCTCTCTTTTGTATATCGTATTAAATGCCTATACACTTACTTTCTCAAGTGGTAGGGAATAGTGGCCACAACCACGTCTTCTTTTAAAATAAGAAGGGTACGCAGAATCCAGCCTGTCTGATTATGCAGCAAACGATGCCACCATTTCTTAGTTTCAAATTCAGGTATCAGTACAGTAATAAAGTCTTCAGGCGCTTTATTTTTTAGGAGTTTCTCAATAAAATGAATAACCGGTTGAGTTACGATTCGATAGGGAGAATAGACAGTTATTAATTTTACACCTGGATCCCACATCTTCCACTTTCCCTCTACTTTTCGTCCAATTTCACGATCAGTAGTTACATGGAGGGCAATGACTTCAGTCCCAACGGAATGAGCATATCTCATAGTCCGGACTACCACACTGGTAGGACTTGATACTGGTACTACAATAATATTCTTCCCCTGGGGCCCTTGTTTAAATGATTCCCAATCGTCAATTGATAAGTGTAATTGCTCGGCCATGTCAGTATAGTGACTTTTAATAGATTTAAAAACATAAAGCATTGCTGGTATAAAAAGCAGCACGATCCAGGCACCATAGAAGAACTTAGTTACCGCGATAATCAAAACAACCAGTCCTGTAATAACAGCATCGAACCCATTAACTATAACCACACTGGCCAGTAAATATTAAAAACGATCATCATAATACAAAGTGTTGCAAATATTACTATAAAAACAGCCTGTCTCGTATTGCCGTGTTCGTATATATATTGAGCGTTTTTAAAAGCAACGAATGCTAATAAAATGGTAATATTCAGTGTAATCAATTTAGGAAGCAAGAAACGCCCCCCCTAACAATTACTTTTTAGCTATCATCTATCTTTACGAATAGTCTCTATTGACCCATTAATCGATAGCCTACACCTGATTCTGTAATAATATAACGTGGCTGAGTAGGGTCCATTTCAATTTTGTGCCTTAACTGTCCTATAAAAACCCTTATATAGTGTGTTTCCTCATTATGATCATTACCCCAAACAGCCTTCAGCAACTGCTTTTGCGTCAATACTCTTCCCCGGTGCTGAGCTAATATCTTAAGCAACTCGTATTCAGTAGGAGTCAATTTTACGTCACGCCCTGAAACTGTTACCTTTCGCTGAGCTAGGTCAATAGCCAGTTCACCGCAGTGCAGCACTGGTTCATTATCAGACAATGCAGCTCGACGCAATAAAACACGCATTCGCGCCATAAGTTCTCCTATGCTAAACGGTTTAGTAACATAATCGTCTGCCCCGGAGTCGAGGGCATCAATTTTTTCCTGTTCCTGATCACGAGCCGTTAGCACAATAATAGGGGCTTGCGTCCATTCTCTTAATGCAATGACAACTCTTTTGCCATCCATATCAGGTAGGCCTAGATCCACAATTAACAGATCTGGCTTAAATATGGCTGCTCTGTTAATTCCTTCTGCCCCAGTGGGCGTTTCTGCTATTTCATAACCATGAGCCCCTAATGAAACTTTTAATAACTTCCTAATCTGTGGTTCATCATCAATAATTAATATACGCATACCTTTTTCCATATTACTCCCTTCCCCTGTCGATATAGTTTTTTTGTCCAGTTGCTAACGGCAGTTTAAAACGAATGATTGTTCCTCCATTTGCCCGCTTCTCCGCCCAGATAACTCCGCCATGAGCTTCTATGATTCCTCTACATATTGATAATCCTAATCCAGTGCCACTTACTTGTTTCGGCTGCTGGATACGATAAAACTTATCGAAAACTTTTGCCAAATCTTCGCTCGGAATGCCCACTCCATTATCGAGAACAGACACCAGAATTTGATCGCCCTCCATTTCGGCGGTGATGGAGATTACACTTTTTTTATCTGAGTATTTCATAGCATTATCCACTAGATTAATAACCACAAGTTCAAGTAGTACACAATCAGCCTTTAAAAGCGGAATATCTTCATTTACAGCAATATCTAGCTGATACTGCTGTATGCGTTCCCGTAGCCGCTGAAGTGCTGCCCCAATAATATCCTGAATATCGCACCAGTCAATCTTGAGTTGCATCATGCCACTCTCCAGCCTGGCAGAATCCAGTAGATTGGAGATGACCCGTTCCATCCTTGAGGCTCCCTCCTGAATATTCTCTAACAGTTCACGCCTGGCTTTTTCAGAGTACACCTCTCCATCTTCAACAAGCGATGAAACAGAACCAATGATTAAGGATAGGGGTGTTCGTAATTCGTGTGAAATGGAGTTAAAGAGAGCAGTCCGTAAGCGCTCAGATTCTGCTAAAAGTGTGGTCTCGCGTGCTTGTTCTGCTAACCGCCCCCTTTCAATTGCCAACCCGGCGAGACTTACCCACGCATTAATAAGGCGTTTTTCTTCCGGGGATACCTGTTCGTTAGCCAGGTAAATTCCCATTACCCCAAAAACATTGTCATTAGTTTTCAAAGGAATATACAACAATTTGGCGCTCGGTAGTGTGTCTGTGGATCGCCCAGCAGGCTGTCTGTGCTCATAAGCCCAGGTTGCTACTGCTAATTCTGATGAATCAATAAGCGAAGAAAAATTAGCTGATACCGTGCTATGCTCTGCCCGGACGGTAAGCTTGCCGTTTGTATCAGGTAATAAAGCTATAACTGATTGACCGATGGTATCAGCCGCCTGTTTCACCAGTCCTTGGGTAATGACCGCTATATCAATAATGGCAGCGATATCCCTGCTAAATTCGTAAAGAGCGCGGGTACTACGTTCACGCTGCCTGGCGGCGGCTGCCTCTGCCCGCAGGTAGTCGGTTCTGCCGCCAATAACAAAAGCAACTATAAGAAAAGTGATAAAGCTCCATAAATACCGAATATCTGTAACATTAAACGTAAATATCGGCGGAACGTATAAAAAATCGAAGGCTGCAACACCACAAAGAGCAGTAAAATAAGAAGGCCATCTTCCCCACCAAAACGCACTCATCGTAACTGGAATTTGATACAGAAGTGCAATATTGACTAGCTCCATGTTGTCGCGAAAAATAGTACCAAAAAGTGTTACTAATGCCGTCATTAAGAATCCCATCACATACTGAGACCATATAGGGCGATTTACCCTGGGCATTGTCTTAATGCTCGACGCCTTATCCTGTTCGACCGTTCCTTGAATAACATAAACATTAATACCGGCGCTATTTAGTATCAATTTCTCGACCGTAGAACTTTGCCATAGCTCCCAGAAGCGACTCGGTCTTGGTTTACCAATTACAACAGAGGATACATTATGATTGCGTACTGCTTCCAATATTTCTTGTACAAGATTGTCACCTATAATCGTAATTGTTTTAGCTCCAAGTTCTTCGGCCAAACGCATATTACGCGCAACCCTGTCGCGTTCTTTATCACCCACAGGAAAACGGTGCGTAGGAACTTCGATGTGAGCAGCAATTAATTCCGCATGAAGGCCTCCTGCTAACCTATGCGCTGCTCTGATTAACTGAGCCGAAAAGGGACTTGCGCTTACACAAACCATGACACGTTCAGCAGCAGGCCAAGGCCCCTCGATATGATGTTCCCGCATATATTCATGCAAGTCTTTGTCTACCCGGCTTGCTGTAAACCGCAATGCCAGTTCGCGCAGTGCCCCGATATTACCCGGTCTAAAAAATTTTTTTAAGGCTTGCTCAGCCTGACCAGGAATATATACCTTGCCTTCTTTTAGTCGTTTAATTAATTCATCAGCAGGTATATCAATCAGCTGGATGCGATCTGCATTTTCAAGGAACTGATCAGGCACTGTTTCTTTGACAACCACCCCAGTTATCTTCGCGACTATATCATTTAAACTTTCGATATGCTGAATATTTAATGTGGTGTAAACGTCAATACCGGCTTGAAGCAACTCTTCAACATCCTGAAAACGTCGGACGTGGCGCGCCCCCGGAATATTGGTATGAGCAAGCTCATCAACAAGCACCAGTGAAGGCATGCGTTGCAAAATTGCGTCTATGTCCATCTCATCCATTATTCGCCCACGATATTCTAATTGCTGAGGTGAGACTCGGGGGAGGCCGGTTACTAACCGCTCTGTTTCCTGACGACCATGTGTTTCTACCCAGCCGATTACAACGTCTACCCCTTCTGCTAAACTCTGGTGGGCAGCCTCCAGCATGGTAAATGTTTTACCAACACCAGCGGCCGCTCCCAAAAAGACAGTAAGTTTTCCACGTGCTTCTTTGTTTAGCCGCTCCAGTAAAATATCTGGATTAGGCCGTTGTTCTTGCATTCCAGTCGCCATAATTCACCCCCTGGCAGATTCATTTTACTTAGCTAACGCATCTAAGGCCAAGTTAAGTTTAAGTACATTAACTCTCGGCTCACCAAACAAACCGAGCTGACGCCCTTCGACATTACCATCAACAAGCTTTTTCACTTCCGCTGCTGGCAGCTGGCGAGCTTGGGCGACACGGTCCACCTGCAAATAAGCGTAAACAGGGGAAATATGAGGATCCAAGCCGCTGCCAGAGGCTAATACCGCATCGGCAGGCACCAGGCTATTTGTCTCAAGTCCATTTTCAGTCCGAACAGCTTCCAGGCGTTCTTTCGCAGTATCGATTAGCTTCTGATTGGTCGGTCCCAGGTTAGAACCAGAAGAAGATGAAGCATCATAACCATCCGAACCTGCAGCGGAAGGCCTTCCATGGAAATATTCCGGCTTAGTAAAATTTTGGCCAATTAAAGCAGAGCCAACAGGCTTTCCGTCCACCGTAATGACCGATCCGTTTGCCTGCCCGGAAAAGAGCGCCTGGGCCAGGCCGGTCATGACTAAGGGATATACCAGACCGGTCAGCGCTGTTAATATAACCAGCATTAAAAGTGAGCTTACTATTTGTTTTAGCATTATAGATCAACATCCTTTTAGCTATAATTTTTGTTATACCAACCCTAACACAACAAGAATGATATCAATCAGCTTGATGCCTATAAACGGAACAATGAGACCCCCTACTCCGTAAAGCAAGAGATTGCGAGTCAAAATTTTATCAGCGCCAACTGGTTCATACTTGACTCCTCGCAGTGCAAGGGGAATGAGTGCAACAATAATCAACGCATTGAAGACTACGGCACTTAGAATCGCACTCTCAGGAGTTGCCAGCCGCATAATATTAAAGTTATTCAGCACAGGGTAAGTACCAGCAAACATTGCAGGGATGATGGCAAAATACTTAGCTACATCGTTAGCAATACTGAAAGTCGTTAGTGAGCCGCGTGTCATTAACAGTTGCTTACCGATTTCGACGATCTCAATGAGTTTAGTCGGATTGCTGTCAAGGTCGACCATGTTGCCAGCTTCCTTTGCCGCCTGTGTACCGCTGTTCATCGCTACCCCTACATCAGCCTGCGCCAAAGCCGGGGCATCATTTGTACCATCGCCGGTCATCGCGACCAGCATACCATTGTCTTGATATTCCCGGATAAGCTTTAGTTTTGCTTCCGGGGTGGCTTCCGCCAAAAAATCATCTACTCCGGCTTCTGCTGCAATGGCAGCAGCCGTCAGTGGATTGTCACCGGTAATCATAACCGTCTTAATGCCCATTTGGCGAAGTTCTCTGAATCTCTCTTTGATGCCGCCTTTGACAATATCCTTAAGGTAAATTGTTCCCATCACTTGTCCGTTCTGCACCACAACAAGTGGAGTACCGCCAGCTTTGGCAATGCCTTTGCATGCGTTTCTCACCGCTTCAGGAAATTTTTTGTCCAAAGAATTTACATATCGTTCAATAGCATCTATAGATCCCTTTCTGGTTTCTTGGCCATTAATATTAACACCGCTCATGCGGGTCTGTGCGGTAAAAGGAATAAATTCAGCACCGAGCGCCGTTAAATCCCGTTCACGGATATTATATTTTTCTTTGGCAAGCACCACTACGCTCCGCCCCTCAGGTGTTTCGTCAGCAAGGGATGCAAGCTGGGCCACATCGGCAAGCTGCTCTTCTGAGACTCCGGGAGCGGGGATAAATTCGGTGGCCATCCGGTTACCAAGCGTGATAGTACCTGTTTTATCAAGTAACAGCACGTTAACGTCACCCGCCGCTTCGACAGCACGCCCTGACATGGCCAATACGTTACGTTTCAGCAGCCGATCCATGCCAGCAATGCCGATGGAACTTAGGAGGCCGCCGATGGTCGTGGGGATTAAGCAGACTAGCAGGGAAATAAGTGTGACAACGGAAATAAGTGTTCCCGAGTAGAGGGCATACGGTTCAATAGTCGCAACCACGACTAAGAAGATGATAGTTAAGCCAACAAGTAAAATGGTCAGGGCAATTTCATTCGGTGTCTTTTGCCGTTTAGCCCCTTCTACCAGAGAGATCATCTTATCAAGAAAGGTTTCCCCGGGATTAGCAGTTATTTTGACTTTAATCCAGTCCGAGAGTACCCGGGTTCCTCCGGTTACAGATGAACGGTCACCGCCTGATTCACGGATAACGGGGGCAGACTCTCCTGTCATGGCACTTTCGTCAACAGATGCCATGCCTTCAATAACCTCCCCGTCACCCGGGATAAATTCTCCGGCGCTAACTAACACAACATCACCTTTTCTGAGGTTTGCTGCATCAACCTTTTTCGTGCCGTTACCGTTTACCAGATTGGCCTTTGTTTGCGTGCGGGCATTGCGAAGTGTCTGAGCCTGCGCTTTGCCACGCCCCTCAGCAATTGCTTCGGCAAAATTAGCAAATAATACAGTAAACCACAGCCATAGAGTTATTTGTAGGGAGAACCCCAGACTGCCATTAACTCCGGTCACCGAGTCGCGGATCAGTAAACCCGTGGTAAGAATGGCACCGATAAATACAATAAACATGACCGGATTTCGCATTTGTACTTTCGGATTTATCTTACGGAAGGAATCCCGGATTGCCTCACCGAGGATTTCTTTATTAAAACTACTACGATTACTCATACGCCATTATCTCCTTTAAAATGTTGTACCACTCAGCATTAAAAGTTGTTCCACAACAGGGCCAAGAGACAGCGCCGGTAAGAAGGTCAAGGCTCCGACTATGAGCACTACCCCTGCCAAAAGACAAGCAAACAGCGGACCTGTAGTTGGGAATGTTCCTGGCCCGGGAGGCGATATCTTCTTTTGAGCCAAGCTTCCTGCAATGGCCAGCACCGGGATAATAACGCCAAAGCGGCCGAGCAGCATCGCAGCAGACATCATCAGATTATAGAACAAGGTATTTACCGTTAAACCACCGAAAGCGCTGCCATTATTGCCTGCTCCCGAGGCAAAAGCATACAGTATTTCACTTAAGCCGTGCGGTCCGGGATTGGCAATCGATGAAACGCCCGCCTCGATCACCGAGGCGATTGCCGTAAACGTCAAGATAACAACTGAGGGGATGAGTATCCCGATTGTTGCCATCTTCATCTCCCATGCCTCGACCTTTTTCCCCAGATATTCCGGTGTTCTGCCGACCATCAGGCCGACGATGAACACTGTGAGCAGAACATACAGCATCATGCCGTAAAACCCGGCCCCTACTCCGCCAAATACTACCTCACCTAACATCATTTGCAGCATTTGAACGAGGCCGCCAAGTGGTGTATAACTGTCATGCATAGAATTCACTGCACCACAGGATGCTGCTGTAGTAACAACTGAAAACAGCGATGATCCGCCAATTCCGAAGCGCACTTCTTTACCTTCCATTGCGGTAGGGCCGCTAACACCCTGTGAACCTAACATTGGATTGCCGTATAATTCACTGTAATAGTTAGCGAAAAGCATTGTGGCAAAGAGTATTGTCATCGCCGCTAATACGGCCAATCCCTGCCGCCGGTCACCAACCATATGTCCGAACGCAAACACCAGCGCTGCAGGAATTAAAAATATACTTACTATCTCCAGAAAGTTACTAAGTGGCGTCGGGTTTTCAAATGGATGTGCTGAGTTGGCGTTGAAAAAACCGCCGCCATTGGTTCCTAACATTTTAATGGCTTCCTGAGAAGCAACCGGCCCCATAACAATTTTTTGTTCTGCGCCTTCCAGTGTTTGAATCACCTCATAAGAAGAAAGGTTTTGAATGACACCCTGCTGCACCAAAATTATCGTAAATACGATAGACAAGGGTATTAGAATCCATAGAATGCTTCTTACAAGATCAACCCAAAAATTTCCTATTGTTACTGTCTTTTTACGGGTCAATCCTCTGATCAGAGCTACTGCTACTGCAATGCCGGTAGCTGCCGATAAGAAATTCTGTACTGTCAAAGCTGCCATTTGGGTTAAGTAACTCATGGTACTTTCACCGCCATAAGCCTGCCAGTTGGTGTTCGTCACAAAACTAACTGCAGTATTTAGCGCCAGATCCCAAGGAGTTACCCCCGATAGGCCTTCCGGGTTAAGCATTAGCGCTCCTTGAAGCACTTGGATTAAAAATACGGCAGCCATACCGAAGAGGTTAAACCAAAGCAATGCCCCGGCATACTGACGCCAATTCATTTCTTGGTGTTCACTAACGCTAGAAAGGTGATATATCAATTTCTCAATAGGGTGAAAAATAGGATCAAAGACTGTTTTTTCAAAGTTAAACACTTTTTTCATGTACCGCCCCAGCGGCCAAGCTAACAAAAGCAAGACCATCAGGTATAGACCAAAAAGCAGTAAATCGTTACCCATATTAAAACTCCTCCGGTTTCAGCAACGCATAGATTAAGTAAATTAACAAAAGTACCGCAATAATTCCAGCCAACCATAAGTCAGCCATATCGATCCCTCCTAATAACAAATTGTAGAAAATTAACAAAGTTATTGACCATATCAAATTTATCCATAGCTGTGAGCGGCATAACTTCTGTGTAAAAATTCCATAAAGATTTAAGTGTGTGGTCAAAATAACTAGTTCATCTTGGCTCATGTTACGTTCAATCCGCAAAATAGGAAGATATCGCCGACCACCATGCTCACACCTTCTTTAAACTTAGTTTTGTTACCAAAACCTCAGTTAAATTAACATGCAAACTGTCCCATCCATTGTAAGCAGTCACTATTCCCTTCACTCTAAAATTTGAGTTGTTCCTCATGTCTCTACAATACTACTAAAGTCTGTAAAAATGGGGGTAAAAATTTGCTCATCCACATATAGAATATGTAAAGATTAAGTACACTCCCCTAAATAAAAAAATCGCTAAACTGATGTTTAAGCTAAGAAGATTAATGAATAGCTAACTAGACTTATTTCTTTACCGCCGAGTACAGATTAGAAGTATCTTGGAAACAAATAACATACCTTAAGCAAAAATCCATTCTTGTGGAAATTCGACCGATAGTATGAATTAGATAAAATATAAAATGCCACCCAAAATTAAATTTTGGGTGGCATTCGCTATTAACATCTTACTCCACAGTCACGCTCTTAGCCAAATTTCTCGGCTTATCAACATCGCAGCCGCGGGTAACCGCAGCATAGTAAGCCAGTAACCGATGTACATGCCCGTAAAATCAAAGCTTTACCTGCAATCGAAAGGGAATACAATCTTTGGGATCAATTTTTTCTCTTCCGCCTGTTTTTTTTCTGCTTGTTCTTGCCCCTTTTTATTGTCGTTAAAAGTATCGATCGCATTGTCCACTTTTTTCATTAAATCACGCCATTGCTTTTCTGACATCAAAATACTGCCATCACTGTCGTTTTCCCGCTCTTTATCAATAGCTTCCTTGATTCGTTTTTCCCAATTCACAATCTCTTTTTGGAATGAAGCAACCGTGCTTTCACTACTACTGCGCTTTGTACTGGCTGTGCCAGACGCTGCATAATTTTGATATTGTGTTTCTATTCCATTTATGTTCATAATTTATTCCTCTTAGATAAATAATTTTGTCGGCAGAAAAGACTCCAAAACTCATTTCCATAAAATGTACATTTTTATTATATCATTTTTATCTAATATTACAATAACACTACCTGGCAAGACAGGCTCTGGCTGAAGTTTCTCCATCCTCACATAATTTGCATCTTTAGAATATTATAGTGTAGACGCATTAGGTACATACCAAATACGAAGGAGGGATTTGAATGTTTTTTGGGAGCTTTCGAGAAATTTGGTTTATCGTATTGATTATCAGCCTATGGGTACTCTTATTCCCGGATATTGATACCGATTGCACCTAGTCTTTTTTTAGAAATGTTTGTTAATTGAGACGAAAAGAAATCACTGAGACCATCAACTTATTTGTCTCAAATAAGTTAATGGTCTCACTTGATTTACAAATGCAGGATTATTTCAACCCTACACATGCGATCCTAATGGTCTCTAGAGCAGTATCAAGCTACAAGCGGTATAACAACCAATACCTTAAAACCAGAACCTGTTAGAGCGTCCTGTCAATCCTGTATCAAGATATGAAGCAAGCGAATATTGTATGCAGTCGCACAGTCTGACGTTCCTTTTGTATCCGTAAATTGAAGTTCCTCCAGCCTCACATAATTTTCATCTGTAGAATATTATAGCGTAGGTGCATTAGCTACATACCAAATACGAAGGAGGGATTTGAATGTTTTTTGGGGGCTTTCGAGAACTTTGGTTTATCCTATTGATTATTAGCCTATGGGTACTCTTATTCCCAGATATTGATACCGATTGCACCTAGTCGTTTTTAGGAAATGTTTGTTAATTGAGACGAAAGAAAATCACTGAGACCATCAACTTATTTGTCTCAAATAAGTTGATGGTCTCACTTGATTTATTAATGTAATGGATACCAAGACTCATCTTCGTTTGGAACCGGCTCCGGAATTTCAACTCCCTCTTCCAAGGCAGTTTCAATCCAAGCTTCTTTAGCATCCGCGATCATTTGTAAAACTTCTTCTTTAGTATCTCCTTGAGTTATACAACCAAGTAAATCTGGAATTGCAGCAACAAATCCACCCTCAGCAGTCGGATGTATTTCTATACGAAAAGGCAAAGATACAAAATAAGTTAATCCCTTTTCCTCATTATTGGCCATAGTGTCCCTCCTTTTCTGCACATTGTAAAACCGCTAAAAGGGTCTAACAAAGCAACGTAACAGAACCGTCACTGCTTACATCTCTGTAGGGGGGCAATACAGCGGCTACCAGCAAAATCAAAAAGAGACTCTTTAAACAAGGAGGTTAAAGTCCCTTTTGTTATGCCATATGTGCCGAACTTCTACTGTTTCACCTAAGACTACAAATAAAACTGTGTAATTCTTATGTACCACCAAACGTCGGTACCCTGCCGCCATCAATACAGGAAAACGCGTAACTAATGGACATAGATAAGGATTTGTACCTAAGACAGTAATAATTTTGTTACGGATAGTTTGCGCCAAGTTTTGGGCAGCAGTTGGGTTTTGGCGATTGATGTAGAGAATGATTTCCTTCAGATCTTTGGTGGCTATGGGGGCAATTTTAACTTGATACTTGGTGTTCTCCATTCACTTGCTCCTTAATCGCAGAGTCAATATCGTTCATAACTTGATTAAAATCAAGCATTTCGCCCCTACGACTTTCCCCTTCCGCAGCAATAAGTCTTTTATATAATTCTAATTCAGATTGTAACTCTTCATAGTGCTCATGGCTCATAACAACCAAACGCTCAGCTCCGTTTTTAGTAATGAAAACAGGCAAATTTTGTGATACACAAAGTTCCTCAATCTCGTTCATTCTTTTAGAAAGATCTGTCATGGGACGAATTTTAATCATCAAACCCACCTCTATACAAAGTTTATTCGTTTTAATTATTATACCCCTGCAATCATAAAATTATCAAGCAATTATATGATTATAATCAGATAGCATGTTAAACTGGAAGCCACTAACCCCACTTTAGTTACAGAGTCTTTTTTAACTAGCCGGCCTTTGCCCGCCCTCTTGCTTTCTGAATAACAAAAATTCTTCTAATACCTCCTCCAGCCTCTCAATCGTACCTGTCGTATCTTTTCCCTCGTTATGCAGATGCTCAAGTCCTTCAGACAATTCGCAAACTTCATCATATAACCCAGTTCCTTGTTTCTTGAAATCTGGATCTTCATAAACACTTTTCTTTTTTCGATTATAAGCAAAAAGAACGTCCCCAAGCTTCCTCCGGCTTGCATAATTGCAAATTATACTACATTCTTGACTGCAATCTTCCAAAGTAATATACTAGTTAATTATATACTAGTTAACTATATACCAGTATATAAACTTAAGACTAATGAGGTGACCCATGAATGCAGCTAAGTTAATTCATTTACTTTATCAAACCACGCGCGCTATTTCTCAAGGCGTAAATCATGCGCTTGCCGAGTATGGGCTATATAGCTCTGAATGGTCAATTATTGTAGCCATAAAAGAAACTGGCCCTATTTCTCAGATTGCTTTAGCAAGTTATCTAAATATCGAACCTGCGGCAATCTCAAAAACTGTTGTAAAACTAGAAGAGAAAGGCTTTATTGAAAGGAAATCCGGAGATGATAAACGCGAAAAAAAAGTCTCACTGACTAAGAAAGCATTGAGCCAATATACTATCTGGGAAAAAACCATTAACAATCATAGACAAGCCATTCTGACCGGTTTATCTGATGAAAATCAACACAAATTATACGAAATGCTTGAATCCATGTATTCAAACTCACAAAAATATAAAAACTGATGTAGCTGTTTTACTAGAAAGGAAACTCACATGACAATTACAAGTTCTAAACTATGGACAAGGGATTTTATTTTGTTTACCATTTCTAATACTTTTTTATTTAGCGGTTTTCATATTTTTTTGCCGACCCTCCCGCTTTATGTTTTAGACCAGGGCGGAAATAGCACCGATGTCGGACTATTGTCTGCTATTTTTGTATTCTTCGCTATTCTGGTTCGTTTTTTTACAGACTATGGAATACATAAATGGGGCCAAAAATATTATTTATACATTGGCTGCATCTTATGTTTTGTTGCTGCCATAAGTTATATTTTAGCAACTTCGGTACCGCGCTTGCTTTCCTTACGGGTACTCCATGGGCTGGGCTTTGGTATAGCCACCACTTTGTACGCTACCATCATCACCGACCTGATTCCCAAATCCCGCCGTGGCGAAGGAATCGGCTATTTTGGACTGGGCACAACGCTAGCAATGGCAATTGCTCCCGGCCTTGGCGTATGGATTGTTGATAACTTTTCTTTCAACAGTCTATTTATGGTGGCAACATGCAGTCAAATTCTTGCACTCGGATGCCTGAGCCTTTGTTCCATACCTGATGATCGGAGTGTACATACAAAGCCACAAGAAAAATCTTCAATTTTGGATAAACTGGTTGAAAAAAGCCTGTCCTATCAAGCCTTTCTCTCGTTATTGTTCGGGATATGTATCGGTGGCATTTTAAATTTTATTGCATTACTCGCCAAAGAAGTTCACATTGCCAATTCAGGCGCGTTCTTCCTGATATGCACCGCATGTATCTTTTTATCTCGCTTAGTAACAGGACGCATATTTGATAAAAAAGGACCTGCCTGGGTCATTTTACCTGGAGCAATATTGTTTTTACTGGGGTTTGTGGTTTTGGCACAAAGCAAAACCATAACTTCTTTTTTAATAGCCTCGGCTCTTTACGGATTTGGTTATGGAACCATTTTCCCGGCAGTACAAACCTGGATGTTTAATCTTGTACCACCAGCCAAACGCAGCGCCGCAAGTGCAACCTTTTATAATATGATTGATATCGGCAATGGTGTTGGTTCTGTCGCTTTAGGAATGCTCGCTGGCAAGCTCGGTTATGCTTCGATTTATTGGTGCTCTGCTATCATTATGGGTATTTTTCTTCTAAGCTACATATGGTTTGTAATTCAGGAAAAACAGGATTATGAAGAGGGGGAGATTATTGACACTAAGTGTCAGTGAACCGTAATGCCTTTTGCGGACACCAAGAATGGCTGGTACAATAAAACCAGGAGGTGTCCGACATGAAAGGTCAGCGATTCGATGCAGAGTTCA
>JAGGAB010000145.1 GCA_017889705.1 Bacillota bacterium | reverse complement strand
TGGACCTCTTCGACGGTAGTTTTCAGCAATTCTATCATTTGTTCAGCGCGATTTTGCAATGAGCGTCCTGCTTCGGTAAGGCGGATCTGTTTCTTGGTACGCTGAAAGAGTTTTACGCCCAGTTCATTTTCCAACAATATAATTTGTTGGCTGAGCGGCGGCTGCGTAATATGAAGCTTTTCCGCTGCTTTGGTAATCTGACCCTCTTCGGCGACGGCGAGGAAATATTTGAGTTGACGAATTTCCATGGAATATCTCCTTCTTATGCATTCGAATTTCATATGCAACTCAGTGCAAATAGATATTATTAATATCAAACCTTCCTTGCTATAATCGTAATAGAGAATATGTTGCTTGTCAAAGTACGATAAAAAAGTTGCAAGGAGTGTTTGAAAATGGAAAATTTTGCATTGACTGCACTGGATACTGTCACGAAGGTTGGACTAATTGTTTTTGGATTATCGCTGGCGTATGCCTGGCGCGTTTGGGCGCTTAACGGAGAATTGAGCAACTAACTTCAAATGGACTTTTCAAATGGACTTGATGATGCTAACTGGAGCCGTACCTCTGAATGAGAGGTACGGCTCCTGTTAGTTTTTAACCTTATAACGCATGTGAAGAGATCTTCTTAAAGCAAGCTAAATTGAAGACTTTGCATGGTAAGCAGGTGTCAGCATGAATCCGCATAGGTTCCGAATGTTCCTTGTTGAGGGAGAATTGCCCTATCCTCGGGCACAGAAGGGAATGATAATATTGGCAAAGATACAACTCACACCTACCGTAATGACCATTAATCGATCCATCGCAATCGATAAATCTTTTTCATCTTTGCGCACATAGAAGTGGTAGGAGGCTAACGCCAGGCAAATCGTTAATGCAATGGTAAAAAGGCCAATGCCGGTAATATGATCCACTAGGCCAAACTCTCCGGCAGAAGGTGGTAAAACGCCATTGGCAACATAAGAGTTGGCTACGGCGCCAAAATAAGCACCGGTTGGCAAAGACATCCGAGATCCTATATCGGAGGGCCTGATGAAAAAACTGAATAGTGCCAGGAGAATCGCTGCAAACAAGGAAAGGAAAATCTCGATGTAGAAACCAAAATCAGTGCGGCTAATTCGCATGGCAGCGAGATATTGTGAAAATATTTTGCCGGAACCATCCGTAATTCGAGGATCGCCGTAAGAAGAGTTGTAGGAATGCGCCTGTATCACATTGGCTGATTTTGTGATTTTGAAGCCGGGAATTTGAACACGGGGACTTATTTTGATGCTATCAGCAACATAACGGACTTTGTTTCCGTCTCTGAATCCATCTTCAACGTAAATATTCAGCATGTGGTCTTCAATTGGCACCCTTGTCGTATCGAAAAACTTGATAATTCTCGCTGATATGCGATAACGTTGGTAATTTACTCCATCGTCGCCGTGATATTCT
Source organism: Bacillota bacterium (assembly GCA_017889705.1). Taxonomy (GTDB): domain Bacteria; phylum Bacillota; class Negativicutes; order Sporomusales; family Sporomusaceae; genus Sporomusa. The sequence continues at coordinate 1,478 of JAGGAB010000145.1, read as the reverse complement.
TCGAGCAGGTCTTTTTTATTTATCGCTCCATCGACAAGAACCATTTTGCCGCCCGGATCCAGAGTCTTGTCTCCATGCCAGGTAAACCAGATGTAGAAGTGCGTATTCCAAAAAGACTCTTTGACAGAAAGGGTTTCAATGTCATCGATATAGACGCCGACTTTGACTTTAGTAAAATCACCGTCATCGGACAATTGGACCGCATAGTCTTTGGCCCACCATTTCACTTCCCCTTCGGAATTGGCTCTGGCGGCTTTGTCGAGATCAACGCCGGCTTCTCTCAATTTTCCCGCATGTCTGATCCGAGAATCGTTCATGTCTTTATACATAGTAGATGCACTTAAATACGTAATGGTGGAATAAAAAATAAAAATAGCCAATACGAACTTCACCAGAAAAAACTTGTCTTGACGCGATAACCGATGCCAGCTATCAAACATAATGATCATCCTGCCCTTCGAACTGCTTTTATAATCCGGTTTTATTATATGGTAGTGCAATGAAATCAACTACTATCCAAAAGTATATACTTGGGCATGACAAGGGCCCACGATGTTCGTGGGCCCTTGTCATAACATATGCAAGAATAAAGGTCATGCTTTAGCGCGAAGCATAAAGGGGATAGTCGGTATATCCTTTTGCCCCGGGAGAATAAAAAGTATCTTTGTCGAGTTCTGTTGACAGCGGGTTACTATTGGCGAGTCGCTCGGCTAGGTCGGGGTTGTTGATAAAAGGCCTGCCGAAGGCAATCAGGTTTGCAAGTCCGCTCTCTAGATCCTCTTCGGCGCGCTCGGCTGTATAGCCGCCACAGAGAATAAGGGTGCCCGTCATTCGATCGCGAATCGCAGTTTTGATTGTCTGGGGCACCTCGGGCGCGCCCATGCTGCTATGATCTGCCAGATGAATATAAACGACTCCCAGGGCGTTCAGTTTTTCAGCGAGGTATTTATAAGTGTCATCAACTTCAGGGTAGTAATGCATATCACTCGCAACGCCATAGGGTGACAGACGAATGCCGACCTTATCCTTGCCGATGGCTTTGATGGTTCCCTCGGCTACCTCTAGTAAGAATCGGCAACGGTTTTCGATAGTGCCCCCGAAATTATCTTCTCTGATATTGCTGAAGGGGGATAAGAACTGTTCCAACAGGTACCCGTTGGCGCCATGCAGTTCAACGCCATCGAATCCTGCCTTCACTGCATTGACCGCGGCAGCGATATATTCCTGCCTGGTGTGATTGATATCTTCTTGTGTCATTGCTTTTGGGACCGGGAAATCCTGAAGTCCCAGAGTATCGGTGAAGATCTGCCCGGCCGGCTTCACAGCGGAGGGAGCCATAATCACAGCATTTTCCGGCATATTCGCCTGATGACTGATGCGTCCTGTGTGCATCAGCTGAATGAACATTCTGCTACCTTTGGAATGAACAGCTTGGGTGACCTTCGCCCATCCGTCCACCTGCGCTTGGCTATAGATAC
>JAGGAB010000048.1 GCA_017889705.1 Bacillota bacterium | reverse complement strand
TTGAACTCTGCATCGAATCGCTGACCTTTCATGTCGGACACCTCCTGGTTTTATTGTACCAGCCATTCTTGGTGTCCGCAAAAGGCATTACGGTTCAATATTACCGTCCTTGGAAATTGTCAAATAGTTACAGGTTGAGTAAAAAACAAATATAAGATTGGTAACTATTAATTCACTATCTGCAAAAGCTAACGATCGCGCCAGTATTCAGAGTATAGCATTTGGAAGGGGGATTCTCCATACATGGCCATTTTTTTTTTGCACATTTTAATCACTATCTCTCATTTTTAAATAATAATCACTAAAAGATTCTTGCTGAGCCGGTGTTAAATATTGTGTGATCGATTTTAACGTGTTGACTATTTGCATTTTTTCCTTGCGTTGTTCCCATGATAGTTTTGTATTAGCAGCTATGGCACTGATTTGATTTTTACATAACAGCAGTCGATTCAATAGTTTAATGTTTTGATTATCGTCTAAATCTAGAAACTCTACCATCGCGGTGAAGGAAGTTACTATGCTTGACCGTTTTTCCAAAACAGCGTCTAACTCTGCTTGTTGATCAGGAGTTAAACATTTTATTATCTCATTTTCGGTATCTTTCTGGATATTATTAACGTTCTCCATAGTTTTCAACAAAACAAGTAAAATTCGATCATCTTCGCTCTCATTGATTTTAACAAATGCAGTAAAATTTACTGCATCCTTCGTGAGTTTTGTTATTTGATCATTATTTCTGACAATGATCAAATCGATTTTTTCACGTTGGCTTAAGGGTAAGTCAAGATTCAGCCAAGCAGCTTCTTGATATAAGTTAGAATCGTTGAAGGATGCACAAAATCCAGTACTTACTCCAATCATAAAGTAAACGAAAAGTATATATGCAAGAATCCTAACTTTCATTTTTGAAACTCCCCTTTATATCTGCATTATCATAATACCAATTGAGGATATACGAATATACCGGTTATCACGTTCCTCTCATTCCACACTAGGCAAAAACAAGTCATGCCATATTTTCACCCCCTTCTTTATATGTCCCTATCCCTTATCGTTAATCAATCTCAATTTTTTATCAAAAATAACAAAAATTGCTCTATTTAGAATTATTTCTATGCTTTTACGAGTACGAAAAAAGCCTTCCAAGCAAATAAATTGAACCAAACTATATGGACATTGAGACAAAAAGCTTCCAATATCACCCGGTTTTTCTCCGGCGGAACGATTTTTCCGGCAAAGGCCGTGGGGTTACGGGAGTCCTCAGTTAAAGTTTAGTCGCTCTACGGTTGTCAATAACCCGTCACCTTGACATGCTTCAGAACGTTACGCATGGATACTCGCCAACGTTCGTCCGATTGAGCCGATACTGGCCAGGGGAAAGCAGAGGCTTTGAGAGTGGGAGGGGTGTAACCAGGCAGCGGCGAATACAATCTAACAAAATAACTTATTGGGGGAAAACAATGGCTAAAAAATTTATCTTAGTTTGTTTTATACTCGGATCTTTGATCTTAACAACTGGATGTCAATATACAGCGAGAAAGTTAGGAGGCACAACCACCGAACAATTACCGGCAAATACAAAGCTTGTAAATGTCACTTGGAAAGAGAATAGCCTATGGTTGGTAACACGGCCTATGAGATCCGATGAACAGCCTGAGACGTATGAGTTTAAGGAGTCTTCGATCTTCGGGATAATGGAAGGGAAAATAGTAATTAAGGAAAGCAGATAGAGCATAGAGAAAGGGCGGCATAGTGTCGCCCTAATGGTGTTTTAACATTAGTGGGGGTGGGGTAAGTGGAGTTAGCATTAGATATTAGCAGCAAGCTGGCTCATACACTACAGGGAGCGTAAACGGTCTCACGATGAATAATATCAGGAAATTATTGCCGGTACCAAGGAAAGGATGAGAACGTTGGAGGGGGACGCAGCGGTAAATGTAAATTTTAGCTTCGGGGGTCCCCTATACCCCTGCTTTTTCGTGTTAATATGATACTATACAAAACTGGTCAAAAGCCCAGGAAATGACAAAGCCGCCAGTTCCAAACTTGGCGGTTTTTGTTTTGTATGAATAGTAAATAGTAAGCACAGAATAATATAAAATTATTTCGGAGGTTTGCTATGAGTAACCAAGTGCTTTTATGGGGTTCAATTATTCTTCCATGGCTTACGCTTTTTTTCTTAAAAAAAGAAGATATTAAACGCTATATGCCCGTTGCTTTATTTGGAGCACTCATGACAACGATAGTTGGTGAGCTTGCCCTTGCCCTAAAGTGGTGGGTAATTAAAGACTCTATTTTTCCTTTTTATCATATGCCAACTCTTACTTACGGGGGGTTCCCTGTAGGAATCATTTGGATTTTTAAATTTACTAACAAAAAGTTTTTCTTATTTATGCTTGTTAACGTAGCATTTGATTTCGGGCTTGCTTCTACGTGGGATAAACTACTTGTAAGTAGAGGTATTATTGAAATCATTAACGCTACCCCTTTTCAACTATTACTACAAGATATCATAAATGCAGCTCTATTATATCGTTTTCAAATGTGGCAAGAGGGCGTGTTGATTTCGCCTGAAAAAACAAGTCACTCACACAAGTTGCAACCAGCAGTGGCTAAACCATTACCAAATGATCAGGAAGATAACGAATAAATCTAAGCTAGTATTGTTTTAAGCTTCCTCTAGTATCACTGTTATTTTACACCGTCGATTAACCTAACTCTGGAGGTGGATTATGAATTATTATGTTCTGGGGCCGTTGCTGATTGTATATGCTATTGTTGTGTTTCTGTGGTTTAAGGAAAAAACGATAAAATAACGATTGGAATAAAACAACTTAGCAATTGATAGCATATGTATTCTGCAATAATAATTAAGTTTGTCACAAGGAGCCTTTCGAAGGCTCTTTTTGTTTGCTAAAGGGAATTTCATCCAATAAAGAGAGTTATAGAGTATATATAAATGATCAGAAAGGGTTTGGGATATGCAGGAACAGGTGATTCAGGTACATGTAAAAACAGAACTTAAAGATTATTATGCACTCACTAATATAATTCGCGGCAAGTGGCAGATACCAATAAATATAGTGTTTAGTCTTTCAACTATAATTGGAGTGATTATAGGTAGTTATTCATCAGCTATTTATCTAAGCGCAATTATAGTAATTAATTATATTTGGAATATATTCTGTGATACAAGGAATGACACCAACTCCGTTCCCTGTCATTCGTCTGGTCGAAAGGCTAGGCTCTTTTCTTTTATCTCAAGGCAGTTATTTTTTTATCTACAGGAAAAATTTTACTTTTCTTGAATAATGTAAATAAATAGGAATAAGGGGATGATTGGGACATGGATACAAATATCAATAATGTGTTTGAAGGTGTATTAGGGTGTCCGCAACTAAAAGGATTTGTAAAAGTAGTAGGTATTTGGGAATTAATATTAACGGAACAAACGATCAAAATAAAAGTAACTTATAACTATATGACAAAATTTTATAGTTATATAGTAAGTCATTATTATCAAAGAGTTACAGAAGACAGGCCCAGAATTCCACCTGAAATAATTGATAATACACCAGAAGGAATTTTAAAAAGAGCAATACGGATTATTCTTAGTGCCTATGATAATAATCATATTGATGGCAAATGGGTCATAAATAAAGATTTTTGATATGTATATTTAAGCGTCCTTAGGGACGCTTTTGTTTTTGCCCAAACCATGAAAAAGTCACTGTGTCTAGGCCAACGGTTATTAAATTAAAGGGAAATAATCAAGAGGAAGAGAGGGGGCAGGATTTTTTTTATTTTCTAATAATTGGTTATTTATCAGTGATGTGTGCTATAATAAATGTAACAGTAGAAGTTAAAATAAAAAGTTGACAATAATGCAAGAGGTGAAACTGGTTGTAGAAATGAAAAGAGGTAAAGAAAAATGATTAATCCGCCATTAGAGGTTTTGGTAGACAAAGTTGATAGTAAATATACTCTTTGTGTTTTAGCGGCTAAGCGAGCTCGCGAAATCATAGATAGTGGAGAAGTCTTGCCTCATAAACCAGTTAGTGTTGCTTTGGAGGAAATTGCTTCAGGGAAAATAACTTACCAGAGAACTAAATTTGGAATTAAGTAGTTAAGTAAAATTATATCGCGGGGTGGAGCAGTTGGTAGCTCGTCGGGCTCATAACCCGAAGGCCACAGGTTCAAGTCCTGTCCCCGCAACCACGAAATATAGCAGCCTGCCGGGATTCGTCTTGGTGGGCGGTTTTTAGTAATTCGAAGCCCACTTCTCAGCCGAGGGGTGAGCTTTTTTATTAACTTTTACGGATAATGTTTGGTCTTGCATTTTTAGAAGTTGACAAAAATAAGAGGAAGAGAGGGGCCGGTTCCTTCGCTTCCTAATACGTTAAAAAAAGAAGAACGAATGCAGTATTGAGGCGCAAGCTTGGAACCGTCCGAAACCACTGAGAAAGTGCCTGCTTTTCCAAATCAACTATTTTTCTGGGGTACTGAAATGTATAACGAAGCAAAAAAAAAGACCGTTATAAACCATTTAAATGGCTTAACGGTCTTTAGTTTGTCTACGAAATTTTTGGCTACTGACTTTTTCAGTGGTTTCGAACCGTCCCTGTGCTGCCTAAATTCAATCATTCGTGATTTTATCGAGATAAATTTTGTTGATTTTAACTAGTTTGAATGGGGATGAGGCCTAATAGTGACTAGGACAAAGTTATGAATCCAAATCTCCAAGGTAAAGGAGTGGAGGGGCGCCAAGGAATAGACCGTTACGACTGGATACTCGCCATCGTCCGTCCGATCGAACTGGTACCGGAAAAAGGAAGGCAACGGCTTTGGGAGTGGGAAGGTTAAAAACGTATGACTTACACTCGTGATATTATCCAAGGTATTTTACGATACCAGTATTGTATTTGAATGCATAGTTTTCACTTTTAATAATTAACGCACCGCCATAACACTGACCGAATCCTACAGCTGGAACATGCCAGCGTTTCAATAGTTCTATAGCGGGAAGGAATGTGTAATTACCGAGCGTCCAGGGGTCCATAAAAAAGATCCGGTCCATTTCATATCCACAAGCAATCACATAGTGCGAGTCCTTCCAGTCAGTAGCGTAGTCTACGCCGTTTTCTCCCCATGCCTGGAGCCTTAACAGAGGGACTATTCCATCACTAATATAAGATTTTAGACAGTCAATAGTCATATTTTCAATGGAAGACGCTTGGAAACCAAGCATTTTAAAAAAATGGATCATTTTGTGGTAGTCGGTTCCTAATTTTGGTTTCGATTTTAAAATTAAAGCCAGCTCGTCTTGGCGATAATCAAAACCATAGCACGCAAGTATTGACTGCACGCATGCGACACCACAAGTATATTCAGTTTCCTGCCTGCACAGTGGCACTTCGATAAAATGTTTGCAGTTGAAACGACAGCTTTCCAAGGGATTATTCTCGGCAGTTGTCATTACTCATCAATCCTTTTTTATGGTATAGACATTCTTTTAGTAACATTATATGTTAAGCACTTAAATATGGTTATTTTTCAATGATTCTAACGGGATAGTTATTTTGAGATTTTCGGTTTGCAGGAAGAAAAATAATAAAGAAGTAGTTAGAAATAAATAAAGAGCAGTTAGTCTGCTCTAACGGCTTTTAATTTTATGGGGGTGGGAGCATGCGAGAGAACAGACTGAAGCTCTTGATTAGTAAGTGCAACTTTTGTGGTGAAACGCTTATCCCTGATAAGTATGACTTTTATATTTGAAATATCAGAGGGACAGGTTCATTGACACGAAGAGAAGTGAAATGATTAGAAGATGGGTTATGTCGAAGGACCTGTCCCCTTGACATCCTACTATTAGGCCTACCCGCATTTGAAGTTTCTATAAAGCAGATTCGGCGATATCTTACCGATATCGCCCTTGTAAGAACGATATTTTTTGAGCCTTACAGCACAATGTAATCCCAACTCCCTTATTAATCGCTGCACTGTTTTATGATTGATTCCATAGCCTCGGTTGTGCAGCTCCATCGTTATTCTGCGATAACCGTAACGACCTTTATTTTCATGAAAGATAGTATGAATCTGATCCTGAATTTCAGCGTATTTATTGGGTTTAGCCATAGTTTTTATGTAATAGTAGTAGGTACTACGGGCGATTGCGGCTATTTTGACGAGATCAATGACTTTAAATTTATGCCTTAGCTCATAGATTACTTGCGCTTTATATTTCTCTCTAACCTTTCCCGTTCTTGAACTAAGGCATTCAATTTTTTTAGGTACTCAACCTCCATTCTTAACCGCTGATTTTCAGCGATCAAGTCGTCTTCCTTCTCCTTCGAAAGCTTTGGGGACTGCCCTTCTTTTGTACGGATACGCTGCCCCCTTCGCTCAACATAAAGCCCTTGCACACCTTCTTCAAGATAAATTCTTTCCCAGTTAGAAACTATGGTATGATTGCCAAGATTGTATTTTGCAGCCGTTTGTCGCATAGATAAGCCGTTTTCACGTATATCCTCGATAACAGATTGCTTAATTTTCCCGGAATAACTTACTCGCTGCTTTTCTATACCAACAAACCCATGTGCCTGATATGCCGCTACCCACTTTTGCACATCGGCTTTGTTAACTCCATACCTAGACGAGACTTCACCTGTAGTGCGTCCATCATTCAAAACAGCTTCTACAGTTTTTAGCTTAAATTCACTGTTGTATTTTGTCATGAAAAAACACCCCTCTCGTTAGATTACTATTTTACCATAGTGTCTAACTTTTGGGGTGCTGTTCATAACCCTAACGGCCTTTGCCGGAAAAAGCGTTCCGAAGGAGAAAAGCCAGGTGATAGTCCGTTTAGAAACCCGTACTGTTTGAGCGCAGCGAGTTTACGGGTTTTAGGAGTATCACCTGGCTTTTCAGCTTTTGGAGGCTTTGGGCCTAGACTTTTTCGTTTCCTTTTGTGGCAATGACAAAAGGAAAATCGTCCCTTGTATAGCATTGCATACAGAAATCATAATGTAAGCACAGAAACCATATACCCCCGTAACCCCCAACGGCCTTTGCCGGAAAAAGCGTTCCGAAGGAGAAAATCCGGGTGATAGTCCGGTTAGAAACCCGTACTGTTTGAGCGCAGCGAGTTTATGGGTTTTAGGAGTATCACCTGGCTTTTCAGTTTTTGGAGGCTTTAGGCCTAGACTTTTTCGTTTCCTTTTGTGGCGATGACAAAAGTAAAATCGTCCCTATGAGCCTGCCAAACAAAAAAAGCTTACTTAGTTAAATTAACTAAGTAAGCTTTTGGCATGTAATATGATTTCTATTTAACCCAGCGGCAACGACCTATGTGCAAGTCCGACAGCTACTTCGTTAAGATTTAAAACCCCGACCCCAAAATATACAGCAACACAAAGATGTTCACCATGGCGGGCGATACCGATTTTGCCGCCGACATTAAGCCCTACGGCCTTAGTGGCAATTTGTTCAAGGGCGTTACGGACAGCACCGGCAACAGCGCCTTCACCAACATGATTGGCAGGCACTAAATTTTGACGTTGGGCAGCAACAACAGCCCGCTCAATAATTTTTTTTACTGAAGGAATAAATTCGCCGCCGAAATCTACGGCAACTGTCTGCATATTTTGTTTGGCAAACAATTGGCGAATGTTTTGTTCATCCTGCCTGCTTTCACTAATAGCCATACGCAGAGCCGCTCGGCCAACATCAATGCTGGTTATCTCATACATTTATATACGCTCCTGTTATTGATTTGTAATATAACTAGGCTAATCGACCGCACTACTACAAATCTAAAATGCTAACTTACATTGTTATGCTAAACAATCAGGCAAATAATGTCAATGGTGATATATGTAAAACAAATTACCAAATAATACAAAATCAGCAGGATATTGCTTTAATTTGTTGAAATAGTACTGGCAAATGTATATGGTGAGGTATGACATGGGAGCTTTACAAAAAAGACTCATAATCATCATTTTGCTGGCGTGCGGGATAGTGGTGTATAGCTTTTATGGATTGTGGCAAAAGTCTTCAACTGAACAAATCGCCCTGGCACCTGCAAAGGAACATTCACCTGTAGCCGCTAACTCGGTAAATAAAGAGTTGGGTGGCGCTGTTGTTGTTTATGTTAGCGGTGGAGTAAGTAAGCCGGGGGTATATAAACTTGCTCAAGGAAGCCGGATTGTTGATGCAGTTAATATGGCTGGTGGATTTGCGCCTGGGGCAGAGGCTGCCAAAATCAATCTGGCATTACTTTTAAAAGATGAGATGCAAGTCAATGTACCTTATACTGTAGCTGCTGGCGTAGCCGGCAGTGCCACTGCCGGTGCTACTGGCACCTCTACCAATACTGCCAATGATAAAGTTAATATTAATACAGCTTCTGCCGCTGACCTTGACAAGCTGCCAGGAATCGGCCCGGCCTTGGCTGAGCGCATTATCCAGTATCGTGCAACCAACGGGCTGTTCGGAGATCTTACTGACATTAAAAAGGTTCCCGGAATCGGTGAGTCTAAGTATAATCAATTCAAAGATAAAATTTCCTTATAGTCATGAAGCTAAATCATGTTGTTTTGTTAGTCTGTATTGTATTTGGCGCAGGCATTTGGCTGGCTGAGCTATATAGCTGGAATACTACTTTGCTTATAGGACTGGCAATTTTATTGTTGCTAACCTTGGGGTGGCGGGTGTATAGTAATTACCAACGAAGTTTTGGGTCTGTTATGGCGCTATTTTTTGTAGCGGGAATGCTTTGTTATAACCAAGCTGTGTTAATACCTGCTAATGATATTAGTCATTATATTGGCCAAAACGTCACTGTTTTGGGAAGTATTGCTGATGTTCCTGAAACTACAGCCAGTGATGAAATAAGTAAAAGAGTTCGGTACACCATTAAGGCAGAACAGGTTAGAACGTCTGGCACAGACTCTGCCAGAGCAGTTTCCGGGAAAATCAGGTTAACAATCCAATATAAAGACACAGAAGCTAAACCTATTAGTTTTGGTGACAAAGTAGCCATTTATGGCAAAGTACTTGAACTGCATGGTTATAATAATCCAGGTCAGATTGATATGACTGCCGCTCTTAAGCGACAAGGTATATCGGTCCGTATGACCAGTCAGGAACAAGCTATACAAGTGCTTGCTGCAAACAACGAGTATACATGGCAAATGAGACTTCAAAATTGGCGGCAGACTGTAATTGTCGGCATGCAGAAAGTAATGCCGGTTAATGATGCTGCAATTTTGACAGCCGTGTTATTTGGCGGTTATCAAGGAATAGATAAGAAAGTCATTAATGATTTTGCAACAACTGGATTAATTCATATTTTATCGGTATCTGGTGCACATATTGCGCTTGTAGTTGGTTTAATCACCTGGCTTGGCAAACGCTTGCGCTGGAGGACTTTATCTATAGTAATACTGTCAGCCATAATAGTCATTTTTTATGCAGTTATGAGTGGACTGACACCTCCAGTTATACGTTCCGCAATCATGGGGATATTAAGTCTGCTGGCGGTTATGTTTAACCGGGATACTTATGCGCCGGCTGCCTTTGGGACTACAGGGTTAGTTATGCTCATATACCAGCCGCTTTTGTTATTTGACATCAGTTTTCAGTTATCTTTTGGTGCTACTGCCGGATTAGTCTTTTTATACCCTAAAACACTAGAATATTTGTCAAAGAGAACCTCCTGGGCAGCAGGACCGCTAGCGGTAACACTTGCTGCACAGCTTGGTGTTTTGCCGATAATTGCCTGGTATTTTAATAATTTTTCGCTTGTCTCATTTTTGGCTAATATTATTGTTTTGCCAATTATTGAATTGGTGATTATCTTAGGTTTGCTAGGTGTCATTATTTATATAGTATTTCCGCTAGGCGGCAATATCATTTTTGTTGTAGGCAGTCTTTTACTGGGGCTTGCTATGTCGCTTACGAAATTATTAGCGTCAGTACCTTATGGTTCTATGTATGTACCGGCGGCAAGTATGTCTGTCAGTGTTTTATATTATCTGGTGTTGGCCTGGATATATGGCTGGCGTCCGTTTCAAATACCGGGTTTCAGGGAATGTGTGTCAATTTGGCCGCGTACCAGCAGTGTTATTGCAGTGGTGGTTATTGGTCTCTTAACAGCATATGCTTGGTATCCGCATCCGCTCTCAGTGCATTTTATTGATGTTGGTCAAGGTGACGCAACTTTAATTATTACGCCGCATGGCAGGAGTATACTTGTTGATGCTGGCGGATCATGGGGAGATTCAAGCTTTGATGTGGGAGAGCGAGTAGTTGCTCCCTATCTAAAACATTATGGCATAAGAGCACTTGATTATTTAGTATTGACACACGGACATCAGGATCATGCCGGAGGAGCTGCCGGCGTTGCCAATATCATTAAAACCTCCCATGTGCTGTTGCCGCAGGAAGAGCCTTCGCAGGCAGTACAGGCATTACTCCACACCGCGCGGCAAGCAATGGTCATTCCGGTTTATACCGGATTACGTTTTCAAATTGATAATGTAAGTATTGACATTGAGCATGGGGCTGGTAGCCAGAGTTCCAACAGTAATGAAGCTTCCAGTGTTATCCGGGTAACATATGGCCGGCATAGCTTTTTACTTACTGGCGATTTAGAGTCAAAAGGGGAGGCTGTACTCCTGGTAAATAATATCGCACCTTGTACTGTATTAAAGGTGGGCCATCATGGTGCGCGAACCTCAACGACCGAGCCTTTTCTTCAGGCAGTTGCTCCTGAATTTGCCGTGATTTCAGTGGGATATGGGAACTCATTTGGTCATCCGCATCAGGAAACGCTTAGGCGGCTTGCCAAACAGGCTGCTACAATATATCGCACTGACAGGCAGGGGGCTGTAGTATTTTCTTCAGATGGCAAACATATAGATGTTCAAACTTATATGAAATAATAAGAATGTGGTGAAATATGGATTGTAAAGCAGTATTGGCCGCGATCAAGCAAAATAAATTTGCATCAGCTTATTTGCTGTATGGTGAGGAAGCGTATTTTTTACGCAGAATTGAGCAGGCTCTTATCAGCAGTATTGTGCCTGTACAAGACCGGGAAATGAATCTCATTATTTTTGAATCTGATCCGAATAAAGAAGAACTGATTAATGTTATTGAGACCATTCCGTTCCTGGGAGAGCGGAATTTGATTATTGTCCATAATACTGATTTATTTAGTGCTGGGCGTAAAGCGGCAGCAGGCGGAGCTGAAGCTCAGGATAAAACTGATGCGGCTACCGAACGGTTAATTGCTTTGTTGAATAACATGCCTGACTATAGCTGTGTTGTATTTATTGCGCATGACAAACCAGATAAACGGCGAAAAGTTTTTAAGGCAATAGAAAAAAGCGGCGTGATCTTTGAATCGGCACCCTTGAAAGGCAAAGAGCTGCGTACTTGGCTTACTGAACGGCTGACAGAATTAAAAATAAAAATGGCTCCTGGCGCACAGGAGCATTTAGTGGCAGCGGTTAGCATGATGCCTCAGGTTTCACTTGATTTCTTAAATAATGAATTAGAGAAAATAATGCTATATACAATGAGAAAGGCGACAATAAGCCTGCAGGATTTGGTTGAAATATTATCTGCGGTACCGGAAGTGTCGATTTTTTCGATGGTGGAAGCATTAAGTCAAAAGCAGACAGCACAGGCACTGGTCTTGCTGCGTGAACAATTGTCAGCAGGCGAGCATCCAATACGGATATTGGCGCTGTTAGCAAGACAAGTCAGACAGCTTTGGCAAACCAAGGATTTGAGAAATAAAGGATATGGCAGCCGGGAAGTCGCTGATTTTTTCAAAGTTCCCGGTTTTATTGGCGAGAAGCTTGTTAAACAAAGCAGTGGTTTTAGTGAAAAGAACCTAAAAGCTGCCTTGCAAAATTTGGCTGCGGCTGATCGTGAATTAAAAACAAGCCAAAATGGACCTGTAGTTTTGGAAAAAATTATAATTGAGTTGTGCGGATAAAGAAACTGAGGTTATTCCTAGCAATAATCGAAAACCCTGTTCACTATATAGTGAACAGGGTTTTTTACTTAATAACTATTAAGCTTGTTGTGTTGCATTAGCTTTGCGCGCTAAACGGGACTTTTTACGGGCAGCGGCATTTTTATGAATAACGCCTCTAGCGGCTGCTTTATCAATAATGCTTGCGGCATTGGTCAGGAGGGTCTTGGCCTCATCTGCTTTACCGGAAGTTGCAGCTTCCTCCACCTTACGAGTAGAAGTTTTAATCGCTGATCTTACCGAATAATTGCGGGCACGCCGTTCAGCGTCAGTTTTTACGCTACGCTCAGATGATTTAATATTTGGCAAGTAATTCACCTCCTTATGTATATATTACTGAACTATTTTATCATGGCCTACAGGAAAAAGCAAGCAAAAAGCCGGAATAAATCCTGCTGTATAGGTGGCTTTTTTTCGGACAACCTAACTCTGGACGATATTAGCCTAAAGGAGCGACATATATGGATCAATTTTTTAACACAGTACGAACCGATTTGGCACTAGAAGCGCGGGAAATGTTAAGTAAAAAAGTGAGCGAAGATATTCCTGGAGTTGTGGTAGAAACCAGCGAGGATCAGGATGTTATTATAACACGAGTAAATATTACAACACCAGATGCCGAACGCATGTTGGGAAAAGCACAGGGTAAGTATATTACGCTTGAAGCACCAGGCTTACGTTATAAGAATACGCCTTTGCAACAAAAGGTAATGAATTTTTTGGCAGACGAACTTGCGGGAATGATTAATCTGCCTCGTAATGCTACAGTTTTAATTGTAGGTCTTGGCAATTGGAATGTTACTCCTGATGCGTTAGGACCCCGGGCAACACATAAGATTGTGGTTACTCGTCACTTGCAAGAGATGTTGTCACCAGAACTAAAGGGAGGAGTGCGTTCGGTGTGCGCGATTTCTCCAGGGGTTCTTGGCATAACTGGTATGGAGACTGCTGAAATTATACAGGGAATTGTAAGTAAAATCAAACCCAGTTTAGTAATTGCAATTGATGCTCTTGCGGCCGCGTCAAGCCAGCGGGTAATCACCACAGTTCAATTAGCTAATACTGGTATTAATCCTGGATCTGGTGTTGGCAATAAACGTTTTGGTATTACACAAGCGACGCTTGGGGTTCCGGTTGTTGCTATTGGTGTGCCAACTGTTGTTCATGCTTCTACCATTGCCATGGATACAATTAATACCTTGCAAGAACATGCGGCTTTTGGCCGTTATTTTAAAAGTATGGCTAATTTATCTGATCAAGATCGACATACCATTGTTCGGCAGGTGCTGCCGGAAATGCTGGGAGATCTTATGGTAACTCCAAAAGAAGTTGACAGACTTATTGAAGATATTGCAGGCGTTGTGGCTGGCGGTATCAATCAAGCCATGCATCCTAATATTGATTATGAAAACATTCATATGTATTTACATTAATATAGCTAGTCCGCCAATAGGTGTAATATCGCTTTAAAGCCAGGCATATAGATTGTATGTAAACCAAATTACACTATATAACTGGCGGAGGCAAGCATGGTAACGAGAAAACAGCGTAAGCAGAGAAACACCAAAAGATTGAACTTGAATTTTTTTGGTTATTATCATAACTCCAAACTTTTTAGTATTATATGTATTGGTTGTCTGCTGACAATGACAGCTTTTCTTGCAATCAGTATATACACAAGTAGTACAACCAGTACTATTCCTGCAAGTACAACGCCATATTATGGTCAAAAACTGTCAGGATTACTACCGCAGGGAAAGCAAATACTAGTATTAGGAGTACCTGGTTTAGCTGAAGTTTCTCGCGCGCCAAATTCGGTAAAAATAACGCCTGAATTAACTGCCTCTAAGCTCAGTCAGCGCGTGATATTTTTAATGGCAAATGTTGATTTTGGAGATTGGCGGTCATTTTTTTCGCACGAAATCCCTTTGATGCTGGCGTTTAAGAAACCGGTAACCCCTGTCGCCAGTGCGGCAATATTGCCTAATTTCCCTAAATTGGATTCCAAAAGTTCTACCAATAAGGATAAGCCGTTGGTGGGGATTTATCATACTCATACGGCAGAGTCGTTTATCCCAAATTCTGGAGTAGCACATCGCCCTGGTGGTCAACTCGGGGATATAGCGGATGTTGGAGCGGCTTTAGCTCGGAATCTAGAAGCTGGCGGAGTCAAAGCGCTTCATAACACGACTATTCATGACTATCCAAGTTTTATGAAAGCATACGGACCTTCGGAAGTTACGGCCCAACAGATGCTAAATGACAATCCATCACTACAAATGATTTTTGATATTCATCGTGATGCTGAAAAACGCGAAAATGTAACTGCTGTTGTTAATGGTGTACAGATTGCTAAAATTACTTTTGTTGTAGCAACCGGACAACAGGATTTGCCACAACCGCACTGGCAGCAAAATCATGCTTTTGCCAAATTGCTGGAGGCCAAAATGAATGAGAAATACCCAGGGTTATGCCGTGGTATTCAGCTTGTGGAATGGCGATATAATCAACACCTGCATCCGCGTGCGCTGTTGCTTGAAGTAGGTTCGCAAGAAAGCAGCAAGGAAGAAGCACTTCACAGCATGGAATTAATGGCAGATATACTTGTGGAAGTCCTCGCAGAAAGCCGGTAATTAGGTAAGGAGGATTATTATGTTGCAACGGGCGGCAGCAACTGATACCAAGCTTATTATCAAGGGCTTGATGCTTTTAGTGACAATTGTTATTGTTGGTGTGGGAATTGTTGAGCATCAGATGGCAGCATTGACCCAGAGACCTGTGCAAGAACGTTTATTTTATATTAAGAGTAATACCGACTACCGTTTTTTAGCGCCTATGCAGGGATATGTTACTGCCGTTGACAAAGGCATATGGCCGGACACTCTTGTTTCATTAACTGAAGATAAGCTTGTTGTAACTATTGGGCAACACTCCTTCAAGCTTCCTATTAAATTGCAATCAGAAATTAACAAGTTAAAAGAAAAACACTGGTTTGCTCTCTGGCATCAGCAATTTGTCGATGAAGCGGTAAAAACCAAAGAAAAAGCATGGCAATATTGGCAACAGATTAAACCTTATATTGAAACAACTTTTCAAAAAGTAAAGGTAAAGAGCCGGCTGGCCCTAGAGAAGTTAGAAGAGAATATTCGCGAATATAGGTAAAACTTGCAGGGTGAAGGCTGCTGATGGTATAATTTATTGAAGTATGTAAAAAAGCCTTAATTATACCAGGGAGGAGCCCCAGTTGTATGGATACAGGACACATTCGTAATTTCTCAATTATTGCCCATATCGACCATGGCAAATCAACGCTTGCAGACCGGTTGTTGGAGTACACAGGAGCTCTCTCTGCCCGTGAGATGGAAGACCAAGTATTAGACCAAATGGAACTTGAACGTGAACGTGGCATTACCATCAAAGCACAGGCTGTGCAGCTCGATTATACAGCCAAAGACGGCGAAAAATATATGCTCAACCTTATCGATACTCCGGGACATGTTGATTTTACTTATGAGGTTTCCAGGAGTTTGGCTGCTTGTGAGGGGGCGCTTTTAGTAGTTGATGCCGCCCAGGGAATAGAAGCCCAAACGCTTGCTAATGTTTATTTAGCTCTTGAACATGATCTTGAGATTATTCCTGTAATTAATAAAATTGACTTGCCAAGTGCTGAACCTGAACGCGTAAAAACTGAGATTGAAGATGTAATTGGCTTAGATACGTCTGATGCGGTACTTGCCAGCGCCAAAACCGGTATTGGCATTGAAGAAATACTGGAAGCCATTGTCAGGAAAGTTCCACCACCGCAAGGTAAAGCGGATGAGCCGCTCAGCGCTCTGATTTTTGACTCTCATTTTGATTCCTATAAAGGTGTAATTGCGTATGTCCGGATTATGAACGGCATGATCCAGCCTGGGATGAAGATCAAAATGATGGCAACCAATAAAACGGTAGAAGTAACTGAAGTTGGGGTTTTTAAACCCTTTTTGGCCAATGTTGATCAGCTAGGACCAGGTCAGGTAGGGTTTGTGGCTGCCAGTGTGAAAAATGTACGCGATATTAGGGTTGGTGACACCATTACCAGTGCGGATAAACCGGTCACCGAGCCACTACCTGGTTATCGCAAAATTACCCCTATGGTATATTGCGGCCTTTACCCGGTAGAAAGCTCTGATTATGAAAATCTGCGGGATGCTTTGGAAAAATTACAATTAAATGATGCATCTTTGGTTTTTGAACCAGAGACTTCTATTGCACTGGGTTTTGGTTTCCGCTGCGGATTTTTGGGGCTCTTGCACATGGATGTTATTCAGGAGCGTCTGGAACGCGAGTATAATTTAACTCTTATTACTACCGCGCCAAGTGTAATTTACCGTGTATTTAAAACAGACGGCGAAGTTATCGAGATTGAAAACCCTTCAAAATTGCCGACAACGCAAGAGATTGATCATGTCGAAGAGCCGTATGTGAAAGCAACCATTATTGTGCCTAACGACTTTGTCGGTGCGGTTATGGAACTTTCACAGGAAAAACGCGGCGAGTTTAAAGACATGAAATATCTTGATACTACCCGTGTAACACTGACATACCACCTGCCGCTTAGCGAAATTATTTATGATTACTTTGATAAGCTGAAATCTTCAACCCGCGGCTATGCTTCGCTAGATTATGAGCTTTGCGGCTATCAGACTTCGGCACTTGTTAAGCTTGACATTTTACTTAACGGGGACCCTGTTGACGCTCTCAGTGTAATTGTCCACCGGGATAGAGCCACCTATCGTGGCCGCCTGCTTACTGAGAAACTAAAGGGTATTATTCCTCGCCAAATGTTTGAAATTCCTATTCAGGCTGCCATTGGCAGCAAAGTAATTGCCCGTGAAACAGTACGTGCCATGCGCAAAGACGTACTTGCCAAATGTTATGGCGGCGATATTACCCGTAAGCGTAAACTGCTGGAAAAACAAAAAGAAGGTAAGAAGCGCATGAAACAAGTTGGTAGTGTGGAAGTACCTCAAGAGGCCTTTATGGCAATCTTGAAAATGGACTAAAGGTAGAGCTTACATGAGTAAACTTGGTTTATATGTGCATATCCCGTTTTGCCGGCAAAAATGTTTATATTGCGATTTCACTTCTTATGTCCAAGCTGAGCATCTGTTTGATGCTTATACTACCGCCTTGTGTCAGCAAATAGCTGAACAGGGCGGTATGCTTTGTAAGCCGCCTGTTGACACAGTATATATTGGCGGGGGTACTCCCAGTATACTACCGTTGCCGTTTATCGAAAAAATATTGACAAGTTTAACTACCAAGTTTTCCATCCAGCCAGCGGCAGAAATTAGTATGGAAGCCAATCCGGGTACTGTAACTAAAGAACAGTTAACTGCTCTGAAAACGCTGGGAATAAACAGACTCAGTTTTGGTGTGCAGTCTTTTGATGATAAACTGCTCGCCGCTATAGGCCGGATTCATCGAACAGCTGACAGTCTAATTGCCGTTGAGCATGCTTTTGCTGCCGGATTTACCAATATCAGTATTGATTTAATGTATGGTCTGCCGCAGCAGACATATGATGGTTTTGCCAGTGAACTTAAGCAAGCTGCAGCGCTGGGCACCAGCCATCTTTCTGTTTATGGTTTAAAACTAGAAGAAGGCACACCGCTGGCAGCCGCTTTTGACAACGGCCAACTGACTTTGCCGGAGGAAGCAGCCGAAGAAGCTATGTATGATCTAATGACTGATTTCTTACCGAAAAAAGGGTTATTGCGTTATGAAATCTCCAACTTTGCCTGTCAGGGCAAAGAGTGTCGGCATAACCTAAAATACTGGCATTATGAGCCGTATTTAGGTTTTGGGTGTGCGGCGCATTCTTTTTTTCAAGGAGAGAGAATAAGCCAGGTAGCAGATGTTGAAGATTATATAAAAAAGATGCTAATCGGTGCTTCCACGATTGCCATGAGAGAAACTTTAGCACAGAATGTGGTAATGGCCGAATACGTTTTTTTGGCCTTGAGGACCACAACTGGGATGGATTTAGAGAAGTTCAGACAATATTTTAATATTGATTTTTTTAGTCATTTTGGTGTGGTTTTTAACAAACTTCGGCATCAAGGATTAGTGTCGGCAACCCCCAAACAGATATGGCTGACAGAGCTTGGTATGAAGTTTGGCAATATCGTATTTGGTTCGTTTTTACCTGATTAAATAAACGCTTATATCTTGACATTAATCTAAATGAGTGGTATTTTTTTAGTAGGTATTAGCACTCGACTGACGCGAGTGCTAACAAGAGGAGGTGGAGTTGATGTTGGACGAAAGAAAGCGTCTCATTCTGCAAGCCATTATTGATGATTACATATCTACTGCTGAACCAATTGGATCGCGTACAATTGCGAGAAAATATGATTTAGGAATTAGTCCTGCTACTATCCGTAATGAAATGTCAGATCTGGAGCTTCTGGGCTATCTTGAACAACCTCATACTTCCTCCGGTAGAATACCGTCTGTCAAAGGCTATCGTTTTTATGTAGACTGTTTGCTGGCGCCGCCGCAGATTTCTGATCATGATATTGCCATTATTGATAACTGGTATCAGACGAAGGCGCGGCGTATTGAAGAAGTATTCCAGGAAACGGCCAAGATTATGTCGCGTATGACTAAAAATGTTTCCATGGTATTAGCGCCGAATGTGTCACAATGTACTTTTCGGTATGTTCAATTTTTGCCGCTTGACGAACAGCGCTCCATTGTTGTAATTGTCACAGATACCGGTTTATTAGAAAATAAAATCATTGAAATACCTGAGGGGCTTACCCATGAAGATTTGGGGCGTGTAGCCAATGCTATTAATTCCCGCGTGGGAGGTTTGGCTGTTGACCGGATTACCGCAAGCGTGCTGGAAGATATCCAAAAAGATATTTTGCCTAACCCACAGGTTTACGAGCGGGCGATAAAGCTATTAAGACAAGTTCTTACTGTTGAGAAAAGCGAGAAGGTTTATCTTGGCGGTACAACACAAATGCTCAACCAACCCGAATTCCGGGATGTTGATAAAATTAAAGGCTTGTTATCCATGCTTGAAGAAGACCGGCTATTATGTGATATTCTTCATATGTCTGATAACGACGGCGTAATTGTGACAATTGGTCAGGAAAACAAATATTCCGGGATTCATGATTGTAGTGTGGTTCAGGCAACTTATCGCATTGATGGGCAGGTGGTAGGGTCTGTAGCTGTGCTTGGCCCGACAAGAATGGAATATGGTAAAACCATGTCTGTGCTTAAATTCATGCAGCGTCATTTGGGTGATATTTTAAAACAGTATAAGGTGTTATAGTCAGGAGGGATTAGATGAACTTAAAACAAGCCGGCAGTGGTTCTGATGTTGATGAGCGGTTGGCCGCTCTTTTAACAAATGCGAATGCTGTTCGGGCAATTACCGCTGCAGTGGAAGGTACTATTGGCCCTAAAGGGCTTGATACAATGCTGGTTGACCGTTTTGGTGAAGTTATTATAACCAACGACGGTGTTACGATATTAGACAAAATGGATGTTAATCACCCGGCCGCAAGGATGCTTATTAACACGGCAAAAGCTCAGCAGGCAGAAGTTGGTGATGGAACAACCACAACCACAATTATGGCTGGTAATCTTGTGGCAGAAGGCGTAACTCAGGTTATGCGTGGTGTACCTGTTGCCAGAGTTATTGAAGGCATAAAATATGGAATCACCAAAGTGCTAGAGGGAGTACGGGAGCGTTCACGTACGATTACCGAAGTTAATGATCCGATTTTACGGAATATCGCCATGATTGCTGGGCGTGAACATGAAGATATTGCTGATTTAGTTGTTGAAGCAGCTAAATTGATTGGTGTAGAAAAACTTAACGAATACAATTTTAAGTTATCCGAAATTATCACAGCTGAAGCTGGTGCAAATAACGAAGTGTTTATGGGCGTTATTGTGGATCAGGAGCGCATGTCACAGGAAATGCCGGAAGAAATACTTGGCGCAAAACTACTGCTTGTTGATGATGCACTAGAACCTGAAGAAATTGAAGATGAAGCGTTAAGTACTGAGACTGGTTTTAAGCGTTATATTGAATTGCAGGATGAGTTTAAGAAAAACGTCCAAAAAATTGTTGAACTTGGAGTCACTACGGTTATGGTAGACCGGGGTGTACATAGTGCTGCAGAAGAAATTCTTACAGATGCAAATATAATGGTTATTGAACGTGTATCCACAAAAGACTTGCGCCGGGTAGCCGATCATACCGGAGCGCGTATGATTAAACGGACTGGTCTTAAGAAAGAACTTGAGGATATCGCAAAATATTTAGGAACTGCTGAAAGAATATTCCAGGATGAAAAGCTTGAGCAAGTGCGAGTCATCGGGGGAAATGGCAAGCCTATGGCCACAATTTTGGTTGGCGCAGCTACCGAAGAAGTGGTTGGGGAACGTGAACGTATTGCGAAAGATGCCGCATCCAGTGTGCAGGCGGCAGTAAAAGGCGGTTATGTGCCTGGCGGGGGTTCTATTGAAATTGCAATGGCAAGAGAAGTAGGTAAATACCGCGAGAATCTTAAAGGTATGGCTGCCTATGGACTTGATTGTGTTGCTAATGCTCTCAAACAGCCCTTATCACAAATCGTTGAAAATGCCGGTTTTAACCCATTAGAAAAAGTAGAAGAAATTACAACCAGGCAGATAGCGCAGAATGCAGATTCGCTGGGTATTGATTGCGATACCGGCGAGGTAGCTGATATGCTGGAACGCGGGGTAATTGATCCTGTTCCTGTTAAACTTCATGCTATAAAGGCTGCAGGAGAAGTCGCGGTAGCGATTTTGCGTATTGATACTATTATTAAGAAGAAAGAAGAAGGAACCAACGCTCAGAAGGCTGGCGGGACCGATAATAGTATGCCTGATTTTTAATCTGGAGGTGAAAGTTATATGAGTCAAAAAGAAAAAGAGCAAGAACAACTTGCGGCAGAACAGGGAAATATTCAAACCGAAGCTGCTGCTGAAAAGCCGGAGATTTGTTTTCCGTCTGACGATGTTAATGAATTTATGACTGCATTAGATGAAAAAAACAGGCTGCTTGACGAGATGACTGATCGCTATAAACGGCTGCAGGCCGATTTTGATAATTTCCGGCGGCGTACTCGGCAAGAAAAAGAAGAACTATCTGCAGTAGTGGCTGAACGAATTGTTTGTGAGCTGCTGCCGGTTGTAGATAATTTTGAACGAGCAACCGCCAGCAAAGCAGCTGATATTGAAACGCTGGCAACCGGGGTACAAATGATTTTTAAACAATTGCAGAATGCTTTAACCCAATTAGGTGTTGAGCCTGTTAATGCTGTCGGGACAATGTTTGATCCCAATCAGCATGAAGCCGTCATGCGGGTTGAAGATTCCACCCAGCCTGATGGTATGGTGGTTGAAGAATTGCAAAAAGGTTATAAAGTCAATGGACGTGTAATTCGTCCTAGTATGGTAAAAGTTGCAGGCAACTAACAAACAGATTTTACTTAAGGAGGAATTCGATAATGGCAAAAGTAATTGGTATTGACCTTGGTACTACTAACTCATGTGTAGCTGTGATGGAAGGCGGCGAGCCTGTTGTTATCCCAAATCCCGAAGGCAGTCGCATCACTCCGTCTGTTGTAGGTTTTTCAAAAAATGGTGAGCGCCTCATTGGTCAGATTGCAAAACGGCAAGCAGTTTCTAATCCGGAAGGTACAGTAAGTTCTATTAAGCGCCATATGGGCACTACTTATAAAGTAAATATTGAGGGTAAAGATCATACCCCTCAAGAAATTTCAGCAATGATTCTACAAAAACTTAAGTCTGATGCTGAAGCCTATCTTGGCGAAACAGTAAACCAGGCAGTAATTACTGTTCCGGCTTACTTTACTGACAGCCAGCGTCAAGCCACAAAAGATGCCGGTGCTATCGCCGGCCTTGAAGTATTGCGTATTATCAATGAGCCTACCGCTGCAGCGTTGGCATATGGTATGGATAAAAGCAATGACCACACCGTACTGGTATTTGACTTAGGCGGCGGTACTTTTGATGTGTCTATTCTTGAGTTGGGTGACGGTGTATTTGAAGTTAAAGCTACCAGTGGCAATAATCGCCTTGGTGGGGATGATTTCGATGAGCGTGTTGTAAATTGGCTAGTAGCTGAATTCAAAAAAGAGCAAGGCATTGATTTAGCCAGCGACCGTATGGCTATGCAACGTTTGAAAGAAGCGGCTGAAAAGGCTAAAATTGAATTGTCAGGTGTGCTTACTACCAACATTAATCTGCCGTTTATAACAGCTGACCAAACCGGTCCGAAACATCTTGACCTCAACCTGAGCCGCGCCAAGTTTGATGAACTGACTGCCGATCTCGTTGAAGCCACCATGGGACCAACTCGTCAAGCTTTAACTGACGCCGGCTTAGCTGCCAAAGATATTGACAAAGTTATCCTTGTTGGCGGTTCTACGCGTATTCCGGCTGTACAAGAAGCTATTAAAAAATCACTTAATAAAGAGCCGCATAAAGGTGTTAACCCAGATGAGTGCGTGGCCGTTGGTGCCGCTATCCAGGCCGGTGTACTTGTCGGCGAGGTAAAAGACGTACTGCTCTTAGACGTTACTCCGTTGTCCTTGGGCATTGAAACGCTTGGCGGCGTATTTACCAAAATTATTGAACGCAATACGACAATCCCGACTTCCAAGAGCCAAACCTTCTCAACTGCTGCTGATAATCAACCATCTGTTGATATTCACGTATTGCAGGGCGAGCGCGAAATGGCTTCCTATAATAAGACCCTGGGACGTTTTGAACTTTCCGGCATTCCTCCTGCGCCGCGCGGCGTACCTCGCATCGAAGTTGCTTTTGATATTGATGCCAACGGTATTGTTCACGTGTCTGCAAAAGATCTGGGAACAGGCAAAGAACAAAAAATCACCATTACTTCTTCCGGTGGTCTGGATAAAGACGAAGTAGAAAGAATGGTTAAAGAAGCCGAATCCCATGCAGCTGAAGATAAAAAACGCAAAGAAGAAGTAGAAGTCCGCAATAATGCTGACTCTCTGGTTTATAATGCAGAAAAAACCATTAAAGAATTTGGTGAAAAAGCTGACAAAACACTTGTTGACCAAGTTCAGCAAGCAGCCGATAAGCTGAAAGAAACCTTAAAAGGTACTGATCTTGAGGCAATTAAAGCTGATACGGAAGCACTCACCAAGCCGCTTTATGAATTATCATCAGCTATGTATCAGGCTAACGCACAAGCAGAAGGTGCTGACCAGCCAGGTGGCCCGGAAGCTCCTGCCGGCGGCGCTCCTAAAGATGACAAAGTAGTGGACGCTGAATACAAAGTAGTGGATGAAGACAAGAAATAAATAGCTGGGATGGTGTGAAGTGAGTAAGCGAGACTATTATGAAGTGCTGGGGGTAGCCAAAACAGCCTCAGAAGATGAGTTGAAAAAGGCGTACCGCAAATTGGCCCGCAAGTACCATCCTGACGTCAACCGTGATAACCCCAAAGAAGCCGAAGAGAAATTCAAAGAAGTCAATGAAGCTTACGAAATTCTATCTAATGCCGAGCGCCGGGCGCAGTATGACCAGTTTGGTCATGCTGCGTTTGATGCTGCTAACGGCGGCGGTGCTGGTGGGTTTGGCGGTGGTGCTGGTGGATTCTCCGATATATTTGATATGTTTTTTGGCCAGTCAGGCTTTGGTGGGTTTGGCGGGGCGCGGCGTCCAGGACCTGAACGCGGCGCTGATTTACGCTATGATATGGAAATAAAATTCGAAGAAGCTGCTTTCGGATTGGAAACCGAAATTCAAGTACCACGTACGGAAGATTGCAGTGCTTGTCAGGGCTCTGGGGCTGCACCAGGAACACATCCGGAAACTTGTCCGGATTGCCGGGGCACAGGTCAGGTGCAGGTAACACAGAATACCCCTTTTGGGCGAATGGTTAATGTTAAAGCCTGTGATCGCTGCCATGGAGAAGGTAAGATTATTAAGACACCTTGTAAAGAGTGCCGAGGCAGAGGAAAAGTTCGGGCTAACCGCAAAATTAAGATTAAAATCCCCGCAGGTGTCGATAATGGTTCACGCCTCAGGGTTACCCACGAAGGAGAAGCTGGTCAACGCGGCGGTCCTCCTGGCGATTTGTATGTTTATCTTTTTGTAAAACAACACAAATTATTTACACGTGAAGGCAATGATGTTGTTTGCGAGGTTCCCATCAATTTTGTGCAAGCCACTTTGGGTGATGAAATTGAAGTACCTACACTTGACGGTAAAGTACAATTAAAAATTCCTGAGGGCACTCAAACCGGTACTGTTTTCCGTATTAGGGAAAAAGGCATCCCGCATTTGCGTGGGAATGGACGTGGCGATCAGCATGTGCGTGTTAAGCTAGTAACTCCTAAGAAACTAAGCAATCGCCAAAAAGAACTTTTACAAGAGTTTGCCAACGCTGGTGGCGCCGAGCCAACAGCTGAAGAAAAAGGCTTTTTTAAAAAAATCAAAGACGTTTTTGGAGCTATGTAATAGAGTGTGTAATTGAAGTATAAGGGGCGATGGTCGCATGAAATGGTCTGAAATCAGTATTCAAACCTCCCATGAAGCTACCGAAGCAGTAGCCAATATTTTTCATGATTTGGGTGCAAGCGGAGTAGTAATAGAGGATCCTGAACTAGTAAATACTTACCGACGTTCAGGTAGCTGGGATTATTGCGACATCCCCGAGGAACTTGAGACTGAAGTTGTAACAATAAAGGCATATTTGCCTGTTGACGAATTCCTGGATGATAAACTGCGCATATTTGAAGATCAAATCAACCGCCTAGCAGAACATAATTTGGATAAAGGCCGCGGTTGTATTAATTGCCGTGAGGTTATGGAAGAAGATTGGGCTTCCTCATGGAAAGAATTTTTTCATCCGGTGCGGGTCAGTGAACATATTGTGATAAAACCGTCCTGGGAGGAATATCTACCAGCAGACGGTGACATTATTATAGAACTTGATCCAGGCATGGCTTTCGGTACAGGCACGCATAATACTACCGCCATGTGTATTCGCGCTTTGGAAGATGTAATTAAGCCAGGCCATATTGTCTTTGATGTAGGCACCGGTTCAGGTGTTTTGGCTGTTGCTGCTGCCAAACTGGGCGCAAATTCCGTGCAGGCAATTGATCTTGATGCAGTGGCAGTACGGGTTGCTACTGAAAATGTTACCATTAATGATGTTGCAAGAGCAGTTAAAACAACCCAGGGAGATCTTTTAACAGGTGTGACAGGCAAAGCTGATGTAATTGTTGCCAATATTATTGCTGATATAATTATAAAAATGCTGCCTGATGTTAAAACCAGGTTGGTTAATAAAGGTAGCTTTATTGCCAGCGGTATTATCAGTGAACGTTTGAGTGATGTTACCCAGGCACTCATGGATAATGGATTTGTTATTGATAAAGTAACAGAAGAAGGCGGTTGGGTAGCTATTGTTGCTAACTGTGCCGATCAGTAAGGAGACTTTGTGATGCGCCGTTTTTTTATTGATGAACCACTTAGTGAACATATGGTTATTGATAACGCGGATGCTCATCATATAGCTTCTGTGCTTAGATTGCCTGTTGGTTCTAAGGTTTTGCTCTCTGATCCAGACGGAAAATCGGGAAAGGCCGAAATTCTTACGGTAAATCCGAGTAACATTCAGCTTAAACTGCTTGAAATCCTTGAAGATATAAGCGAAGCACCAATTGCTGTTTGGTTGGTCCAAAGCTTAGCCAAAGGCGAAAAAATGGATTTTATTATTCAAAAATCCGTAGAACTCGGGGTTTATGGGATAATCCCGGTTGCAACCGCACATTCGGTAGTTCGTTATGATAATGCCAAGCAGCTTGATAAAGTAAACCGCTGGCAGAAAATCGCCAGAGAGGCTGCTAAGCAATGTGGCCGTAATTATATTCCGCAAGTCTGTCCTATAACAGACTTAAAGCAAGTTCTGGAAAATAGCGACTTTGCCTCCGTAAATAAAATTATGCTGTATGAAGGACAAGCTTCCCAAGGCCTAAAACAAGCACTTGCTGAAATGCAAGGTGAGAGTTATATCTTGTTTATTGGTCCAGAGGGAGGTTTTAGTGCTAATGAGGTCGAGTTATGCCAAAAAAAAGGCGTACAAATTGTTACCATGGGGCCGCGTATTATGCGTACCGAAACAGCTGCTTTGGCAGCTGTAGCAACGGTAATGTATGAATGCGGTGATTTGGGGGGCTGACTATGCCGCAGGTTGCATTTACAACACTAGGATGTAAAGTGAATCAATTCGAAACCGAGGTCATGGAAGGCCTGTTTAAAGCGACGGGCTATGAAGTAGTGGCATTTGACCAATATGCCGACATATATGTGATTAATACTTGTTCTGTGACCAGCCTTGGTGAAAAAAAATCCCGCCAGCTTATCAGGCGGGCCAGCAGGCAGAACACAAATGCCGTTATTGCAGTTGCTGGTTGCTATTCACAGATTTCACCAGATATAGTCGCTCAAATTCCCGGTGTTGATGTTATTGTAGGAACACAGGATCGGGCGCGGATTGTGGAGCTGGTGGAAGAAGTGGTTGCCAACAATTGCACCACCCAGGTCAATGTTGTTTCTGACATTATGCAAGCCAAGGAATTTGAAGATATTCCACTGTTTTTTATGCCGGGCAGAACAAGAGCCTTTTTGAAAATTCAGGAAGGCTGTACGAATTTTTGTACCTATTGTATTATTCCCTATGCGCGCGGGCCCTTGCGCTCCCGACCGCTTGCCAGCATTGCTGCTGAAACTGAAAAATTGGTGGCAGCAGGGTTCAATGAAATTGTTCTTACCGGGATTCACCTGGGTGCTTTTGGCCGCGATTTATCCAACAATGGAACAGAACTTACGCTTGCCGATGCTGTCGAGACTGTCTTGGCTGCCGGTGGGCAGAAACTTACGCGCCTTAGGTTAGGTTCACTTGAATCAATAGAACTTTCTGATCGATTGATCTTTTTGCTGCAGACAGATAAACGGCTTTGTCCGCATCTTCATTTGCCATTACAAGCAGGTGACGATCGAATTTTAAAAGCAATGAACAGGCACTACACGACTGAACAATACCGTGAGTTGATTGCTGATATAAAGGCTCAGGTGCCGAGTGTCGCCATTACTACTGATGTTATTGTGGGATTTCCGGGTGAGACCGACAGTATATTTGAAAATAGCATGTCTTTTATTAACACAATAGGTTTTGCCAATATTCATGTATTTCCTTATTCGCGGCGAACTGGAACACCGGCCGCAAACTTTTTAGAGCAAATACCGGAAGCTGATAAGAAAAAGAGAGTACAGCGTATGCAGCAACTTGCTGAGCGCCAAAGAAAAGAATTTTACCAATCTTTTTTGTTGCAAGATATGGACATATTATTTGATACAGTTGAAGCTAACGGATTTATATCGGGTTTTTCAGGTAATTATGCCCGTGTTTATGTAGAGGGTAATCCTGATAATATCGGGAAAATTAAGACTGTCAAAGTGGAACGCTTCTTCCAAGACGGTTTATGGGGACAAATAAAGGAATAAATTTCTTGCAAGACATATTCGGGGCAGGATTTTGTATAATTAAGCAGAATAAATTAGATAGCAAGTGTATACTACTATCTACTGCGGAGGGAATGCCCATGCAGCAGGATTGCATATTTTGTAAAATTGCAGATAAATCAATTCCGGTAAATGCTGTTTATGAGGATGAGCATCTTATTGCTTTTCCTGACATAAAACCTGCAGCACCGGTTCATTTATTGGTAATACCTAAAAAGCATATTGCCAATATTCTTGAGGCTACCTCGGAAGATACTGCCTTACTAGGACATATGTTAGCAACTATTCCTAGGATTGCAAGTATTGCGGGATTAGCAGAGGATGGCTTCCGTACAGTTATCAATACCAAAGATAATGGCGGACAAACCGTTTATCATCTGCATTTCCACATTCTTGGCGGTAAATTCATGACTTGGCCTCCAGGTTAATATTGACAGTATTCCGCATTTTGGTGTATAATACTTAGGTGTATGTTATTCAAGTACACTTCCTCGTAATGGTTCTAGTGGAGGGAGGGAGATCAGATGTCTGAAGTAAAAGTAGGCAAAAATGAAACGCTTG
>JAGGAB010000085.1 GCA_017889705.1 Bacillota bacterium | reverse complement strand
AATTTGCAATAGTAAGTATACTTTTCTTTGCATCAAAATTGCTATTAGTTATTCTCGCTCATCGAGATCTATTACCGCCATCTAGCAATGCGCCCCGTATGTAATCTGCGTCATTACTAGATGGCCCTAAATACTACTCAAAGCTCCCAAAGGTTTAGTTGAACTATAGCCGTATAGGTCTTCCTTCTTCACATGACCGTTTAGCTGCTAAGCCTATTAACACTGGTTTTAATCCATCAACACCAGTAACAGGAGTCACCGTATTATTGGATATACTATTAAAAAAATCTTTCATTTCTTCTTGGAAAGATTCCATATAGCGTTCCAAAAAGAAATACTTAGGTTTGTCTGATGTTACACTGCTTTCAGTGCTTACCACAACAGTAGTCGGAGTATCATTGGCTACTGAAATTGCTCCCTTGGTTCCTAAGACCTCTACCCGTTGGTCATAGCCATAAACTGCCTGCCTGCAATTATCAATCATACCTATGGCACCATTTTCAAACTTTAAACTAATTAGCGCGGTATCAACATCCCCCGCCTCGCCGATTGCCTTATCGACAAGCACAGCAGCATTCGCATAAACTTCCACCACTTCGCTGCCAGTCAAATATCTCACCATATCAAAATCATGAATTGTCATATCCAGGAACATACCCCCAGACACTTTCACATACTGAGGTGAAGGCGGGGCCGGATCGCGCGAAATCACCTTTACAACTTGAATATCACCGATTGAACCATTAGCAATAAGTTCCCTAACCTTCTTAAAGTTATGGTCAAACCGTCTATTAAAGCCAACTTGAAACTTAACACCCGCTTTCTCAACAGCAGCAAGAGCTTGATGAATACGCTCCACATCATAATCAATAGGCTTTTCGCAAAATATATTTTTACCCGTCTGCGCAGCTTCGATAGTAATTTGCGCGTGAGTATCAGTTGAGGAACAAATTATTACCGTGTCGATCTCCTTATCTTCAATAATTTTTTTATAATCGGAATAAATATGCTTAATACCCAGACCAACCGCCCAGTCCTTTATCTTGTCGGCATAAACATCCGCGATTGCTTTCACTTCAACCTGCGGAAACCCTTTTACAATGTTTTCTGCGTGGATTTTTCCAATTCTGCCTGCACCAATTACACCTACTCTAATCCGTTGTTGCATTGCCTAACCTCCTAAAGATTCGTTTTTTCCTTAATATATTTTCTTGCTTTAATCGCGTATTCAAGCGGATTGGCCAACGCCGGATCTTGCTCAGCTTCCACTACAAACCAACCCTCATAATTGTTTTTAGCAAGCAGCGTGAACAGAGGTTCATAATCAATCATTCCGTCACCCGGTACGGTAAACACTCCTGCTTTTACCGCATTTAAGAAACTCATTTTATCCTTTTTGACTCTTCCCAGTATATTTTCGCGTATATCCTTTAAATGTACATGCTTAATCCGATTGATGTGCTTTGCTAAAGTCTGCTCTGGATTCTCGCCTGAAAAAACCAGATGCCCCGTATCAAATAATAGATACACAAGATTCTCATCCGTCATGTTCATTAACTTGTCAATTTCCGCCGCAGTCTGAACTCCCGTTCCCATATGATGATGAAAGACAATGTTCATGTCTTTCTCCTGTGCCAATTTTCCTAGCTCTTCTAAGCCACTGGCTAACTTCCGCCACTCATTTTCAGTAAAATCCGGCTTATATTCGAAAACCGGAGTGCCAATCATACCTTGAACACTATGTCCCTGTTCAGAAACAACGATAACTTTTGCCCCCATTTCAAAGAGAAAGTCACGGTGTTTTCTAAAAGCTGTGGCGGTTTCTTCAAAAGGCTTAGTTGTCAAAAAAGAACTAAACCAGGCACTTGCTATTTTGATGCCGCGTAACTCTAAAGCCTTTTTCAATACCTTACAATCCTTAGGAAATTTATTGCCTACTTCACTGCCGGTAAAACCAGCTAACGCCATCTCACTAACACATTGCTCAAAGGTATTTTCGCCACCGAGCTCCGGCAGGTCGTCGTTAGTCCACGCAATTGGAGCAATTCCTAACAATACCTTATCTTTATTCAGCACAACCAGACCTCCTATGAATTAGTACTTCTTTGTCTTACGCACTTCTGTCATAAACTTTTTATGCGCCTCCATTACATTCGGATTATCTGACACTTCCGGAACGCCAACCCTCCACCACGATTCATATCCGCCTGTCATGGTTTTAGGAAGAACTTTGATATCAATCAATGTCGATACCGTATCTCGTTTGACGCTTTCCAGTGCAGCCACTAACTCTCCAGCCGTTCTGACAGTATACGTTTTTGCACCATAACCCTTGGCGCATTCAGCATAACTTATAGGTACATCTTGTCCCGTTAAACGACCGGTATTGGAATCACGAAATTTAGTTTGAGTACAAAATGTCGGTATTCCCTGAGAATTTTGCAAATTCTCGATGCATCCAAAACCATTATTATCAAACAGGAGTATATTAATCTTATAACCTTCCTGAATAGAAGTTATCAGTTCAGAATGAAGCATTAGATAACTCCCGTCCCCAACCATCGCATATACTTCTTTTTCCGGTTCGGCCATTTTTACACCAAGAGTAGCGCATACTTCATAGCCCATACAGGAAAAACCATATTCCATATGATATGTTTTCGGTTTTGCTGGTCTCCAAACCCGTTGCAGATCGCCTGGCAAACTTCCCGACGCTCCTACAACAACTGCATTTTCGCCAATGATTTGGGCAATTTCGCCTAGGGCTCTTGTTTGCGAGAGACCACTGCCCAGTTCAATATTAAACAGCCTATCTACTTCTTTATTCCACTCCGCTTTCGCTGCCGGAATTTCACCTGAATAGGCAGATCGATAACCCGCTCTTTCGAGCTCAGCAGTAAGCCTTGGTAATACCTCTTTAACATCCGCGATCACATTGGTCGCATTCATTTTATAAGCATCGAATGAATTTACATTAACCGCTAAAACTTCAACTTCCGGATTTTGAAACAACCATTTCGAAGCCGTTGTAAAATCTGAAAGTCTTGTTCCCAGTGCTATAATCAAATCAGCTTGTTCCGCAATCTTATTGGCCGCCAGCCCGCCAGTTACCCCAATACCACCCAAATTCAAATCATGATTCCACGCAACAGCGCCTTTGCCCGCCTGCGTTTCTCCAAAAGGAATATTAAACCTTTCAGCAAAGCAGGTAAGTTCTTGGGCCGCATCCGAATATACAACGCCCCCTCCGCAAATAATAATTGGTTTTTTCTTACTGGCAATTTTTTCACCGGCTCGTTCTATTTCACCATTCGAAGGCACCCTTCTAGAAATGTGATGAATACGTTTCAAGAAAAATTTCTCAGGGTAATCATACGCCTCACCTTCTACATCCTGTGGTAAACAAATAGTAACAGCACCGGTATCCGCTGGATCAGTTAAAACCCTCATAGCATTAATCATAGCCGTCATCAACTGCTCCGGGCGCGTAATTCTATCCCAATATCGGGACACTGGTTTAAATGCATCATTCGCCGTTATTGACATACTGGATGCATTCTCCAATTGTTGCAGCACAGGGTCAGGTTGACGGCAAGCGAAAGAATCCCCCGGCAACAACAGTAAAGGTATACGATTCACTGTTGCAGTCGCCGCAGCCGTCACCATGTTAAGAGCTCCAGGACCTATAGAAGACGTACAAGCAATAATTTCACGCCGGTTTTTCTGTTTAGCGTAGCCTATTGCCGCATGGGCCATTCCTTGTTCATTCTTTCCTTGATAGACTACAATATCACCGTTATATCGCTCTAAGGCCTCGCCAAAACCGACCACGTTGCCATGTCCAAAAATAGAAAATACGCCTTTAACAAACTTATTTTCAATCCCATCTAATTCAAGATACTGGTTATCTAAAAACTTAAGCAGAGCCTGTCCCATAGTTAATCGTATTGTTTTCATGCCCTACTCCTTTCAATAGACTATTTATCCGGCCATATTTTCACGTTTTTTTCCGTAACCCACAAATGCTCTGTATTAAACACCGGGTATTCCGGACTCTTATAAGGATTACCCTCCAGGTGCCTAATGACCCAAATATAATACATCGCATATCCTGGAGCAGTAGCTTGAGGATGAGTTGCATCATTTAATATTTTTACCGTATCATTATGCCTAACTTTTACTACATCCTCGCCTAGTTCTGCAAACCCATATCCTGTTTCAGGATAAAACTTATAAAAATATATCTCCGGTTGCGGATGATGGTGCGGCGGATAACTAGACCATTTCCCCGGAAAATTAATAACTTCACCAACAACCAAATTGGAATAAGGAGCATTCGAATACTCAAACACAGTTCGCACAATTCTTGTTGAAGCTTCTTTCAGCGTCCCTTTACCACGTTCTTCCGCTCGACATTCTTCCGGGTAATATAATTTAGCTTCAAAAGTGCCCGTCTGCGTAGTCTTTGTTATACTCAGTTCGGAATCTTCGCTAACACCAATAACCTCAACCGCTACATTACTCGGCACGTGTAAAACCCATGGATTTTCAACAAAACAAGATAATCGTTTAATGGTTTTATTCTGACCATTCCACCGTAAAGTAACTTCCCCCTGAACAAGCAGTATTGCAATTTCTTTCTTCTTCTCCAGCAAGCGTTCAACTTGACCTTGAGCCAATCGCAAACTACCAAAATCCATCAAAGTATTATCTTCCGCTTCATCTTCAGTAGTAATTGGAGTATAACCAAATTTAAAAGACTTCTCTTGCCTAATTCTTAACATCGCTTATCCTCCCATTGCTTGTTAACTATCCTGAACCAGAATGTTTATGCCCGTGCTACCATCTCTCCGTATTCTGCCTTTTCCCGCCGAATAAAATCGACAATATCGCCAACACGAGGCATTGCATCAGAACAGCTATGACTTGACACGAGCATCGAAGCTGCTCCACTGCCAAACTCAAGACAGTCTATTACCGGCCACCCTTCCATTAATCCATACAAAAAGGCCGAAGCGTAGGCATCTCCGCCGCCAAAAGACTTTACCGTTTGCACCGGGAATGGCTTAATTTTGTAAATACCATTATCGTCCGTATACGCAGTCGATCCCTCCTTACCATGTTTTATAACAACAATTTTGTTTCCAAACGAAATCCATCGATCCGCTATCTTTTTATCACTATTTCCCGTATGGCTTTCCATAAAATCAAACTCTTCTTTTGATCCTAAAATAATATCACTGGAGCGCGCAACAGTTGAATAATAAATCATCAATTCTTCTTTGTTCTTCCAAGTATAACTTCGATAATCAATATCAAAAATCACCACTGCACCATGCCTTTTGGCATACTCCAAAGCTAACAAAGCAGCTTCTCTAGATGGACTTGCCGCCAAGGCCGTACCGGATATAACAATGGCTTTAGCACTTTTTATATAATCTTCACTAACATCTTCTACTGACAAAGCCAAATCGGCTACACCGTTTCTGTACATAAGAATACTGCTTTCACTAGGACTTAAAATCTCAGTAAAAGTTAATCCTAAAGATTCTCCGCTTTTTGCCACGGAAATACCCGAAGTATCAATTCCTTCCTTATTGAAGTAATTGGTAACAAACCTTCCGAATTGATCATCTGATACCTTACCGATAAAACCAACTTTTTTCCCCAATCGAGACATGCCAACTGCAATATTGGCAGGTGAACCACCAAGATATTTTTTAAAAGTTGTACTTTCCTCTAAGGGTTTATTCAAATCCACTGGATTAAAGTCGATAGCGATTCTTCCGACAAGTATAATGTCAAATATTTTAGTGCTGTCAAATCTAATGGTCTTCATTTCAGCCACCCTCTTTTATATTCGATTATTGCTTTTAAACGCCGTAATATGGTTTTTTACACTTTCATACGCCGCATCAATTATGCAATGCTGATAGGCAAAATAATCCGCTTTCTCATTGAGCCGCATAAATTCTTCTACCCTTTTTACCACATTATTTAAAGTTGCTGTCTGGACATTAATTTTTTTTATGCCACATTTAATACACTGCCTGAAATCTTCAACCGTAATGCCTGAACCTCCATGCAGCACCAACGGCGCAGCTACCACTTTATCAATATCGTTTAAACGCTGGAACTGCAATTTAGGTTCTCGTTTATAAACACCATGAACATTCCCTATTGCTACTGCCAGCGCATCAATTTGTGTGTGCTCGTAGAAATCGCTGGCATCGCGTATTTTCGTTATTACCATTTCGATATCTTCCGAACTGTCCTCGCTGCCACCGACCCTACCGACCTCAGCCTCTGTCGAAGCTCCATAACTTTTCGCTATTTTCACAACTTCGCATGTTTTCGAAATATTCTGTTCCAACGGCAAGTGCGATCCATCAAACATAACCGACGTAAACCCCAACTCCAGCGCCTGTTTGATAAAGTCTATATTCGATCCGTGATCAAAGTGAACACAAACAGGAACCTTTGCTTTTTGAGCGGCCTCCACCATAATAGGGCCAATCAAGTGTAGCGGCGAATGTTTTAACCGAACTTCCGCAACCTGTAGAATAATAGGAGAATTAGTTTCTTCCGCCGCTTTAATTGCGCCTATCGTCGTCTCCATATTCATTACGCTAAAAGATCCAACTCCATAATCCGCCTGTTCAGCCTTATCTAAAATACTTTTCAATGTTACCAATGGCACTAGGCTTCCTCCTAACGGCGACTTATTCCCAAAGCCTTTTATAGATTTCTACTATGTCATCTTTACTTACATCTCGCCCTGTGTTGCCGGGACTGCCACTTTCCAGAGCATCGCAGGCCATTTTGTCAATATTGTCATAAAACTCCTTCCGGTCAATACCAAACTCCTCTAAGCTCGGTATTTGCAAGTCCTTACAAAGCCTAATCGATTCTTTGACTAACTCCTTCGCCGCTTCATAATCACTCATTCCTTCTTGGTAGAAACCCACAGCTTTGGCTATATCCGCAAACCTTCCCGCAGCACCCGCAGCGGCAAAATTAAGGCATTCCCCCATCAACATCGCATTCGATGTTCCATGCGGTACATGGAATAAAGCGCCGATCGGCCGACTCATTCCATGAATAATAGTGACCGATGAATTATTAAATGCTATACCCGCTTCGAGCGAAGCAATTGACATCTCTTTTCTCGCCTCAAAGTCACCACCATCAAGATACGCCTTCCTCAAATTTGCAAAAATTCGCTTACACGCCGAAATTGCAAAAGTATCTGCTAATGGCTGCGCCTTTCTAGAAGTATACGCTTCAATTGCATGAGTTAAAGCATCAATCCCAGTCGCTGCCGTAACTTTAGCCGGAGCAGACACCGACAACGCCGGATCAACAACAGCCAACACCGGAATTAAACCAGTTCCTTTTAGCAGCATTTTTACATTATTTTTAGTATCAGCTATTATTGTAAATTGGGTAGCTTCCGACCCCGTACCCGCCGTCGTCGGTATGGCGACCAGATTAGGCGGCAGATTTTCCAGTTCCTTTCCCATATAACTGCTAAGCGAACCGGAATTTGTTGTCATTGCTCCTATGGCCTTCATCGCATCAATCGGACTTCCTCCACCTATCGCAATTAAAAACTCACAGTTCGTCTGACCATACATTTTTACACCCTGATACACCATCTCGTCTGTGGGTTCACTATTGATCGCGTCAAGCACTTCATACTTAATATCATTGTCACTTAATATCTTGGTAAGCTTTGTTACATTTCCCGTACTAACCATTACCTTATCAGTAACAATCAACGCTTTGCTTCCCAGTTTTTTTACCAAAGCGCCCGCGCTCTCCAACGCATTCTTGCCAGTTATGATTTTATGCGGAGAAAGAAACAAATTCGCCATGCACTCACTTCCTTAACGTTTATCTAATTGCATTTTGTATGACTTCTTGACTATCTTATTGTCACCTTTAACTATATTATAGTACACGTCTTTAACATTTTCAATAATTTATTGGTTATATTTTGATTATATTTTGGTTACATTTATTTTTTTATCTTTTTCTGCCTTCCCAGTGGGTATTAGTTTTTTTTCGTTTCACTGATGCCGTTGTTTTGCTAATAGTTCCAAGAAATAGCATTTTTCTTATTTGCCATTTCCTTTCTCGTATTATATAATAAACTTGCGCAACATTTACCACTAACAACATCATCATTTAATCAAATATCATAGATTGGTAATGATAAAACCAAATTGAAAAGAGGTGCCCTTTGAAAGAAGACAGAATTGATAAACTAAAAAATTATATTGTTTCCAACGAAAGAGCGTCCATTGACGATCTATGCAATATATTCAATGTTTCCAAGAATACCATAAGGCGAGACATTAACGCTCTTGAAAACCAAGGAATCATAAAAAAGGTTTACGGCGGGGTTGTCTTAAATGATAAAAAAACAACCGAGCCTTTTCAGTCCAGGGAAGAACGGAACATTAGCGCTAAACAAATAATTGCAAAGTTAGCCAGCACCTTTGTCGTCGAGGGCGATATCATCTATATCGATTCCGGAACCACGACCATGCATATGATACCGCACTTAGCAAGTGTTAAAAACCTGACCATCATAACCGGCAACCTCAATGTAATCAATGGCTCTTTACTTTATCCCGATCTAAACGTGTTATGCACCGGAGGAACCTTATTCCGAACAACTAATTCGTTCGTCGACATGAATGCTGTTAACTTTCTAAAAAAATACAATATTTCCAAAGCTTTTATGGCTTCCACCGGTGTCTCAATCACCAAGGGAATTACAAATTCATCCTCGTTTGAATACGACATAAAAAAATACATTGTAGATAGTTGCGACAAAGTTATATTACTGGCAGACACAACAAAGCTTGATCGAGTCTCTCTGACAACATACTGCGACTTAAAAGATATTGATGTGTTCATAACAAAC
>JAGGAB010000013.1 GCA_017889705.1 Bacillota bacterium | reverse complement strand
CCATACTCCGGTTTTAAAGCTTGAAGGATTCTGTCAATGTCGGCCACAGAATCTCCGTTACCCGGCGCTCTCAATTCAAGGTATATTTTTTTACAAATTGCATTCTTCATAAGTCTTCCTCTTTATGCGTATTTATGTGACATACTCCCATCACCTAAGAGGTGGGTACTTCTTGGGACGTACCGGCTAACGACGATATAATTACCAAGCTATCCCCGTTTGCCAACGATACTAGGGACTCATAGGAGACTCAGCTATTTAAAAAGGGTGGAGTCGTTATCAACCATATTTTAACTATTCCAGCCAAATCTGATAAAATCCTTGTAACTATATTAAAAAGACATAACCCGCTCGCCTCCACCTAAAAACCCCCTAAGAGCAGCAAAAAACCCGCGAATTTCGCGGGTTTTACTAATCCGTAAATCTTGGCGGAGGCGATCCGACACCTTGCAAATCCACCTTTATAAAAGGATATAGAAGAACCGTCACCTTGTATCCTTCGGAACAAGAAACCGGTCCCGGTGTCCCTCTTCAATCACCTTCCAAATTATAATCCCTTTGGAAATCACATTACAAAACTGAATATATTTGTTAAAATATTTATGAATCTGATAAATCTTATCTTGTAGAGATACTATTTAAAGGAGAAATTATCTTGCAAAATCACCTACAAAGATTGAGTAATTTTTTTACTACTTCTGGCAATTATTATGTAACCGATATCACACAGTGGTTAAATGCTAATTTTCAAGATAATCACTGCAATCTAGAAATCTATCCTTATTTAATCGCTGCTGCATCAACCAAACTTGGATACGTTAATAAAACTTTTGATAATAATATTAAAAATGTATGTGGTGAAATTGCTAAACAATTATTATTCGAATTGCAAGAAATACTTCTAGCCGCTCCAAGTGAATCATTCATATCTTCTATTTCTTTTCTTCACTACCACATGATATTAACATTTGAATCCTTTTTATGGTTCTGCGAAAATTATGCAAAAAAAATTAAATTACAACATGACAACCCCTTTGTAACCCCAATTCTTCAAACGCTTGAACAATTTTCAAATCAAATTGAAGATGACCGTGTA
Organism: Bacillota bacterium; assembly: GCA_017889705.1. Lineage (GTDB taxonomy): Bacteria > Bacillota > Negativicutes > Sporomusales > Sporomusaceae > Sporomusa. The sequence continues at coordinate 89,603 of JAGGAB010000013.1, read as the reverse complement.
TTTAAAGGACTGTTTAAAAAATTTGAAGGATATATCGCTATTGAAAAAATCACATTACAGTTACTTCTCGAAATCACACACGATATTAGCATACGTGCACCATATAATAATACGAGCCAAACTAATTTGGATTTGCCTTTATGTTTAGAATACGCTAGAGCTTTAAGTCACATATTAAGAATACGAGAAGAAGTAAGTAACCGTTTAGCGTGTAAAAAAGAACTTACATTTGACTGTGATGGCTATATCACATATGAACAAGATGAACAGTTGGGTACTTATGATTTTGGAGAAAAGTTTTTGGATTGGATTGTTCAAAAAGATAATATTTGTTCGCATAATCTTTATCATAAGAATTTTAACCCAATATGCCAAAAATACATAGGATTTTCTATTGAAGAACTTTTAGATCTTTCAGATAAAATCCATTTTGAATATGTGCATGCTGATGTTCTTCTTTTGACAGCATCAGAATTACCTCAAAAAGTTCAAGAGCTAACCGGAAAAGGCCTAGAAGAAATAACTAAGCTAATTAGTTATCTCAGAAGAAATCCTATAGAAAACAATGACTACATAGGAGTTATATCTGATCGTCCACACCGGCCATTAAGAAAAAGTATATTATTTTATCATCACGGCGAAAGAATGATTACATCTACACTACTATTTAAAAACTCCTTGTTAGGATTAATTTCTGATATTTTTTACAACAGAGTCGATAATAATGAACTCCAAGGCGAATTGACTAATATCACAAAGGCAATAGACAAACAGTTTGAAATTGAAGTACTTGAACAAATCAAAAATAATCTTACACAGAATATCTGCCATGGCGAAGATAAACTATGGGATAAAGCTCCATATATTATGTTTCCTGGCGAAGTTGATATAATAGCGTTTTTTGAAGATACATTATTTGTAATTGAATGCAAAAATTTCTCACTAAAGCATACTTCGCAATCAATAGCAAATGAAATTAATGGATTCCGTAAAAAGTCTAGAAAACTTGCAGAAAACTTAAGTTTTATACATAAAAATACGTATGCCATACTTTCTAAACTTGGTGTTAAAAATATAAGTTATGATAGTAACAAAAAACCGATAGGGCTTTTTGTTACAAAGAATTTTTCTCTCGGACAAATAATTGACGATATTAATTTTCCAATTATCAATGCCTGTGACCTTATTGTATGGATGAAGAAGGCTAAAGATAGCGCCATGTAATAGTAATAATACAATGATATCAAAACAAGTGCCCCTTGGAATCAATCATTCCGAAGAGGCACTTGTTTTGACTAAAGGGACAATGGGACAGGTACATCGTCCCAGCTATATTTTATAAACTATTTCACAATCAATTCTTAATTACTTACTCTACAAATCTAAAATAAGACGCTGCTTTGTGATCTTATTTTTCGGGACAAGGAACCTGTCCCAGTGTCCCTATAAATCCACCTTCACGATAAATGCATCAAAAAACCACTCGTCTTTTGACTCATTCTTGAGTCATTTGTTTCATCACTAGAACACTTGTTCTTTCAAAATTTACACGGTATAATATTCCTAAAATTACAAATGGAGGCGAAGCGGGAAATGAAAAACAAAAAACATACCAGTGACAAAATTGCAAGCCTTGCCGGACAAACGCTCCAAAACAACAACGCAAGTGCGATTCAGCGCCAGTTAGCTGCTTGTGCATTATCGCAACACAACACAGACAAACAAACCGGAGCAGAACTAGAAGACATAGCTTCCAGAGTACTCAACAGTCCAAAGTACAATGAAACTACCAAATCCTTGGCAGGAGCTGTGCTTTCTCAGTCAAACCACGAAAAGTAAAAGGAGTTGGTTTTATGGCATTTTTATTTTCGAATCTGGATAATAAGACCAGAGATATGATGCTCGATGAACTTCAGTACGACATGGAAAATGGTCGAGTTTATATCAGTGCGCGACTCAGTGATTTTGGGGTGCAACAATACCCCGCACTCTTGCGAAGCGCCTTCGAAAAAGGCACCGAACAAACCTTGGCAAATGATTTGCAAGCGGGCTGCTTTAAAACCCATGAACAACGTCGAAAACCCAAAGGCGGATTTTCACCTGCGGCTATTCCAGCAACAGCACATGTAACACTTGCCGAAGGAGAATTTAACCGTTACTACATCCGCGCCCTTTGCCGCCGCGCAATTGATGAATCTTATAACCTTGAAGTCTATCGTGCCAAACAAGTCTCAGACCCCAGACCAGCATCTCTAGGAAAAATTGGACAACCTGTAAATCCCCAAACTCTTCTTTCTGACTTACGCGATAATATCGGAATCGACACCCACCTTGGACTTCCTGCTGGCCCAAACTCTGGACTAAGTGTACGTTTTTAGCCTGACATTTCAAAACTAAAAATACCTGCACATACAAAGACAAGCCCCGTAACCGCCTTTTATGGCGGAATACGAGGCTTGCATGCTTTCCTGGTTATTTCATTGGAATTTATATGTGGTGGAGGCAAGTTTCGTTCCCACAAATCATCCTAATTTTTCATATAACACTTAGAGAACATTTTGCTTGTCCCTTAAGGCATTTATTTATTATATTTACTTGCAGATTCTTTAGGCTTAGCGTCTATAATTATTACTTCTGGAACATTTTCCTTGTTTGCTTTTTTAAATTCATATATTTTTATAACTTCTTCAATTCTAGTTTTAGGACCGCCATTATCAATTATTAAAAAAATCTTATCTTCCGTCTTTTCGGCTTTTGCATACTCTTCAATCTGAACCTTAAATCCATGCACAACATTTGGGTTAGACGTTAATTTTATCTCTACAATAGTTTTATCTAAACCATTGCTCATTTTAAAATCTACTGGTCCCCTCCCCGCATCAGATTCAGGGCTGACATCTAAATTATTAGCTTCACAATAGCTTTCTGCCACACATAAAAAGGCTCGTTGAACAATTTTTTCTCCACGGGGTTTCCCATCAGAATATAACAGTTCATAAACCTTGTTATTTTCAACCAAATCTTTAAATTTATTGACTATTAACATTGACACTTCTTTAGAATTTATCGGTCTACTTATGATTTTTAAAGGATATTCTACGGGTAAAATTCTAGCTCTCCTTGCTACTAAATAATCACCACCACTATCTTTATTAAAATCATAAGCCTCTACTTTAGTCTTTCTATAGTCCTCTAAAAGCCGATTTAAATTGCTAGGCTTTTTAAATATGTATTTTTTTATGTATTCTTTTTTCACATGAGTTGCAAGCTTTCCCCACTGTTCAGCAACCATTTCATTTATTTCGGCTCTTATTTCGTCATTTTCACGACAAACCCTATCAATGTCATCCCAATCTCTAGCAATAGGCAGTTCATGCAAAATATCCTTTGGTAAAAGTAATACCTCGCAATTTTTATAAGGATTGTTTATTATACCATCACAATCAAATCTCAAATGTGGATAATTCGATGGAATTATACCTAACTCTTTATTAATTCTAATTGTGTACTGAAAAATGCTGGGATAAATAATACGAGCTATCATATCACTTAATCTGTCAGGCCCAACATTATTCTCAAACAAGCCTATAAGATGAAAAATTTCAGGCTGATTAGATGATAGTGTAATAATTTCCTTCGCATCATGTATTATAATCTTTTTCAATTCCTCCCCAAAACCAGACCCATGTTTTCCTTTAGAAAAACCTAGCCCTATTCCATTAACCTCCGGGAAATAAAATCTTTGCAGCGCTGCTTTATAAGCCCTATCTGTTTCACTTCTTGAAGCTAAAAGTAAAATGCCAATTTGTCTAAAATATTCATTAATCTCGTTATAGGAATTAATAAATTCTGGAATTTTGGTTTCTTTTAAACGTTTTATATTTATAAAATAGTTACTATCAATATCTAATAAGAGATCAAAAGCTCCAATGTCATCAATTTCACTCTCTAATCCTAATTCAGTTGATAAAAATCTAGGCATATTATATGTCCTCCCTAATGCGAATCCATAATCTGCAAATACCCTAGTGAATCAAGTAAAGGTTATTTTTACTCATATACATTAATTTTAAAATTATTCTAAGATATTTAACCATTCTAGTTAAATCCGCCAAATTCCTTGTCTATAGACACTATTTTTTGCTATTTTAAGAAAAATTTAACTGCTTGATGGAGCTACCCGCAACCTTTCAAAAAAAGCATAGCAAAAAACCGCGAAATTCGCAGATTTTAGCAATCCATGAATTTTGGGTGGAGGCGATCCGCAACCTTGTAAATCCCACTGCTTAAATGAAATCAGCTAGAGTCTTCCAACTCTTTATCTTCTACTTAATGAACCAACATTCGATATCACCGGCTACCTTATTTTGAATTAACTCACGTTAATTGCATATGCATCTATCGACTTTGCGTCGTCCCTTTGCTTCCCCGTTAATGTTTTGCGGTGATGATACCAGTAGTTAGCAAATAGTGAGCCCTGCAATCAGGAGCGGATCTGATTGCAGGGCTCATTATTTGTAATAGATAAAACTGGGGGTATTATTTAAGGTTTTTCCCTTGACAAGTTCGGCAGTGTATGGGACAAACACCGGTACGCTTTTTGAATAACTTGCTGAAATAATAAGGGTCAGAATAGCCTACGCAAAGGGAAACTTCCGCCACTGAACAGGCCGTAGTGCGTAACAGTTCTCTGGCGCGGCGTACACGGCATCCAATTAGATATTCATTTGGCCCCATGCCCATAAACTTTTTAAACAGATAGGCAAACTGCTTGCTGTTCAAACCATAACGGTTAGCCAGATCCGGTACGCTGAGCGGTTCCATATAATAATAATTGATATATTCCACCGCTTGCGCCACCAGCTCCTGTCCTTTATCACCGCGCCGGTTGACGGCGCAGACTACGATTTCCTTCCAAATTTCAAGAAACAGGGCTTTAGTTTGCTGCACGGACACAGTGTCCCGTTTGGCACTGATATAAAACAACCGGCTCAAGAGATCGATAAGGCGGATGCTGTAGCTGGAACTAAGCTGATAATGCGGCAGGCCACCGGGAAAACCCTTATCGTTGTTGCTTACTTCATAATGAATAACCATAAGTTCTAATTCGGTTTCGCCCAGGACTTCCTTATCCAAAGGCAGATCTGGACCGGCATAAACAATTTCCCCGGGCTCCATTTCATAGGGAACGCCGTCAAAATACATTCTCACCCGGCCCCTTAGGGGAAAGAGCAAGCCGGAATAGGGAGGTGTAAAAACACCAAAACGTTTTTGCCCAGGGGGAACCATCCATTTCATTACATCAATTACGTTAAAATTAACGCGGGAAAAATAGTTAGCTAGGTCGCTAATATCTACTTGCATACAACAGTACCTCTCTTTGGGCAACATTCTAACAGAGCCTTGTTTCCGATCAGATTCATAGATAATTGGGCCGGTGATTTCCAGTGTATTCTTTTTTTAAAAAATAAATGATAATGATAATCATTATTATATTAAATAATTGCCTTACATGTCAATAAATCCGTGAATTTGTTTCATAAAAATAAAAAATGTTCAGTTCAAGTTTTGAAAAAAGTCTATGCTTATTTAGAAAAATCACCATTTACCGTCAGGTGTAGGCTTGCTATTCTATCTACACAGATAAATGAGAGTGATAATCATTTTCTTTGTAGTTTAATGAACTATAACCTGACGCACAAAACTTACGATTAATGTCAGGTAATCTTATTTAAGTGAGGAGACGCAAAACATGCAAAAAAAGTTATCTCCCGCCAAAAAGCGTTTACTCTACGCTTTGCTTGGCAGCAGTCTGTTCTGGAATACGCCGGTGTTTAGCTATGCCGAAGATCCAGCCAACGCAGTCACAACATCCGGTGAAACAGAAGGCGAACAGACAGCGGCGAAAGAACAGGCTTCTGGGCAACGGGAATTTACCTTCGACGAGATTAAAGTGACGTCCAAGCGTGATAACCGACTTCCACCGGCTTACGCCGGCGGTCAAGTGGCACGCGGAGCTAATCTTGGTGTTTTGGGCAACAAAGATTTTATGGACACACCGTTTACCATTACCAGTTATACAGCCCAGACTATCACAGACCAGCAGGCCAGTACCCTATCCGATGTACTCATGAATGATGCCTCTGTCCGTTTTACCACTTCCAGCGGTCATATAAATGAAAATTATACGATTCGCGGCCTAGACGTCAATTATGAACATCTCTATTTTAACGGTATGCAGGGGCTGGCCCCTCTCAATCATGTTCCTGTTGAATTTTTAGAGCGGGTGGAAGTGCTTAAAGGCCCCAGTTCTTTTCTTTATGGCGGTGTGAACACTTCGGTGGGCGGTGCCATAAACCTGGTGCCCAAGCGCGCCGGCGAGGAGGACATCACGACCTTTACCACCGACTATACCTCCTCGTCCCAGTTAGGCGGCCATATTGACATTGGACGCCGCTTCGGCCCAAACAAGGAATGGGGCATCCGCTTCAACGGAGTGTATAAAGATGGTAGCACGGAAACCGACGGCCAATCCAAAGAACGGCTATTAGGCGCACTGGGCCTGGATTACCGCCATGACCGCTGGCGCCTGTCTCTGGACGCCTACGGGTCACAGGAGAGTTATGACAACGGTTCGATCTCGATGTATCAGTTAGCAAACGGTTATGTGAAAGCACCGGACGGATCGACCAATGTCCTGAAAGGAACCTATGGCACTTCACGGAACAATGCCGTTCTGTTTAAAGGCGAGTATGACTTCAACAATAATTGGACCGCTTATGCCAGCATTGGCGAACTCGCCAGCAATTCCACCGGGTACCTCACCGGCAACCATGTTCGCAGTTTTCTGGCTAACGGCAATGCCTCTGTTAATCTTTACAATCAATACCAATGGACAGATACTGTATCCTCTGAATTTGGCTTACGAGGCAATTACCAGACCGGTTCGCTCAAACACCAGCTGATTCTCGCTGCAAATTACACAGAGCAGGAACAGGGCGTCGCTTCCGTAGCCAGCAATTCAGGCCATATCTACACAGGTATTTCGACCAACATCTACAATCCTACTTCTCTTGCTTCTTACCTGGCGCAAATATCTTCACCGTCAAAACCGAAAACAACCAGCGAAACAGATCTTTCCAGTTGGCTTGTGGCCGACACCCTTTCCTTTGACGAGGACAAAGTTCAGTTAACACTGGGACTGCGTCATCAAAATGTAAAAACAAAAAGTTATAACGTCAATAACAATTATGCGCTGACCTCCTCTTATGAGTCCAGCGCGAATACACCGGTCGTCGGCCTCGTCGTCAAACCTTGGGGCGAATCGGTCGCCCTTTATGCCAATTATATTGAAGCGCTGTCCCCGGGTACTACCGTTACGAATACAGCCTATACCAATTATGGCGAAGTACTGGCTCCGTATAAAAGCAAGCAGCACGAACTCGGCGTCAAATGGGATCGTGGCCGCTTCACCAATACCCTTGCATTCTTTCAAATCACCAAACCAAGCCAAACCACCGTCAATAATGTTCAAGCCTATGACGGTGAACAGAAAAACCGGGGCATTGAATGGAATACTTTCGGAGAATTGGCAAAAAACCTGCGTCTTTTGGGCGGCGTCACCTATCTGAAAGGAGAATTGGTCCGAACAGCCACTGCTGCGAATGAAGGCAACACGCCTTATGGGACTCCCAGATGGATGATGAATACCGGCGTGGAATGGGATACTCCCTGGAACCCCGATCTGACGCTTTCCTTCCGGGCTGTATACACCGGCACTCAATATCTTAACAATGCCAATACGGAAAAATTGCCGAGCTGGGTGCGTTATGACCTCGGCGCGCGGTATAAAACCACCATCAACAAAGTCCCGGTAACCTTCCGCGCCAGCATTGAAAACCTGTTTGACAAGCATTACTGGTCGGGTGCTTTTAGCGATAATTATGTTACCCTAGGCGGCTCTCGTACCTTTAAGCTGTCGGCAACTATGCAGTTGTAAGTTGGGGGCCGATTATGCAACTCTTTACAGGGGAAACCGTTCGTTACATTAGAGAAGCACTATCCGCCACCGGCCAGCCGCAGTCGGCAGCATTTATCCTGCGCGTTCTAGCCGCCATCTTTGGCGGCTATGCCCTTACCTATAGCGCTCTGGCAGCCTTGGTATTATTGCTGCCTTTAGCACCGATTGAAGTTGTATTTGTCAGCCCGTTATTTCCCGGTTTGATCCATCTTGGAGCTCTTTTGTGGGCTTTCGCCGCACCGACTGCCTGGCGTGCCTGGCAGGACATATTCGTAATGACGGCAGTGTGCTCCTTTTGCGCCCTGGCTGCCTGGCTAAAATAGGAGAATACTTCATGAATAAACCAATAACAAATAAGGTCTTTATCCGGTCCATGAGAGAACTGCATACCTGGGGTGGATTGGTTTTTGGCTGGCTGCTGTTTGCTATTTTTCTTACCGGAACCTTGGCAATATTCGAACCTGAATTGACCTACTGGATGAAACCGGAATTAAGGGTAAGTGAAACAACACCCATCCAGTCACTGACGGCAGCAGATAAAAAACTCCGCCTGTTTGCTCCCCAAGCCGAAAGCTGGCTAATCCGTCTGCCCCAGGATCGCTCACCAATATTGGAGATCGTCTGGCAAAAAGACAGGAAATCTCATGAACGGTATTTGGACCCGCAGACAGACAAAGTGCTTAAAGCGCGCCAGTCGGAAGGCGGTCACTTTTTCGCCGAGTTTCATACCGATCTGAGCAGCGGCAAAGCAGGCATGTGGTTAGTCGGCCTGTCTTCCGTGGTTATGCTGGCAGCCATAGTATCCGGGATAGTCATTCATAAACAGGTTTTTGCCGATTTTTTTCGCTTGCGTTGGCGCCGGAACTGGTTTGGTGCCCATACGCTGGGTGGCGTGCTCACCCTGCCGTTTGTGCTGATGATAACCTACACCGGCATGATCCTTACCTACTATTTTTTAATGCCGCTTGCCCCTCAGTTGCTTTATAAGAACCCGTCAGGAATATGGGCGGATGCTTTTCAGTTCCAGGACCTTATCCGTGCCAATACGCCTGCCACGCTGGTGCCCTTGGAGCAGTTGCTGCCATTGGCGGAGGAGCAGCTTGGCAAGAATAACGTGATGTTTGTTCAAGTAAAAAATCCGGGTGACCGGCAAGCTACGGTAACTTTTATCCGGCGCATTAATGACCGGATAGCAGCAGTAGGTGACCGGGCAACCTTTGACGGTGTTACCGGCCAACTGCTCAGCACTCATACCAATTGGAACCCCTATGTATATGCTTTTCGTTTTTTGGCAGGTTTGCATGTAGCTAAATTCGGCGGTTATACCATTTCCTGGCTTTACTTTGCAGCCGGTTTAGTCAGTTGTGCCATGATTGCTGCCGGGCTGATATTATTCACAGTTAAGCGCCGCAGCCGCTATGCCGGCGCAAGCCTGGCAGCAGAGTACGGTTACCGGGCCATTGAGGCCTTGAATATTACAATTGTAACCGGTTTAATAACGGCCTGTGCTGCTTATTTATGGGCTAACCGACTTTTGCCGGTTTCTCTAAAAGGCCGGGCTGAGGCCGAAATAACAGTTTTCTTCTGCGTCTGGCTGTGCATGCTGCTACATGCTTTTTGGCGTCCGCCCCTTCAGGCCTGGACAGAACAACTGCGTATTGCCGCCGTACTTTGTACTGGATTGCCATTTATTAACGCTTTGACCACTAGTATTGGTCTGCAAAACACAGTCCGAAGTGGCGACTGGATGTCGGCAGGTGTTGACCTGACAGCGGCCCTGCTGGGAGTAGGAATGGCTTTTGCTACCAAATATATAAATAAAGGAGTAAACCGATGGAGTTCGTAAATCAGATTATTAGTTTATTTCACAAAGGCGGTCCGGTCATGTACCTGTTGGTGGCCTGCTCATTGTTTGTCGTAACCATTGCTGTGGAACGTTTTCTCTATTATCGGACCATATCAGCCGGTACCGCAGCTTTTCGTCCAAAACTTCAGTCTCTGCTGGAAAAGCAGCGTTTCAGTGAAGCTGCCCAGCTCTGTGAACAAACATCCCATGCCTTGTCTATCGTAGCCCAGGCCGGCCTTGCCGCCTTTCAGCGGGGAAGTGACGTGGAAAACGCCCTGGAAAGCGCAGCTACCCTGACCGCTGCCCGGTTACGCGAACATCTCGACGAGCTTAGTATGGTTGTCACCCTTGCGCCACTGCTGGGGTTACTCGGTACTGTCATTGGCATGATTAATTCTTTTAGCGTGTTCAATGTCCAGTCCGGCCAGCCAATGGCCATCACCGGCGGTGTCGGGGAAGCCCTTGTTGCCACTGCCACCGGTCTTAGCGTTGCTACGCTGGCACTGGTCATTCACGCCATATGCTCCCGCCATGCTAACCGGGTCGTTACTGATATTGAGCAGACGGCAGCTCTGATAGTTAGCTATGTGCTGATTAAAAAGACCGGACGGAGAGATTCTCATGAAATTGCGTAGCCTTTACGTGGAAAACCGGCCGCAATTGATGATTATCCCTATGATCGACATTATTTTCTTTCTGCTGGTTTTCTTTATGATGAGTACTCTGTACATGGTTGAGCAGCATACCATTCCTGTCAATTTGCCTCAAGCCAGCGCAGTCCGTCAGGACAAACCGAGCAGTATAAATATCACGGTTTTGGCAACCGGCAATATCATGTTTAATCAGGAAGAAATTCCGTTATCTCTGCTGGCAAAAAGAGTTACTCTGGAAATTGGCAAACAGCCTGACAACAATTTTGTGCTCCGTGGCGACAAACAAGTTCCTTATGGGCAGGTAATTGCCGTTCTGGATGAACTGAAACAAGCCGGTGCACATAAGGTATCTGTGGCGGTAGAAAAGGAGCGGTAATTGATGACGTATGCCTTGCACTGGCCTAAAGCTTTCACAGTATCGGTATGCCTGCATATATTCCTGCTGGCAGCAGGCGGTTGCCTGCTGAGCGGCCTAGTCACCATGCCGCCGCTTGCTGCTGAGACGATGCTGGAGATGGAACTGGTGAGTGTTCCGACTGACCGGTCTGAAATCGCTGCTTTAGTACAACCCGCAGATATTCAGCCGGTTGTACCAAATGAAGCAGTTACGTCCAGTCAGCCGGTCCTTCCGTCTAGTGAACCGGAACCGTCAGTTGCAGTTAGTGATTTATCCATGACGGAGGCTAAAACTCCGGTCAGCCAGCCTGCCAGTCAAGCAACTGAGACCTCAATCGTCACAAGTAAGCCTGCCGCTGGCGTTGACACACCGGCCACCAGTATTGGCCGCACGGGGTTTGCCGCGCCTGGTATTCTATCCAAAGTTACCCCTTCCTATCCGCCAGCGGCCCGGCAAGCCGGCCTGGAAGGCACTGTGCTGTTAACAATTCAAATCCTGGCTAATGGCCGGCCGGGTGACATTACAGTCGCCCGTTCATCCGGACATACTATGCTGGATGAAGCCGCCATAGCGGCTGTGGCGGAATGGCGGTTTGTTCCTGCCAAGGACCGGTCCAGCGGACGGTCCGTAGACTGCACTACCAGCCTGCCTATTTCCTTTCGTCTAAAGTAAGAAAGCGAGTCAAAGTAGAAGCGCGCCTCATGGCGCGCTTCTACTCTACTTTGTATGCAAGCCCTGCAATCAGGAGATGACCTGATTGCAGGGCTTATCTATTTAGAAGACTAACACATGCTCAGCATCATAAACTATACAAAAACGGCAATGCCGGTGATATGATGGATTGCCGTGATATATTGGAACAGCCGCCCGCGGAAGCACCAAGCACCGAGAGGGTTCCTTTGCTTCCTACATTTAAAGTGATAACTCGTCTATTGGAACACACGAATCCATTCGATAAGGTACAATAAGTTTCGCAAATTGAATTAGAACAAAAAAGGACAAGTTTGCAGTCCTCTGGAAGAATGAAGTTACCACACAACCATTCTCGAAAGGAGTAATGCAAACATGTCCAAGAAAATTATACAGTTGAACGAGGAAATCATCAAGGGAGAGCTCAAAGAGTTGGTCCGCAGCAGTGTTGAAGAAACGTTAAACAATCTACTCGATCAAGAAGCTAAGGATTTGACACAAGCAGCCAAATATGAACGAACTGAATCAAGACAAGGGTATCGAGCCGGCCACTATGACAGGAACCTAACGACAACCTCTGGAGAAGTAACCCTTAAAGTTCCCAAACTTAAAGGTATTCCCTTTGAAACCGCCATTATCGAGCGGTATCGTCGCCGGGAAAGCTCCGTGGAAGAGGCCTTAATCGAAATGTATCTGGCTGGAGTATCGGTTCGGCGAGTGGAAGACATCACTGAAGCATTGTGGGGCACGAAAGTGTCTCCAGCTACCATCAGTGAGTTAAACAAGAAAGCCTATGTCCACATTGAGAGTTGGAGAAACCGCCCCCTGCAAGGCGGGAAATATCCATACATATATGTCGATGGCATCTACCTGCGTCGCAACTGGGGCGGCGAATATGAAAACGTGAGTATTCTTGTAGCTATCGCCGTAAACGAGGACGGCTACCGTGAGGTTCTCGGAGCTGCTGAGGGAATGAAAGAAGATAAGGAAAGCTGGATGGATTTTTTCAAATGGCTGAAGAGCCGTGGCTTAAGCGGAATAAAGCTGGTCGTAGGCGATAAATGCCAGGGGATGCTTGAGGCAGTAGGCGAAGTGTTTCCTCAAGCCAAATACCAGCGCTGCACGGTTCACTTCTACCGGAATGTATTTTCGGTTGTCCCTCGTTCGAAGAGCAAAGTTGTTGCCAAAATGCTTAAGGCTATACATGCAAGGCTGCCGCCAGGGAGAAGGCTAAACAGGTAGCCCAGTCGCTGCGAGACCTGAAACTAAAGGAAGCAGCCGCTAAGCTTGAAGCCGGCATTGAGGAAACATTGACATACACAGAATTTCCTTTTGAACATTGGACCCGAATTCGCACAAACAACGTGATCGAGCGTCTGAACCGGGAAATACGGCGCCGTACCAGAGTAGTCGGCACCTTCCCTGATGGCAACTCAGCATTGATGCTAGTCTGTGCTCGGCTTCGTCATGTTGCCGGAACCCAATGGGGCAGTAAGAAATACATGAACATGAAACACTTAGAAAATACCGGCCTGGAGTCGGATTTTCTTGCTGGTTAATTAATTCTTAGGCAGGACTGCAAACAAATTTGCGAAACAATCTTGACGGTACCTTACTATTTGGGATAATTTCTACAAACTCCTTGTGTTTAAAATATCATTATCGCTTTCTTAACAATTCATAAATTCTCGCCTCCACCTAATCACCCCATAAGAACAGCAAAAAACCCGCGAGATTCGCGGGTTTTACTAATCCATAAATTGTGGTGGAGGCGATCCGTAACCTTGCAAATCCACCTATTTATTCTATATTTTCATTAGCGAGGCGAATCAATAGAACCGTCACCTCGAATCGTTTAATATCGGTGTTGTTCATTATGCGTAAAAATTCCATACAGACATTATGGTTTATTCTGCATATGCTCTACAATGTATTTGTAATCACCATAATAAATATGACTATATCTTTCATATTTATCAGGGTAAGCATACTTGTTTGGTGGGTTAAACTTACCTATATCACGAATTAAACCTCTTACGCAATTCTTTACTAGTGTTCTATCGTCTTTATTAGCTACGTATAAATCTCTTCCTAATGCGTAAGATTGTGGACGATAAGAAAAATCACCGTCAAATGTTTGGAACATATATCTGTGACCGGTTATGCGTTCACCTAAGTACTCAGTATAGTGTATATTAACATTTGGAACTGTAATATTTGATTTTGCACCAAATGCATTTTGATAGGTATCTGTTTCTGTGCCTAATCCTGTCACCTTAAGTTCAACGAGAACAGGAACTTGGTTAGCAGGAATATTATATAGCTGATCTCTATCATACTTTAAGTCTGCTGAAGTTTCGATTTTGTGTATACGTTTAACACCATTTATATCAAATCTTTTGTCAAAGTTGTCTAAAAAAGCTTTTTCAAATTCAACTTTTCCTTTTTCTACATCTTCTTTACTGTTCTGAGCTTGAAGGATAGTATCATCAACACAGTAAAATATAGTAACTGCTTGTTTCTCATTTGCCATTACTGTACCAGATAAACTCAGAATTAATAAACTTAGAAATAATAAAACAATCCTTTTCACTATTATCAATCCCCTCTAATGTCTATATAGTATCTTTCACAAATTTTAGTGCCGAGATTCCACGTGAACAGTTATTAGCGACCAAATCGTCACATTTTACGACGTATTTTGTCGCTCACAGTAATATTTTACCACAGCACTCACCTCAATTCCAGTTTTTCATCTAAAAGAAGCCTTGAACAAACTGCCGAAAATACAGTAGTGTTCAAGGCTTCAAAAATTTTCTCTTTTTCTAGAAAATCGGTTTTTAGCTGGTGGAGGTGGGATTTTATTTTTTACTGCATGAAAAAAGCCGCTCAACACCATTCAAACCCAGGTATTTCGCGGCTTTACTTTTTTTCGAAAATCGGGATTTGATTGGTGGAGGCGATCCGTGACCTTGCAAATCCACCCACTTTTTCATGGCTAAGATGATACAAATAACCCAAACTGAGTTGGGGCCAAACCAGATTGATCTTAGATAGCGCCACCAAGGTCTCTTATACGTTGTTTTCCTTTTTCTATCCATTGGTCTTTAGGTTTTGCGTATTGGAGAAACTTATAAAAACACTCTATAGCTTCTTTGTTTCTCCTTAAAAAGCTAAGTAAATTTCCTTTTCCATAGTAAGCATACGCATACTGTGGATTTAGTTCGATAGCTTTATTATAATCAAGAATAGCGGAGTCGTATTGACCTTGAGATGAATAAGCAAGTCCACGATCATAATAAGCATCTGCGTACTGTGAATTTAGTTCAATTGCTTTATTATAATCAAGAATGGCCAACTCATATTGTCCTTTGGAATAATAACCATTTCCACGATTATTATAAGCCTTTGCATATTGTGGATTTAATTCAATTACTTTATTATAATCAAGAATGGCCAAGTCATATTGTTTTTGGGAAGAATGTGTAAATCCACGATCGAAATAAGCATCTGCATACTGCGGATTTAATTCAATTGCTTTATCATAATTAAGAATAGCCAAGTCATATTGTCCTTTGGAGGAATAAGCAAGCCCACAATTATGATAAAAATCTGCTTTTTGTGGATTTAATTCAATTGCTTTATTATAATCAAGAATGGACAAGCCATATTGTCCTTTAAAGCAATATGCACCTCCACGATTATTATAAGCAAATGCATTTCGTGGATCCAATTCAATAGCTTTACTATAATCAAGAATGGCTATGTCGTATTGACCTTTGGAATAATAAACATTTCCACGATTATTATACGCATATGAATACTGTGGATTTAATTCAATTGCTTTATCATAATTAAGAATAGCCAAGTCATATTGTCCTTTGGAGTAACAAACAAGTCCACGATTGTAATAATCACTTGCAGTTTGTGAATTTTCCTCAGCACAAACGTCATAGGGGAAAAATACAATCATGAGTAGCATTAAGCTAAAAAGCAATCTATAGAATGACTTATGCATATATGAAAAAACACTCTCCTCTCATATTAATAGGCGATGTATCTTCCATCGGCCCAATTACCCACTGATTGTCTTCTATAAAAAATTTGACTAGACACCAAACTTATCCTGCAAATACAGAAACTAGCATCCTCGAATATTGGTTCCTTATTGCCAATGTGTCATCTATGTCAGATGATGGGACTATCTCGTCAACACGAAAACGGTTCTTTTGTATCATCATTAATCTCATTTTGATTTCATCTGGTGGAGGCCGCCTCCACCAACCTCACCCCACAAACAACAAAAACCCGCGAATTTCGCGGGCTCTTAGTCATTCCGGATCTACATGGTGGAGGCGAGGAGAATCGAACTCCTGTCCAGAAGTATTACTGCATAGGCTTCTCCGAGCGCAGTCAGTGGTTTAGATTTCGCTCCGTTGCCGCCCACTAACAGGCTGCGCTGGCGCTATCTCGATAAAAGTTCCCAGTCGGCTCTCCGAGAATTGAGCCTCAGGTATCCCACTAAATGACGTCCTATCCTAGGCCGCGGGAGTGCGTAGGTAGAACGTTAGCATTAAGCTGCTAAAGCGTAATCTTCGTTTGCGTTTACAATTTCCCACCGTATTGACGGGCAGATGGAACCCCGGCTCGCTACCTATACCATAACTACCCCTGTCGAAACCAGTACGCCCCCGTATTTTCTCAAATACCTGGGATGGTTGGTTAGCTGCAAACGTTTATACACTTCACTGTCTATTTATTATATCATAAAGGCTGTTTATCGCCAAATAAATCTTTTTGCCAGCGGGTTTTCCCTGATTGCAATCTTTCCGGCTAAATATCAGCGGAAGGACAGGAGAAACTTTCTCGCTGCCGAATATACTGTGTCATGAGGTGATCTGGTTTTGAATCAACAACATATCGGCGCGTTACAAGTTGCAGCATCGGCTGCCGGCTTTGCTACGTTAGCCATTTTTATTAAATTTGCCTATGAGGCCGGAGCTAATACGATAACCATCCTGACCTGGCGGTTTACGCTTGCCGCACTCTGTTTGATACTACTGCTGAAATTGCGCGGTATTTCGCTGGCGCTTGATAAACGCCTAATAATAAAACTGGCGCTCTTAGGCGGCCTGGGTTATGGCTCTATGTCAACCTTATTTGCCTTAAGTGTAAAATCTGTGCCTGCCTCGCTAGCCGCGATGCTGCTATATACCTATCCGGCCCTTGTCAGTATTTTGTCGTTTATTATTGGTGATGAACGGTATACCTGGCAAAAAGGTCTTGCGCTAGCGGTTTGTTTTTCCGGCTTGTTTTTGGTGCTTGGCGTATCCTTTGAGAATGTCGGTATACTAGGGTTTGCGTACGGCTTGGGAGGAGCTTTGGTATATTCTATTTACATTGTTATCGGCAATCGCCTGCTGCAGGGCATCAATCCGCTTGTTACCACAACTTATGTCTGTGCTTCCGCCGCTGTTATTTTCCTGGTTAGCGGTCTTGCCTCGGCTTCACTCAATTGGACGTTGCCGCTTTTCGGCTGGTTATCCATTATCGGCATCGCTCTCCTGGCAACGATTGTGGGAATAGTGGGCTTCTTTGCCGGTATGAGCCGTATTGGCGCGATTAATGCATCAATTATCAGCACACTGGAGCCGGTCATAACAGTCCTGTTATCGATGGCTTTGCTCTACGAAAAAATAACACCGCTGCAAGTTGGCGGCGGTGTCTTGATTCTTGGCAGTATCGTGTTTTTGCAGCTCTGGGCCGGCAAAAGTAAAAGTGCAGAGGACGATCTGGCACTAACTGTCGAGGAACAGCATAGTTAATGCATTAAGTTTATTCCTTCTGCCTGTCGCGCAGTGTGCGTTCCATGTCACGCTTGGCGTCGCGTTCGGCCAGATCCTGGCGCTTGTCATAAGTATGTTTACCACTGGCAAGACCCAGCTCGACTTTGACTTTACCTCTGGTAAAATAGAGTTTGAGCGGCACCAGGGTATAGCCTTTTTCTTTGGTCTTGCCAATCAGCTTATTGATTTCGTACCTGTGCATCAAAAGCTTACGGGTACGCAGCGGTTCATGATTAAAACGGTTTCCCTGATCATAGGGACTGATATGCATGTTGTGGAGCATGAGTTCCGCACTGTCAATCCGTGCATAGGAATCTTTCAGATTGGCTTTACCGGCGCGAAGCGATTTGACCTCTGTGCCGGTAAGCGCGATTCCAGCTTCATAGGTTTCATGTATATGATAATCGTGGCGGGCCTTTCGGTTTTCCGCCGCTATTTTTATGCCTGTCTGTTTGGGCATGTTCTTCACCTCGTAGAATCCAGCTAATACGTATATTTATTGTATAGTATCTATTGCTAAACGTCAATTAATTGCCTTAAAAGGAATTCGGCAGAAGGCTTTCTGAAAAAAAAAATAACAGCCGGGTTTAAACCCGGCTGACGTTAATAATTAATATGAATATCTAATTCCAACTTTTCCAGAGTTATGCTTAAAATTGCAACCTGCAACTATGCCAATATACTTGCCGTCCTTACTAATTCTACGGTTAATATCAACAGTAACCTCTTTCAGCTTAAACTTACCCTGTACAGCTTCTTCCCAGTCAGGATAAACATTCACACCACGAATAACTTTCTTATAGGCAAATACATTGTATTGATTTAAATTCACTTGCGTATTGGCCGGCAACTTTTCAAGCGCTTCTAAATTAACTTGTTTATCCGGATTCACGCGATCTGTCACAATAGTAATGTCGGCACCAACTTTCTGCTGTTCAACTTCAACCGTTTTAATTATGTCTACCGGTACAGTACTAACAATTGTATCCGGTGTTTTGTTTTTTAGCTCGGCAATCTGGTTGGCAGCCTCATTTAACTGTGATTGCAGCATCACTATATGAGCGTTCTTTGCCGCTAATTCTACACCGCTTGCTTTCTCAGCTTGTACCTGCGATAACGTTGTTACTTGCCGAGGTTGTTGCAAGTGCTGCCAAATAAAATAACCAAGCAACGCCACACTAGCCAGACCAACGATAGATTTCCAATATTTCTTCACCATACTTAATCACCTACCCAGCCAGATAATCAGTTACGCCCCGGGCAACAGCACGCGCCATCCTATCCTGCCAAATTGGATCTGACAATAACGCCGCTTCTTCCGAACTCGAGATAAAAGCCATTTCCACCAAGCAGGCAGGTGCATTGGTTTGCGTGAGTACATAGAAATGACTTTCCTTGTCCGGGTCGCCATCTAAATAATCGACTCGCCCAATTCTGTCTGGAAACTCTCCGACAATCTGTTGCTGAACATAGGTTGCCAGTTGATCTCCGTCTGTCTGCCCTGGACTTGTCCATACCTCAAATCCCTTTGCTAGAACAGTCCCTGCACTGTTACAGTGCAAACTTAAAAACACATCTGCATCCCACTTATTTGCAATATCGCACCGGTACTGCAAACTATCTGTTTCCGGCTGCTCCCGTTCAGAGCGTGTTAACTTAACCGGATACCCTGCGCATTCAAGATAATGGGCCACAAGTTTGCTTACTTCTAATGTAACATCTGCCTCCTGCAGACCTGTTACCGGGTTTATAGCTCCGGGGTCAGTATTACCACCAGCATGTCCCGCATCGATAACGATTTTGGCCATTATTCCCCTCCAAGTTTGTGCTGATTATTTTGCTTTTAGACGTTCGAAAAAATCATTAAACCTGTTTCTAAAAAAATCAAGCAGGCCATCAGCCTGCTTGATTCCCGCATCCCTTAGATTTTCGAGAATACTTAATCCTTCCGTTGCCGCTAAGTAAACCCATACTCCCTTCAAAATAAGCGGCGGTTCGCCACCAAGACTCAATAGTATATCTACGTTAATAGCGATAATTGTGAGTAAAATATAGACAATCACTTTACCAATGAAACGATGCTTCATGGCATCTGAGTTAATATAACCCGCCCTGATTGCCGTAGGAATATCTACCAAACAAGTAAACAGATTTATTTCTTCCGTTATTCTTCCAGTATCTTTCAGATGAATGGAACACAATGCAAGCCACCGGGTCAGCAGATCAACCAGAACAAGAACGACAAAAGCTGCCAACGCGCTGCCATGTACACTTGTAATCATACTGACAAAAAATGAAACAATTATCTTCCATATCCAGGCATCTATTATATTCTGCCATGCGTTTAGTACTGCCTTATATAGATATTGAAATTCCACTATTTTTCGCTCCTTTGAGTATAGTCCTGATTAAACCCAAATAAAAAAAGCCAGTTAATTCACTGACCAAGGTTCGTCTCATTCTTCTGTAACTAGCTCTGTCTTATATGTCCGATCACCAATTTGTATTTCAATATTATCAATACCACTGCTATCCGCCGTTATCCACGGCCATGTAATTTTATCAATTGCTCCCATAGCCTGTGATATAGCATCATCCCTGCTGGGGATTGCTAACCAGCCTGGCATGACTGGGTTTCCGCTATTATCATATAAGGTATCTGACACACTGAACGCGGGGACTGAACTATTCGTTGTAATGATGGGCTGCGCTTCTGTCTTTGGAATATCGGCTCCAACGCCATTTTCTGTAGTCATTTCGTTAAAAATTTTAAGTGCGTCCCCGCGGTATGATTCAGGCCCACGCCAATCATTGTATATGCGAAAATGCAGTGCTGACTTCCAGCTTTCGTAATTAAGGTCTTCGCCACGGTCAATGTAGTATTGCCGCCGGTCATTATATAGGTCGAGGGCAGATAAACCGCCGGATACCGGACCTGTAGCCAAACTGTAGCCAGTACCTAAACCGTCAAGGGTTTGTATAACACTTTCTGATTTTTGTAATCCGCGTGCTGCCACGGAAGCTCCTGGTAATAAAACTCCAGGAACAGCAAGACCTTGATTTAGCAAATACATAAAATCTATGTCCTTACCTTCAAGTTTACGTATTTCCTCTGTATTTAGCATTGTTTCTACAGTCATATATATACCAGCAGCAGTCATTAGCGCTGCTAGCGCTCCGCTTGACATTATTGCAGCCGGTATAGCCAATGCTGCCCCAGCAGCTGAAAAAAGTAAATTTTGTGATTTAAGGTCATCTATTCTTTTTATCTTGTCAGATTCTGCGCTATCAATCAGGGCGTAGTTGTCATTGTCTATTTTATATACCGCGATTGCCAAATGAACACCTCCCAAGTGGCTTTTATGTACTCCTATAAAATTCGATCTTTTATCTCAGGTTGCTTTTCATCAGATTGCCGCTTTGTTGTTGCTTCCTTATTGGCCATTACTAAAACAAAATAAAGTACAGAAGTCTGCAAAAGAGTTACTAATATAGAAAAAATCCATCCATATCCTAGGCCCGTTGTAACTCCCGTTAACAAGGAAGCTGTAACTATTACACGTTTTGCAACTATATAAATAATTATTTTTTTCGTTAACCATAAATATATTGTGATTCCTGTTATGCTGAAAGCCGAAATCCTAACAATGGAATTGATGTAGATCCACTGATCTGTAGTCATCTTGGTTTTACCTCTTTCTGTATTCATCTATATCCGAATTATCCCTTTTTTATCATTATAAAATATGCCCTTCATTACTAGTATTATCTTTCTCTTCTTGAGCTTTTTCTTTTGTTCGCCTATTGGCAATTTCCACAATAACATATAATATAGCGGTTTGAAAAAGAGTAAACAGTATAGAGAACCCCCATCCGAGACTAAGCCCAAGTGGAATACCAGTTAATAAAGAAGTTGTAATAACAAGATACTTTGCAAGTTTGTAACTGATGATTCGTTTTGACAGCCATAAATAGGCCGTAATGCTTGAAATAAATACAGCTATGATCCTTGCAATTGAAGTAATGTTATAGTAAACCCATTGAATATCATTCAAGATATCCCCACTCTTTCTGGTAAGCTTTAATATGCTCCAATCTGGAAGTACCCTTCTTTCCTGTTTCATCTATGATAGAAGTATTTTTATCCGCTATATAAACCGCTATAGTATATCTACTATCTCCCATGTAAAATATCTCCCTTCAGCTTGCTTCTAATATAATATATCAATGCGACAACCAGCATTACGACAGGAAAATAATAAAGTCCATTGATAATAGTCTCCCATACAAACTCATATAAGCCAAACATCTCAGCAGGATACCTGCCCTGGCTAACAAACCTTGCACCAGTTGTGGTAAATAGAGCTACGATACTCCACTGCCAAAAATGTTCTAAATGAATAAAGAATGTTTCAACCAATATAAAAGTTAGCGCGTTGAAGTATCCCCAGCCAATAAGAAGGCACATATAAGGATGCAGTTCATCTATTTTCTCTAATATTATTTTAAATAGGACTATATCGTTAAGTCTATGATCAAGAAAAAAAGCCAATACCGTTACTGCTATTGTCACGCTGATATCATATTTGCACATATACCACTTTTTCATGTCATCCACTCCCTGGTAAATATTGTTTTATAATATTCACCATCTTACATTATATTCCTTTTAGCAAGGCTAATGCTACAAAAATCCCTCTTACCAATCTTAATACATTATCACGTCTGCAATCTGCCACCCGCCCCTGTTACAAAACAATATAGTTCTAATCAGTTATAGTGAAAAACCTCAGTTTCTCCATTTAGAGTCGATACAAGCGGGTACTTCCTCAAGGCGCAGCAGAGACTCTGCAAATCAATGTTTGTCTGTTTGCTCAAATCCAGCAGGAACTGACCATCCATAACGACTTGACCTGCTGGTAAATCAAGATATACTAAACAATTCTCCGGTACTTTGGAAAGTTCAATCTTAATTATTTCAACCCCGCGAAAAGAAAAGTAATAATCCTGACCGACTATTCGTGAAGAGATGTTTTTTACTTTCAATTAAATTCGCCCCTTTCTCTCAGCGAATGAAAAAACTGAAAGGTTTTGAAATAATACAGTTTATAAGAAATGCATAACTTTTTTCTATACCCATCACTCATCAGCGGACATATTCCCGTACAATATTTCGCATATTCACAGTCACTGCACATTGGCGGAATATCCGGTTGTGCATTGCTGTAGTTTCCCAATTCAGCAGCCACTTGACAAAAAGCCGGTTTTCCATCTGTCCTTATAGACAAGCGACGATTAGCGCCACATTGGCATAATGTCCCTTTGCCTTCGTCGATAAGCCTTGCTAAGGAATTTAGACGATTTGCCTGCGAAGTATAGGCAAACGGATGCCCTTTTTCAAATTGCTCAAACAAAAAGTCAAACGACTTGGCTAATTCGTCGATTGCCTTGCCTGCAATGATAAACTTTGCAAATTTAGCATCATGCAATTTAAAAAGTTCAAAATTCCAACCAATTGCCTTGCCGATTTTATCCTGAGCCTTTTCAAAATAGTGAAACATACTGGGGATATTACAGTTAAAGCGGTGAACAACACTATTGAAACTTACATCATTTTTTATCCGCTTTAATAAATTCAGATAATCATGTTCCAGTAAAAAATCCCGCTGATTGCGGTAATATTGGGCATAACCATCATGAGATATTGTGATAGCAATGTTGTTAGCATTCAAATAATCTGCCTTTTCCTCATTCATCAAATAGCCATTCGTAATTATCCGGATAGGTATATCTGGATAATAGCGGCGGCAAAATGCAACTGTTTGCTGCAATTTTTCAAAATTCGCCAGCGGCTCACCGCCCCAGATGCTAATACTTTCAAAAGCTCTGCCGTTAATTGTTTTAAGAATTTGCTCAGCCGCAAAGTCTGCGGCTTCCGAGCATGAGGTATGGTTGTTATAACCACTCAAACAATATTGACAGGCAAGGTTGCAAACCGTATCAGGCATTACCAGCCTTAATTGTGAATACATAGCGCCTCCTCCAAGTCATATAATGTCACTTTTTTCTTCTCGCCTTTAGCACCAATATAAAGACTTTCTCCCGGACAATACGGAATCGTTACATGATTTACCCCTGGGTTTAATGGTAAGCAATACATCCCATAATTAGCATACACTGCAAAATTAGTTACCGACGGAACCAAATGCAAATCGATTATTACATTTTCTTGTGCATCGTCCAGACTTACATTAAAGATATCAAATGTTGGGAAATACAGATAATCAAGCGGATGTATAAAAGAAATTGGAAAATAGCTGTTTTCACTAAAATTATGCGTATGTGAAACAAGTGTCTGCTGTCCTTGAGGTAAGAAAACTTTTACAAAAGGTATTTTATTGTAATAATGAATTTGAAACACACAGCTCTGCTGTAAATAAGCCAAGGTTTCCATTGACCGCATATTAAGACAGGCTGTTAGCTTTTCCCAGTGTTCAATCGGAATGAAATCATCAAGCATATAGTCATACAATAGACAAAATGACGAATTGTCAGGAATATCCTGCCGGTTAACGGTATACTGATTCTCACCACACTCAATCTTGTATTGACCTGGTGTTATATCAATTGTTAATTGGCCCTCGATATTCACACAATTAGGAAACACAAAAAAATGTTCGATCATATCAATCCTCCATACTGCTTAAGTTTCGAAAACCGGGCAATGCCATATTTGCTAATGGTATTTAAAAACCAGGGAATCAACTCTTGTTGTATTTTACATTCAATTTCCGGGTGTTTTGAGGCCAAGCAGTATGTGCCGCAAAAGCAATATAGCTCGCATCGCATACAGGCTGGCCTACGTTTTTCCACTTTGTCGGCCAATCGCAAAAATACTAACTCTTGATTTTCATCAAGGCTTCCCAAATAATTTTCTAGGGTTTGACAGTAGGGGCAGATATATTGCTTGCCAGCCAGATTTGTCTGGATTGTTTTTTTAGAATAACATCTGGATTCAGGAAAAATATAATAATTTTCTATAGTGGTAAACAGATAATAAAACATATTGAAAAATTTTGTATTTACCAACCCATAGTGAATATAGTCATCAATAAAATTGCCCACTATTTGCTTATATTGGTCAGCAAACACCTGTACATCTGCGAGACTTAGATAATCGTTATCCACACCCAGGCAATGAATTAGATGTGGTCGCAAACGTAACGGCCGCTGGATTTTGTTTTCTATCCTGCCGAACTCCTTAAATAACTGCCCAAAGTTCAGGTTATCACTGTCAAGGGTTGTGCTGCAGCCAAGCCTCTTTAATTTTTTTATATTTTCAATATGGCTGGCGCTTTCAAAGATATCTCGGTAAGCTCGTTTTCCCTGCTTGCCATCATAACTAACAGCTACAAAAAAATTATGGGTATTAAAAAAGTCAATACGCTGCTTATCTGATAACAATAGTCCATTTGTGGAGACAACGAATTCCGTAACAGAGCTGCAGACTGACACAATTTTTTCAATCTGCGGCATATATAACGTAGGTTCGCCCCCGATAAACCTGACACATAACTGGGCCCCATGAGTCTTATCTGCTAAAACAGACAACAAAAGTGGGGATAAAGTAAATTCATCCCCACTTTTCGGACAATGACAATATTGGCAGGCTGCATTGCAGCGATTACCTACATGAACTACCATTTTCTCCATAATCAATTACGCTATGGTAACCGGATATTCACACCAACCGGCATAGTAGCGCCAGCCAAGCTTAAGTTTGCATTTTCCGGTGTACCCAAACGGATATAATCGAAACTTTCCTTGGCCTTCCTGTAATTGCACTCTTGTCGTATTTACCACGCCAGCAGTTGACTCCACAAATACTTCTTCGTTATCGATTTCCCGGTTTAATTTTTCACCAAACTGCGGCGAATACTTTTGGATAGTAAATTCTACATAGTCTTCACTACCTGGGGAAATCACCAGTTCTTCCCCAAAAGCTACTTCACCGGAATCTTTGCACCCGGCTTCCTGTTGATTGCAGGCAAGCGAATAGGTATCCCACACTTCATAACGTGTCGGCACAATCATTTCCTGAGTTACAACTTGTTCGACATTATTAAAGCCCTCGAAAACTATATTTCGAATCGGAATGTGGAAAGTTTTTAGAATCAACTTGTTTTCCATGTCCTGGCCATATCCGCCGATATCTATTTGAAAGTAGCCGCGCAATTGAGGATTTAGCAATAGGTTCTGAAATATGTTTAATGGCGACCTGGAAGAATAGGTAAAATGATGGACTGGTACGAATTGTCCGACCTGTCCTGCTTCTGCAACAACAAAGAGCTGTGACGAATAGGTATTTTCCGCTACATCAATGCTAGCTGTTGCAGCTAAGGATTCTCCCGTGCAAACCATTCCCCCGGTTGCTTCATTATTACTGTATGTTTTCTTATATACTTCAATAGTTAACTGATTGCCGGAATATTTAATTACCGCTCTTTCCTCATTTTGCGTATTTTCAAGTGCCGCATATTGAAAAATTTTCATAGTTTTCCCCCCATAAATTTTGCTAATTATTCGCCTCTTACTGAAAGTAAATTAACTATCACCACATTGACAATCGCACTGGGTATTTCCAAAAACCTGACCGCCATGGGTATGGCTCTTGGTCACCAATTGCTGTATTAAATTTTGCAGAGTATACGTTCCTGCCGCTACACCGACAACCCGGGTTAGCACAGAACCGGCGCCACCTGCAGCTTTAGGGCTTCCTGACCAGCTTGTCTCCTTGCTCCCTGTAACTATGGCATTTATTTGATCTAGGCGATGGCTTGTATTTTGCGGATTATTATCATCCCATACATGCTCCTTACTTATTGCAGTCTTAATATGCACAAAATTATCTCTTACATCAGCGCTCACCAGCGGCGCATCATTAGCTGGTTTAGTTTCATCAAAAGCCATACTTAACCTCTCCTTTATTCACTAACTTTTATTGCCTTTTCCGGACAATTTGCCTCACATTCACCACACAACAGGCAGAGAGAATTATCCACACTGCCATTGGCAATTGCTCCAGAAGGACATAATAAACTGCACAAACCACACTCAATACATTTTTCTGAAATAATTACTAGCACATTATTCTACCTCCAGCAGCCGACTTTTCTTGTCCTCGTTTAACTGACTAATTCTTGCCTTGATCGAGGTTATATCGCCGCCCAGCGCCACTAACTTCACTAAAGCTTCGATCCGTTGTTCAATTTGTTGATTGTAATAGGCGATAGTTTCCTTCCTGGTTCGCGTCGCAATAAGCGAACCATCTGCATTTACCTGGATCTTAGGCATTGAAACTCACCTCCAGACAATTCCCCCGGAACAAGCTGCGGTCAACATCAACCATCACACAAACTCCTGGTTCTCCTGTCAGCACCCATTTGCCCGGTTGTTTGACAACATGGGTTTCCCCTACCATCAGAGGTATCTCAACAACAGTTGGATCATCACAAGTAACAGAAATGTTTGCCACCGTACCTGCTACTGCTGCTGTTACATTCACAAGCGGCTTACGTTTCACCCCACCTCCTGCCAGCTTAATTTCATTAAGTGGAATTACCTCTTCATGAAAAACAGCCCTTTCGCTGCGGGCTGCTACATCATTATGTTCAGGTTCTCTGTCACTATTGGCAACAGCTTCCCCGACCGAGTTAAAAATCGTCCACATAGAAATTCCTCCAGTTATCTAATACCAATGATTAAATAGTTAGCGGCATATGTTTGGCGCTGATAATTACCCATAACGGTAACGACCCTGTTTGCGTCCGCATAACAATACTCGGAATCATTGCCATCGACATCCCCGCTAAAATACATTTCCCGGAAACTGACAAACCATTTGCAATGGTTTTGGTCATACCCTGCCGGCAAAGGAATTGTCCCGCCGTGAGCAATGCTGCCACTTAAAATTGCAATATTATTATTTAATGCACCAGGCGCCATATCTTCGGCACCAATCTGACAGTTGGCTGCTCTTATCTCAGGGTAAGCCAGGATCTCATACTTGCCTGTATTGGTAGTCGCCAACTCAACCTTTATTTTAAAGTAGCGATAGCGCTGCAAAGTACCAATCCAAAAGTGATATCCCATACCCTTAGTGTGCTTCAGTGTCTCATAATCTGTCCAAGTTAAATCGTCATTCGAATATCTGGCTTTTACTGTAATATTGACTAATTCCTCTTCGCACAGGAATTGTGTCCAGAATTCGGCCTGGAGATTGGCTTCCGCCCCATAATCAATACTCGCACTCTCCCAATAACCGGAGGAAGCCGTGGGGATATCCCAGGTTTGACTGTCCGTGTTCCACACAGACCCATCATCCCAATGCTGCTGCGTATCCAGTTTAATAGCCGGAAAGGTTTGACTCATAACATCGACATTGAACCTAATCCCCGCTAATAAATCGCTTTTATTCAGTTTTATGCTCCAGGACTGTTCTCCTCCCAGAATACTCTTTACAAATCGGATAGCTTGGGACAAGTCTCCCCATACGGAATCCTCAAACATGTCTGCTTTGATTGTGCCGGCTTGAATCATATCTGCCAATATTGAATCAGTAGCTAAGAGCTTGGTGGTAATTGCCCCAGCGGCAATTTTGTCTGCCTCAATAGCTCCTGTGGTAATTTTTCCAGCATCAATACTGCCAGCCGCAATTTTATCTGCCGTCACAGCTCCACTCCGCAAACTTGCGCTGCCAAGCTTCTCACCATACTGTAAATCGTACTGCGTAAGGTTTTGCACTTCATAAGCATTATCAATAAGTAAATCGGTAATCGCCTCTATCGCGCTGGACATATCTACCTTGGCAATAGCATGCTGATACTGGGTTAAATCCGGTGGCTGCGCTAGATTCCGGTTACTTCCCACTTTCCAGCCAATCACGCCTACGGGCTTACCGTCATTGGTTTGTGCCCTCTCAACCAGAAATACCAGCACATAATTACCACTAAAAGAATAAGACGCCGTAATTTTTGCTCCCACCTCAGGAGCAGTGGCGAAGGTAATGGACCCCTCTTCCTCATTAACGGTTACTGCTGCAGCCACATCATTTACTGCAACAACAACATTGCTTACCGATTGATGGTACAGATTATACTGTGTGGTTATGCCATCACTAAAGACCAAAAACTCATCAGTTACATTACGGTGGTTACTTAGATCCAGCAGGCCGCCTTCGGCGTTAATCACCTCTCCACCAACCAATGCCCGGCCTGAAGTGACATTAACGCAAAGTCCTGCCGTTGTTGTAGCAGCTACAACAAAACTATCATTGCCGGTATCCGGACAATACAGAGTCGCGTTGCCATTCACTTGCAAATTCGTATTCGAACTGTCGGTATTATCCTCACTACCAGCTCTTGGCCGGATGTCTTGAAGCTTATCCTGTGTAATTTCTTGTACTCCTGACCAGACATCCACCAATGCCAGCGGAATATACTCTGTCCCCATATTGGTCGGATCTGTCGAGCTTTCTAACACCACACCGGCATTGTTTAGATAAATATAGCGGATTTGCCGTTCTGCACCCGCGGCGCTTAATTGCAAATATGTATAGGGAATATCTAGCGGCTCATCGCTGTCGGCAAAAACAGCCCTGCCGTCAGTAATAGCCAAACGCAGCTCATGAAGGGCTATAACCTTCAGGCCATACTCAACAATACTCCGTTTGCTGTTTTTTTGCGTTGTAAGAAAAGCAGCAAATTTATCCGCTAGCCGTTGCAGGTTTGCCTCAATTTGTGCAAGTCTTCCTTCATCGGCTCCTGACCGGGTAGCTATGCCGCCAGAATCAGTAGCAGTACTCTTTTGCGCAACCGATCGGGTAATTTGTTCTTCGATAATATGGGATAACTCTTTCCCAAATGGCATACTGTCTCACCCCCTTATTTAAGAATAGTTACTAACTTTGATACTTAACGAAGGCAGAAAGCCTTGTTTGCTTTCTGTTAATTCCTCAATGAAAAAGCGCCCTGTAATCCCTAGCAAGGCATCAGTGACGCCAACTGTCTGACAAATATCCACATCCGGACGGTAAACAACCTCCATTGCCAGCGTTTCTTCCAGCCGAGAAATTTCCTGCAGCATTTCAGCGCCCCGTTTTTTTACATCGCTAAACGAATTTAGGTAATTATCCACCTTCAATGCATTCTTTTTCAGACCCAGCTTTTTTAAGAGCCGGTAGTTAGCAGAACCAATCTCAATGGCGCCGTCATCAAAGGTCACACTTAACCCGGGATTGATAACTGTAATATTGTTAGTGTAGCGATCATTGTTAGTAGATTGAGCACGAGGCTGCTGTTTGGTAGCCACCGTAATTATACCTGTGGGAGCTATCATAAAGGTAAGCTTGCCGGTGGCTGCTTCGAGCGTATAGGCGGCAGGCGCCATGGCTACCCCATCCTTATATACTGTGACCGTTCCTGTAAGAACCGGCGTATTGGGAATGTAAAACGCATACTGAGTGCCATCACCAATACCAATGCAATTGTTAATAGAACTTGTCACCGCAATCGTATTCTCCTCCCAAATTTGCACTTCTTTTATGGCACAATACCAGTGATAGTAGTTATCACTTTTGACTTTAGTACCCAGCCCCAGAAAACCTGAGCGTTTTGTATAGGTGTGTGACTCTGTCCAGTCAAAAGCCGCTTCGGCAATAATTTTTATTGCCTTAATCTTCCTATTCTCTAATTCACCGCCTTTTACAGTTAGCCACTGGCTGGAGGCTCCAGCTATTCCCCGGGAAGATCTGTCCACATAGAACCAGTTGGTTCCATCTTCACTCACTTGAATACTCATGCTTTGTTGAATAGTACCCTTATTGTAATCCCCGACTAAAATGTTAATCTCTTCAATCTTCTTGGCTTCCGCCAGGGAAATTTTCAGTAAGTCAACCGGTAATGCCGGTGGAGTATCATTATTTTTTTTGACCCAATGCCAGCTAATTTGATCTTCTGCCTTTTTGTTTAAAACCATACTGGCACTGCCGCTGACTTGAATTACGGAGTTAGCCGCCAGCAGGTTTTGCGCAGTAGCTGTACTCCGCAAATCATTTGGGTTTAGGTCTACCCCATGGGCGACAACAACCGAATATAAATTTTCTTCCGATACCGGAGCTTCGAGCTTTTTGATTAACGTAAGTTCATAATCCGAAGTATCCTTTTGTTCAGTGTAATATCCCCGAAGATTACCCTCCGTATCGCAGGTAATGATATAGCTGGGGCTTAATTGTTGTTTTATTTTTTGCAAAGCCTCAAAGGCGCTTGTTACTGTCAGATTGGTAAAGCGGATTGGTTTTAAAGAAACATTGGTCGCCTCTAGCTGAATCTGTTCTGGTCTAAATCCTGCCTTTAGTGCTAAATCAGTTATTACGTTTTCCGCAAGATTGGTCTTACTATCGTAATACCAGTAATCGGCAGTTACTTGACAGTCACTCTCATTTTTTACATAGATTTTTTGCTGGGAATACTGTACCAAGGGCTGTTGTTTCAGATCATAAAAGGGTGGCTTGGAAAAAATAATTTCGGCGCCATTAAAAGTTACTGTGATATCATCAGGAATTGTATCTTTTTCGAATAACTGCTCGCTATTATTCATGGTTATGGCAAACGACCGGTAAACTGCAAATCCAGGCTTGATTGCTACGGAAATTTCATATTTAGTCTCGTTGACCTCATCGGCTTCATACGTTTGGCTACGGCTCGTAGCAGAGCCGCACATTTTTTCACCAAAGTATACTTCACCATTAATTAAATCAACCTCGTAGTTATCTTTGATTTTTGTACCTGCTTTGTAAAAAATAGGGTAAGGAATATCTACCCATGGCAGGTGTGTCTTGCTACCGCGAAAATGCATAGAGTTTCCATCGGGTACTTCACTAAGCACTTCCTTTTTGACAGCAAGGATGTTTGGACAGTAATACAAGTCATCAGGCAAATAATCCAGCATCAGTTTCATGTTATCCATGGCATTTACCGCCAGCGCAGGTTTACCGGCATTATTGGAAGGAACCTGCGAAACAATAATACCGGTAAACCGGGTAAACCATTCCATGCTTCCCCCAACCGGAATCCCTTCCTGCAATTTTATTCTTTTCCCATAACCAAAGATTGGATCATCTTTGCGTTTAAAAGAATAAATGCCGCCAGGATTGGCGACATTCAAACTAAGTTTTGCCGCACCTAATTTGCGGCTGCGATTTATCTGATAACTAATGACCGGGGTATTGACAATAGCTGCTGACGTATCAACACACAGCACATCATCCACATATATCCTGGTATGTGTGACAAAATTCTGACTGGCTAACATTTGTTGTCCAGCCGCAGTAAGTATTGCCGCCATGGATTTACACCTCCCGCAGCAAGATATTTATGGCATACCGTTGCTCATCTGTTGCTGAAACCAAATATTGTCTTTCCACACCATCAACATACGCATTAACATTAGCCAGCAGATGATCCACAATCTCAACCTGTTTATTGATATAACCCATTAATACATCTAATTGCTCTTGATTTACATTAGCCCAGATGAGTTGCATTTCTTCCTTTTTGACCTCAGCCGGAGACACCACCCGACATTGACTGCCATCAATTAACTGCTCATACACAACATCAACCTGTCGGTTCCGCCCATAACTGGACGGATTAACATCTAGCGTCAAATAATTTGGCTGTCCGAATTCCCGAATTTTCCATTTTGCCATAGGTTACGTTCACCTCCGTTAAAATAAAAAGCTTGGTTTTTTTTAACCAAGCTGGGTAAGGGATGTTAATTTATCTGTTTGGTAAAATAAATAGTCATTCTATGAAAGAATAATGTTAAACGTACAGGCGGCAAAGATCTCGTTAATATTCCATAACCTTATGTTCTTTGACTGCTATCAGCGGTTCTCCTGACGCTAAGATCAAAAACTAGACTCTGGTGTGCGACATGTGTTTGGTTATATGGCATGATGTACGTGGTGCCAAAGCTTCCGGAGAAAGAGGCTGTGTGACGGCAGTGCAGCATCCGCGAAAGATGTTGCCACCAGGTTGGCCTTTTGTGCTTTTGTTCCAGAGATTAGTATTCTGCGGTCAGTTGTCACGCCCTTTGTTTGTCAATAAGCAAATGTAGCGAGTTCAGCAATTAAGATATCACCGTCCATTAGAATCAGCTAATTCCGTTATATCGCAATGGTCAAATTGATGCTTTTTGAAGACGGTCAATGCCTTTTCCGAAACAACTAGAATAGACTTTGGAGACAAGCAAAAATCATCTCCTGACCAATTTTTAAAAGTACTTCCAGTAATCTCTACTGTCCCTTGCGGAATTATACGTCTAAACTTAGGCAAAACTCTCCTGGGATATAGTTCTTCAAACTCTTCTGTTACCGATGTCTCAGTGTCATCAAAAGTATATCCTCTTAGTTCACTTCTTTGTATTGAGTTTGCAAGACTTTCTGTAATTATGAAACATGGCGTTGTCTCAAGAATTTCATCTCCCAACCAACCGGAAAACTCGTAGTGCAAATGGGTTACTATTGGCCTCTCTCGTTTTAATCTTACATTATCAAGATTCGATACAACGGTATTTTCGCCAAATCCACCGGCAACTTCAGGTTCTAATCCGTAAAGTTTCAAAGTATTATTCACTCCTTCTGGGTTATTCTATTGGGGGATTAAACAAATTTCCGTACTTCATATCAATTTCTCGACTTTTTGCGATCAAATCCGCTTTTGATGGAAACGGGTTTTCCCTGTAAAACGCATTCCATTCCTTTCTAATAATAGATAAATGCAGGTCAGAATTTAATTCTTTTGGCACCCCTCTAAGGTTATTATAAGCATTAATCTCTTCTTTAGTAAATAGTCCCAGTGTTTCAGGTCTTTTTAATACCTGTTGCTCAACGCTATGGTGGACAACCACTTTTCCTTCAAGTTCCGGATGCTGTGTAAAAAATGTAATCCTATAGTCATTACTTGCATCATTTGCTACTGTACCGATTTTCTCCGAAGCTTTACTCAACCCCTGCGTTAACTTTTCGGTCGACAAAACTGTTTTTTCCCTTAGACTAAGCCCTGATCGAAAACCACCGCTTCCCACCCAAGGAAGCATGTCTGCCATTGTCCGTCCGTATTGACTTGTTTTATTATTCAATAATGACTCTTGATCTGCCCTATCATCTGGGACCCGAAATCCATATCCCCCAATATCGAATTGAAAAAGAAACTTCCTGCCGCTTTCTTCAAAATCTCTCCGTACATTGATGTTTTGAGGAAGAGTAACAATTAATTCACCATTTTTTACGGCAGTTTCACCAGGAACAACTAAAGTTTCCATGGCTGGGTTATCTGTTTCTGAATTCCCCATAAGGCTGCTATATCTTGCCCATATATTATCGTTTTTCGCTTCCAGTTGACTGTCATACGACATTAACCGAGCGGAAACCGCATTATATACTGCTTGCTCTTCTTCAGTAATCTTCGCTTCAGCAGCTACCAAATTATCATATTGCTGTTGCATCTTCATATCTTCTGGAAACTGAGCCCAATCATACCACGGATAGAAGTCATGGCTCATAACGTAATTTGCTCCCATAAAGCTTGCTGCAGCATCCTGGGAAAATCCATTTTCCAATAGCCATTTATATAATTCGTTATATTGATCACCATCAATAATCCGTTTGGAATCCTCTAAAGCACTTTGTAACACCCCTTCTTCGCTCATACTCATTCCTCCCTTACTTGATCAATACACTACATCCGCTAATTCTTAAGGCTTGATTTTCTGTTAGAAAACCAAGCCTCGCTGTAATTGTGCTGCATAACTGTTAGTAAGAGATTCCCCGACATGCTCATCAAACTTTTTATCATTTACCCGTACCACCAAGCTGCGGGGGATGTTACTGCCTGCCCGAAAATAAAAAGAATCGGGCAAGTAGTATTCATCACGCTCTCCCCGATCCATTGAAAATATTTTATCAAAGGCCTGTTTAGCCTTTTTGAATTTTGGTCTCTGCCACCGATCAATCCCTGGCGATAATAGCCCGGCGAGTAATCCTGCAGCTACCCCCCACGGACCAAGAGCCGCTCCCGATAAGGCCCCGCTTAAAGCGTCCCCGGACTCATATGCATTGGCAATACCCGCAACTCCCGACAAACTTTTTCCAAAATCTTGGGCTTCTTTACTGGCTTTAGGCCATTTATTAATGAGACTTCCAAGCTGTCCTAAATCATGCGTTACTTCTCCGGCATTTCCCCAATCTCTTTTGCCGGTTTCGCGCGACAAATATAGGGAATTCTTCGCCTGATTGGCAGACCAGGTAGCCAACTTTTCGCCAAAAGAATTGCTCAGCACTTTGGCTACAATACTTTCAATTAGTGCTGATAATTCAGATACATTCATATTGTTTTGCGCCATAGAGTATCCCTCCATTCAACTTATCCTATTTCCATTACGCCGAAACTGCCTACCTATTGCGAGCTGCATAAATCTGTTTGCACTGTTCCACCCAATTGCGAAAAGCTTGGGGATTCTGAATAATGGCTTGCGTAGGAGCCTCTGCAATCTGAAGTGTTACAATTTGCTGAATAACTTCTCCGGCTTTTTCCTGATACCGGGCCCAGTTCGCAGCTTCCACCAAAAAATCATCCTCGTTCATTGCCATTGATAAAGTAACCCCATACCTCCGGGCGTAGTTGTCTAGCTTTTGGAAGTATGGGGTTTGAGAAAAACCTGTGGTTCAGAGCATTCTGTTAGCCATTCTGCAGTAGCTTCATAAAGCTCATCTAATACTTCACAAGGAATGGCGATTTTCATTTCTTCGACCGAATTGAACAAACGCTGCCGATTTTCATCATGTAATAGCAAAAGCAGTGTCGCTTCTAATACGGCACAGGTCCAGGCATTGTGGAACTGCCTTTCCATTTCCCAGCCAACCAACTTTTCGGTCAGTTGCTCAACCGAGTAGGAACGTAATTTTTCCTGGGCAGCTTGCATTATTATTTGTGCTTTTTTTTCAACAGTTTCCCGATCAGACGTTTCTCCTTCTGCCATGGTTAACATCGCCTTAGCAACATATTTTTCTCGCTCAGTATTCACAATAGCCTCAGACAAGGATTCCGCATCCTGCATAAGGTATACCGATTTAATCGTCTGCGCAGCTTCGCTGAGCCGTTGGACAGCAATAGTATGATTTTTCTGAGCTTCAAGCAGCATATGCTCTTTATCTTTAGCCGAAAGCCCTATCAAAATAAATTTACTTGTTGTACCACCATATTGTATAGTCAATTCTTTTTCACGGATATAAAAGATATTCTTATTCATTTTCCCGACCCCAGCTATAGAAATCTGCCGCATTAGCCTTTTTTAAGGCGTTATATTTGTTCAGCATTATTTTGCGATATGTATCAAACTGTTGGTCATCATTTTGGGTAATCAGCAAGACAAAATCCAGGGAGGTTTCCAACAAATGCTGAAGTTTAGCATTTGTACGTAAAAGCAGTTCTTCCTTATTCATACTCTTTTCCCCCAATGAACTATTAGAGGGGGGATTCCCCCCTCTTTATTAGTTGTTAGTTATGTTAAAAGAACCTGTCTTGCCTGTCCAGCTAAAGGACTCAGCCAGAGTCCCGTTAACCGTGGTCGGCATACCGCCTGATGTAACCGTTATATCAGGTACTACAATGCGTTTTAGTATTGCGTTATTAACCGGCGATTTGATTGCTACCTCAAGTCCTAGATTGTTCTGGGTTCCGTATGTCGGCAACTGTTCAATACCAAACTGGGTTTCCGCACTGCTCGCGCTTCCATAAGTTAATAATTTTCGCAGTGATAGATCTGACATTAATGCACTAAAGTTGCCAGATACCGTAGGAACTCCACTAGGTGCAAATAAGGTCTGCTTGCTTCCCAATTGTGGGATTCGCTTCTGAGCAAGGTTGATACTAATATTGGCTGACTGCAATCGAGGAATAAGTGTTTTGGAACTTACACCAATACTTACCGGCGTAAATTCGCCTCTAACTGCTGGTGGCAATACATTGTTAAATTCAGGCGACAGGGGAGTCCCAATCTGTGTAGAATAAAACACAACTGTCCAAACCGCTCCGGCAATCAGACTACTGGTAGTAATTCTTTTGGTTGCCGGGTCATAGGTATAATCGTTCCCTTCTGTCAAATTTACAGCTGCGCCGTTTGTTGTTCTAGTTACGCGTAAAAGATATGCATTAGCAAAATAGCTATTTTGCTTTGTTTGTACAGGAGCTTCCAAACCGGTTGTCGGTACAATAAAATATCCGTTGGTTTCATCGGCGGCAGCAATTGTATATGTCTTAGTCAGAACATAACCGTCAAATACAGTAAGGTTATCTCCTAGTAAGCCATATGTTTCCACGGCATTGCCGGCAACATCATAACTATAACCAATGCTGTTGATGCACGCATTTTTTACATATACTGAGCGAAAGAAATTACCAGCATTATCGCGAACTATTCCTACATAGTCTACATGAGCACTGACAAAGTCACTCAACGCAAGCGATGCAGCCTCAGTTTTTCCGGTAAGATTTTTGCTTAAATCCAGCCCTGTATCAAATACTGAAACACTAAGTGCTACATCAGCAGGCGCACTAACAATACCGGCATGTTGAGGATTACCCAGTTCATCAACTACTGTTGATGGAACATTAGCGCTGACGTCAATAGACTGGGCTCTGTTTAGCAATGCATTATTCAGGTAATGGACACAACGATCTGATTTTAAAGCTGATATAAAGGATGGTGTTGGCATCATTATCACTCCTTTTAGTTAACTAAGGTATACATGTATATCTTGATCCGCGCTTTATAGCGCTGCGTTAAATCGACCTCAACCCGCACACCGTCACCTATCACATAGCCGCCGGCAGCCTGTCGGGCAGAATCCTGGATTGGTAACGTTTTGTTTTCAAACAAGTCTTTAATCGCCTCACAGACATCATTGCGTTCAGTTTGTGTTGTCGCATAAACCTCAGCAACGAATACTCTGGGTCGTTTACGATACCCAGATAATTCGTATTGCTCATCAACTTTGGTTTTGTCATGTTCAACAGCTACAACAAGACTATTCGGTACTGTCGATGGCAAACCATAAGATACAGTCATAGTAGAATAGGCTGACTTTAAGCTCTCAAGTTGAAAATAGATCGTATGCATAAGATTTTGTAACTCACTCATTTACCCTCCTCCTCTCTTTATAAGTTTGGTAACTAAAAATAAAACATTATCAATTCATATACCTTATATATGCAGTCTTCCTATGGCAATTCTATTTAACTATCAAGAGCTTGTTCTTTTTTGGGAAACAATAATTCTCCTACTGCTGGCATTTTTCTAGTTGCTTTGTTCTAAACCAATCATCTCCTTGTCCAATCAGTTCTACTTGACGATAAAAGTGACGATTGTTGCGTTTCCAGTACGTATCAAGACGATTAAATTCTTTATGAAGCAGTTTAGCTTTTTTTTGGATTTCAGCAAGCGCCATTTCAGGATATTCTTGCTTGTAAAGTTCCTCCAGCCTGGCCAGCGTATAGTACTTCATAAAAATCCCCCCATTACTTATCCGTACATGGAATCACACATTTAGGTAGGTTAAAATACGAAAAATTGCCGAATCATAATGAAATTTAATTGTATGTCGGCTTATATTAACTTTTTTTTGAATTTCCAGTGGTGTGAATCCCTGCTTAATCATAGCTATTATCGCATATTGCCGCCGGGTAAGACTGCTCATTGCATTATCTATGTCCACCAGCAAACAGGCAGTATCAGCAGTATTTTGGCAATTTCCGCGGCAACTTTTTTCAAAAGTAAAGTGAGTTATCCTCCACTCTACTGAACTGCGTAGTTCTTGATAACGCTCCAAAATTTTGCGTATCTGTTTGGACGTGTAATACATGCTTCCACCTCAAATCAGATAAAATATTAGCTGCAACACCCAAAAGCAGTTGCCATTTTGATGAGTACCCTGCGCCTAATTCGGTATAAATGGCGCTCTACAACACCTAATTCATCAGCCATAGTCTTGTAAGGCATTCTGTCAAAATATCTTTTATGAATAAAATCTTGCTCAAAACCCGTTAGCGTTGACAATGCGGCATCTACCAATTTTACTTGCTCTGATATGTTTGTTTTTTTGTTTCTTTGTACTGGGGCATCTCATTTGCTAAGCCCTCATAGAGACTTTTAGCTAGGTTGTCCATACCAAAACTTACATTAACTTTCCATGTTGGATATTGGTATAACAATTTCTCCACACGCTTTTCGGTCTGTTTTAACACAAAAAGACTTGCATCACATCCCTCTTGTACATTTGTTTGCTCTTCTTGTTGATATTGATTTTTCAAATTCTTCACCTTCCTGATAAAGAATATTGTGATACCATTTTTATGGAATTATATGGCATTTGTTATAATATTACAGCAACTGTTACCTCTTGTAACTGACATAAAAGTGACATAAATTACCAATATACTATATTATATCGAGATCATCACCCATATCGATTGCATTTTTTGAATAGTTTTGGCCATTGTTAAGATATCGAGTTTTAGCGCATCCTTCTCATTTTTCAAGCAAAAAACCGCCTAAGCTTTTTGAAAAATAAAAGAAGCAGATTCCTAGAATCTGCCTCTTGGTTTATAATCACTCCACAAAATCTGCACCATTACTCATTTACTTTTCGGCGCTCTGGGCTTCTTCGGCCGCGCACTGATAGTTGGTTTCTTTTTTGACTTATCTTGCGGCTTCTTGGGGTCGCGTTTCGAGCCAGCCTTAGTCTGTTTTTGCTGCCCGTTTGGCCTTCTAACAGACTGGAGCGGTTTATCGATATCATCGGTTGCCCGCACATAGTCAATGGTGCGCTCTGCCGGATTGACTTTAGCCACCCTGATCTTGATCGCATCACCCAGCCGGTAGATATTGCCTGTACGTTCCCCAATTAACGCATACTGTTCTTCGGCATATTGATAATAGTCGTCATCCAGGCTGGATACATGCACCAGGCCTTCGATGCCGTTAGGAATCTCCACGAAAAACCCAAATGCGGTTACGCCGTTAATGATGCCTTCAAATTCTTCGCCAACAAACTGCGCCATATACTCAACCTTTTTGAGGTCAACGGTAGCGCGTTCAGCATTGGCTGCGGCCCGTTCACGCTCTGAGGAATGCAGCGCAATCTCAGGCAGCATGGTTGATAACTTCTGACGGCGTTTGGCCGAAATATCGCCTGTGGAAAAAGTCTCACGGATGAGTCGATGGAGAATGAGATCAGGATAGCGCCTGATGGGTGAAGTGAAATGTGTATAGTAGGTGGCTGCTAACCCGAAATGACCGAGATTTTCGGCATCATAACGCGCCTGCTTGAGCGAACGCAGCATAACAGTACTGATAATGCGTTCTTCGGGTCGTCCGGCAATTTTGCTCAGTACCTTTTGCAGGGCCATTGGACGAATTTCCTGGGTTTTGGGCAGATGCTGACCAAAGTTGCCTAAGAGTACATTAAGTCTGGCCATTTTTTCCTCGTCTGGTTCTTCGTGCACCCGGAACATGGACGGTATCCCCAGCCAATGCATATGTTCAGCTACTGTTTCGTTGGCAACAAGCATGAATTCTTCAATGATGGATTCGGCAATGCTGCGAATTCTCTTTTCAATGGCTATCGGATGACCCTCGTCATCCAGCTTAACCTTTATTTCCGGGAAATCGAAGTCTATAGCTCCGCGGCGCAGTCGGCGGTCACGCAGTATCCGGCACAGCCGCTCCATTTCTTCCAGCGGAGCTACCAAATCGGCATACTTGTCCCGTAATTCTTCATCATGGTCGGCAATTATCTTCCGTACTATATTATAGGTCAGGCGGGTTGTCACGCGAATAACACTAGGGAAAATATCATGATTGACTACCTGACCGCGACCGTCAATCTCCATCTGAGCAGACAGCGCCAGCCGGTCCTCCCCGGCATTCAAGCTGCAAATGCCGTTAGACAACCGCGGCGGCAGCATGGGAAGCACTCTATCGACAAGGTAAACGCTTGTGCCGCGAGTTCTGGCTTCGTTATCAAGCGGCGTGTTTTCCCGCACATAGTGACTGACATCGGCGATATGGACACTTAGCAGATAGTGGCCGTTTTTCATGCGCTCAACATGGACAGCATCATCCAGATCTTTAGCATCGTCACCATCAATGGTAACAATAGTAAGGTCTCTGAGATCCCGCCGCCCCAGCAAATCCTCATCACTAATGGTATTAGGCACACGCTCAGCAGCCTTTTCCACTTCAGGCGGAAATTCAGTAGGCAGGTTATTATCTTTGATAATAGATAGAATTTCGATACCGGGGTCGCCCTGTTTTCCCAATACTTCAACAATACGCCCTTCGGCGCTCTTTTGCTTTTGCGGCCACTCGATAATCTCGACAACAACCTTTGAACCGCTTTTCGCACCGTTAAACTCGTCTTTGGGCACAAAGATATCACGGCCAATCCGCCGGTCATCAGGTAACACAAAGCCAAAATTGCGGCTGGACTCAAAGGTTCCCACAACTTTCGTGTTAGCCCTGGTAACAACCCGGATAATTTCCCCTTCAACGGCTTTCCCCGAAACATGGCGCTTATGCATGCGAGCCACTACTCTGTCGCCATGCATAGCCCCGCCAATAGCATCAGGCGGAATAAAGACATCTTCCAGTTCATGGTCTTCCGGCAAAATAAAGCCAAAGCCCTTAGTTGTTGCAGAGAATTTGCCGACAACCAGATTCATGCGCCCAGGTATGCCATATTTGCCAAACCGCGTCTTGATAATTGACGCATTGGCTTCAAGCTTGTCCAGCACCTCCCAAAACACTTCCAGTTCTTTGCCGCGGATGCCCATGCCTTCAGCCAAATCCTCGGCCATAAGTGGCTTGTAAACCTCGGTATGCATAAACGCAAGTATTCGATCAGCCAATTCCAAACTATTCATCTCCCTTTACAGCAACTATTGATTTTCCTTCTGCAGTTACCGTTCCATCAGGCAAGGTAATTTTACCAGCCAGTTCATACATTTTTCCCTTTTTGCTAACAATCCATCCGGTTATTGTTAATTTCTCGCCAATCGGGGTTGGCTGACGATAGCGCACCTCAAGCTTGGCCGTAACGGCTGTGAGCCCTTGCGCATACAAATAACGCGCCATAATTTCATCCAGCAGCGTACTGATCAGACCGCCGTGCATAATGCCGTTATAACTCTGATGCTCAAGGCCGGCGGTGAAGTTGGACACATAGGTATCGTTCTCTTCGCGAAAGGTTAATTTGAGTCCGATAGGATTGCGCGAACCACACGCAAAACACCAGTCATTAATATCGCTCATACTACACCTCATCTTGCTTGCCGGCCAAAAAACGGCCAATTTCCTCAAATACCAAAT
This sequence comes from Bacillota bacterium, assembly GCA_017889705.1. Lineage (GTDB taxonomy): Bacteria > Bacillota > Negativicutes > Sporomusales > Sporomusaceae > Sporomusa. The sequence goes on along the minus strand of JAGGAB010000013.1, from coordinate 47,665 downwards.
CGCGTTCGGCATCCAAGGTAATGATATGACCTGATCTGTTGAGCCACACAAGCTTTTTCTCGGTACTTCCCAGATTATTATAAATAAATTGCGCGCTTTCCGGTTCGACGGTATGCTCTCTTTTGGATTGCATAATAAGTGTCGGCAGGGTAATTGACGGTAAACGCTGCGCAACATGTTCAATCAGGTTAAGCAGACTTGACAGGCTGGCAAGCGGTGTCAGCTCATAGCTAATCGAATATTCTTCACCCTCTGCCGGCAAGCGCTTGCGCTTTTTCCGGACAAAGTTGGTAAACATCCGGTACAGCGGCAATAATTTTATCCTTTTATTCGCAATATAAATCGGAGTGCTTAACAGCACTAACTTACTCAACTTGTATTCGCTGGCCAACTGCAGTGATAACAGTCCACCCATCGACAACCCGACAGCAGCCACCTCACGGCAGGTGCCGCTTAATATATGATAGCCGTCTTCAACACTGCTATACCAGTGCGGCCAGCTCGTTTTCGCCATTTCTTCCGGCGTAGTTCCATGACCCAAAAGTCGTGGCGCCAGAACAGTATACCCGAGGCTATTAAGATATTTTCCGACTAGTCGCATCTCTGATGGCGCTCCGGTAAAACCGTGCACAATCAAAATGCCTGTATCGCCACCTGGTAAAAAAAAGGGCTCAGCCCCCGGCATTATGGCCAAGTATAATTCCCCCTCCAGTATTGGTAGTAAATATTTTTGTTTTAACACTGCAACATTGGCAAATTACAACTGCCATATCTCAGTTCATATTATTTCCTGTTAGCTGCCTTGACAAACGTTGTAAACAAATCAAGCATAGTAGACTGACTATCCAACATAAGTTCCGGATGCCATTGCACTCCGACTATAAACGACGCAGTATCATGCTCAACGGCCTCAACAATCCCGTCTTTGGTTCTGGCAGTGATACTAAGCCCGGGAGCAGCCATCTTGATTGCCTGGTGATGGAAGCTGTTGGTCATGACCACCGTTCCCCACAAACTTGCCAACTTGCTGCCTTCTTCCAGCATTACGGTATGCCCGGCATAATAACCGGGAGATTGCTGGTCATGCTGCAGATTGGTCTCTTCTGGTGATAAGTGCTGATAAATACTGCCACCCAGCGCTATATTAAGTACTTGGCAGCCCCGGCAAATTCCCAGTATGGGTTTAGCCGCAGTTACCGCTGTTTTTACTAAAGCTAATTCATGCCTATCGCGTTCCGGCAATACTCTCCCCAGTTGGCAAACAGGCTCTTCGCCAAACAATTGTGGCTGAATGTCGCCGCCGCCGGAAAGTAACAGGCCATCAACCATGTCTGCCTGTTCAGTTATTGTTCCCTGATCGGCAATAACCGGCAATACTATAGGCACACCACCGGCACAGAGTATTGCCCGAATATAAGCATCACTTACATATTGCCGTTTAGTGCCTGCCAGGATACCGCCTTCAGTCAGAAATTGGTTGGCCGTAATACCTATCCTTGGTTTTGCCATCCTTGCCCACCTCACTATAGATTTAAGGAATAGCCTGCAGTTATAGTGAAAGTATATGCAATTACTCATTATTATACCATTGTCTGCTACGTAAGGGAAATTTTGCTGTTTGGCAGGTTACTGCCCCATATATGTAAAAAAGGGGCTGTCGCACTAAATTGCGAACAGCCCCTACGCCAAAACTGGGACAAATAACCTGTCCCCTTGTCCCACGTACCGTTTACACCCCTTCTGAGAAAAAAGACTTTAGTGATTCCTCGGGTTCGTAATTCCCGTAACCCTTCGGCCTTTGCCGGAAAAAGCGTTCCGTAGGAGAAAAGCCGGGTGGTATTCCGATGCCAAAAGTCACACACGCACTTTGTATTCATTGATTTTATTAATGGCGCAGATGGGTTTTTCCATAAAACAGGGGCCATCGCCAGCGATAATTTAAATCGCTATTGCGACAGCCCCTTTCATAGTTAACTTTTAGAAGAACAGCAGCGGTGCAATAATCAGCGAGATGGTACCGCATACTTTGATGAGCGGGTTCATCGCCGGACCTGAGGTATCCTTGAACGGATCACCTACAGTGTCGCCGATAACGGCAGCTGCATGGGTAGGAGTACCTTTACCGCCGTATTTACCGGTTTCAATCCATTTCTTAGCATTATCCCAGGCACCACCGGCATTAGACATAAATAATGCGAGTAGCACGCCGGCAGCAGTAGCGCCAGCCAAGAAACCAGCCAGAGCTTTTGCGCCAAGAATAAAACCAACCAAAATAGGTGAACCTACGGCAAATATGCCGGGAAGAATCATTTCGCGGATAGCAGCTTTGGTGCTGATATCTACGCAACTGGCATAGTCAGGACGGCCTGTGCCTTCCATAATGCCAGGAATTTCACGGAACTGACGGCGAACTTCGGCAATCATTTCAAAGGCGGCTTTACCTACAGCTTCCATAGTGAAAGCACATACCAGGAATGGCAGGGTCGCCCCCAGGAATATACCGATAATTACTGTTGGCTCTGTCAGATTAATAACTAAATGGCCATTTACCAACAGACCTTTCAGATTGGGGTTTTTGGCAATCTCTTCACCAAAGGCAGTGAACAGAGCCAACGCGGTAAGTGCTGCAGAACCAATGGCAAAGCCTTTGGCAATCGCAGCCGTAGTGTTACCAACCGCATCTAATTTGTCAGTGGTTTTACGAATTTCCGGACCAAGCTCAGCCATTTCGGCAATACCGCCGGCATTGTCGGCAACCGGACCAAAGGAGTCAACGGCAACAATCATACCTGCCGTGCACAGCATGCCCATGGCAGCCATGGCAATACCATAAATACCGGCTTGGTTATAAGCAACTGCAATAGCTATAGTAAACACAACCATCGGAATGGCAGTACTTCTCAAACCGCAGGCAATACCGGCAATAACGTTGGTAGCCGGGCCGGTTTGCGAAGCGTCGGCAATATGCTGGGTAGGCGGTTTATTGCTGGAGGTATAGTACTCGGTAATCATACCAACAAGCACGTTAACAGCCAGACCACAAACAACAGCAATGGTAATACCCATGGCATTGGCCGGCAGCATAGCGCTGGCAATCGCATAGGTAGCAAGAGCAACCAGGATATTAGTTCCCCAGATGCCTCTATTCAAAGCAGCTTGCGGGTCACCATCGTCGCTGGTTCTAACCAGGAAGGTACTAACAATAGATGCAAAGATACCGGCTGCACCGATAACCAGCGGGAATAACACGCCGTTGATATCGCCTTTGAACACAGTTTGTCCAATAAGCATGGCAGCAATCGCGGTAGCTGCATAAGATTCAAAGAGGTCAGCTCCCATGCCGGCAGTGTCGCCAACATTGTCACCCACGTTATCAGCGATAACGGCCGGGTTACGAGGATCATCCTCAGGAATACCTGCTTCAACCTTACCTACCAGGTCAGCACCAACGTCAGCAGCTTTGGTAAAAATACCGCCGCCGACACGGGCGAAAAAGGCAATGGCACTGGCGCCAAAAGCAAAGCTGTTAATTACAACAGGATCTCTAAAAATTATGTACAAACTGGATACACCCAAAAGACCCAAACCGGCAACCGACATACCCATAACGGCACCGGCGCGGAACGATACGCTTAACGCACTGTTAAGACTAGTGCGGGCAGCTTCGGTAGTACGAGCATTCGACTTGGTTGTCGAGGTCATACCCACATAACCGGCGATAGCGGAACAGATAGCGCCTACCAGGAAGGATACGGCTAATTTATAGCCGTCTACATAAAAAAGTATAAAGAAAATAACGATTGTAAATGGGATCAGTGTTTTGTACTGGCGGTTAAGAAAAGCCATAGCTCCTTCAAAAATCGCCTGGGAAATGTCCTGCATTTTTTGATTACCCGGGCTTTCCCTCAGTACGCTGGCCATTAAATACGCAGCAAAAGCCAGCGCCACAAGCCCAGCAAACGGCGCAATGTACAATAAATCCATTTAAACTTCCCCCTTTGACTATAACCCTAAAAATACCTCAATATGCCGCATTAACTCCGGCCATTGAGGTTTTTTTACCCTATTGCATCAATTTGACCAAAGCCATTGTTACCAATCCAAACAATGCGGCAATGACAATTGTTGCTTTTGCCAAAATTCCATCAAGTCCTTTATGCTTGCCACCGAAAAAAGATTCGGCCCCTCCGGCAATTGAACCTGATAAACCGGCACTTTTACCTGACTGCAATACTACTACGACAATCAGCGCTATGGAAAGTACACCTTCCAATATCATCAGTCCTGTTAACATTTCTTTACACCTCCCATGACTGATTCCGTTATCCTTTGCTGCAATACTGCAATGCCAAGGCATGACAATATTTTAACACATATAAACGACACTTGACAATTATTTAGTCAATTATTTCACACATTTCTTACATATTATCCCCAATCTATAAAAAAAATAAACAGCCGAAATAATTCGGCTGCTTATCGAGCATGTTTTACCGTAAGTTATAGAAAACTTGACGGCCGCGATATTGAGCAAGATCACCCAATTGTTCTTCAATCCGGATCAATTGGTTGTATTTTGCTACACGGTCGGTACGGGCCGGAGCACCGGTTTTAATCTGACCGGCATTAACGGCTACGGCAATGTCGGCAATGGTTGCATCTTCGGTTTCACCGGAACGGTGGGAAATTACGCAGGTATAACCGGCACGTTTAGCCATTTCGATGGTGTCAAAGGTTTCGGTTAATGTACCGATCTGGTTAACTTTGACCAGAATAGAGTTGGCAGTTTTGGACGCAATACCCCGGCTTAAGCGTTCTACGTTGGTAACAAACAGATCATCACCAACCAACTGGATTTTGCTGGCCAAACGATCAGTTAACAGTTTCCAGCCATCCCAGTCATCTTCAGACATACCGTCTTCGATAGAGATGATCGGATATTTGTCAACTAACTGGCTATAGTATTCCACCATTTCAGCAGGAGTTTTCACAACACCTTCGCCTTCCAGATGGTATTTTCCGTCTTTGAATAATTCGGTTGCAGCCACGTCAAGGCCAAGCATAATTTGTTCACCAGGCTTGTAACCGGCTTTTTCAATAGCTTCAATAATAATTTTTAATGCGTCTTCATTGGAAGCAAGGTTAGGAGCAAAACCGCCTTCGTCACCAACAGCGGTGGCCAGTTTGCGCTCGCTCAAAACTTTTTTGAGATTGTGATAGATTTCAGCACCCATTCTCAGTGCTTCGGCAAAGCTTTCAGCGCCAACAGGCAATACCATGAATTCCTGGATATCAACATTGTTGTCGGCATGTTTGCCGCCGTTAAGGATATTCATCATGGGAACAGGCAATTCTTTGGCATTAGCGCCGCCCAGGTATTGATATAAAGTCATATCCAGCGAAGATGCTGCTGCTTTGGCAGCCGCCATCGACACACCCAGGATGGCATTGGCACCTAATTTAGCTTTATTAGGAGTACCATCAAGTTCAATCAACGCCCGGTCAATGCCGATTTGATCAAGGGCGTCCATGCCGATGATTTCGGGAGTAATGATTTCGTTAACGTTTTCTACTGCTTTAAGCACACCTTTGCCTAGATAACGACTTTTGTCGCCATCACGCAGTTCAACCGCTTCATAAGCACCGGTAGATGCACCGGAGGGAACAGCAGCCCGGCCTAATGTGCCGTCTTCCAATAATACGTCAACCTCAATAGTAGGGTTACCGCGGGAATCCAAAATTTCTCTGGCTAATACATCAATAATTGTTGTACACATAGTTTATTCCTCCTAAATTTTTGTTTTATTTATTTCACTAACAAACTCTTGCCCGTCATTTCTGCCGGCTGCGCAATCCCGGAAATATCCAGGATGGTCGGCGCAATATCGGCTAAAATTCCTTCTTTAAGCTTGCTGCCGCGATGCGCTTCTGACACCATAATGAAAGGCACCTCATTGGTAGTATGAGCAGTAAAGGGCTCACCGGTCTCAGGATCGCGCATGCATTCAGCATTGCCGTGGTCAGCCGTTATCAAGGTAATACCGCCACAGTCACGCATGGCTGCTGCCACCCTTCCTACACACTGATCCACAGTGGTCACTGCTGTCATCGCAGCTTCAAGAATGCCGGTATGTCCAACCATATCGCCGTTCGCGAAGTTAAGGATAATAAAATCATATTTACCTGACTTAATAGCTTCCACTACCTTATCGGTGACTTCCACCCCACTCATTTCCGGCTTCAGGTCATAAGTGGCAACCTTAGGTGATGGAATGAGCAATCTGTCTTCGCCGGCAAAAGGCTGTTCTTCGCCACCATTAAAGAAATAGGTGACATGAGCATATTTTTCGGTTTCAGCAATACGCAGCTGAGTGAAACCTGCCTTGCTGACGATTTCACCAAAGGTATTGGCAATACTGGCCGGAGGAAATGCCACCGGCACAGAAAAGGTTTCGTCATACTGGGTCATGCTGGCAAAGTAGAGCGGGAAACACCCGTTTTTCCGTTCAAAGCCGTCAAAATCTTGATCGGTCAAAGCTCTGGTAAGCTGCCGGGCTCTGTCAGGCCGGAAGTTAAAGAAGATAACACCATCATTCGGCTTTATTCCTGTAAACCCGCAGTTATCAACTAAGGTTGGCTCAACAAATTCATCGGTCTTTCCATCCTGGTAGGAAGCTTCAACTCCGGCAGCAGCAGTAGCCGCATGCGCTCCCTGAAGGTAAACAAGGGCTTCATATTCTTTGGCAACACGTTCCCAACGCTTATCCCGGTCCATAGCATAATAGCGTCCGGCAACACTGGCGATTTGGCCTACCCCGATTTCGGCCATCTTGGCTTCAAGGGCTTTGATATAGGTCACAGCGCTGCTTGGCGGCACATCCCTGCCGTCTAAGAAGGCATGCACATAGACTTTTTCCAGCCCCTGATTCTTGGCTAATTCCAACAAAGCATATATATGAGTATCATGGCTGTGAACACCACCGTCAGACAACAGCCCCATGAGATGCAGGACTCCGTCTGTTTTTTTCGTTTGTTCACACACCTGGCAAAATACAGAATTTGTGAAGAAATCGCCATCTTTGATGGATTTGCTGATACGGGTTAGTTCCTGGTAGATAATGCGGCCTGACCCGATATTCAAATGACCAACCTCGGAATTCCCCATTTGTCCGTCAGGTAAACCAACTGCTTCGCCTGAGCAGGCCAACCTGGTCTGCGGATACAGTTCTGCCACCAAGTTCATATGGGGAGTATTGGCTCTGGCAATCGCGTTAAACTCATCAGCTTCACAACCAATGCCCCAGCCATCTAAGATCAAAAGTGCAACTGGCGATGATAATTTAGCCACGTTTTTTCTCCTCGCAGTTATTTAAACTTAACTAATTTACTGAAAGAGTCAGCTTCCAGGCTGGCTCCGCCGACCAAAGCACCGTCAATATCAGATTTCGCCATAAGTTCAGCCACATTGTCAGGCTTAACACTGCCACCATACTGGATGCGGACACTGTCAGCACTGGCCTGACCGAACATTTCGGCAACCGTACGGCGAATGAATGCGCACACAGCGTTGGCATCATCGGCCGATGCCGTACGGCCAGTGCCGATAGCCCATACAGGTTCATACGCAATCACAATGCCTGCAGCCTGTTCGGCTGTGATGCCGTCTAATCCGCCTTTTACCTGAATGCCTACTACTTTTTCAGTAGCATTGGCTTCACGCTCAGCCAGGGTTTCACCCACACACACAATCGGCAGGAGGCCGGCTTTTAAGGCAGCTTTAAGTTTATTGTTTACGGTTTGATCGGTTTCGGCAAAATATTGCCGCCGTTCTGAATGGCCAATAATAACATGGGTGCAGCCAATATCTTTAAGCATGCCTGGTGCAATCTCGCCGGTAAAGGCGCCTTTGTCTTCCCAATGCATATTTTGCGCGCCTAAACCAATATTGGTTCCTTTAGCAGCGTCGGCGACAGCCGCTAGAGTCGTAAACGGCGGACACACCACAATTTCCACATCTTTTACCGTGTTTGTCAGAGCGTTTATTGCTTGCACAAGTTGAGCTCCTTCTCCGGCAGTTTTATGCATCTTCCAGTTGCCGGCAATAATCGGCTTGCGCATAGTCCCCACTCCTTACTATTAATTGATTATTTTCCCGATGACTAACCCGCTCTAATGCTACCGCGGTAGCAAAGAGCGGCTAAGTCCCTGGATAAATACGACTAGAATGCATACGGCGCTGACGCACCGTCTGCATTAAGTCTTTATTTATCTGCCAGCGCAGCAACGCCTGGCAGTTCTTTGCCTTCTAAAAACTCCAGCGACGCGCCGCCGCCAGTTGAGATATGACTAATCTTGCCAGCCAGTTTGAGTTTTTCCAGCGCAGCTACCGAGTCACCGCCGCCGACAATGCTTTGGGCACCAGATGCAGCTACTGCCTGCGCAACAGCTTCTGTACCAGCCGCAAAGGCGTCAAACTCAAACACACCCATAGGTCCGTTCCAGACTACGGTTTTAGCACCTTGCAGCGCTGCAGCATAGTTTTTAACAGTTGCCGGACCAATATCAAGTGCCATCCACTCAGCAGGGATTTGTGCAACCGGTACTGCTTTGAACTCGGCATCAGCCGCAAATTTATCAGCTACCACCACATCTTCGGGCAACAGCAAGGCAACACCCTTTTCCTTGGCAGCCACCATAAGCTCTTTAGCTAGTGGCAGTTTATCTTCTTCTACCAATGACTTGCCGGTTTGATAACCTTGGGCAGCCAGGAAGGTGTTAGCCATACCGCCGCCGATAATGAGCGTATCAACTTTGTTTAACAGATTTTCGATAACTCCGATTTTGTCAGAGACTTTGGCACCGCCGATAATAGCGACAAAGGGGCGTACCGGATCGCTGACAGCCTGCCCTAAGTGCATCAGTTCTTTATCCATCAGGAAGCCTGATACGGCCGGTATGTATTTGGTGATACCATGCACCGAGGCATGTGCCCGGTGAGATACGCCGAAAGCATCATTTACCAGGATTTCGGCAAGGCCTGCCAGATGCTTGGCAAATTCAGGATCATTTTTTTCTTCTTTTGGGTTAAAGCGCAGGTTTTCCAGCATTAAAAGCTGACCTGGCTGGAGAGCAGCCGCCATTTTATTGGCTTCCGGACCTACTGAGTCGTTGGCAAACAACACTTCACGTCCGAACAATAACTGTGATAGTCTTTGCGCTGCCGGTTTGAGTGAAAATTCAGGTGCAACCTTGCCTTTGGGCCGACCAAGATGGCTGGCAATAATAACAGCAGCATTTTTCGATAACAAAAATTCCAGAGTGGGAATCGTGGCCCGAATACGGGTATCATCGGTAATATTGCCCTCTTTATCCATAGGCACATTATAGTCTACCCGCACTAAAACCTTTTTACCTGATACCCAAACATTATTTAAGCTCTTCTTATTCATAACCAATCCTCCAATATCGTACTCAACCCGAGGGTAAGAGAAGCAATCCCAGTACTTGAGATTGCTTCATCATTAACAACTTCAGGGGAATCTTACAGGCCTTTGCTGATAATGAAAGTGATGAGGTCAACTACACGGTTAGAATAGCCCCACTCATTATCATACCAGGAAACCACTTTAACAAGATCATCGCCAACCATCATGGTGGACAAACCGTCAACGATGGAGGAGTGAGCGTCACCATTGTAGTCTTTAGATACCAGCGGCTCTTCCGAGAACGCCATAATGCCTTTTAGTTCATTGTTAGCGGCTTCTTTCAAAGCAGCGTTAACAGCTTCGGCAGTTGCCGGTTTTTCGAGCTTCGCAACAAGGTCGGTTATGGATACGTTCGGAGTCGGAACCCGCAAAGCAAAACCATTGAGCTTTCCTTTAAGCTCTGGCAACACAAGCGCTACAGCTTTAGCTGCACCAGTGGTTGTCGGAATGATGGACATCGCGGCGGCACGGGCGCGGCGCAGGTCCTTATGCGGCAGGTCAAGGATGTTTTGGTCATTGGTGTAGGAGTGAACAGTAGTCATTAAGCCTGATTTAATACCGAATTTTTCATGCAACACTTTGGCAAACGGAGCCAGGCAGTTGGTGGTGCAGGAAGCATTGGAAATAACCTGATGATTTGCAGGATCATACTTGCCTTCGTTGACACCCATAACAATAGTAATGTCTTCGTTTTTGGCAGGAGCGGAAATAATAACTTTTTTAGCGCCGGCAGTAACATGCGCCATTGCTTTGTCTTTTTCAACAAAACGGCCTGTTGATTCAACAACAATATCAACACCCAAAGCTTTCCAAGGAAGCTGAGCAGGATCTTTTTCAGCCAACACTTTGACAAGTTTGCCGTTTACTTCAATACCGCCCTCAACTGCTTTTACTTCAGCATTCATAGTTCCATGCACAGAGTCATATTTCAGCAGATGAGCCAGTGTCTGCGCATCAGTTAAGTCATTTACTGCTACAATCTCAAATTTAGGGTTATTGACTGCTACCCGAAAAACATTCCGGCCGATACGACCAAAACCGTTAATACCAACTTTAATTGCCATAATAAAACGCCTCCTAATTTTTATTAGAGTTTATAAGTAACTGAATAGCTTTAGCCGCCGCTTCATCGGTAACAAGCACACCTTGTCCACCGGTGCCTGCCACCGCCAAGATCGCCTTGGCTTTTGCCCGGCCACCGGCCACGGCAATTACCGTCTTAATTCCGGCTAAATCATCCAGTCGCAAACCTATACTACTGGTAACATACACAATTTCTCCCGGCAGCGCGCAATATTGTCCCAATGCCTCGCCGACAGCACCACGCCGTTCTATTTCGGCAACAGTACTTGCTGTCATGCCGCGCCGCTGTGCCATTTCCACAGCTTCACCGATGCCATGCACCAGGATATTAGCCTTTTTAATCATGTCCGCAACATCGCGCAGATTGCTGTCGCCGTCTAAAATGGCGCCCAGCGTTTCTTCATTTACTCCATCCGGGATATGCAGCAGACGATAACGCCCGCCCAGTTTGTTCGCCATAACGGCGGCAATGGTATTGGCTTGGTATTCCACTACCTCGCCAAGTCCGCCGCGGGCTGGCACCACAGTTGTTGTGGGGACACTGAAGTTAATGGCTTCTGCCACCTTAGCCATTGTGGAACCGCCGCTTACGGCAACTACCATATTATCTCCCAAATGCTGGCCAAGCACACCTGCCGTAGCTCGGCCAAGCTCGCGCCTAACTGCGCTGTCAGCATCACTGTCACCTGGAATAATAATTACTTTCTGCAGGTTCAGGCGTTCAGCAAGTTCAGCTTCTAGTCCCACCAGATTATGCAGTATACGGATATACTCGGCTAAATCTGCCAGCATAATCTGACCTTCAGTGGTTACACTCATACCTAGTTGGGAAAACTCAATAAGTCCGGCCTTTTTCAACCAGTCTACCTGAGCCCGGACGCCGCGTTCGCCCAAATCAAGCAAGGCGGCTAACGCCCGTCGGCCAATAGGCTGAGCATGTTTAATGTGGCGCAGGAGATTATAGCGTGCTTCAATAATTTGTATGAGTTCGGGTGCAAGCTTGCGCTGCAGTTGAATAAATTTCTCCATATTATCCCCTCGGGTCACCGATTGTCCCACCTAAACATATTTTGTCCCACCACACCAACAAAAATACTATTTCTTTCTGTTCTTATTCGCCCATCATAATGAAATTCCTGCCACAAAAATAAAAATACGGTAATTATTCCTTTCACATGCACCTTAATTTTTTTGCTACTTCTAAAAAAGAGAAAGAAGTCCCCTTGCGCCAAACCGGCACAAGCAGGACTTCTCTTCACCTCTAAGTCCGTTCTATTAAAGTTGTCTTAATAAGCTATTTGTCTAGTCTTCCCAGTCCATCGAACGTTTAACAGCTTTTTGCCAGCCTTTATAGTACTTATTGCTTTGCTCAGCCGGCATTTTGGGCTCGAAGCGGGTATCAAGCTTCCAGTTTTTAACCAGGTCTTCTTTATTGGTCCATACGCCGACAGCCAACCCGGCAAGATAAGCTGCACCAAGGGCGGTAGTCTCAGTAACCTGCGGGCGATCAACAGGAACGGTGAGAATATCGGCCTGGAACTGCATCAGAATGTTGTTTGCAACAGCGCCGCCGTCAACTTTGAGGGCTTGCAGTTTGATATTGGAATCAGCTTCCATTGCGCTTAATACGTCTTTGGTCTGGTAAGCCATGGAATCAAGGGTTGCACGCACAATATGTGCTTTGGTGGTACCACGGGTCAATCCAAGGATAGCACCGCGAGCTGTCATGTTCCAGTACGGAGCACCCAAACCAACAAACGCAGGAACTACATACACACCTTCCGAATCCTGAACTTTTTGGGCAATATACTCAGAATCAGGAGCTGCATCAATAAGCTTAAGACCATCACGCAGCCACTGTACTGCCGAACCGGCTACGAAGATACTGCCTTCCAGCGCGTATTCCACTTTGCCGTCAAGGCCCCAGGCAATGGTAGTTAACAAACCATTTTTAGATTCATACACTTTGTCACCGGTATTCATTAACATGAAGCAACCAGTACCATAGGTATTTTTCGCCATACCAGGTTTAAAGCAGGTTTGGCCGAACAAGGCAGCTTGCTGGTCACCGGCAGCACCGGCAATAGGAACAGCCGCGCCTAAAAATACGCTGGGATCAGTATTTCCGTACACTTCACTGGAAGGACGCACCTGCGGCAGCATGTTTGCAGGCACTGTCAAAGCTGCCAGTAATTCTTCATCCCATTTGAGTTCCCTGATGTTGTACATGAGTGTCCGGGAAGCATTGGAGTAGTCAGTTACATGCACCTTGCCGCCAGACAGTTTCCAGATAAGCCAAGTATCAATAGTTCCGAACAGTAATTCGCCTTTTTCCGCTTTGGCGCGCGCGCCTTCTACATTGTCAAGAATCCATTTTACCTTGGTGCCGGAGAAGTAAGCATCAACCACCAAACCGGTTTTTTTGCGGAAGGTATCTTCCAGGCCTTTTGCTTTCAGGTCATTACAAATGTCCATGGTTTGGCGGGATTGCCATACAATAGCATTATACACGGGCTTACCGGTATTTTTGTCCCATACCACAGTGGTCTCACGCTGGTTGGTAATACCAATACCGGCTATATCAGTTGCACTGATACCAGCTTTGGCAATAGCCTCGGCAACAACACCGATCTGCGAGCTCCAGATTTCATCTGCATTGTGCTCAACCCAACCTGGTTTAGGGAATATTTGGGTAAACTCCTTTTGTGCCACAGCCACAATACTAGAGGTGGCATCAAAGATAATAGCCCTGGAACTCGTAGTCCCCTGATCAAGTGCAAGAACATACTTTTTGGACATAACAGCAATTCCCTCTTTCTATATATTATTTTTGAAACTACAGGAAAAGATTGAACTCGTTTCTCTCTGGTAATCTATTAAAAGTATTCCAGCAGCTTCAGCAATTATTACAGATAAGCAGTCGCCAAACATCGGACCTTCTACTGGAATCCAGGCTAGCCTCACTTATCCCTCCCTTGAGCAGACAAAAAATTAAAAGCCTAAAGTGACACCCTATAGAAGCCATAATTTCTATCAAGGCGAAAACTTCGGACTTTCTTTTTCTCTGTCCCGATATTCTTATAATTAAAATATATTCTCTTTTTTTTTGATAATTCCTGCCAATTTTTAATAGTTTGAAAAATGAATATTTTCACATAGTTTAGCCTTGCTTTTGCGCCTACCATAGTTCCCGTCTGCTGGCGCTCACAGCCTTTAACCCATTACCCAGCGCCTGTTCAATATCGGCCTTGGTATGCATCAGTCCCCCGCCTAATACAGGCAGACCTGTCATGGTGGCCAGTTCGGTTACAACACTTGCCGGTATGGATGCAGGCAACAGTTCGAGCGCATCAGGTTTATACCCCTGAAGTAAATTGACACCGGTCTTAACCGCTTGCGAATCCATCAAAAACAGACGATGCACAACCAACATTCCCAATTCGTGAGCACATTTCCCTAATTGTGATTTAGTAGTAATAACGGCTTCTATTCCCATTCGCGCCAAAAATGTGACTCCCGCTTTGTCTTTACCGATGCCACTTAGCAAATCTAAGTGCACCAGCAGCCGTTTTTTATGTTCACGAGCCTGTGTTAAAAGTTCCGGCAAAACATTAATGTCGCCAAACAGCAAAATGATACTCGAACTTGCCGAATGTTCCAGCGCAAATTTAAAGTCCTCATAATTACGAGGTGCCGGTATAACATGGCCATCACCTAAGAATTTAAAGATATTGTATGACGCCAATAGACGTTCACCGCCTCTGTGGTATTTTCTCATTACTTATTCGCCAAAGATATGATTATCCCTCTCCGGCATAATTATTATATTTACATTTATTAGTAAATATAAAGCAAGGTCAGACTGTCTTACCTGACCTTGCTTAAAATTTACTTTTTCGCAGTACCCACCAAGGTGCCATCGAAGTATCCTGATGCCCCTTACCGATGAACTCCCAGAGGACTGCCACAAAACTATTGATTTTCGCAGCAAACATAAAGAGCGGCATTAAGGGCAGCAAATACATCCGCGACAAATCGGTGGCTTTCCGCTCTGACAATAACGCAATACCGACAAGATAAAAGACGGTCAGCAGCAGCAGATAGAAGAGGTAAACCGCCAGCAGCAGGGCTATGGCAAAATCAATGCGATATTGGAAAATCAACCAAATCGTATACACAAACACCATTCCAGGTATGACAACATGAGTAAAAATATTAACAAGTCCGCCCAAAAAGTTAGGCCAGCCCAAAAATTGCGGACTGTTGCTATAGCGGTGTTTATAGAGAATAAACGGATAATCGCCTTCCCATCTGATACGCTGTTTATAGAACTGGGTAAAGGTTTCCGGCACATCAGTAAAGCACATGGCTTCCGGATCAAATACAATCCGGATTTTTTTCTTGGAACGATTGAAATAGTTTTTGATGCGCAGCGTCATATCAAAATCTTCTGCCGTTCCTGCATCCCAGCCTTCGACCAGATTAAGCAGTTCCCGCCGGAAGATACCGAAAGCCCCTGATATATTATTTACCATATTAAACTCGCTTAAGGCGGTTTTGGATACATGTATGGCAATAAAATATTCAACGGCCTGAAAAGCTGCGCACAGTGTTTTGCTGGCATTACGCACTCTTAGGCTGCCACTGACGGCAACAACCGATTGGTCCTCAAAATGTCTGGTGGCCCGTTCAACCATATTGTTATCAAAGGACGAATCACCATCCACCTTTATAATGATTTCGCCTGTGGCAAATTGCAGCGCCAGATTACTGCTGGATACCACACCGCCTCGCTGCCATTTCGGCAAAACCATAACAGAGCGGTTAGGATAGCCACCTTCAGCCCATTTTTTCATAGACTTGGCCACCGCCAAGGTTTCGGCATTGATGGTTGCACCATCAACCACAAGCAAAATTTGAATTGGACCCGGATATAGCTGTTCAGCAAGTGAAATAACAGTTGTCTCAATGTCGCGGCCTTCACTATAGCAGGTCACAATACAGGATACGGTAGGAAAATACGGGCGTCTCTCACCTTCCTGCATCCGCCGCAGTTTGTATCTGATAAGGCCGACCAAGATAAACAGCGACCAGGGAATCTCAAAAAATAGGACAAACGGCATCAATAGTACCAATACCGAAATGAAATCCGAACTGAGCAGCGGCCCAAGGGTAATTTGATATAAGTTCTGCCCGATGCTGTTTATTAGGTGATTCATTTTTTGTTCGCAAGGGCAGCTTCATACTCTTTTAAGAGCATTTCTGCCACCTGCCCTCTGCTTGCATATTCTTCCGGAATGGAAAAGCATTTGGTTTGCATAGCAATATGCTCGCCATTATCGCCGGAAATCAATTCGGCTAGTTTAGCTACCCTGGATGCCAGAATCTCTCCTCCGCTTAAGTTTGTCCTAGGCAAAAGCACCCAAAACGTATTAGAACCGGTACTTGTTGTAATATCTGTCAGACGAACCAGTTCTCGGATACGAACGGCAAGCTCATTAACCATCTTTTGGAACTGAGCTATGCCTGTCGTAGTTCCCTGACCCTCAAAACCTTCTATTTTTATGCACAATAAGGAGAAATCTTCTTCACTGTACCGTGCCTTCATTTGAATAAGCCAGTCGGTGATTTGGTAAAAATATTGCGGCATTACATTGCGGTTACTGTCAAACAGAGAGAATTCCAGATCAACATTGCCTACTTGTACAGCCCGTTTTCCTTTGGGTGTAAGACTATAGGTATATAGCTGCCGCACAACCAGTTCATCAGTCGGTGATTTGTGCCGGCAACGCATGCAAACCGCCTTAACTTCAGGGTCAATAAACCGTTCGCCACAACTGTCACAGCTGTAGGATTCCATTGGCCGGTCATAATCACTGCCAATATGGCGCAGATTGGTATTACAACGCGGGCAGACAAACATCATGCCATTTTTAAAGTTTTCTTCTGGTGCTACATGGCTGCAGGTAAAACAATGAATCATTTTTCTTTTGTGAAAATCAATACTGCCGCACAGCGGGCAAAAGTCAATGTAGTTTAAATTCCCGGTGCCACAATAGGTGCAAAGGCGGATTCTATCAACCAATTCCCGCCCAATAAGCACACCCTGCGCCGCCAGGGTAATTAACCATTCGGCCGAACTTTTTATGATGGCATTTACCAAATCCTTGTCCGCAAATAGCCCGATGCCAATCGCAGTTTGTAAGTTTGTGCCGGCAAAACCGCCAATAAGATATGCCGCCGGATACTCATAAATCCAAGGTGAACAGGCCATCGCCACCGGCAGCAACACCTGGTCATCGCCGCGGCAATACAAATATGTCAGAACGCGCAAATCATCGCTGACAGCATTTTTTTCGATTGATAAACCGTCCATTCTGGCAAGAATTTTCGTGGCGGTAGGCAGAACCTCTTCCGGAGTGCTGCCAATACCATCAACAAATATATTCAAATTATCCATTGATTTTGCCAGAAAAATCGGAGCTGCATAAAATACGCTCGATCGCCGCAATTCATAAATAGCCTTAAAAGTCACGCGCATGCTCTTGCTGTTTTCCGGATTCAAGCCATCAATCAAAACAACTGCCGGTTCACGAACCTCAGTTAGCAAGGCCTTCAGCGAATAACAACCTTCACAGGCTTCGGTCCGGACAATATGATCCTCATGACTTAGCGCTAATTTAACAAATTTCACATTCATAGCCAATTCTCCTCACGCAGAATATAGTCAGACACACTCTGCTGATTACTTGCCACAGCATGCAGCAACTCACCATTTAACAGTAACCGGCAAACCTTCGATAAGTTCTTCCGGCTTTAGCGGCTCTTGGGTTTTAAGATAAATCTGGACACCCCGCATATTGGCGGAATACATCTTTTCCGAAATTCCGGTTGGCACATTGTCTGCCGATACCGGCGGCTGCTCAACAACCGCTTTAATCTGCCGACCGCTTCCTGGCAGCTTCACGTTTGCAACCGTTCCCAAGGTTATGTTTTTAAAATCGCCGGGGTCCACATAAGTAACGATATACACCTTTTGGGTGTCTACCAGGACTGCCAGTGGTTCACCGGCCGCAAAGCTCTGGCCTTCTGTTACAAATACCGAGCTGACTTTGCCGCCAGCCCCAGTATTCACGGTAAAATATTCTTCAGTCATTTGTTTTAACGATTTTATACTTTGTTCTATCTGAGCAATTCTGGCCGGGTTAACGGCCGTCGATCCGGCAGTCCCGTTTACGGCAGTTGCTGCTGCCATCCCGGCTTTAACCTCGCTAAGTCTATTTTCGGCAGCATTCATCTCAGCCTGGGTTGCCGCCCCTTGCTGCAGCAGCCATTTTGTATTATCCCGTAAGTTTTGATAATAGGCAACACTCTGCTGACCCAGATAAGCTGCGTCGGCATTCCCCCGTACAGGCGCGGCTGTCTGATAGCTTCCGTTTGCCGCATCACGTTCGGCTTCCAGGAGGGCAATTTGCTCAAGCCGTCCCTCGGGAATTCTACGTTTTACCTTCAATATAGGTGCAGCCGGCGCTGCCTCTTCACCGCGGTGGAAGTAGACTTTATCCACGATTCCCGGTTCAATCGAATTTATCGTCTTTTTCTCCATCCACAGCATTCCCGGCGAAGTAACAAATGCCCAATCAAGTACAATTTTGCCGGCAAACAGGATAAACGGCGAACTCACCAGCAACAAAATTAATACCCAGCGAATTTTGGGGAATACTCTTTTGCCTGCCGAATATGGCAGCCTTACATTGTTCTCAATTGTCGCATCATTTTTTTTATTTGGCGAAAATGATACTTTCATGGCATCGCCCCCTTGTTGTAATCTTCCCAGGCCTGAATATAAATTTCTTTTAGTCCATAGGCGGCAAGATTATCTTTCAGCATCTGCATAGCTGCTTTAAATTCCATTTGACTGCTGTCAGCATAACTTTCTGATGGTGGAATACTTTTTTCCACACTTTGTGCTAAAGCAAATACGGCATTCGGGTTGGCTGCCATAATGGCCGCCATTCGCTGCGCCGTCATTGTCGGATTATCTGAATAAATCATGACAACCACTGTTTCCAGCCCCAGCGGCAGCAGCTTCTGCCTGGACAGTTCGCCAAGCTTGCCTTCCAGGTATCGCGGATGAATAGCTATTGATACAGGCTTGTTTGTTGTTTCTTTTACAGCACGAACAGTGTCAGCAAGTCCGGCTAAGAGCTCAGGCTGCCGTATTGCCGCACCGGGCAACGAATCAGGCTCAATATCAAGATGGATGCCGTCAAAAGCAAAATTCTGCAGTTTTTGAATAAGCGCAAGCAATTCTCCACGATATTCCGCCTCTGCCCAAGTTGGATCTCCCAGCAGTAAATCAACCCGCATACCCTTGGCTTTCGCCATAGCTAACAACGCTTCCAGTTCGGCTTTGCCGGCTGGCGTTCCTATGGTAGTTAACTGTTTGGGAGTAAAGGATATAAGCATGTGGGAAAATCCTGCATTACTGATTTCGTTCAACGCATTTGCTCTTGTTTTACTTTGTAAAAATTGTTCGGCATTCCAGACATATATGGCAGTGTTATTCTGCGTTCCTGACTGAACAACTATTTTTTCTCCAACATTACTTACCGGTTTGATGGTTCCTGCTTCCATCGCCACATTAGGAACTTTTATTTCGGGAATAGTGGAAAAATCAAGCGGTGTGTTTGCCGCAGTCTTGTTATTCCCGGCCTCCAGCCAACTAGGTGCCAGCAAGTTACTGCGTTTTTCGTTATTTTCATTAATAAGGCAAACCCGTTCTGTTGGCTCTGCCACAAGACCCCGGGGATATACATAGCTGATAATATCAATGGCCGAATGAAGAAAGACTTCTTCTTGATTAAGCATGTCCAAGGCAGTCCGGTAATACTGCGACTTGCTTTGCTGCAACTGTTCAAAGGTGTCACCCGCCAGAACCATGCGCCGCAGCGTCCTTTCCCGAATAGCTTCAGCCATCACAATCATATGAGACGTTTTCGCATTGACATCAGCAGCCGCATAAGCAGCTGTTGCCAGCGCCTCTTCCGCCTGGCCGTCAAGTCTCATACGGATTAACTGTTCTTCCTGTTTCGCTTTAGTAAGCTCCTCGGCAGCCGCCAGCTCCACCTGATCTTTGGCACTGCCCTTAACAGGCCCGGTCATATTTAAGGCAATATATATGCCATTTCCCGTGGTTCCCGGAAACTCCCGGGCATTGGTCACACCAAATACCAGATTGGCATCTCTGTCGATATGTTTTTTCTCTTGCAATAGTTTTTCATATTGCGCCACAAGGTTATTTTGAAATATAACTTCCGGGTATGAGGAAAGATCAATTTTTTGGCCGTCAATACTGGGAATCGACGGCATTTTCAAGTTCTCGGTCAGCTGCCATTTGCGGCCGGTAATGATTTCTATAACCTTTAATGCCTGCATTTTGCGCAGTTCCGAAGCCGCAAGATCACGTCTGACATCATAATACACGGCTAAAAATTCCAGCTTGTCAGTCGGTAATACCAAACCCTGCGCCTGACGCTGCTGCAATATATGGACGGTTTCGGCTTCCGTACTCAAAAACCGCTTGCCAATTGCCGCTTTCTGTTGTTCAATCCAGAGCGTGGTATAGGCTTTTCGTAATGCAGCCAGATTTGTCAAGGCTAGCATGTTAGAGCGATGTTGCGCTTCCATGGTAGCCGTTTGGGTTTCAAGTTTCCTGACATTTTCTTTTTGCAAAGAACCCAGCAGCGGAAAACTCAGCCCGCCGGTAAGACTTAGCTTATTATACGAATTCTTTTCACTGCCGGTATCAACAATCGGCTCATTGCTATGACCATAGGTTATACCGCCAAAATATTTGGCACCTGCTCTTTGCTTTTCTAGCGTTTCCAAAGCTTGATTGCGGGATATTGTGGCTAAAGCTGCCATCCCTTCCGGACCGTCACTTACAAAGGGCTCAATTTGTTCCAGACCTGACAGAGGAACTCCGGAAACTGCCAGCTCGGCTGCTTCGGCAGCCGGAGCAAAACAAAGCCAAAACAACATAATGACTCCGCCAATACCTGCGGCAATATATCTCCCCATAAGCACCTCTCCCAATATCACAATAATTGCGCCAAAATATTTTTGCTTTAATTATAACAATTACCAGTAATAATACCAGCCATTTTTAGACATATTTTGCTATAAACAGTGTTTGTTTGTCGTTCATTGTAACATCTTAAGTTTTTTTAAAAGAAAAAAGACCTCCTTAAGTATAACAAATACTACTTAGGAGATCTAGCTGCTTATTAATGCCTTTTCCGTTTTCCTGATGCCGGAATACCCAGTTCTTCCCGGTATTTGGCAACTGTCCGTCTTGATACCATAATTCCCTTGGCATTTAGCATTTCGCTTAACACCTGATCACTTAGCGGCTGGGTCTGATTTTCAGCTGCAATCATTTCTTTGATCTGCTGTTTGACCCGGCTGGCAGAAATATCTTCACCACCGGTACTATGAATACCGGCAGAAAAGAAAGTATTCATGGCAAATACCCCATGCGGAGTATCAATATATTTGTTGGCCGTTGCCCGGCTTACCGTAGATTCATGCACACTGATTTGTTCGGCTACTTTTTTCATGGTAAGCGGCCGCAAAAATTTGGAGCCATGATCAAAGAAACTCTGCTGCAGATTAATAATGGCTTCTGTTACATTATATAATGTGCGCTGCCGCTGTTCGATGCTTTTTATCAGCCAAACCGCCGCATTAATCCGGCCTTCCACATATTTGCGGGCATCACTTTGTTCTTCCCGCACAATTTGCCGGTAATACGAATTAATGGATAGTTGCGGCACATGACCGTCATTAATGGTAATAACATACTCATTATTAACCCGTTCTACAATAACATCAGGAACAATATATCCTGGCTGACCACCACCAAATGCACTACCAGGCTTGGGATCAAGAGTGCGGATGATATCGACAGCCTGCTGCACTTCGTGCAATGAGCAACGTTGTTTATCGGCAATCTGCTTATAACGGCCCAAAGCTACCTGATCAAGATGTTCACTAATAACCGCAGCCACCAAGGAATAACTCCGGTTATCAAATTCCTCTGTCCGCTGTTCTAATTGTATGAGCAGGCATTCTTGCAGACTGCGTGCGCCTACACCAACCGGATCAAAAGTTTGAATGATTTTCAGCACATCAAGTACAACAGCCTCGGCTATTCCCAGTTGAGCAGCTATTTCCTCAGTTGTACCGCACAAATAACCGTTGTCGTCAATGCAGCCGATAAGATATCTGCCAATAGCCAGATTTTCGCTATCCAGGATGGCAAAATGCAGTTGCATCTCAAGATAATGCTGCAGCGAAACACTTTCGGCATCAGCAATTTCCCGTTGCTTACTATTTTCAGTATTTCCTGATTGAACACCGGCCGAAGCCTGCGTACCACTTAGCAAATACTCAACCCAACCATCTGCTTCCACTTCAGCTCCGGCTTGCCGGTCTAGTTCTATCGCAGGCGCTTCCAACTCATCATGAATCGGCTCATCACTGTTTTGGGCAGCATCAGCCTCCAGCACCGGATTTTCCAGTAATTCTTTTTCGACCAATGCTGCCAGCTCAGTGGCCGGCAGCTGCAAAATAGCAATAGCCTGACGCAGTTGGGGAGTCATTATTAACTTTTGCGATGTTTCCAATTTCAGCCTATAATCGAGTTGCACAGCATAATCTCCCCCCTCGTTAAAACTTTTCGATCCATGTATCTAATTGTATGGCCATCTACAAAAAAAAATCAACAAATCCGAGGTAGTTGCTCACCAGTCAACATGTCCAGTAAACGCAGCCCACCAACCGTGGTTTTAAGCACTACCTGTCCGGGTGCTTTGTCAGTCACCGAACCAATAACCCGGGCAGCAACACTTACCGAATGGCGCTGCATTATTGTCAGAACCTTTTCACAACATTTGTTTTCGACAAAAGCAATTACTTTCCCTTCATTGGCAAGGTACAAATGATCAAATCCCAGTAATTCACAGACAGCAGCAACCTCCGGCTTAACCGGCAGCTGTCCTTCCTCCAGGACAATGCCTACTCCGGCATCGGCCGCAATCTCATTAAGAGTTGTTGCCAGCCCCCCTCTGGTAGGGTCGCGCAGCATGCTGATTTCCGGTACTTCAGTCAAAAGCTCCTCAATTAATATATGCAAGGGAGCACAATCACTGCGAATCTCTGCTGGCAGCGTTAAGCCGTGCCGCTCACTCATAACAGCAATAGCATGATCGCCCAGGTCGCCGCTGACAATAACAACTTGCCCTGGCTTGACGCGGTTGGCAGCAATATTGGCCTGCGGCAGCATAACGCCAATTCCCGCGGTATTGATATAAATGCCATCAACAGCACCGCGTTCGACCACTTTGGTATCACCGGTAACAATGGTAACCCCTGCTTTTAGCGCAGTAAGCCGCATGGACTCTACAATCTGCCTAAGCTCATCAAGCGGCAGCCCTTCTTCTAAAATAAAACCCACACTTAAATACAGCGGTTTTGCACCACACATGGCCAAATCGTTTACTGTACCGCAAACTGCCAGTTTACCAATATCACCACCTGGAAAAAACCGTGGTTTGACAACATAGCTATCTGTGGTAAATGCCAGCTTGGTATCCCCAATGCTTAAACGCGCGCCGTCATGCAATTCGTCAAGCAGCGGATTGCTAAACGCCGCCACCATAATATTTTTGATAAGTTCATGACTTAGGCGTCCGCCGCTGCCATGCCCCAGGAGGATGCAGTCTTTCGAATTATGCATAATTCCACCGTCCTTGTCCGTACCTAAACCAGGCAGCACATGCCCCTTCCACTGACACCATACAAGCGCCAACAGGATGCTCAGGTGTGCAGCCTTGGGCAAAATGCGGGCAAGATGCCGGTTCAATCTTACCACAAAGCACGTCGCCGCAGCGACAGCCGGCCGGCTCCCTGGTTAAAAGCGGCGGCAGCGGCAGTTTTACCTCAGCATTAAAACCTGCATACTGCTGCCTGAGCGCCAACCCTGAGTTGGGTATTTCACCAAGGCCCCGCCAAACAGCTGCTGCCGGCTGATATACCTGTTCCAGAATGTTTCTGGCCGCCTCATTGCCTTCAGGTTTAACTACACGCCGGTACTGATTGTCAAGTTCGGCGGTACCTGCTGTTATTTGTTTAAGCAACATATAAATTCCCTGCAAAATATCAAGTGCCTCAAATCCGGTAACAACGCTTGGCACTTGATATTCACCAGCAATAAAGAGGTATGGTGCAAGACCGCTGATCACAGCGGTGTGACCTGGCAGCAAAAATCCATCCACCCTGATATCATCAGCAGCCAGAAGGGCTCTGACAGCCGGCGGCACCAGTTTATGGGAAGATAAAACAAAAAAATTAGTTATTGGCTGACGCTCAGCCTGAAGGATAACGGCGGCTGCCGTAGGTGCTGTTGTCTCAAAACCAACCGCCAGAAAAATTACGGACTTTTCTGGGTTGTCACTAGCAATCTGCAAGCTGTCAAGCGGCGAATAAATAATGCGAATATCGGCCCCTTGCGCCCGTTCGGCCATCAGCGTTGACTGCGATCCCGGCACTTTGAGCATGTCACCAAAAGTCGTAATAATAACATTGGGCTGACGGCTGTAGGCAATAGCCTTATCCAAATACTCATTGGGAGTAACACAAACCGGACATCCCGGCCCGCTGACCAATTCAACAGCAGGCGGCAGCAATTGCCTGATACCATTGCGAAAGATCGCCACCGTATGTGTGCCACACACTTCCATAATGCGAACCGGCCGCGTAGCCAGTCTGGTAATAGCCTGAGTGAAAAACTCAGCCGCGCGAACAGTCTCGTCAGCAGTCAGCTTCATATTGCTCCAGCTCCTTAAACAGCTCCAGTGTACGCAAAGCCTCTGCTTCATCAATCACCTGAATGGCAAAACCGGCATGAATGAGCACATAGTCGCCCACCTCAGCCGCAGGCAGCAGCATCAAACTAACCTGACGGGTCACGCCGCTAATAGCAACTGTCCCCATAAATTCACTGCGTTCAATTATTTTTGCAGGAACAGCCAGACACATACCTATCGACTCCTTTCCCCGGCAATTGCCGCTTGCCCTAACGCCAAGCCGCCATCATTGGGCGGTGTCTGGCGATGCAGATAAATAGTTAGCCCACATTGTTCGATCATTCTGATAATTTTAGTTAACAACGTGACATTTTGAAAAACGCCGCCGCTCATAACAATAGTCGTAATGCCGGTAGCCTTACTCATTCTCTTAATCATATCACAAGTTGCCGCCGCCAGCGTAGTATGAAAATCAGCGGCAAGCTGCTGCACAGTTTCCCCTTGTCGTAAAGCCTGGCAAAGCGCGGCAATTATACTTTGGCTATCAAGCAGCCACTGTCCGTCAACTTCTCTAACATCATACGGCAGCGCTTGGCCTGCAATACCTTGCGCAACCAATTCTAGTTCAATAGCGGCCTGCCCTTCATAATGAATAGTTTGGCGCAGCCCGAGTATTGCCGCCACCGCATCAAACAGCCGCCCGGCTCCTGATGACAGCGGTGTGTTGATGCCTTTTTCCGCTGCAGCCAGCACAAGCTCCCAGCCGGCAGGCAATTTTCTTGCTAAAGGGGTTTGTTGATTGACAAAGTTATCGCCATATAACTCCTTTAGTAAGCAAACCGCAATGCGCCACGGCTGACGAATGGCCTGTTCCCCGCCTGGCAGTTTTACATAAGATAAATGTCCGAGCCGCCAGTATTCCCGCAAATCAGCCACCAAAAACTCGCCACCCCACAAGGTGCCGTCCGGTCCATAGCCTGTACCGTCAAAGGCAACACCAAGCACTGGTCCGACCAAATGATGTTCGGCCATAACAGCTGCAATATGGGCGTGGTGATGTTGCACGCCGATAACTGGCAGCTCCAAGGTTTGCGCATACTTGGTCGACAAATATTCAGGGTGCAAATCACAGGCGACCATTTCAGGCGTAACCGTCAGCAGTTTTTGCAAATGTTGAGCCGCTTCGCAATAGGACTGATAGGTAATCATATTTTCCAAATCGCCGATATGGGCACTCAAAAAGGCCTGTTTCCCGCGTGTCAGACAAAAGGTGTTTTTGAGTTCGCCGCCTACCGCCAACACCGGTGGCAATTTATGCGCCAGTTTGATGGGCTGGGGCACATAACCCCGGCTGCGGCGGAGAAAATACGGTTTATCCAACACGACCCTGACAACAGAATCGTCTACCCGGCAGTGTATATCCCGGTTGTGTACCAGAAAATAATCCGCAATTGCACTAAGGCGGGAAATAGCATCAGTATCCTGATACGCAACAGGTTCATCACTTACATTGCCGCTGGTCATAACCCAGATATCATCTGGCTTAAGCAGCAAAAAGTGAATCGGCGCATAAGGCAGCAGCATCCCGACACAGGGATTTCCCGGCGCAATACTGTCAGCCAAATTATACGCCGTTTGTTTAGCAAGCAGCACAATCGGTCTGGCAGCACTTGTCAGCAGCTGCTCTTCCATCGCCGACACGATGCATTGCTCCCGGACTGCCGCCAGACT
The DNA here is from genome assembly GCA_017889705.1 of Bacillota bacterium. Taxonomy (GTDB): domain Bacteria; phylum Bacillota; class Negativicutes; order Sporomusales; family Sporomusaceae; genus Sporomusa. Next base: position 21,495 of record JAGGAB010000013.1, on the reverse strand, counting down.
GCCAGCCATAACGGCAAACGGTTTATCTTCCCGCACTTTGCGCGACCGCAGCCGACTCACAGCCGCCTGGTTTTTGGCGTTAACTGCCAGATGATAGCCGCCAATACCTTTGATTGCCAGGATCTTGCCGGCTGCGAGCTGCTCCTGCGCCTGGAGAAATACATCCTGTTCTTGATCTACCGGACAGCCCTGAGCATCAAGCAAGCGGTACGCCGGCCCGCACACCGGGCAGGCGTTAGGCTGTGCATGAAAACGCCGGTCAGTAGGATTATCATATTCGGCCTGACAGGCTGGACACATAACAAAATTGCGCATGGTGGTAGTCGGCCGGTCATAGGGTATGTCGGTAATAATACTGAACCGCGGCCCACAGTTTGTGCAGTTGATAAAGGGATAGCGGTATCGCCGGTCATCTGGGCCTCTGAGTTCTTCCTGGCAACGGTGACAAGTGGCAATATCAGGTGAAATGAGTGCAGTCTTGGCTGTATCGGTTACACTGGTCTTAATTTGAAACTCTCCATAGCCACAAGGCTGGCAGTACTGTACTGTTATACTGTCGATGACAGCCAGCGGTGGTGCTTGCGTGTTCAGAGCTTCAATAAACCCGGCAATGCCCTGTTGATCGCCTTCAGCCACAATCTCTACCCCGCCTGCATTATTTGCCACCCAGCCTGTTATGGCGTATTTCCCGGCCAGGTTATAAACAAAGGGGCGGAATCCCACCCCTTGGACTATCCCGCTTATTGTAAGCTGAACCGCTGTATCTGTCATAAGCCGCTCCCACATCCATATCGGATAATGCCTTATCCTGCTTGGCTTTACCGTTAATTACTCAGCCTGGCCGGCTATTGCCAGCTTGGCCTGAATCATGATAGCACATTCCAGACGTTTCTTCTGCAATTCACAGCCAACTTCATATGGCTGATGCAAATCATTATGGAACAAATCAGCATTAGCATGGCAACCGCCGCTGCAGTAAAACCTAGCCCAGCATTCACGACAGGTTGGTTTGTTGAGCACATGTGCCTGACGGAATTTCACCGGCATCTCGGTGTTTTTAATGCCTTCAAAAATATTGCCCAATTTATATTCATCCCGCCCGACAAACTGATGGCAGGGATATAAATCGCCCTCAGGCGTCACGGCAAAATACTCATGGCCTGCTCCGCAGCCGCTTAACCGCTTAGCAACACAGGGCCCATTGCTTAAATCCAGATTAAAATGGAAAAAGTCAAAACCTTTGCCTGCTAACTTGCGTTTCAGGTATTCTTCAGCCAAGAGCTCATACTGCCTAAATAAAACAGGCAAATGTTCTTCTGTTAACGCATAATCAGCATCTTTGGCAACAACCGGCTCCACTGACAGCTGGCTGAAACCCTGATCGGCCATTGACAGCACATCAGCCGCAAAATCAAGATTATAGGCAGTAAACGTGCCGCGCAAATAGTAATTTTGGTCACCGCGCGACTGAGATACCTGCTTACAGCGTGTAAGCACCTTATCATAACTGCCGCTGCCGTCCACCCGCGGACGCATCTTGTCATGCACCTCAGGCCGCCCATCCAGGCTAAGCACCAAACTAATATTGTTGTCATTGAGGTACTCAATGATTTCGTCAGTCAAAAGCAGCGCATTGGTAGTCAGTGTCAGCTTGAATTCTTTGTTAGCCTCAAGCTCGCGTTTTCTTACATAGCTGACCACATGACGGACAGTATTCATATTTAAAAGCGGTTCACCGCCAAAGAAATCCAGTTCACAATGACGGCGCCCACCGCTGTTTTCAATAATAAAATCAACAGCCCGTTCACCAATCTCTTTAGGCATTAGACCGCGGTCATGGCCAAAATCACCGGTACCGGCAAAACAGTAGCCACAGCGCAAATTACAATCATGGGCCACATGCAGACAAAGCGATTTTACCAGTGGCTTCTCCTTAAAGGTAAGCGGCACAGTTAATTCCGGCGCAAACAATTGCCCGGCTTTGATGAGTTCCTGAAGTTCAGCCATAGCCTCCACAAGAGCTGACTGCTCATAGTTAGGCGAAAGCGCGGCTACCACTTCGGCCTCATTAGTCCCGTTAAAAATATCCAGTATATCATATACCATATCGTCAACAATATGCACGGCACCACTGTTGATATCAAGTACAATATTAAGATTGCTTATTTTAAATTTATGAAGCTGCATTCTATTTCCTTTCAAAAATAAGTTAAGCCCCTTGACTAGGCAAGGGGCTTGCGCTCTACGCCTGCTTTTGGCAAACCTGATTGCCGACAGTGCAGGAAGTTTTGCAGGCCGATTGACAGGATGCCTGGCATTCTCCGCAACCGCCAGTATGTACAGTTTGAGCGAGCGATGCTTTATTAATAGTTACAACATGTTTTTTCACAGATAGTCCCTCCTTGCCTACGTAAATATGTAATTACGTTACTATATTATTTTAGCTTTTTTGCGCTCAAGAATCAATAGTAAAAGGAGATTGCTCTGCCAATAGCAGACAGAGCAATCGATATCACCACTAAATTTCCGTATTATTTGGTTTTAGCTACCGGAGCCAGAACAAGTTTCACAGGCAGATTGGAAGCTCCGGGCGGCGAAAAGGTCAGCCAAAGCGATTGTCCGCCTGCAAAATTACCCAGATGCGCGGCATCCTTCGAGGTTTGACTGCCAAAAAACAGTTTTTCAGCCGGAACGCCAACCATTTGTTCTTCCTGATGGCGATATTTCAGCTTCATTCCACCGGCAAATTCCCCACCCCGGGGATTTAGAAACACAGCATAGTTTTGTTCAAATGCTGTAGGCAGGAACAATTTGTACACAACACCATAATTGCCATAATTCAGCGTCTTCGAACCATCTGTGGCATCGATGCCGCTAACATAGGTATCAATTTTGTGATCGGCCAGCGTAATCGCCATTACGCCATCGTTAGGCGAATTATATACCTGGGTAGGAACAAGCAGGCGATCCATGCCAGGGAAAGTCCCTCTAAGGTGATGACTGTCTGCCGGCAATACCGGTGCTTTCTTCACAAACTCAGCCGGATCAGCATCAACAGGCATCATCATAACAATTACTTTAACCGGGTCTTTGGTTCTGATCTCATAAATACCGTTAACCAATGCCCCTGGCTCAACAACTGCTTCATTAAGTTTTGGTTCCAGCAGAACTGTGCCTTTTGCCGGCACCTCAAGAAGACCGACGTCCTGCTTAGCAAAAAAATTCATCTGAGCAGCTTTTCCCACAGCCAGATAATCGAACCCCGGCCCGCCCAAACCCTGTCTGCTGACGATAACATCAGCAGCTTTATCTTGCTCGTTAGTTAACAGCGCAACAATTTTCTTGGGTTCCTTGGCATCATTTACATGGTGAAAAAATAGTCGCGCGTCTCCGCTTACGGTATCTTGATAAGTAATGCCATCAGCCGGCACCATCTCCGGACTGTCAGACAGCAACACATTCCCGCTCTGTTCAGTCACAGTAACAGGTAGTTCTGTAAGATTAACACTGTTTGCCTCTGCCGGCAAACCATTATTAGCCAGCGCTAGCTGGGGTGCAGCAACAAAGCTTAAGGCCATTGTAACCGCCATAGTTACACTTGCCTGACGTAAAAAATTCAACAATAGTATACCTCCTAGTAACTTGGTCAAACACCTACCGGTATTATAACAGACTGACCCCGCCCCTTCAACTGTTGGCGGATTTTACCGGAAACTACCGGGTTCTGGCATGGATATTACTGGTTGAGCACTGTCATCAGTTTACCGTAAATCTGTGCCCTGAGCAGCCTGACGCGAAACTCCCACAGACCGTATTTGGGCCGGGGAACATTGACGCGGTTTAGTTGATACACATCTCCTTGTACTCTGGCCAAACCCGGCTGGCCGGTGCAGGCTCCGATATAACCGGCCTGTTTCAAGGCAGCAATTGTATCGCCGGTATATTGCCCATAAGGATAGGCCAAAAAGGTTATCGGCTGTCCCAGTTTAGTCTCCAGCATTTGTTTGGAGCGTACAAGCTCGTTTAATTGCTCTGCCGGCGGGAGTTCGTTTAAGGCCACATGACTAAAAGTATGTGAACCTATCTCCATGCCTCTGGCCTGCGCAGCCTTTAGCTGCTCCCAGGTCATATACTCAGGTTTTTCCACTTGTCCGGCAATGACAAATACTGTGCCTTTCATATTGTATTTTTCCATAATGGGTAACGCAGTCAAATAATTATCTTCATACCCATCGTCAAAGGTAATGATTACCGGCCGCGGCGGCAGTTTGTCCCCCTTGCCGCCGGCAGCAAAAAATACCGCCAAGGAAATCGCCGTATAACCCTGGTCGGATAAATACTTCATCTGCTGTTCAAATTCGGCGGCATCAATACTGTAGATCTCAGGCAGGCTGCTTACCTGGTGATAAGCCAAAATAGGCACACCGCCACCAGGCATAACCAGCCAGCCAACAGTCAGCAACACTAGCACACCGATAATTTGTAAACTTCGTATCATTGTTTATCCATCTCTGTTTCCGGCCGGCGCGCTTCTAGGGATTGGGCAATTTCTCCTAGTTTGCGCAAGCGGTGATTTATGCCAGATTTGCCAATCCGCCCGTCTAACGCCTCCACCAGTTCTGATAAAGTGGCTTCTGGATAGGCCAGTCGCGCTTCAGCCACTTCCCGCAGCGGCGGCGGCAGTTTATCAAGACCCAGTTTCTCTACAATTAGCTTGATACTGTCAACCTGACGCACAGCAGCATTTACAGTCTTTTGCAAATTGGCTGTCTCGCAGTTTACCAACCGGTTAACCTGGTTGCGCATATCCTTAACAACCCGCACATTTTCAAAAGTCAACAAGGCATTATGGGCACCGATTAGCTGTAGAAAAGTGGTAATGGCATTACCATCCTTTAAATAGACAATATAATCATCCTTGCGGTCAGTCATCCGCCCCGGCAGTCCCAGCGACTTCATAACCTGTACCAAGGATTTTGCCAAGTCAACATTGCCGGTCACCAGTTCCAGATGATACGAACCCTCTGGCCGGTTAACAGAACCAGCACCTAAAAACGCCCCTCGGAGATAGGCCCGGCGACAACAGGCTTTACGCAAAATAGCACGGTCGGACAGAACATTGAGACTGCCGTCCCGCATGATTCCCAAATCAGTAAGCAGTTGATTAACCCCTGGCGATGGCACAACCCGCACATGATAGGTATTGTTTTTCTTAAGCCGCCGCCCTCTGGTAACCACCACTTCAGTTTTAACATTTGAATAGCCTTTGATTAGACCGAGAGCTTTGCGGGTAACTGCCGCATTTTCGCTGCTAAAATTTATACCCAGATTGGCATTGCCGCCAATGGACATCGCGCCTCCCATCCGGATAAGCGCTGCCAGTTCAGCGGCGGCACAGCAATTATGGCTGCCAGTCACACGGGCCAATTCATTTTTTACTTCAGTTGAAAATGACAAGGACCTCATTCCTTTGGTTAATCTTTTAGTTTTTTAATATTTTCGCCCATAATATAGTAATCAAGTAACCGCATCCGATCAGAATTGAGTTTCAAATCATAGATCAGTGTCATCAGGGTGCGTGACAGTCTTCCCGGATCATGGCGCACCAGATTGGTTTCACTGATAAGGTTTGCCTTAACTACTTTTATTCCGAGTGCTTCAATAGCTTCAATATCCGGCAAAACCGGATATGCACCCTGCTGCGCATACACTTGCTGTAATTCAGGCGCTACTTCCTGCACATTGACCACCGCAATATCAATGGTCCCAGGGCCAGCGTGATCGAGAATGGCCTTGATATGATCATAGGCAGTATAACCGTCTGTTTCACCAGGCTGAGTCATAACATTACATATATATATTTTAACCGCAGCACTCTCTTTTACGGCTTCGGCTATCCCTTTGACCAGCAAATTAGGAATAACACTGGTATAGAGGCTGCCAGGCCCCAGGATGCAGGCATCCGCATCATCAATAGCTTCCACAGCCCCTTTTACAGGGTTAACATCCCGGGGCTCAATATATACCTGTTTAATTTTTTTGCCAGCAAGCGGAATTTTTGATTCTCCCTGAACGATTGTACCATCAGTCATTTCAGCGCTGAGCAATACCCGCTCAACCGAAGATGGCAGCACCTTGCCACGCACCGCCAATACCTTGCTTGACTCTTTAAGTGCCTGTTCCACATCACCGACAATCTCGGTCATAGCAGCAATAAACAAATTACCAAAATTATGACCGGCCAATTCTCCGTGACCACCGAACCGGTGTTGAAACAGCTTTTCCATAAGCGGCTCTGTATCGGCAAGTGCCACCAGACAGTTGCGCAAATCACCAGGTGGTATAATGCCGAAGTCTTCGCGCAGTCGCCCTGAGGAACCACCGTCATCAGCTACAGTAACCACTGCCGTAAGATTGCTGGTAATGCCTTTTATACCGCGCAACAGCACAGACAATCCTGTCCCGCCGCCGATGACGGTAATCGCCGGTCCGCGATTGAGTTTGCGCTTCTCAAAAATAATCTCTACCAGTTTATCAGAGCCTTCCGGCACCAGGACACTAATGACCGACTTAATAATCTTCCGGGTTGCCAGCAGCATAATTCCCAGCCCAAGCACAATAATCGAAATGCCGGCAATTGTGGTCACAGCATAATAATATTTGCCTGTAGTCAGATAAAACAGGCGGAAGATAGCTTCTTCCATTACCCCAATATATTTATAGTTAAACACAATGGCTAAGCCCAGGCTGGCACAAATAACCCCAGCGGAAAACAACAGCAACCATCGTTTAAACTTCATGCCAGGATAGAGCCATTTTAAAAAATGCATTTTGCCACCCCCGAGCAGGTGATAAACGCCCATCTGCGCGATGCTGTTATAGCAAAACCTATGCCACAAACTGCCGTAAAGCAGTCTCGTAGGCGACGGTGTTCCTCTTGTGGGCACTCCCTCCGACGTACTTCCCAGTACGACTGCGGTCGCGTCCTCATCGCGGCCCGTACAATATGCGTTTTGTTCATCTGCGACAAACTGAACGCGTTGTAGGCCACAATGAATATAGAACGCTGCAGCTGGACATTTCTAACCTGCTCTGAACTTGTACTATTTCCATTATTCAACAACATTGTGCTTTATATCCCTGTGTTCAACGTTAACCTTATAACCTTTTCCTTTAAGGTACTCAAACATTTTTTCAGCGATAAACACCGAGCGGTGTAAGCCGCCGGTGCAGCCGATGGCAAGAACCAGTTGGCTTTTACCCTCTTTGATATAATGAGGCACAAGAAAGTCTATCAGACCTGACAGTTTCTCCATAAATTGCTGGGTAACAGGCCACTTCCATATATAATCCCCCACCAAAGCTTCACGGCCGCTTTTGCGCCGCAGCGATTCAACATAAAAGGGATTGGGAAGAAAGCGTACATCCATTACCATATCGGCATCCATCGGCATACCATGTTTAAAGCCGAAAGACACAACAGTAATTGTCATGCGTTCATGCTCGCGCTCTTCGGTAAACAGGGCTGTAATCTTGCTGCGAAGTTCGGTTGTGGCCAAACCGGAGGTATCAATGATATGGGTAGCCCTGCCTCTAATTTGTTCCAGCCTATCACGTTCCCGGCTGATGCCTTCGCTGATCCGGCCATGGGGCGCCATGGGATGGCGGCGCCTGGTTTCTTTGTAGCGGCGGATAATGGTGGCGTCTGACGCTTCCAGGAATAATATTTCATACAATAAGCCCTGTTTCTCCATGTCCTCCAGCACTTGCACCAGCGTGTCGAAGAACTCACCGCCACGAATGTCTACAACCAGCGCAATTTTGGTAACCTTACCACCAGATTGAGCGCACAGTTCGGCAAATTTGGGAATCAGCATGGGCGGCAGGTTATCGACGCAAAAATAACCCAGGTCTTCCATAGAACGCATTACCTGCGATTTGCCGGCTCCCGACATACCTGTAATTATTACCAGACGAAAGTTATCTATCATCACGAACACCCCTATTTGTTCTTTCCCTTGTCTGCGCTGACTGTCTGCAACATTTTCTTAACCGGATTAGTATTTCTCTTCTTATATAATATGGGAAAATAAAGTCAAAAGCAGTTCCCGCCCTTTAGCAAGCAGGAACTGATTAGCATTAACTCAATACATATTTCTCAATGGCCTCTGCTACACCATCGGCATCATTTGTGAGAGTTGTTAGTTTAGCAGCAGCCTTAACGGCGTCACTGGCATTGCCCATGGCAACACCCCAGCCGGCATATTTAATCATATCCAAATCATTCCCGCTATCGCCAATCGCCATAACCTCTTGCTGCTTAATCTGCAGTTTATCAGCCAAAAAGGCCAAGGCTCTGCCTTTATTGGCCAGCGGATGCGTAATTTCCATGAAAGTGGGTTTAGATATTGCTAAGGTCAGTTTATCGCCAAACTGCGCATTTACAGTATTGTAGATGTCCATAATGCCTTCTTTTGATGACATGGACAGCATCTTGGTCGGCGGCTGCTCGGCCTCAAACAGTTTGTCGCCAACAGCAATGGCCGGCCGGCCGGAAAAACGCGAATAGTAGACAGCATACTCATTTTGTTCTTTCACATAAAGTTCATCATTCATATAGGTCTGGATATACCAGTTGCGTTCCTTGAATAAGGCCAATACATCCAGCGCATCTTGTCTTTCTATCGGCCGGTGCATCAGAGTTTCACCGGATAAGCAGGACTTAATCAAACCGCCGTTATAGGTGATAAGTGGTACATCAAGCTCAAGCTGCTTGGCATAAACCAAAGCCGAAGAATACATCCGGCCTGTGGCAATTGTCACAGTGACGCCTTTTGCCACAGCCTTACGGATAGCCTCACACGCCCGTGGCGAAACAGCTAGCTTGCTATCTAACAAAGTGTCATCCAAATCTATTGCAATTAATTTTATCGTCATAGTAGCTCCTTTGAAACTTATCGGTCATGTATGATTTTTGATAAAGCAAAGCTGCATAGTGTCAACAGCATAACCCCGATAATTGAGGTCATTAGGCTGGAAATTTCAAACCCTGGCAACGTTTTGACCACCATAAACGGCGTAAAAATATTGGTCGCAAAGGTAATACTGCCCAGAGTCGGCAAATTAAACGGCAAAGCAGCAATTAAAAGTATTGGTCGAATAGCAGCATTTGCCAGACCAACAATGGCTCCTCCTAGCAGCGTTCCTCCCAAGGTATCTACAATCACTCCGGGTAGCTCAACTGCCAGCATAATTAAAATAACCGCATTAATAATAATCCGCAGTAAAAATCCAGTCAACCTTGTACCCCTCCTGCGTGATGAGTTCACAAACAATATTAGCTATATTATAACTCATGGCACAATATTCCTGCAATCTTACCCGCCACTCTCCAACAGCAGCAGTGCTTTTTTCAAATCCAGTCCGCCGCCAAAGCCGATTAAACTGCCATTTGCCCCCACAACCCGATGACAGGGCACCACCAACGGTGTACGGTTACTATGCATGGCTCCGCCAACCGCCCGGGCGGCTTTCGGACTGCCAATCGCCTGCGCAACCACCTGATAACTGGCAGTGGCGCCGTAGGGAATATCAGCCGCATACAGTAGTGCGGCTTTCTGAAAAGCAGTGTAACACCGCCAGTCAATCGGCACGCCAAATGGTACGGGAAATCCTTGAAAATACATGCGCAGTTCTGTAGCCAGCTGTTCAGACCACATATGCGCTTCCTGCTCTGGCGTCAGTGCGCTCATTCCAGGTGGAATATCAGCAGCAGCAACCTCTTCCGGCTGGGGAAAGCTCAGCTCCCATAGGCCGTTGTCAGACCAGATAGCAATAATCTGACCCCAACCGGTTTTTATACTACTATAATAAAGTTCTGATGGTTTTACCATAATATCTCCACCGGCACATCACTAACCTTGGCAGTACCGGTCAGAAGCAAGGCTGCATGTAACTCAGCTTTGTATTGATCCAACACGAATTCCACCCCTTCCTTACCGCCGCCTACAGCACCAATAATCACCGGACGGCCAATGAGTACCGCATCTGCCCCTAGAGCCAGCATCTTCAAAACATCAACGCCGCTCCGAACCCCGCCATCTACCAGAATTGTCATTTTTCCTTTAACAGCTTCGGCAATATACGGCAACACTTCGGCAGTACCAGGAGTATAATCAAGCGCCCGTCCGCCGTGGTTGGAAACAACAATGGCATCCACCCCGGCCTGCCAACAGGCTTCTGCTTCGTCAGGAGTCATAATACCTTTAACAATAAACGGGATGGTTGTGTGATTTTTTATGTATTCCAGTTCCTTGCCAGTCTTAGGGCCTACCGGCTGACCGGCATTAGTCATATTAACAAGCGCCGCCGCATCAATATCTATGCCAAATGCCGGGCAACCGGCTGCAGCCGCTTTTTCAGCCAATTCAACGATTTTTTCGGTTTGTCTGGGTTTAACTATAGGAATTCCCCAGCCTTTTTCTTTATGAATAGCAGCCATGCCGGAATCAAACACAATCGGGTTAGGACCATCACCGGTCATCGAGATCGTACCTGCATTGCGGCAGCCGCTGACAACAGCTTCGGTATATTCTTGTTCTGTCATAGCGCCCTTCATATTAAGTGCTGTACCGCCAATAGCTGCACCGATCACCGGCAGATCCAGTTCCAAACCCAAGATCCGGCAGGTCAAATCCGGTCTTTTGACATCATGAACAGTTCGTAAGTTTAAGCGGCATTCGGCCAGTGCCTCAATGTTATGGCGAAAGGCTGCACCTGTACCCAAACCGCCCATCCCCGGAACTTCGCCGGCACAGACAACACCGTTGCAAACCGGACACACCCGGCAGGAGCCGGCAAAATTTTCTCTGGCTGCAGTTTTGATGCTATGTATGTCCATGTCTAATATCCTCCTGAAATCCAATCTTCATACTTTGTGAAATTCTTTTTTATCCGCCAAAATCCTGCCCATCGATCATATAACAGGTATAAAATTCTTGCGTTTGCCTATATTACAAAAGAAAATAATTGATAGGAGGCTGCCGCAATGACAGTAATGGACAAAATTAATGCCCAATCCCGTACCATTATGAATGCAATTTTTGACAAAGAACCTCTAAATTATCTTGAAGCTGCCGGGCTTTACGGTATTGTTGCCCAGGGACGTTTCAACACAGCTATGCTCCAGGTCATGTACAATCATGCCCATGACCCTGAACTTAAAAGTCTTCTTAAAGAAGCCATTAAACACCATTCGGAAATAACTGTTGAGGAAGCCGAAGATAAGCTTATCGACAGCGACGGCCATACCCCCGCTTTCCGTTTTGTTAAACGTAATCTTCATGAATCGCCAGTTGCCATTCCTGATGATGCCAGGATGACCGATCAAGAAATCGCCATCGCGCTAGGCACAATGGCCAAAGCTTCCCAAACAGCTATTCTCGCCGGTCTGCATAACTGTTATCAGTTGACCGTCGCGCAAATGTATCGAAAAGCGTTGGATGACGGGTTGGATTTTGACTACCGCCTGTTGCAGCTTATGCTGGATCGTGGCTGGCTGCCGCATCTTAACAAAATTTCACATTAAAAACAAAGTCGCGCTGCTTCAACGCATGCGCGACTTTTCTTATAGTCAACTATATTATTTACAGTTTTTCAAACTGATCCTTACCTACACCACAAACCGGACATTGCCAGTCATCCGAAACATTTTCAAAAGACGTTCCCGGCTGCACTCCATGATCCAAATCACCCTCGGCCGGGTCATACTCGTAACCACATACCATACACTTGTATTTGTCCATGAAAAATCACTCCTTGTTAATAATTAAATAACCTGTACCTATTTTACTATTTTGGAAATGATATTGCAAATAGATTTACATATTTTTGCTGCGGAAAAAATTATACACGGCTTCTGCTGATGGCAGATTCATTCCGTCAACTTTGGCAAGCTCCTCTACTTCGGCAGTTTTAATTTTAGCTAAGCTGCCAAAGTGATCCCATAGTGCTTTCCGTCGTCTGGCGCCAATCCCCGGAATATGGTCAAGCACAGACACCATATTTCGTTTGGAGCGCAGTTTACGGTGATAGGTAATGGCAAACCGATGCGCTTCATCACGAATGCGCTGCACCAAGTAGAGAGCCTGGGAATGGCGTGGCAGAATAAGTGGTTCACTAATTCCCTCACGAAAAATATGCTCAAACTCTTTGGCCAGACCGACAACCGGCACAGTGGCAAGCCCGGCGCCGCGTATCAGCGACAGGGCGGCATTAAGCTGACCTTTACCGCCGTCAATAATGATGAGATCAGGAATTGGGCCTTTTTCGAGCGCCTCCCGATAGCGCCGTCCCACCACTTCCTGCATGGATTTGAAGTCATCAGGCTTACCTTCCACAGTTTTAAGTTTGAAGCGGCGGTATTCGTTTTTATTCGGCCGACCGCCTTCAAACACCACCATGGATGCCACGGTTTCCGCGCCTTGGATATGAGAAATATCAAAGCACTCAATGCGTTCAGGCGTGTTTGCCAAGCCCAGATATTCGCCAAGCTCAGCCGCCGCTCCAGCTGTTTTGTCGGCGTCAGCTTCCAGCCGGGCCGCCTGTTCTTCAAGCACAATAACAGCGTTGCCTGCCGCCATATTAACCAAATCTTTTTTGGTACCGCGTTTGGGCGTTTCCACCTGCACTTTGCCGCCTTTGCTGCCGCTCAGCCAGTCGGCTAAAAGCTGCTGTTCCTCCAATTCCATCGGCAACAGAATTTCTCGGGGAATAAAGGCAGCCTGGCTGTAGTACTGCTTGATAAAGGCCTCTAAGATAGTCTGATCAGTTTCCTCCTCACCGCCAGTTAACAAGAAGTGGTCACGTCCAACCATCTTGCCACTGCGGATAAAGAATACCTGCGCACAAATTCCGGCAGCCGAATGTGCCAGGCCAATCGCATCCTGATCGCCGCTGCCTGTTACGATATTTTGCTTTTCCATAATCTTTTCCACAGCAGCAAGTTGGTCACGCAGCCTGGCAGCCTGTTCAAACTCCAGATTTTCCGCCGCTTCAGCCATCCGCTGACGCAGATTTTTGGCAACAACATCACTGCGCCCTTCAAGAAACAAAGCCACCGCCTTTATCATTTCACCATAGCTTTGTTCATCTACCTTGCCGGCACAAGGTGCCAGACAGCGTTTGATATGATGCTCCAGACAAGGCCGCTTGGCATCAAGTCGCCGGCAGGAACGCAACGGAAACAACGTCTTTAAAAGCTGCAGCGTTTCATGCACTGCTCCGGCGCTGGTGTATGGACCAAAATAGCGCGCTCCATCTTTTAGCACCTTACGAGTGGCATATACCCGGGGAAATTCCTCTTTGGTTACTTTAATATACGGATAGGTTTTATCGTCCCGCAAACTGATATTGTATTTGGGGCGATGTTTTTTTATCAGGTTGCATTCCAGAATCAGCGCCTCAATCTCTGAGGCGGTAATGATATATTCGAGATCAGCAATGCGCGCCACCATAGCCAGAACTTTGGCCGAATGATTACGGCTGGACTGAAAATAGGAACGCACCCGGTTTTTCAGATTAATGGCTTTGCCGACATAAATAATCCGGGCTTTTTCGTCTTTCATCAGATAAACGCCTGGTTTATCTGGCAAAAGTGTCAGCTTTTCCTCCACTATAGGAGCTATAACAGAAATGGCCGTAACCTCCTTTACTGGCGCGTTCCACGAGTTAAGATAAGCGCCTAGGCTTCTGCCGCGCCTATTAGGCCGTCAGAAGCCTTACATCGTTTACCAGGGAAGTTATGCTTTCCCTTTGGATAATACAGGCGCTAAAAACTGACCGGTATAAGATTCAGGCACTTTAACCACCTGTTCCGGTGTGCCCTGAGCAACAATGGTACCGCCCTTATTGCCACCTTCAGGTCCTAAATCTAGAATATAGTCAGCTGTTTTAATAACGTCCAGATTATGCTCAATCACAACCACTGTGTCGCCACCGTCCACCAGCCGCTGCAATACTTCGAGCAGCTTGTGAATGTCAGCCGTATGCAGGCCGGTAGTAGGTTCATCCAGAATATATAAGGTTTTGCCGGTACTGCGGCGAGCCAGTTCGGTTGCCAATTTAATGCGCTGAGCTTCCCCTCCTGACAGTTGGGTCGCCGGTTGTCCCAATTTAATATAGCCTAATCCGACATCCTGTAACACTTGCAGCTTACGGTGAATTTTAGGGATGTTCTGGAAGAATTCTACAGCCTCATCCACCACCATATTAAGCACATCAGAAATACTTTTGCCTTTGTAGCGAACCTCCAGGGTTTCGCGGTTATATCTGGCACCTTTGCATACTTCACAAGGCACATACACATCAGGCAGAAAATGCATTTCAATCTTAATAATCCCGTCGCCTTTGCAGGCTTCACAGCGGCCGCCTTTGACATTAAAGCTGAAACGTCCGGGTTTGTAGCCGCGCATTTTGGCCTCTGGAGTCTGGCTGAAAATTTCACGGATATTGTCAAACAGACCGGTATAGGTGGCCGGATTGGAACGCGGAGTACGACCAATAGGTGACTGGTCAATATCGATTATTTTATCAATATACTCCAACCCGCGAATGCTGTCATGCGCACCCGGACGTGTGCGGCTGGCATGATATAGGCGGCTTGCTAAACCCTTGTACAAAATTTCATTGACCAAGGTACTCTTGCCTGAACCTGACACGCCTGTAACCGCAGTAAATACCCCCAGTGGAAAACGGGCATTGAGTTTTTTCAGATTGTTTTCCGTGGCACCCATAACCTCTAGCCACTTGCCGTTAGGCTTACGCCGCACGGCCGGCACCGGAATAGTCTGACGGCCGCTTAAATATTGGCCGGTAATGGAAGCTTCACAGTTCTTAATTACATCAACATTTCCCTGGGCGACAACAGTCCCGCCGCCCGCTCCGGCCGCAGGACCAATATCAATAATATGGTCGGCAGCATACATAGTGTCTTCATCATGCTCAACCACCAGCAGGGTATTACCTAAGTCCCGCATATGCTTTAAGGCGGCAAGCAGCCTGTTGTTATCACGCTGATGCAGCCCGATACTAGGCTCATCCAAAATATACAGCACCCCTACAAGGCCGGAGCCAATCTGGGTAGCCAGCCTGATACGCTGAGCTTCCCCGCCAGATAATGTACCGGCTGCCCGGTCAAGGGTAAGATAATCCAAACCGACATTGAGTAAAAATCCCAAGCGGGCATGGATTTCTTTCAGGATTTGTCTGGCAATAATGTTCTCGCGCTCGGTGAGGGTAAGAGCGGCAAAAAATTCCTTGCATTCGGCCACTGTCATCCGGGTTACTTCATTGATATTTTTCTCGCCGACTTTGATAGCTAGCGCCTCAGGTTTAAGCCGGGCTCCCTTGCAAGTCGGACAAGGCTTGGAGCTCATATATTCTTCGATTTCTTCCCGCGACCAGTCTGAGGTAGATTCCCGGTGTCTACGGCTTAACAGCGGCAATACGCCTTCAAAAGTAGAGTGATAGGTCTTGGTTTCTCCGTACATATTTTCATATCGGTAGGTAAATTTCTCTAGGCCTGCACCATTAAGAATAATATCCCTAAGTTTTTCAGCAATATTTTCCCAAGTGTCATAAAGGGTATGACCGTACTGTTCCAGTACTGCCTCTAACTGACACATAAAATACGAGTTTGTATTTTTGCTCAGAGGCGCAAGGACACCGTCAATAAAAGACTTGCCGGGATCAGGAATAACCAGCGCCGGATCAATCTCCAAATTGTTGCCCAGTCCGGTACAGTCCGGGCAGGCGCCAAACGGGCTGTTAAAGGAAAACATGCGCGGCGCGATCTCCGGCAGACTGATTCCGCAGTCAACGCAGGCAAAATTCTGACTAAACATAACTTCCTTATCGCCGCCGATATCAACAATTACAATACCGCCACCCAGTTTCAGCGAGGTTTCCAGCGAATCGGCCAACCGGCCGTTTACGCCTTCCCGCACCACAATGCGGTCAACAACAACTTCAATGGAATGTTTCTTGTTTTTTTCCAGGTTGATTTCATCAGTAATATCATGGATTTCGCCATCTACCCGTACCCGGACATAGCCGTTTTTGCGGATGTCTTCCAATACTTTATGATGCTCGCCTTTTTTACCGCGTATCACCGGTGCCATAATGGTCAGACGCGCACCTTCACCTAAGGCCATAAGCTGGTCAACCATCTGCTCTACAGTCTGCTGGCTAATAGGCTTGCCGCATTTAGGGCAAGAGGGGCGGCCTGCCCGTGCAAACAATAGCCGCAAATAGTCATAAATCTCGGTAACCGTGCCCACAGTTGAACGCGGGTTGCGACTGGTAGTTTTCTGGTCAATCGATATCGCCGGTGACAAGCCCTCAATATAATCGACATCGGGTTTGTCCATCTGCCCCAAAAATTGACGGGCATAGGAAGATAGTGACTCAACATAGCGCCGCTGGCCTTCGGCGTAAATGGTATCAAAAGCCAGTGAAGACTTGCCTGAACCGCTTAACCCGGTAATAACCACCAGTTTGTCGCGGGGAATGGTTATATCAATATTTTTTAAATTGTGCTGTCTGGCACCTTTAATAACAATGTTTTCTGGCATCTTTGGTTCCCTTTCCTAAACAATCTGCAACATCTCTTTTTTGAGCGAAGTGCATATTAGTTAATATTAATTATTCGACCTTTATATTATATCAATATTTTTATGATAATGGTAGCTGGGTATTAACACAAAAACTTCTTCCCTTGTAGGTCGAACATATGTACGTTCATTATACTATATTAACAGCATGATGAAAATAGGAAATACAAATTGCGCTCACAGACTTTATAATTTACCAGAAAGCTATAAGAAATGAAGAGACTGTCGCAATATTGATATAAAATTATCGCTGGTGGCGGTCATTTTTAATGGAAAACCCATGCTACGCCTTTAAACAATTTAATGGAATCCAAGTGAACGGGGTGTACTTTTGTCATGAAACAAAAGTACCAAAAATTCTAGGCCCGAAGCCTCCAAAAGCTGAAAAGCCAGGCGATATTCCTAAAATTCGTAAACTCGCTACGCTCAAACAGTACGAATTTCTTAACGGAATACCACCCGGCTTTTCTCCTGCGGAACGCTTTTTCCGGCAAAGGCCAAGGGGTTACGGAAGTCACGCGGCTTGCCCTAGGCACCACCTAATGGGGCACAACTTCTGTAAGGCAAAGAAGTTGTAGTACTATCTTAGGGTTGAAGTAACAAGTCAAAACTACACTCACTTTGCTTAGAATAGGCGTAGCACTGGCGGCCGTTATGCATAAGCAGAGGTTAAGCGCTAGCGACGCAGCGTTGTATATCGGTCGTCTGTACCGGCCTTTACATTGGAATTAAACACACTTAAAACGCTAGTAGTTCGCGTTTAGCTGCCAATTGTGACGCCGCCTTACTTTTTCGGTCGTTTCGTCGCTTTACTACCAGCAGTTTTGGGCTTTGCTGTCCCTGTCCCCGCCTTTTGTCGCAGCTCGACAATCATATCCCGAAGTTCGGCGGCTCGCTCGAATTCCAGTTGCTTGGAGGCCTGGCGCATTTCTTTTTCCAGATTATCAGCCAGTTCCAGCATATCTTCGCGCTTCATATTGCCAATGCGATCAGCTTTATAACTGGCCGGAGTTTCTGCTACCTTGGTAGTTTCAATAAGTTCTTTTACGCGTTTTTCGATGGTCTTAGGTGTTATACCATGTTTGGTATTGTATTCCACCTGAATCTCCCGGCGACGGTCGGTTTCGCTCATCGCCCGCCGCATAGAATCAGTAATGACATCAGCATACATGATAACTTTTCCGTGAGCATTACGAGCGGCACGGCCAATAGTCTGAACCAGCGAGGTTTCAGAGCGTAAAAACCCTTCTTTGTCGGCATCCAAAATGGCGACAAGCGACACTTCCGGCATATCCAGCCCTTCCCGGAGCAAGTTTATGCCAATTAGTACATCATGCACCCCTGACCGCAAATCCCGGATAATCTCGACCCGTTCAATTGTCGCAATATCAGAATGCAGATAATTGACCTTGATTCCCATGCCTTTTAAGTACTCGGTCAGATTTTCCGCCATCTTTTTGGTCAGTGTGGTCACAAGCACCCGCTCATTGACTGCCGACCGTTTTTTAATTTCATCCAGCAAATCATCCATTTGGCCTTTGATGGGGCGCACTTCAATTTCCGGGTCAACAAGACCTGTCGGTCGAATAATCTGCTGAGCCACCTGGCTGGATTGCTGCAGCTCATAGGCAGCCGGCGTAGCGGAAACATAGATAATCTGATTAATGCGTTCCTTAAATTCATCAAAAGTCAACGGACGGTTGTCAAAAGCCGAGGGCAAACGAAAGCCGTTCTCCACCAGCGCTTCTTTGCGCGAGCGGTCGCCGGCGTACATGGCTCTGATTTGCGGCAAAGTAACATGGGATTCGTCAATCACAATGAGGAAATCTTCAGGAAAGTAATCTATCAGCGTATAGGGCGACTCGCCAGGCTGACGCTTGGTAAGATGCCTGGAGTAGTTTTCAATACCAGAACAGTAGCCCATTTCCAGCAACATTTCCAGATCATAACGGGTACGCTGCTCCAGTCGCTGAGCTTCTAACAGCTTATCATTGGCCCTCATATAAGCCAGCCGTTCGTCCAGTTCGGCTTCAATATCCTGCGCCGCCCGCAGCAGGTTTTCCCGCGAAGTAACATAGTGAGAGGCCGGATAAACCGAGATATGTTTACGTTCGGCAAGAATTTCTCCTGTCAGGGTATCAATCTCCAGAATACGTTCAATCTCATCACCGAACAATTCAACCCGCAAGGCTCTTTCTCCATAAGCCGCCGGAAAAATTTCCACAATATCGCCGCGCACCCGGAAGGTGCCGCGGCTAAAGTTATAGTCGTTACGTTCATACTGGATTTCCACCAGCTTACGCAGAATGTCGTCCCGGTCCTTGGTTTGTCCCTGGCGCAGCGACAGCACCAGCCCCCGGTATTCATCTGGTGAGCCTAAGCCATAAATGCAAGACACGCTGGCCACTATAATGACATCCCGCCGCTCAAACAGTGCACTGGTCGCCGAGTGACGCAGTTTGTCAATTTCATCATTAATGGAAGCATCTTTTTCAATATAGGTATCAGTATGCGCAATATACGCTTCCGGCTGATAATAATCATAATAACTTACAAAGTATTCAACCGCATTATTGGGAAAAAACTCCTTAAACTCGCTGGCCAGCTGAGCGGCAAGTGTTTTATTATGGGCAATGACCAACGTCGGTCTTTGCACGGTTTCAATTACTTTGGCTATGGTAAAGGTCTTGCCTGTGCCGGTAGCCCCCAGAAGCACTTGCGCAACATCCCCGCCGTTAACATGCTCGGCTAGCTGATCAATAGCTGTCGGCTGATCACCAGTTGGCACAAAAGGCGCCTCTACTTTAAAGGGAATTCCGCCCTCCTGATGGACCGTGTTAAGTTTTGGTACAGTTGCCATAATTATCACCTATCTGATTTATTCTTTCCTATTCTAGCGTTTTTTGAACTTATCTTTAAGCCAGTCAATCAGTCCATACCTTTCGGTAACCATTTCGGCATAATACTGCTCGTCCCCGTCAGGAACCAAAATTACACCCAAGCGACGCTGCCCATCTTTGAATTTGCTGTTTTTACGTACTTCCTGGCCTGTTCGTTCAAAAACCAGTTCAAAGCTTTCAGGTGCCTGGCTAATTGCTGTCGACAAATCAAATTTGTTGTTTATCGGAATCCCTGCCAGGTTGATAATAATATCTCCCGGCTTGAGCAGGCCGGCGGCCGGCGAATTACTGACAGTATCAAGTACCATAAGCCCATAGGGCGGCGGCACAAACCGTGGCGGCTGCTCCATCTCATGGCGGTTATCTTTCTGAATGAGAAATTCATGGCCAAGCGGTGACAGTACTGCCGCAACAGCTTGCAGCCACAAATATTTTGCCGACAAAACCGCCAGTACTAGCAGCACGATACTATAGCCTGCCAGATGCAGCGCCGAATGCAACCGCCGCTGCTGTGGCAAACTGGCAATGGCCATATCAGTATAGCCAAGTGCTGCCACTACCGGCGCCATTACATAAACCCAGGTTGACCCGCTTGGCGGTTCTTGCGGCATTGTTAATAGCGGCCACCATTCCGGCATCTTTAGTAACCCGCCGGTTTCAGCGCCTGTGGGTACAGCCACCGCCGCCAGGACAACCAGCGGTAGCGGCCAGAAATTCTGCAGGCTAAAAGCTCCTACCAAGCGGCCATCTGCTTTCTTAATAATCATCGGCACAGAACTGTAACCACCGCTAATAGCAATTAATACACTCTCGGTAATATGCAGCACAGCTACCAACGATAATACTTGCGGCACATTAACTTCCGGCCAGCCAAAGAGTACATTGGACAGTGCCACTAAGCCGCCAGCATAGGCAAAACACAAAAATCGCATATTAATAAGCATCAACACCAGCGCCACCGGCCAGATATATTGTAAACCCAGCTGATTAAGCGTAACTCCGACAAGTGTTAGTAAAAAACTGCCGGTAATACCACCGATAAGTCCATACAGGCCTGCCAGCATAACCTGCCTTGTCAGCGTATAGTTATATACGCCAAACATTTGCTGCTGTCTTTTTTGCAGCTGCCAGTACTGATAGCCGACCAAAGCCAAAATGATCCAAAAATTGGTATCTTGCACTACATCCAATGATCCGCGAATAATGAGCGCGAGTAAATCGACCCATGGAAACAACTTGTCTCACCTCACTGTACACTATTGCTATACCTGTTAAATCAATGAAATACAAGGAGAAGGAATGTACTTTTGTCATGACACAAAAGTACCAAAAAGTCTAGGCCTGAAGCCTCCAAAAGCTGAAAATCCGGGCGATATTCCTAAAACCCGTAAACTCGCTACGCTCAAACAGTACGGGTTTCTTAACGGAATACCGCCCGGATTTTCTCCTGCGGAACGCTTTTTCCGGCAAAGGCCAACGGGGTACGGTAGTTACGAGGGTACCATAAACACCACCTTATGGGGCACAACTTCTGTAAGGCAAGGAGGTGGTGGTACTACCTTAGGGTTTAATTAACAGGACAAAACTACACTCTTTGCTCAGAACAGGCGTAAACAGTACGGAAGCACAGGCGGTCGTTATGCATAAGCGGAGGTTAAGCGCCAGCGGCGAAGCGTTGTATGACGGCTGTCTGTGCTGGGTTTTGTATTTGACATATAAGGCTTCCGCGACAGCCCCTTCCACCTTAACAATACTACATTTTACTTTTTAAAACCTCAAGCGCTTTATCCAGTTGTACATCCTTATCTTTACTTTCCGGCAGTTCCACTACAATATCAGGCTCAATGCCTACGCCGTTAATTGACCGGTCTTTTGGCGTCAGATACTTGGCAATAGTCAATTTGATGGCCGAGCCTTCATCCAGG
>JAGGAB010000047.1 GCA_017889705.1 Bacillota bacterium | reverse complement strand
ACGCAGAAGACATAGTGCCTTGGGGGGCATTTCGCCGCTATGCTACGAGATTAGAAGAAACTCGCCATTTAATCTGTCCGCGTAGGCCAATATGGTTCATTAGTTGCCCCCATAAAAATCCTCCCCTTCTTGGTTTTAGTACTTTAGAATATTTCATCCCCGTTCTTCTGGAAATGCAAAATATGTGCCAATCATAATGCCATCCCTTAAATACCAGTTCTTCAATATTCTTAGCTGTTTAAGCGATACTCGGTTTAATACTCAACCGATTCATTTAAAGAATTTCTGCTTTATTTTGGGAATTAGAATTTTTCCAAAATAGCATTGCTTACACACAGACATAAAAAAGACTACTTCTTGTCACACACAATATTCTTTGCACTGCAAAAAATATTGTATATGAAAAGAAGTAGGTTACCTTAGTAGCAAACCTTCTTAATTTTATAAGTTAATCAACATTAATATTATATTCTTTCAACTTTCTATACAGCGTCGATTTACCTATTCCCAGTAATTCAGCCGCTTTGGTTATATTATTTTTAGTCTTATATAAAACATTTTCGATAGAGATTTTTTCTAACACTTCAATAGTATAAATTTCTCCGCCCTTGATAACAGGCTCTTTTGGGGCAGTATCACAACTCAAGATTATTGCCGGCAGGTCTTCCATTTCTATTGTGTGACTCTGGGCAGTATTAACTGCATAGATAACGGCATTTTCCAGTTGCCTTACATTGCCTGGCCAGTTATATTTCCTGAGTATATTTTGTGCTGACGAGCTTAGTTTCGGAACATCCCACATCATTTTCTCACAGTATTTCCTAATAAAATATTCGCTCAAAGATTCTATATCATTTTCTCTTACCCGCAGCGACGGAAGGTTAATTGATAAAACCGAAAGCCGAAAATAAAGATCTTCGCGGAAGAGTTTTTCTTTTAGCATTTGATAAAGATCTTTATTGGTAGCAGCAATGACCCTGAAATCAACCCGCTTATAACGGCGCCCACCAACACGCATAACTTGTTTATCCTCTAAAACTCGCAGTAGAACAGCCTGAAGTTCTAGCGGCATGTCCCCAATCTCATCCAAAAAAAGTGTTCCGCCATGAGCAAGCTCTATTTTCCCTGGTCGCCCGCCGCGCTCCGCGCCCGTAAAACTCCCGCCTTCATAACCAAACAGTTCACTTTCAATTAATTCTCGGGGTAACGCTGCACAATTTACCGCTACAAATGGTCCATTAGGCCGGTGTTTATTGTGTATGGCCTGAGCAAAAAGTTCTTTACCAGTACCGCTTTCGCCAATTATTAGAATATTTTCCGGAGAAGTCGCAAAACGTTTTCCCAACATTACTGCTTTTTTAAAATCCTTACTCTCACCAATAAGATCATCAAAACTATAATTAGCAATTGCACCTGAGCGGCTGGTTACCAAAGCATTTACTTTTTCCGAACTTACTAGCTTTAAAACCGCTCCATCTATCTGTCCGTCAGTAGAATTTACCTGACGAATATTAATCACATAGTTTTGTTCAACATTACCGATGCAGAGAGACTCTTCGATATCTGCGCTATTCCCGCTTCCAATTAAATCCATAAGCCGCGACTGATTGCCCAAAAAATTGCGGATATTTATATTCTCGTTCTTGCTTTTCTCCAGCCTCAGCATCTGCTGGCCTTCTTTATTGATATGAATTATCTTTCCAGTTGAATCTATGGTAATAATACCTTCATCAATAACCGCTAGTGTTACTTGCAAAGTATGATTAGTTATTTTTAGTTTTTCATTAGCAATTTGCAGTTGCTCATAACTTTTTCTTAATTTTAGTTTGCTCTCAACATCGGCTGCCATCGCAGTAACCAATCCTAGAGTATGTGAATTTAATTTAAGAAAAGTCTCGTCATCCAAGGGTTCGTCCATTAAATGCTGGCTCAAAACCATAATGGCAATAATCTCGCCATTATCATCCATTATGGGTGCGGCTGAGCTATTAGAGTTATTAAAAGTCACACAATAATGTTCCGGCCCCAGCAGCTGTACTGGCCGTTTAAGCTGCATACTCAATATATGAGCACAAGTTCCCATGGTTTTTTCGTTCCAAACTATTCCCATCATAGAATCTCGTTCCGGAACCAATCGCAATAAATCACCTTCATTTAACAGCAGAACACCATTTCCATCAAATAAATAAATGGCATACCGAGAAGCAATCATCAGATCTTTCAATTTCACAGCCTCAAACACAGATTTGGCAACTTCAATAAGCAAATGGTTTTGGGCTAAGAGTTCCTTAATGATTTCGGGCGCTAAACGGTCTGCTATTATCTCAGTGTAAGGACTAATACCCATAGCTTGAGACCTAATCCAAGATTCAGCCACTTCCGGATTAATGTGAATACAGTTACGCGGATCTTCATTATCTTTGAAAAATTTTATCTTACTTTGCCCTATTTCTAACCAACGATTTCTGATATTCAATCTTCTGCCTCCTCTTTATCATTACAGATTATTTACACCCTGTCTGCTTGATATTGTTACCTGTGAATTTAGACATAAATAAAAAAAGGCAGCCAAAATTACCTGACTCCCTTTGCAAAACTGGGCAGGCATAAAAATTACTTTTTATGCCCTTCGGTTATCACTTCCCAATAGGAAATAATAACTCGGAACTCATCATGATAATACGTTATTCTCGAAGAACAGAAGAATCCCTTCCAAAATTGTTAAAATATTTCGTTTTTTTACAACCTCCTGTTTTATTTTTCTACAATAAAAGCGGAACTGCAAAACTTAAATCTAAGTTAGTAGCAGTTCCGCTTTTATTACCTCTGCAATCCTTTACTATCCAACCTACATTCTAAACTTATTAACCGCACCTTGCAGTTGCTCTGCCAACTGGGCTAAGTGCTGGCTGGAAGCAGATATCTCTTCCATCGATGCCAGCTGTTCCTCTGTGGCGGCAGAAATACTTTGTGTCTGACTGGAAATCTCACGGCTGACACTTTCAACCTCTTTCATCGAATCAAACACCTGCTGACTGGAACCGGCAAGCTGTTGCATGCCATTAGCGGCTTCCTGGGCGATGGTCGCAACCTTTTTTATCTGCAAATCAATGTCACTAAAAGATTTGCCGGCCTGGTCAACTACCTCAGAACCTCGCTTTACTTCCTGGGTTCCATCAGCCATTGCGATTACAGCCTTATCTGTTTTGCTCTGGATATCACCAATGAGTGCCGCAATTTGTTTGGCGGCTTCCTGGGATTGCTCTGCAAGCCTCCGGACTTCCTCTGCCACAACAGCAAAACCCCGCCCTTGTTCACCAGCCCGTGCAGCTTCAATCGCAGCATTTAATGCCAGTAAATTAGTTTGACCGGCGATCCCAGAAATGGTTTCGACGATTTGTCCGATTTCTTTGGATTGTTCACCAAGTTCAGCAACAACTTGGGCTGAATTATCCACTGTCTGACGGATACTGTTCATTTGGTTAATTGCACTTGCGACAGCCTTATTACCAACCTCTGCCGCAGCAACAGCCTGGGTGGCAATATTGATTACATCGCCTGTTTTCGCTGCTTCTTGTTTAGCACCAGCAGCAATGGTTTCTACAAGCACTAATGCCTTATCGACAATAACTACCTGCTCACCAACCCCTTGAGCCGTACTCGTAATAGATGTACTTACCTGTCCGGCCACTTGTGCCAGTTGTTCGGCGTTCGCAGTAAGCTCTTGTGACGAGGCAGCTACCTGTTCGGCAGAACCGTTGATATGTTGTACCAGACCACGCAAATTGCTTACCATGGTTTCAAAAGCATGAGCCAGCTGTCCTATCTCATCTTTAGAAGAAATATTGATATTGGTCAAAGACAGCTCCCCGGCGGCAATTGCTACGGCGGCATCCTTTAACTCTTTCAGCGGCTTGGCAATACGGGTCGCTACAATTAATACAACAATCACAGCGATAATTAATACGAGCAAACTCGTACCAAGTGATGTCCAGGTGAATGTATTTAATTTTTCC
This sequence comes from Bacillota bacterium, assembly GCA_017889705.1. GTDB lineage: Bacteria > Bacillota > Negativicutes > Sporomusales > Sporomusaceae > Sporomusa. The sequence goes on along the minus strand of JAGGAB010000047.1, from coordinate 25,216 downwards.
TTAACTTCACGGCTTGGCACATTTACGCCTATCGACCAGTTATAACCCGTAATCGGCGCGTACGCAAGATACTTATCTGTTCCAAGATAACGGTAACTGACAATCCCCTGCTCGCCTTTTGTCATCTTATCGGTCGCTGCTTTTAGTTCCTGTGGTGCGTTGGGATCATTCATACTACTGACTTTGTTTACCAATTCTTTATTAGGGTGTATGATTATGATTCCGTCTCCCCGAATAACATAAGCATAGCCGGTTTCTCCTGCTTTTATTTCTAATACTATTTTTTCGATTTCTTCAATATTAATAAGTGCTGTGAGCACACCCACTATCCGATTTCCCGCACGCACAGGCGTCGACACAGCAACTACCAATTTATTGGTTTTTTTCGATACGACAGGATCAGCAACAACATTTTCTCCTTTGATTGATCGTTGGAAATATTCACGCTCTGCTAAATTCCCTGTCTCTCCGTTATAATCAACGTAGTTGCCGTTTACATCAAGCAACAACAGGCTTTCATAAATCTTAGCATTTTTTAGTTCTGCATTCAGATAAGGAACAATTACTTCCCGTGTTCCGGTTGTAATAACAGGTGAACGGGCAAGTGTGGCAATATCCCGTTTGTTACTATCCAGCCACCCGCCAATCTGGGCGGCACTACTTTGCGCTTTACCGGCAAGCTCTATTTCCACGTCCTGGATTATGATTTTTTCAGCTTGCCAAAAATTTAATCCTGACAAGAGACCTAAAGCAATTATAAGCAGAGTTATAACAATTACACCCAGTTTTAGTTTTATGCTTTTCATAATTATTCTCCTTGAAATATGCAAGACTGTAATAAAGAAAACACGGCTTGCGCCGAATTTAGCAAAAGCGCAAACCGATGTTGCCCTTATCCTGTTCTTAAGAAAGTTATACTTAGGGAAATATATGGCATTGATTTAATATGTCAACGCCATTCCAAAATTCTTAAAAATAACCTTTTACTGTGAAACAGTTACTTTGGATAACACTTTGCTTCGTTTATCCAGCGTCCTAAAAACAAAGGCAAAAACCAGTCCTACTATATTCAGTCCCAGAGCAATCCAGAAGGCCTGTTCATAAGTACCGGTAGACTGCCTGACGGTAGCAGCTGTCATCGGGCCAAAGATTGCAGCTAAACTAAACCCGATAAACGTAATTCCATAATTTACCCCGAAATTTTTTAGCCCATACCGTTCACTGATAATGGATGGCATTGTACTCATAAAACCGCCAAAAACTGCTCCAACACCAATGGCAGAAATAGCGAAACCAGCTACAGCAGTTGTAACCGCGAGATTTAACATCCCTAAGGCTGAAATAATATACATAATCATAATGGTATTTGAACGACCAATCTTATCTGACACGGCTCCGAAAATAATCCGTCCCAACGAATTAGATACGGCAACTAAACTGACAAAAAGTGCGGCATCCATAGGACTCAATTTAAACATTTGCTGTCCGATTGGCGAAGCAAATGCAGTAATCATAAGCCCTGATAAAGCCCCGCAAGTAAGCATAACCAAAACAACCCACCAGGTGACATCTCTTAGCATTTGAGTCCAAACCATATCACAAGCTGCTGGCTTAGGAGTGTTAACTGCGACAGGTGGATTCCAACCTTCGGGTTTAAAACCTTCCGGGGCATTCTTGATTAGCAATGAACATAGCATGATAACGACAAAAAATACTGCACCAAGAATTTTAAAAGTAGTTAATACACCCAAACTAGCAATCAGAGAACTGGCAATAGGAGCAACAATGGTAGCACCAGAACCATATCCGGCTGCAACCAATCCTGAAGCTAAGCCTCGCTTGTCAGGAAAGAACTTTACCGTATTGCCTAGTGTACCGGAATAAACACACCCACCGCCAATTCCGGCAAGCACGCTGTAAGTAATGTAGAGCATTTCTACACTAGATACAAAGCCGGTTATAAACAACCCTACACCAAACATAATTCCACCAATAATTACATTCGCCTTGGGTCCTAAACGGTCTTGGATGTACCCCCCGCCAATCATAGCAACCGGACTTAAGGCATGGTTAATTGTAAAAGCTAACGCAATGGAAGTTGCGGCCCAACCAAATGTCTTTCCCAGTGGCAAGGCAAATACACTCCAGGCATATAAGGTCCCGATACAAATGTTAATTATGACCGCAGCAACGAGAATCAGCCAACGATTATACTTTTGTTCTGACACGCTTTTTACCCCTTCCTTTTTTTAGTTTGCTTCCCTGAGAGGTTGTTTACCTTCGGCTGTCGCTAAAACAGCCTGCAAGAATCATAAAATCCGTTACTTAAAAATTCTGTTACTTACCAGTTTTTTAAAGGCAGGCCTGCTTGTTACCTGGCCTGCCTTATTAAGTCTGCAGTTCTGTCAAAATGTGACATACTGAATTTAATAATCTTATTTCTTCTCTTCATCTTTTGGTAATTCGGTTTTACAAAAAGGGCACACCTTTTGCTTAATACCTGCCATTGCTGCAACTTTTTTACCACAGTTTGGACAAACTGTCGGCTTAGATAAGGATGCCGGTCTAAAACACATTATATTGTACCTCCTTCATTGGTTAGTAATGATTACAAAAGTTACAATCATTCTTTTTACCTATATTGCATTAACTATGCCAATTCATTGGAAATGAGGATAAACCCCCATATTACCAGGGTTATTCTTTATTTATACTGCAACTTTACACTAACTGGCCAATCTCTTTTTAGGATTCTAATCGTATTCGCAAAAGCCCGCAAATCAGAAAAAACAAGCGTTATCAAATGCTCCTTTTTTACAATCACAGTATCATTTTAGGATTCAAATACATGCAAGAAGCCCCAAGCATAAGCAAAAATAAGCCCTTCAATAAAAATTATCAGGCTATAAAGCCCATTCCAACGCAAAGCAATATCAACTGTCCGGCAATTTATAAACTTAGCCAAGGTCAGGACGATTCCGGCAAAGGGCGAAATAATATAAGAAATACTTCCGCCTAAAGCCAGACTGAGTGCTATCGATATCGGTGCGAGCGGCAACTCAATTGCGGTTAGTACCTGTCCGAATAACACAATTGATATAAAGGGATGAATTCCGGCAATTGCACACAAAATCATCAGTATTGGCACCAAAACCATTGACCATACGCCCATTCCATTAACAATAACCTGCAGTTCTGGCTGGATAAGCTCACATACGCCGGATTGCTGGACAGCCGTCGAAAAAATCCCCATTGCAACAAATAACGATGCTAAATCAACTGTTTTTAACAAGCCGCTCTTCCAGTATTCTCGCAATGTTACCTTGAAGCCAGGCTGTTTTACAAAATAAGCTATCCAGCCTACAACAACAATAGTCCCGGCAAGCATAATCTGATTGGTACTTGCACCTATTTTTAGTTTTGCGAAAAAAATGGTACCAACAATCAGACTCACTACTGCTAAAATAACATGGTAAGCCTTTGCCTTCTTACTGGTGTTGCTTAGATTAATTTTATCGCCGCATGTGCTCACAACCACTTGCTTTGATGATAAATTTAACTTCTTTTCAATACTATAAGAAGTTACGATACCAATCAGGCTCAAAATCATCCCAGGAATAAATAACTCCATCCACCCAACGCCTGTTGCCTGAACAACTAACAACAGGTTAATTGCACCTGGCGCCCATAAGACGGCCAAGGCATAACTGCGTGAAATAACTGTCGAAATAAAACGATCATAATTGTTCACACTATGTTTTAACGTTTTTTCCAACAACGAAATCATTACCGGAATGGTTCCAAAAGATAAAAAACTAGAAACAAGATGGGTAACAATGCTGGCCAATAAAAAAAGTCCGGCTTCTCCTCTGGAGGATTTTAACAACCAGTCCTGCATAGCTGTATTATAATCGCCAATTTCTATCGGGATTGCAAACATTTGCATAATAAAGATTATGCAAATTACATTCATCATCGAATTTGCAGCTTGAATCCATATAGAAAACGGTTGACTGGAATAAAAGAGCAACAACAATCCAAAAAACAAAAAAGTTAGGGTTATTCGTTTAAAATTTTTACCCATAAGCACAATTCCTGATGTTAAAACAATAATCACCACTATAAATTCAAGTTTTGACAAATCAACCAGAACAAATGGCGCTATGAGATTCAGCATCGTCAAAAGCAGCATTGCACTTTTGCAGATAAACGGCATTCTCGCCACTTCCTTCACTTTTCAAGGCAAATTAGTAAAAAGCAAGTGTTATGACAGTTCTGCAAGGCAGGCGCCATGACACTTGCTTGTAGCATAAAGCCAGTTAATGACAGCTATTCACCCTCGCCGCAAACGCGTTTGATGCTAATTGGGGCAGTTTGCTGTTCGACGGCAAGTTGATCCAAGGATTTGCCTTTAGTCTCTTTTTTTACAAACAAATACGCGGCTAAACCGCCGACCATGGCCGGTATGATATAAAACAAAAAGGACATCTGTGGCCCAAGATTCATGGCCATTATCAGCCCGGCCACGATTGGCGCTAAAGCCCCGCCCAATCGTCCAAAAGCCTGACACCAGGCTACTCCTGTATTTCTAAACTCTGTTGGATAACTCTCGGCCATTAACGGTTGTACAGCGGTAATCGCATAATTAATTGCAAACCCCATAAAGATATTGGCCGCCAGAATGGCTGCAAAATTACTTGGAACATAAGCCATAATCAGAATAGACGTTCCGGCAATAAAATAACTGCAAATAAGATTTTTCCTGCGCCCAATGATTTCAGCAACAAACCCGGTCGAACAATTAGCAAGTACTGCTGCAGCATTATTGGCTATTGCCAATCCATAAGCTGAAGATAATTTTAAACCCTTCTCCAACATCAGAGATGGCAGCCAGGCATTGATACCATATACGATAAAACACCCGCAAAAATAAGTAAGCCAAATACCAGCCGTTGCCAGCCTATAGTCTTTGGAAAAGATGGCTTTAGGCCCGACAACTTTGGACTTTTGGGGAACAATTAAGTCGTTGATATCCCACTCAGTAGTTTTTCCGGTGGCGATTCTTTCAATATCTTGAAGAACCTTTACAGCTTCTTCCTTGCGTCCGTTATTGGCCAACCAATGAGCCGACTCACGCATTTGGAAGTGCAAGAAAATAGCATACAGAAAAGGAATACCTCCTATTAAATAACACAATCTCCAGCCATACAAGGGAACAACAATTGTGGGTATAAGACCGCCTAATACCCAGCCAACAATCATCCAGGCCATACCAAAGGTTATAAATAAAGCTCGGCGGTTAGTTGGCGCAGTTTCTGAAAACATTGTTGTAACAACAGGAATGCAAGCCCCTAGTCCCATGCCTGTCAACACCCGAAAAAAAGCATACCACTCAAAACTCTGAACAAAATAGATTGGAATTGTTAATAACGAATACGTGGCAATTGAATACACTAAGGTTTTCTTTCTGCCGATTTTGTCGGAAATGATACCAGCCATTGCTCCGCCCAGGATTAAACCAAAAATGCTCCAGGAGGACAGACTCCCGGTTTGCACTTTATTTAAAGCCCATTCAGCAGATATTTGCGGCATCGTGTAAGAGACAACCATGTAGTCATAACCATCAAAAACCATTGACATACCCAGAAAGAAAAAGATAGACCAGGTAAATTTATTAACCCCGAAAGAATCAATTACTTCTGAAATGGTAAATTTTTTTGCCATTTTATTCTCCTTCCATCAGACCTATGCTAATGAATATTTTGAAATAACTGATAATTACCTTTATACGTGTATTCGCTACGATTGGGTAGGGGAGTGATGACGCTAAGCTATGTGGAATGATTACTCTTATAAGCTAGCGTCAAACTTCTTAGCTTATAAGAGTAATGCCATAACAGGCCCTCGAAAGGGCCCGTCATGGCATTCACTATACTCATTAAGGATAAAGTTTTACTAAAAACCTTAGCTTAAGGCACAAATATAGCTACGCTTTTACCTTTTGCTTCAGCTTTCTTCGCCAATTCGTCAATGGGACCAACTTCCATACATTGACCCAGGCAGTGAAGAGCGCACGCTGGTTTTTGTCCCTTAGCCAGGCGGTCTTCGCACAAATCGCAAATTTGAGTAGGTACCGGAACAAAGTTCCACTCCCATTTATCGCCTTCTACATTAAACGGGCCTACTTCAGTCATTTTAATTCCCCATTTGTCTTTAGGGAGGTTTTTCTCATTTCTGCAAGAAACTTCACAGCTATGGCAGCCTGTACAATATTCATAATCAATCAATAAACCGTTACGAGACATCCTTATCCCTCCATTCGAATTTTAAGTATTAGTCTTCTGCCTTATATACTTTGCAGAGAATAGCTTTGAACGGCGCACCGAAACCAAGTTTACCAATGTGCTTATGAGGGATCAAGGTATTAATATTGGATTTCCATACACCATACAGGCTTGGTTCTTCGGCTTCTTCCTCAGGGAACCACCAGCCATGAGTAGCATGAACAACATTAGGTTTCATAGCAGGCATTAAATGAGCTTTTTCTTTGCACTTACCAAATTGGTTTTCAATATATACCCAGTCGCCTTCTTTAACGCCAAGGCTTGCAGCCGTTTCCGGATTAATTTCCAAAATCGGATCTGGATCAATATCGCGCAAAGATTTAATTTGTCTATGCTCTGAATGGAAGGAGGTGGTTTTTCTGGCGCCGGTAGTCAGTACCAATGGATATTCCTTCGCAATTTCAGGAGTGCTTACCGGGCTGTATGGCGGCTCTTTATAGTAAGGAAGCGGATCTTCGCCCCACTCTTCAAAGAGTGTTGAGTAAAGCTCAACCTTGCCTGTTACGGTGTTAAAGCCAGGCTCTCCGTCAAATCTCAGTTTGCCGGTCTCATGTTTTCTGTACTCATAACCAGGCTGGAATACGCCGGCTTCTCTTAAGCCGTCAAAGTCAATGCCCAGTTCTGGTTTAAGCTGATCAGTGAAGAAGTCGGGAACATTTTCCCACGGCCAGTTTTCCGGATTGAGGCGTTTACCTAATTCGATGCAAACCTCAATATCTGACCTGGTGTCACCAACCCGGAATGCTTCGTTCATTGCGCCGGCAAAAATAGCATTTCGTCCAAAGTGAGTCAATACCACGCCGTCATGCTCAGCAAAAGTCGGAAGCGGTAGGAAGATATCACCAAAAGCCATTGCGGTCGGGGTCATGAAGCAGTCTTGAACAACGTTAAATTCCAGGGTTTTGAGGGCCTCATACCATCTTTGCGGAGCAGCCGAGTTAGTGGGAGTAATAAAGTTACTGCTATTGAACCAACCCATTCTGAGTTTATAAGGCTTACCTGATTCCAGGGTGTCCAGCGTCTCATCCGGGTGGGTAGTAGCCAAGGCAGTGCTAAGAGCAGGCCATTCTTTGGCGCCAATACGTTTTTCCCAAAGTTCTTCGGAGATCTGCGAACGTGTTTCCACACGCCATTTGCCAAGAAGAGCAGCGGGTGGTCCTAAGGTAATGCCGCCCGGCACGTCGAGGTTGCCGGTAATGGCTGAGAGCGAAAGGATAGCATGACCTAATTGTACACCATTCGGATTTTCATCGACAGCCAGCCCCCATTGAATAGCGGTAGGTTTGGCAGTAGCCATAGCTCTCGCACATTCAATAATTTTTGCAGCCGGTATGCCGGTAATCTCAGCAACTTTTTCAACAGGATATTGTTGAACACGTTCTTTAAGCTCGTCAAAGCCATAGCACCAGTCTTCAACAAACTTATGATCATAGAGATCTTCATTGATGATTACATTCAGGAAGCCAAGAGCAAGTGCAGTATCAGTACCTGGACGTAATTGCATCCAGTAAGCTGCCCGAGCAGAAAGGAAATTTAAACGTGGGTCAATAGAAATAATCTTAGTTCCACGTTTCATCATATCAATGATGGAGTGTCCATAGAATCCATCAGGATTCGACCATAATGGCATTTTTCCCCAAAGTACCAGATATTCAGGCACTCTATATCCAGGATGATCATAGCGGTCTGGATAATGGCCGGCAAAGTCAATTTCCGGATAACCTGCACCAAGGATATAGTCAGTGATCGCGCAGCGTGGACCATAGCAGGACCAGCCGCTCAGCGGATAGCATACATTTGGTGTTTGCAGTGTGGAGAAACCAAGCGGATAGTAATACAGGCAAGCTTCCCGGCCAGTTCCGCCGAATACGATGATGGACTCAGCACCGTGATTCTTCTTAAAGCCATTTACCTTTTCAACGATGATATCATAGGCTTCATCCCAGGTAATCTTCTCCCACTTATCTTTGCCGCGATTTTCCGGCGCACGCTTCATTGGGTAAATAATACGGTCAGGATGATGCACAAATTCCGGCAAAGTCAGGCAACGTACGCATAGACGTCCTTGACTAATCGGATGCTCAGGATCACCCTCAACTTTCACTAGTTTGCCATCTTTTACATGAAGCTTCATGCCGCAGCCTACCGGATGGTCTCCGGGAGGCGACCAACCACAAGTACGAACCGTATAACTACCGTCTGCGTGTTTTTCCATCCATTCTTTTTTCATTACCTCACCAACCCTTTCAGAAACTTCTTAGCTTTAGAAACAATCCCACTATCAGCTTTACCAGACACCTCCCCAGACGTTTGGCGTACCAGAATATTTTCATGGCTGAGTGTACCATTACTCCTGTACTTGCTGTACCGAGTATAGCCTGTTGAAAATGGGTTGCCTGTGTCGTCCGGTTACTAGTAGTGCATAAAGCATGCCAATTTACGAAATATTCCAAAACGCAGCTAATTAGCTGGATTGTTCTATTACTAGATAAATTGTCGTATTCTCCTTTTGAGAACAATCCGCTTTACTTTCGCGTACATAATACGGCCGCCCCCCTATACCAACCGAGCAATCCGCTTTTGCGACATAATGTCATTATAGGATCATAATAAAAACCGTTTTTGTATAATCCCTATAATACGCTAAGTAAATTTAGCTAAGAAAACATGGCGTATAGGTAAATTGCGATCAGAAAGACAGCTGCCTCTCAGGCACAGAAACAAACATCTTTCTATCTTCGGCATCCCCGATCGCAATTAACCTCTACGATTTTGCACAGCACCCTATTTGCTAGGTTACTGTCATTTACTACTATTTTGTAAATTTGGGAGTGGAATAGTTTTGTCCTGGCTTACGAGCTGATGCCGGGATTTTGGGTTTTTCAGCTTGCTCTTTCGGAGTCTCAGCCTGTTGAGATTTTTCTTCGGTTTGTTTGTTTTCTGACATAACATCACCTCCTTTTTACCAAACTTTGTTATGCAACAAACGTGCCAATTCGCCTTTCACCTCTAAAAAGCAGCATATTCCCAGGATTTCAGTGTTTTTTTTAGAAATCCTAGAAACAAACTGATAATCTATTTTTAGGAAACTTCAATCGGCGAAACTGCCTTATATTCTTAGAAATTAACAAAAATTCTGCTATCTATTTTTGAGAGCAAAATATCAATTTAGGACTATTACTAACCCCGGTTATCAGTTTTAGTGACACTCAAGCCTAAATTTTTAAAGAAAACACGGCTTGCGCCGATCTTTGGCGAAAGCGCAAGCCGATGTTGCTCTTATCCTGTTTGTCAGAAAGTTATACTTTCTGTTAGGGCAAAAAAAGAAAAGTCCCCGCATTAAGGACTTTTTTGGTAATCACTATTTCAAATTAGTATTCGATGTTATAATCTTTAAGTTTTCTATATAGCGTTGACCGGCTAATCCCCAGAATTTCAGCTGCTTGGGGGACATAATTGTTTGAATGAACCAGTGCGGTCTCTATAGCAGCTTTTTCAAGGTTTTCCAAACATAGCATTTCGCCTACGTTTCCTTTATTATTGACACTATCATCGAGTTTTACCGGACAAGTTTCGAGAATAATATAATTCGGTAAATTTTCAGGCTTAATTAGACCATCTTGAGTAGTATTGACTGCATATATCATCGCATTTTGCAGCTGCCGCACATTACCTGGCCAGCCATATTCACTAATCTTTTTCTGGGCAGCAGCGCTTATTTTAGGTGATTTCCAACTATATTTTTGGCAATACTTTTCAATAAAAAATTGACTAAGTACTAAAACATCATTACCTCTATTTCTGAGTGGGGGTATATCAATGGTTAAAACCGACAGCCGGAAATAAAGGTCTTCACGGAATAAGTTTTCCTTTACCATTTTATAAAGGTTTTTGTTTGTGGCAGCAACTAATCTAAAGTCTACTTTTTTATACCGGCTGCCGCCTACACGCATTATTTGTTTATCTTCCAGTGCGCGGAGTAATACAGCTTGAAGTTCTAGCGGCATATCACCAATTTCATCAAGAAAAAGTGTACCTCCATGGGCAAGTTCAATTTTACCAGGCCGCCCGCTCCGTTCTGCTCCGGTAAAACTGCCACCTTCATAACCAAACAACTCGCTTCCGATTAACTCCTTAGGCATGGCTGCACAATTGACTGCCATAAATGGTCCTTGCGGCCGATTTACATTGTGAATAGCCTGCGCATACAACTCTTTTCCTGTTCCACTCTCCCCTATTATCAAAATATTCTCCGGTGAACTGGCAAATCGTCGAGCCAAAGCCAAACTTTTTATAAAGTCCTTATTTTCGCTTACAATATCTTCAAAAGTATACACGTCTGAGTTACTTATTTTTTTATTTTGGGCAGCACTTTTTTCATAGGGACTAAATTTCAAAACAATTGAATCTAATTCCGCAGTATCCTGATTTATTACTGGCCGGACAGACAAATGATACAACCATCTATCGCCACCAACATATAGCTTTTCTTCAAGAGCAAAATTCTCACCTTTTTTAGCCGCAGACATTACATTTGAATTCTGGTCCAGAAACTCACTTATATTCCGGTTAAGTGTTTCTTTCGGGCTTAACTTCAGCATATGCATTCCGGTCGGATTAATGTGCATAATCAAGCCATCTTTGTCGACAATTATTATTCCCTCATCAATAAATGCGGAAGTTGCATTTAGCGTGCTGTGAACAGCTATGAGCTTATCCCTGGTGTCTTGCAGTTCCTTATTAGCCATTTCTGCCGCTTTTTTTGCATTATCCAAACTCTTTGTTGTTTTATTTAATTCAACTTGAGTCTCTACAGCGGTTGCCAAGGACGTTACTAAACCCAAACTATACATTCCCATCCGTCTGAGGGTATCCTCATCGGGAGTGTTAAGCAAGGGTTGGCTCACTAACACTAAAGCCGCCTTGATGTCACCACTGTCGTCTTTTATTGGTGCAGCTGTGGCAATACTATTTTGAAAAGCTACACAATAATGCTCCGGCCCCAACAACTGTACCGGGCGTTTAAGCCGCAGACACAGTTCATGAGCAGTTGTGCCTTCCGCATCTTCATTGGCAATAATTCCGGTCCGTGAATAGTATTCAGGAAGTGTGCTAAAATTCTCAAAATTCCCCTCATGCATTAGTATGACGCCATTATTATCAAGTAAATAAAAAATATAACCGCAGGCAAGAATCATTTCTTTGAAAGAGTGCGACAATGATTTAGTAATCTCTATAAGTGTTTGGTTCTTTTCGAAAATTTCCGATAATTTTTGCAAGTCTAAATGGCTTCCAGTTGCAACCGAATAAGGGTTCACTCCCCTATTACGCGATCTAATCCAAGAAGCAGCAACTTCCTGATCCATGAAAGGATGTTGGAGTGGATCCTCCAATTGATTTTGTAAAAACTCTTCCTTACACCTAAGAATAGCTTGCCACCGTTCTTGAAATAGTAATTCCTTTTTAAGAGTAGATTGTTCCGTTTGTGAAGGTGAACTACCATTCGTGTAATGTGTAACCGCCACTTACAACCCCTCCATCAAATTTTTGTCCTAGTAATATAAATGGAGACTTAATTCAGACGGCGTTTTAGCACCGCCTAAATTCTAGTCGAAGTTATCCGGATACTGCCCCGATCTAAGACTCTCTCTTGCATAAAGTAAGCCTTGGGGTCCGAAGACTCATAGCGAACTTATTTCGAATTTTACAACCTGTTCCCTGTCCGTCAAGAACAGGGATTACAAGTTGTTAATGAGATGAAGAGGGAGTCTTAGATCGTTAGGTAGTCATCGAATAAAAAAAAAGCAGTCTAGGTTACTAGACTCTCCTTCGCACAATTGGGCAGGCATAAAAATTGCTTTTCATACCTCTAGCTCATCACTTCCTCATGGGAAATGCAGACTCGGATTCGTCTTTTTAATACTTCTTGCACAAGGCAATTATTTCCTTTATAAAAAGCAGTTTTAAAATATTTTATTTTTCTTATAATTCGGCAATTCATACTTCAAATAATGTTCAGCTATTATGCTATTAGCTTTTTACCCTGGTATTTGATATGCTAAATGCTCTTTTTTGATTTCCTTAAGCTTTTGTTTTGCTTCTTCGGCGGTCTTGCCAAGACATCGGCTGCCTTTATTTACCATGTCAAGCAATACATATTCGCCTTTTGAAAATATAATTGTTTCTTCTCCAAAACCTGAACTTGTAAAAGAAGGATAATCCATAGTAACCTCCGCAACCTTTACTCTAGTGTCGTTTCAATAACTGATTCACTTTTAGAGGGTGTATGCCATTTGCACGTTTTTGTCTGCCCATCCTGCGAAGGCTTTTTGTGTTTGTTGCAAGGATTTGCACACATCGCTCCAATATATAAGCACATTACGGTTGGCCGCTCCTTGGGTGGCGTTAACGCTGCACCGCATTTTTTGCAGTACTTAAGTTCAGGAAAAGTATAGTGCCCGCATTCACCGCATTTAACTGGTTTTTCTTTAGGCGGCTTGCACCCTCCGCAATACGGATTACAGGACCAACACACAACTACGCGCCCCCTTGAATCACGCCGGCAATTATCCGAGTTCCCTTAGCAGTTGCTGCATCCCTGGCCCCTGCCGGCTTCTGCCTCCATACTGCTTAGCGCTGATAAAAGAGTTGTCCTTACATGTATGACATGAGATTTTTCCGGGAATTCACTATCTGCCAATTCGAAAATTTCCCGCAATTTATTTTGCAATTCTTCATGCGTTTGGTAGCTTTCCAAATCCATAGCCAATTTACTTACTGAGCGAGTCTGACCGCCCTGTTTCAGTTTATCCCATAACATTGCAGCATCATTAAGTGTAAAAGCCATTATCTACAACACCCCTTTACTACCATGAGTATCACACTAATATACCTGAGCGTCAAGAATCAAAAAAGGACAATTATTACGCTGCAGTCTCATTTTGAGACTACTTCCTTCATAAAAAAACTATGCATCAAAGATCTCAGAATAATCGCACATTTTTATTTTAAATATAATTATATTCTCTGTCTCAAATTAAGACATTTTAATCACTCTAAACTTATTAGCAGCATCCGCCGCCACTGTAGTGATACGTCGGCTCAGTCACTAATAAGTCTTTGTGGTTCAATGCCCGAAGATTTTGAGCAGTCTTTTGACAAATAGGTAACGGAATGTCACGTTGAATTAGATGCCCTTTACCATCATCAAAAAAATCTTCCTCGCCAAAATAAAGTACGGTTTCCCCTGCAAAAATGCAAGCACCATCAGCTTGAACAGGATTTTTGTATGCTATTAGTTCAACAGACTCTAATAAGATGTCCTCGCCTACACCATATCTAGCCTTATCCAAAATGCGGTAAGGACGACGAGAGCGGATCTCGATCGTACCAAAACCTGCACTGATAATTTTAGCTAGGTATTCTTGATAGCTTAATGCTCCGGAAAGGCACATCGCCCGCAGCCGTTCATCCTTACACAATTGTTCCGGAATTGGTTTTGTTGTGATCGGATCTGACATATATAATCTGCCGCCAGGCTTTAGTACGCGATACATTTCCGCTAATGCTTTTTCCAAGTCAATATCCTTGAATATATTAAAAAGACAATTCTGCGCGGCAACATCAACAAGGTTGCTTTCTACAGGCAGACTTAGTGCGTCTCCTTCTAGCAGCTTAATATAACCTGGCTGAAACCAGGTATTCAAATCGGCAGCTAATTCAAAGTTTTCTTTAGCCTTACCCAACATTTCGGGCACACGGTCAACGCCAATAACCGAATGTATTCTACGCGTAAAATAGGAAAACTGTAGCGCCTCTAATCCCCCGCCTACGCCGACATAAAGTATCGTATCTGTTGGTTTTAGGTCTCCGTAATGTACTGTTGTCCCACAACCGTAATTCATTTCGTGCATAATATCCGGCACTGTCAATTCCGGCAAATGTCGTGACCCGCTTGTTACACAGCAGAGACTGGCCTGCGGCGTTAATGCCGCTTCTTTGTATAATTCATGGGCCGTTTCTAAATAACTCATAAATATCGCCCCTATCTATCTATTTTAATCAAGACTTGATTCTAAACTGCTTTGTTGTTTAAGCTTCCCTGGCAGCTACTGCCGGCCCCTGCTACACAAGCAAAGCAATGATTCCCTTGTTTAATAGTTCTTCCAATTAACTCTTCACCGGTAATTTTACCAATATAATTAGCTTCAGTATCTGCCGGCAATTGCAAGACATGGTTAAAATCACAATCGTAAACCCTTCCTTGCCAATCGACATTTATCAAATTACGGCACATGACTTTGTCCAGATTTTCCGGGTTAAACTTCCCTGAAAGTAAATTCATATAGCCCTCCAGCAGACCTTGCTTCTCTAACGCTTGCTTAAAACGGCCAATCGGCATATTGGTAATGGTAAATAAACTATTAAACTTTAGACCGAATCTTTTACCCAAATTCTCCTTATATGCAACCTCCAGCTCTTGCTGAGGCCCCGGCAAGAAGTTGCCGCCCGGATTATATACGAGGTGCAATTTAGGCCCCTGGCCCCCATACCCTAAACTATTTAATTTTTGCAGTATCCTGATATTTTTGTTATAAACGCCCTTACCTCTCTGGCTATTAACATTTTCCTCTAAGTAACATGGTAATGATGCAATAATATCTACATTATTTTCAGCAAAGAACTCCGGTAAATCCTCATACTTATTCTCATCTAGAATGGCAAGATTACTACGAATTAGTATACTCTCAACAAATTCCAATTTACGCAGCGCTTTTATTAGATAACGCAAATTAGGATTCATTTCTGGCGCTCCTCCAGTAATATCAACAGTTGCTACTCGCGTCTGCGTGATAAATTGCAAACAGTCATCCATTACTGTTACATCCATCTGTTCCCACCGATTAGGACCTGCTTCGACATGACAGTGCTTACAGCTTAGATTGCAAGTATATCCAAGATTCATTTGCAAGCATTTGATTTGTCCCTTCTCTAATACTTGGCAGTTCTGTAGCATCACTTGCTCAAATTCTCTCATTCGTTATCCCTTCTTTGTTTTTTTTATCAAAATAATTGCCGCAATTTTTAATGCCATTATATAGCAAACAAAGTATCGATTGCAAGTGTTTTTTTAATTGCAATCGATACTTTGTTTATCTAACCGTTTATTTTGTCCTCTGGAGAAGAAAATTTAAAGTCCGGATATTGTTGTCTAACTCTCCTAGCTTCTTCACCAGCTTTCACTTCAAACCAAACACCTTCAACCCGGCGTCCCGCAAAGGTCGGACCGAACCTTATAAAAACTGAATCATCCCAGGCATAAATTTCTTCGATAGATGGTTCTATAACCCGCAGCCTTAACTGACCATAAGAATATCTTGTGTGTTCCAGTGACAGTTGTTTCATAATCTCAGGAATAGAATACTCAATTATGCCTTGATTTCTCCACTTCCAAATCATCTCAAAAACTGTCCCAGTATGTTTACCTTTATATCGTAATCCCTTAACTATTTGTAATTCTGTATCTAGTAACGTAAATTCGGTGACTATAGGAACTATTTTTTCCGCAAATTGAAAAACAACTTTTCGATTACTAATTTCTATTGATTGAAACCAGTGAGTTCGTGTTAGTTTCTGAGTGGCCTCTTCATATAGCCAAATTCCCTTTTTGACCAACTTTTCGATTTCATTAATCAAATAACTACTAAGTTCTGCTTGTTCAACGTCGCAACTCTTCAATATCTCATTTAATTCCATTACATAAGTTTCATTACTGGCAGGCGGGGTGCCATCTATCCGCTTATGAACTAAAGAAATTACCCCAACTATTATTTTTTGTTGAAATTCTGTAAGCGGGTCCAGTCGACCGATAATGTTGCCCACTTTAATAATTTTATTGGCCTTTGCTTCCTGCCCTGCCGGATAAAGCAACTCCGATACTAATCCAGTGAAGTCCAAATTTATATTTTCTTTCACACTTTACACCTCTACTACAGTTTATATGAACTGGGGTAGATTTGCCAATCCCATTCTAATTGCAATTACGACAGTCAGGAGTTTGTACCTTTCTTCTATAAAAAATTGGCACAAATATTGCTTGTTAATTATATACATGTATAAATCGGCGTTTATATGTCGCAAAGTGAAACAAACTAATAAAATACGTATCATTTTGAATCCCTTAACTAATCAATAATCGCGGTTACCGGCGCAAATGTTTGTAACCCCATCTCTTCCAAAAATTTCATCGTTCGCTTCGGTAACTTAACATCAGAATCATATTTTCCTACAACCTGTAAAGTATTTAGTACCGGCAGCAAACTGGCCAAATCTGTAGGCAAATCAATATCCGGAATCATTTCAATCAAGTTTATTGGGATATCACTTGCCAATGCTTTTCGCGCGATCATATCTAAAGCAGTTACACCATCTACATTATAAAAAACTTCTTTAAAGGAAAAAGGCGTAGTATAAGTATATCCAATTAGATTAAATCCCCCTTCTTGATCAACAGACTCTATTATTCCTGCACCAATAGTTGGATTTATTATTTTGGTTTGTTTTGCACACTGAAAAGCTTTTTCACTGGCTGCTATTAACTCAAGTCTCTTTATTGCATTACGAAGTGTAGAAGGTTGAAGTGTTGGCGTATCTCCACCGACGATAAATACACCATCTGCTAACCTTTGATCAGTTCCGTACTTAAACAGATAATCGACTGCATATTGCATTCCTTGATCAAACGATTGCCCTTTATCGGCAAAAATTTCTTTTACCGCATTCTTGCCGAATTCTGCTTCAATTATTGCGTTTAAATAATTCGTATCACCGTTTCTGTTTATACAAATATATACATCACAACAATTTGCAGCAATGCAGCTTGCAATCACATCTAATAAAGAAGCCTCATAAAATTGTGTTGCTTCTTCAGTTGTAAAAATACCACCGCGCTCTGTTGTAAGCCTAGTTTTATTTTCTCCAACTTTTGGCACCTTCGCAAATATAATAATTGCGTTTTTCAATTACATATCCTCCTGGTTTGTTATTTTCGTTATTATAATCTTTAAAAATATGCATGAAACATGCCAAAGCCAAAACACAGTATCTTGTGATATAAAAACTAATACCCCATATATGTTGTAGTTACTTTCTCCCAAACAGTTGATTTTTTTTAGAATTTTTCCCATTTTGGGACAAGGCTGAGACTTTTTCTTTTTTTCCACCAAAGAAAAGAGGTGATTATTAATGTGCTGTGGTAGTGGTAGACCAATGTCAGGTAAAAAAAACGAATGCCCAAATTGCAAAAAACAGATTACATCAATCAGAGGAATTAAATTAAAAAAATGTCCATATTGTAATTCCGATCTACCAACAGAAGAAAAAACCTCCAAGTAAGACAAAAAGGCATCTCTCAATTTTGGAGATGCCTTTTGATTTATAGCAATGTCAGTTCCACTCTCAACATGCTAAAGTTATAAAAACACTTGTCCTACAGTCCATACTCCTTGGCTAACTTCTCAAACAAAGGCAGGGCACGCTGCACAGTCTCGGTTTGTACACAATAAGAAATGCGGAAATGGCCAGGAGCGCCGAAATCGCTACCGGGTACAAGTAGCAGATCATACTTTTTAGCGCGTTCGCAGAATGCGAAATCATCTTCTTCCAGTGTTTTGGGGAACAGATAGAATGCGCCTTCTGGCTTTACACAACTGTAACCCATAGAAGTCAGACCTTCAAATAAAATATTTCTATTTTTTTCGTAAATGGAAATATCGGCTACATCTGCGGCACAACGGGTAATCACTTGTTGGAATAGTGACGGCGCGCAAACATATCCCAGTACACGACCAGCGCCGCAGACAGCAGCATATACATCTTCAAAATTATCTACGGTATTAGGCACGAGCACATAACCAATACGTTCCCCTGGAAGAGATAACGATTTGGAATATGAATAACAAACCAGCGTGTTCTTGTAGCTTGGTGCAATAAACGGAGCCGTAATTCCATCATAAATGATTTCACGATAAGGTTCATCAGAAATCAGATAAATCGGGTGACCATATTCTTCTGATTTTGCGCTAAGCAACGCAGTCAGGCGGTTAATGGTCTCGTCTGAATAAACTACGCCGGAAGGATTGTTGGGAGAATTAATAATAATTCCCTTGGTATGCGGATTTAATTTTTTTTCAAATTCTGCAAAGTTAATCTGAAAATCTTCGACCTGAGCCGGGATAATTACACATTTAGCACCGGCACCATGCTCGATAAACACCTGATATTCCGGGAAAAACGGCGCAAAAACAATAAACTCATCCTGAGGCGCAGCGGTTAGCGCTGTAAAGCAAATCGAAATAGATGCAGCTGCACCAAGTGTCATATACAGATTTTTTGCCGAGTAGTCAGTACCAAACCGGGCATTCAAAGACTCGGCAATTGCAGCACGACAGTCTTCCGTACCCTGCGCCGAAGTATAACCGTGAATAGCGGATGGATGTTTTGTAGTAATGATGTCGCGAATTGCATCTTGTACTGACTCCGGTGCCGGCACATTGGGATTGCCGATTGAAAAATCAAAGATATTTTCCCGTCCAACAATCTTGGCACGCTGATTACCGAATTCAAAGATTTCCCGAATTGTCGAGCGCTTTTTCCCAAGCGCCAAAACAGTTTGATTTAACATAAAATACCTCCTGAGCTTACTGTAAATATTGCAGACAAAGCTATCGTCCTTATTATTATCATAAACCTTTCAAAATTTAGATAAGTGGAGACTTAATTCAGACGGCGTTTTAACGCCGCCTGAATTGTAGTCGGAATTATCCAGGGACAAATAAGTTTCTTTTAAGCAAAGTATGCAAAGATCTTTTATACTTCCATGCTTTTCCGCAAAATCCTTCCTGTGCTTATTATAATTATTTAACATAAAAGTATTATAAGGTGTCGTCACCCTAACAAAAAAATTTCCCTACCTCCAAGGGCCAGGATAATCTTAAATAAAAAATGTGTTCCTAAGCAATTATACAAAATAATCCACTTTAGCCTCTGGAAAGTACCTTTTTGCCTTTTCAAACATATATTCCTTTAACGCCATTATGGTATTCTCTTGATAAAGATATTTGCCATAGCCAAATTGGCCATATTTAAATCGTCGCGCTTCTTCGTCCATGGGGAGAGTGGTTTGTGGAAACAGATCCAGTATCTGACTTTTTGCCCGCTTGGTAAAGCGATGACTGATAAATTCAAAAGTAATATCCCTGCGGGCTTCCTGGGGCAACTGGTCATTCAGGGATTGAAACAACCAGTCATATTCTTCCTCCCACCCCTCAAATTGAAAAATAGGAGCAATAATGAACCCCAGTGGATAACCAGCAGCAGCGACTTTGACCGCTGCTGTCACTCGTTCCGCCGCCGATGGTGTCAAATGTTCATATTTTCGTATCACAGTTGGGGCGTTAAGACTGAAACGAAACCGTGTCCGACCATTATGCCTGACATTCAAAAGAGAATCAACATCCGTATACTTCGTGACAAACCGAAAACGCCCCAATGTTCGCTCGGCAAAAAATTCAATTGCTTGCCGCAACACTCCTGTCAAGTATTCTGTAGGAATAGGATCAGAAGTAGCAGCACCTTCAAAAATGGTCACCTCCGGCGCGCGTTCGGCTATATATTTGTCGGCCTGTTCCAATATTTCCTCATTGTTAACATATACACGCAAATATGGCTTTTTGCCTAGTGTTGTGGCCAAATAGCAGTATTCACACATCCCGGGACAACTGGTATTTAACGGCAGTTGGTAATGGGCCGATGGCTTGCATGTTGAAAATTTAGTGCTTCGACGCACACCGACAACAAGCGTATTCTTGGCTTCACTAAATGACTGCTGCTGGTTTTTCCCCGGGATACCGGTAACACGATTATGCGAACCGGTTAACTCTATAGGCACTGACAAATCCCTCAAGTTATCATAGATCTTTTTGCCAAGCGGAAATTCTAACGCCTGCGGCTCAAAAAAAGCTCGTTTAGGTACAAAGCGCATATACTTCACTCCTTGAGCATAGTATGCGTCATATTAACATTATCTAGCGCCTCAAAGGCATCTTCTAAAACTATATAAAGACAAAGTTCCTGCAAATTGTTAAACCATTTCACAGGAACTTTGTCTTTTCTATATTTATTTTTCATACAATCATTGAATTGAATGACTCTAAGGCAAGCAACCTGTCTCCATGCTTTTTATATTAATTTCCAAAAATCGCGCATGTCCATTTATTTTCATTAAAGGAAAATATCGGAGAATGTCGAAAGAAACTATAAATTTTACATGGGTAGTTGAACTTCGACTGGAGGGGAATTGCATGCTAAAAAACCTCAGAAAAGACCAGCGGAGAAAGCGGCTGACCGCCGCTCTGGCCGCCACCCTGTTCCTGACCATCCCGGCCGCGACGGCCAGCGCCGCCATCACCTACCAATTGAATTACTTTTCTGGCGGACCATATACAATCACAGACAGCATCGTGACAAACGACGAGACACCCCTTATTGTATCAAACGGGGTCTACGCGACGATGAACGGCGGCTCGATCACCCTCAACGCCGGTATTGCGCCGCTCACTTTCGGAGTGGAAGCACTTGATACTGGTGTCATCACGCTGAATAATGTTGCCGTGCATACCACCGGCGGAATCGGGCTCAATTACGGTCTGCACGCCGATACCGGCGGCAGAATCTCTATGACCGGAGGCAGCATAACAACAGACGGGATGAGCAGCCACGGCGCTGCCGCCGATGGCGCCGGCAGCGTTATCACTCTTACAAATACTGCTATCAATGCGGCAGGCGCAGGAAGTTTCGCTCTTTTCGCAAATGGCGGAACGCTAAATGTGAAAGTAAACGGGCAAAACCTTTACGGCAACGGCGGCCTCGCGGGGACCGTTGGCGGCTCGATCAACATCGCGGCCTACGGATCAAGCCACTTGACCGGCATGACAGGTGGCTCCGGTACAATCAATATGGAACTAAACGACAACGCTGTATGGACATCACCATACCCCTCCACCCTCAACAAACTGATACTTAACGGCGGAATGGTCGTTTTGTCCAGGCCAGGGCCGGGGCCGAACCAGCTCCTCATTTCCGCTGACCTCGCAGGCACTGGCGGTACATTCCGTACGAGTATGAACATTAACGACGACACCGTAAGCGATCGTGTTATCATCCATGGCGTAGCAAGTGGCAGCCATAGATTCGAAGTCAAGGTGGTCGGCGGCTATCCAACTGACCTGTACCGAGTAGTCCAACTGGTGGATATAAATGATGCGCTGCCGAACACCGTAACCTTTAACGGCGGCAGCGATGTCGGCCCTTACCGCTACGGCGTGGCCAAGGGAACATCGTTGTCTTCGGCCTACAATAGCCTGGTAGTTGGCAGCGAGAATGACTATTACCTGTACAACACATTTGGCCCATCGACACCAGCGAATGCAAGCATCGGCACGTCGCTGAGCAGCAGCACGATGTGGTACGGAGAGGTGAACGAGATCAGAAAGCGCCTGGGCGACCTGCGTGCCGGTACGGCAAGCGGCGACGGCCTGTGGGCGCGGACGTACGCGAGCAAATACAACGTGAAGCCCGGGGGCGATCAGAGATTTGAGCAACACGTGTACGGCATTGAAATAGGCAGCGACTCTCCTCGCAAGTACACCGGCGGTACCCGCCATACCGGTTGGGTGGCTGGGTCAGGCTGGGCCAACCGGTCCTTCGAGATGGGCGGACACGGCGACTCAAACAGCCTGTATGTCGGTGGCTACACAAGCTGGCTAAAGGATGACGGCACATACTGGGACATCGTGGCAAAACAGAACTGGTTTCGCCACCACTTTGACGTGCCGCTTCTGGGCGGCGGCAGAGACAGCGCCGAGTACAACACGCCGGGCTTCGGCCTATCGGTAGAGACGGGCAAACGGTTCGAAAAAGCCGACGGGACGTTTTTTGAGCCGCAGGCCGAGCTGGCGGCGCTATGGACGCGTGGGAAGCGCTATACGACAACCGATAGTCTGGCGGTGAACGCGCAGGCCGAAACGTCGCTGCAGCTAAGGGTTGGCGCGGTATTCGGCCACAAGACGGCGACTGCGACGGGAAGCACTCGCCAGACGTACGGCAAGCTGGCCTGGGTGCATGAGCTGGCCGGCGAAAGCCGGACGACGGTGGACGGAGTGGCGTTCGACTCCAGCCTGAAAGGCGGGCGGCTGGTGGTTGGCGCAGGCCTGATGGTCGATACGTCGAAAAACCAGTTATACCTCGACGTGGAGCGCGCGTGGGGGAATAAGACGGAGATGCCGTGGGGCATTAACCTCGGCTGCCGGTGGAAGCTGTAGATTTACCAAACAAAGTCAAGACCACTGAAAACAGTGGTCTTGACTTTGTTTGATTTACTGCCAATAATACCTTTACGGTTTTAACTGCAAGCACAGCATTGAACGCGGTATTAACTATAACTGTTAGCTTCCTTCTGCTGCCCCGACAGTTGGGGGTTGGTTGTCAGGTACACCCCGGTAACAATCCACAGACCGCCAACAATCTCTCTCCACCCTATTTGCTCACCTAAAAACAGTACCGCCAATATCATCCCAACCACCGGCATTATGTTGGTAAAAACAGCTGCCCGACTTGGCCCCACCACTTTAACTCCGCAGTTCCACCACGTCATGGCCAGAACGCCGCCGCCAAAAATCAGGTAGGACATTGATAACATCCCAGTGGTAGTTATGTCTGCTGCAGCAGTCGTTCCATCCCATAAGGCAACAATACACATTAGAATAGTACCGGCTGCTCCCGCCCAGGCCGTAACCGCCAGCGGCGAGAATTCCATCATGATTTTGCGTCCTAATAATGAATATATAGCCCAGCAAACTTGACTAGCAAAAAACAGTATATCACCATGATTAAACGAAAAATTGCTGATCGCCTCCACAGAACCATGGGTTACTAAAAACAGCACACCTGACACGGAGATGATGATTCCGCCCCACTGAACTGCTTGCAACTGCTCCTTCAAAAAAACAGACGCAAGTATAGCGGTTATTACCGGAGTTGTCGCCGATACTAAGGTGCAGTTAATAACAGTAGAAGATTGCAATCCGGCAAACTGCAGCGTGTTATTAAGGGCAATGCCTGCAGTGCCCATTAAGGACAGCGTGACAATACACCGCACGGGTGGAAGAATTCTTTTTTCCTTGATAAATAAAATAATCAGTAATATCGCGCTAACCCCTACATAACGTGTTAAGGTTATCACTATTGGTGACATTTCTTGCAGCAGTGGTTTTACCACTACCGGCTGAGCGCCCCAAATGGTGGCAGCTAATACCAGCAGAAGGTAACTTGCATTATAAATATTCTCCATCTCCTTAGAGTAAAAAAGTCTTAGTGATATCTAGTACCGGTGTTAATAATCATCTGGTGTTAGATTCCCGTACTTGTGCAAAAAAATGGCAATGATGTAAAATGCGAGCATTTCCATCCTATTTCCCTCCTTCAACGAGTTATCTCTGCTACTAGCATAACCCGATAATAAGCCGGATGGAAATTAAGGGTACTTATCATAGTCATAACAAACTTTTATTTAATGGCCTTGATATACTCACCAAGACTACTTTGGATGTTTCCGTGCTCCGCAAAAATCATAAGGAGCTTTCTCATGGCCGGAGTTAACACCTTATTTTTATGAAAGGCAACAGACATTACAAATGTAAGTTGTGGTGCATTATTTAATTCAACTAGTGTACCGTCACTTAAGTATGACTCTACCAGAACGTACGGCAGGATACTTGCACCAACGCCATCCAATACGGCTCGTTTAATAGCTTCGGCATCACTATATTCGATAGTACCATGAATAGCTCTTTCTTTTAATGTTTCTTCGAAGATACTTCGGTACACACAGCCTGGCCTAAAATTTACGAAAGGATAATGGCTAATGTCTTGCTTATCCTGATTCATAGCAAACAATTCACGCTTAACTACCCATACTAACTTTTCGTGTGATAAGTCGAATTGTATGATTTGGCTGCTATTAATTTTGTCATGAACAAGAGCGATATCAAAATTATTATCTAAAAGCCCTTTTATAGTTGTGGGAAGATTGGGGCAGATATCAACAATAACAGAGCCTTTTATGCCTTGATTTTGAAACTCTAATAGCGCTGGTGAAAGGAAGTAGCTGGCAGCTGAAGTAGATGCTCCTAATTTTATAGGTATGTCGTTATCAGAAAAACTCTCCATTACCGTATTAAGATCGTAAAAAACAGCAAGCAATTTTTCCGCATGTGTGATTAGTTCACGCCCGGCGTCAGTAATATAAAGTTTTTTCCCAATCCTTTCGAATAAGGAAACCCCATATTGTTCTTCTAACATCCGAATCTGCGCAGTGACTGCCGGTTGAGTGAAATTTAACTGTTCAGCTGCTTGCGTAATGTTTTTTAGTTCGGCTACCAAAAGAAAAGTCCGGAATAATTGAATATCCATTAATGCCTCCTCAAACGCATTTTGGAAGGCTAACTTTCTTTACCTATCCGTTACCAGCATACCATACTTTTTTCGTCCTATGCAGCTTAGACGTGTTTTTTTCGTCTAAACTTGTAGCGAAACCAGCGTTCACAATCAGTCCAGATAGCAACAATAACAAAACCGCCTATAAAGAGTTGTCCCCAATCAATTCCTCTGTAGAATTGGTTGATAAATAAAAACAGTAAACCTATACTGCATACTAGACTGTGAACCATATTGGCCTACGCGGACAGATTAAATGGCGAGTTTCTTCTAATCTCGTAGCATAGCGGCGAAATGCCCCCCAAGGCACTATGTCTTCT
>JAGGAB010000046.1 GCA_017889705.1 Bacillota bacterium | reverse complement strand
CTAAGTACACAAGTAAGGGAGGAATCTATATATGTCGAAAAATATACTTGTTTTAACTGGCAGCCCTAGAAAAGGCGGTAATACCGATAAATTAGCAGAAGCGTTTATTGCTGGAGCCCGGCAAGCAGGACACACAACTGTACTATATACAACCGCCGATAAAAAAATTAAGGGCTGTATTGACTGTCAGACTTGTTTCAAAAAAGGAACTGCTTGTTCTGTGCCTGACGATTTTAATGAATTGGCTCCGCTTATAGAGCAAGCCGATATGGTTGTGTTGGCAACGCCCATGTACTGGTTCTCGTTCCCAACACAGTTAAAAGCGGCAATTGACAAGTTTTATGCTTATTTAATTTCCCAAAAGACATTGAAGATCAAGGAATGTGTGCTGCTGGTCAGCGGCGGTGTGGATGATGCAGCCAAGTTTGAGGGGATTGTTAGGTCGTATCAGCTTATTGCCGAGTTTATGAATTGGCAGGACAGTGGTATTGTTGTTGTGCCAGGGCTTCATGCTAAAGACGATGTGCTGAAAACTGACGGACTAAAGAGAGCGAAAGAACTGGGAAAAAGTATTAGTATGTAAATATATACTATACCACTTCAAAGTACCTACTTGTTATTTAGGGTATTACTGCCTATTATTAGGATATAGTGATATCGAATTATATATTCGAGAGATAGGAGAGAAGCATGTATTACTATTTACTCGCATTAATTTCTGGAGCAGCATTAACAACGCAAGTAGGGATTAATGGTAAATTACTGGCTAATTTAGGAAGTCCGGTACTGACTTCATTTGTTAGTTTTCTTGTAGGGACTGTTGGCCTGGCTATTGCCTATGTTGTAGCTGTTTATTGTGGAATACAGTCTGTGCCGCCACTAAATGCTCTTGCTCAAACAGATTTTTGGATGTGGCTAGGAGGATTACTTGGGGCCTTTTACATTTTTACAGCCATTTTTTGTTCACCCAAAATCGGGTTTGCAAATATGTTTAGTTTAGTTGTCGCCGGACAAATTTTGCTGGCTGTAATTTTTGACCATTTTGGTCTCTTAGGCAGTGCTATTCATATTATCAGTCCACTTAGGCTTATGGGCGTAGCCCTGCTGATTGCCGGGGTATACCTAATACAAACCAATTAATTTTGACAAAAAACAAGTTATTAAAATCAATAAAATGATGGAGGAGTGAAGCAAATGCCAGTAATTACAATTGAAGCGGCGAAATTAAGCAAAGATCAAAAACATGATTTGGTAGCATCATTAACTAAATCTGCGAGTAGTATTATGAATATCCCTGAACAGGCCTATATTGTTCTTGTGAAAGAAAATGATATTGACAATATTGGGGTTGGTGGGACATTACTGTCCGAAAAAAAATAAGGAGAGATTGCCCATGAATGTGTATGAGGGAATACAACTAAGAAGAAGCGTCAGGCAGTATGATAAGCGGCCTATCGAAAAAGAAACCATCGAAAAACTATTACGAGCTGCGATGCAAGCGCCGTCAGCAGCCAACCAACAGCCGTGGGAGTTCTTGGTTGTTGAAAATCCGGAAACCTTGCAAAAGTTATCAAATGCCCATACCTATGCAACACCGATGAAAAACGCTACACTTGCCATTATTGTCCTGGCAAAGGAAGAAGGCTTGTTGTTTCCACAATATTGGCAGCAAGACCTGGCAGCGGCAACGCAAAATATTTTGCTTGCTGCAGTAGAATTCGGTTTGGGAGCAGTCTGGATGGGGGTTGCACCTGAAGAAGACAGAATGGCTTATGTTAAGGATCTGTTCCAGTTGCCTCAGGGTGTAAAAGGCTTTGCCATGCTGGCACTTGGATATTCTTCCGGTAATGTCTTTAAGGACAGATTTGATGCAGGCAGAATTCACTACGAGAAATATTGATTGCAACACGATTTGGTCACTGGAAGGATTTTGTTACCGATGAAAAGACTTAGTCTGTTATTAGTATTGCTTATGGTAGTTGGTATGAATATTGGATTTGCCAATAATGGTAAGGAGGGAAATGCTATGCAGCATTCGCAAAAGATTTTAATGGTTGTTACCAACAGGGATAATTTTGACGCAGATCATAAAACCGGACTTTGGATGGAAGAATTTGCTGTACCTTATCTTAACTTCCAGACTGCTGGCTATGAAGTGACTGTGGCAAGCCCATTAGGCGGGAATGCCCCAATTGATCCAGAAAGTATAAGAAACGGAGTTCCGGCCGAATGGAGTGATGCTACGAAAACTCTGCAGTATACGGTGAAGCTTTCCCAAGTGGATTATCAAGAGTATGCTGCGGTGGTATTGCCTGGCGGCCATGGACCTTTATTTGACTTGGCAAGCGATCCAGTTCTTGCTGACATTTTGAAGTATTTTGACTCGCAGAAGCGGATTATTGGTGCCGTATGTCATGGCTCTGCCGGTTTAGTGAGCGCAACAACTGCTGAAGGGAAACCGTTGGTTGCGGGGAGAAAAATGACTGGATTTACAAATGAAGAAGAGAGAATTGCCGGCTTAGAGAAAAAGGTTCCCTTTGCTTTGGAAACAAAAGTAAGAGAACTTGGAGCTGAATTTGTATCGGCAACGCCTTGGGCGGACTATGTTATCGTTGACGGCAATCTAATTACCGGCCAAAATCCACAATCCAGCGATAGTTTCTCAAAAGCAATCCTTGAAGTATTGGCAAAATAGTAAGGTTGGTATAAGTATTTAATTAGGGAGCTGACTATGAGCAGGATAGTGACTATCACACCATGTATTATGGCGAAATTGTTGCTTGTTATGTAGAATAAAGGCTTGTTAAAAAACTATATAGTTTTATGGTAGAAGCTAAATAGCTAGGGCTTGCCAGAAAAAAATACTTAAAAATAAAATAGACAAGACAAGAAGAGTTGTAGTCCGTGAAGGGCGGCAACTCTTCTTTTGTATATATATAGCAGAAACATGCAGTCGTGGATAGCAACATTTAGAGATAAATCTGTTGCAAAATATTATTGTTAATGCAACAACGAGTGATTGGGACAAGTAAGATCAATATATCATGCAACATAGGTAGGCGGAGAAGGTAGACTGCAGGCGGAAAATAAGTCGCCAGCCCATACAACATTGGGGTTTGCAAATTTGCAACAATATTCTGTAAGACTGGCATGATACTTGCTAATTAAGTTTAATGAGAAATAATTTGCTGGCTCAAACGAGCGGTTGAAGAATTTAGGAAGAGAAAGGGGGATTACCATTTTTAGTGATTAGTGGGGTTTTTATTTCGCAAAAATCCTCCTATATAAAGGTATAGTTAGTAAATGCAATGCCGTGTGCGTTAACAAAAAACTTACTATTTTGAAATTAATATTTATGTAAGGAGAATGACATTATGAGTTTCTCTGTTGATAAAACGGAACCTGTTTCCCCGGCAAAAAAAGTTGATAATACTGCGTATGCATCGATGTGGAAAAGTAAATGATTTTTTGTTATGATACTTCTCTTTTTAGCGTCATTAATCAATTATGTTGACCGTGTAAGTAGTCGGTGGCGCCTCCGGCTGTAGCCAAAGAATTCGGCTGGGATCCGGCAACAATGGGCATTGTTATGTCAGCATTTTTATGGTCTTAGCCGTGGCGCCTGTGCCGATGGGCTGGCTGACAGATAAGCTGGGAGCCAAAAAACTCAATACCTATGCGGTTTCGCTGTATTCTCTGGCAGCCATGGGTACTGGACTAGCAACCGGTTTTGTTTCGATGATTGCAGCCAGATTAGCTTTGGGAGCAGGCGAGGCTTCTACCATGCCATCCAACAGCAAGGTTGTTCGCCAGTGGTTCACAATTCAGGAACGAGGCCTGGCAACCGCTTTGGCTCGCTCGGGAGCCGAAGCGGGGCCGGCGCTTGGTTTTCCGCTGGTGGCATTGAACTTGTAATATGAGAATTGAAATGATTGTACAGGGATTTCCCGGTAAGCGTTTGAGTGGCTCTTTGGCTTGGAGTTCTGTCACCTACGTGGAAGTTGGGAAGCACAAAATCCTATTTGATACCGGTGTCCCCAATGTGCGGGCTACCGTGCGCAAGCATCTGCAGAACATAGGGGTTATGCCAGACGAAATTACTACACTGGTAATTAGCCATTTTCATTAAACAAAAGAGGTGCATAGTATGGGGTTAACAATAACGAAAAAAATCATTTCTGCGCATTTGGTCAGTGGAACAATGCAGTGTGGCGAACCGATAAGTGTAAAAATTGATCAGACCTTAACTCATGATGTTAACGGGGTAATGGCATATTTGGAATTTGAGGCATTGGGTCTTGCGAAAGTAAAAACCGAGTTGTCTGTTAGTTATATTGACCACAATATGATTCAGGCGGATTTTCGAAATCCTGATGATCATCGCTTCTTGCTGGATATTGCCGCTAAGCATGGAATTGTCGTATCGCGTCCCGGAAATGGAATTTGCCATCAAGTACATTTGGAAAGGTTTGACATCCCGGGGAAAACGCTTATTGGTAGTGATTCGCATACTCCGGCAGCAGGTGGTGTTGGGATGCTGGGACTTGGCGCCGGCGGACTTGATGTTGCCATGGCGATGGCTGGAGAACCCTTTACGCTAAAAATGCCCAAGGTTGTAAAAGTAAACTTGACAGGACAACTGCCACCGCTGGTTAGCGTTAAAAACGTGGTATTAGAGTTATTGCGCAGAGTATCTGTGAAGGGCGGCGTCGGCAAAGTATACGAATATAGCGGCAGTGGTATTGAAGACTTAACTGTTGCTGAACGTTCGATTATAACCAATATGGGTACAGAAACAGGGGCTACCAGTTCCTTGTTCCCTAGTGATGCTGTTACCAAACAGTGGCTGCGCGCCCAGGGGCGGGAAAGTGAGTGGGTGCCGATCACTGCCGATGAAGATGCTGTTTATGATGAGGTAATCGATATTGATTTGTCACTGCTAGAGCCGTTAATTGCCCTGCCACATCAGCCGGATAATGTAGTGCCAATCTCGGAAGTCGCAGGAAAACCGGTTGATCAAGTTGTTATTGGCAGTTGTGCCAACTCATCCCTGCAAGATATTTTGGAGATTGCTGAGTTGCTTAAAGGGAAAGTGGTTCATCCCAACGTGGATGCCGGGTTATACATTGGCAGCAAGCAGGTTTATCTGGAAAGTATTAGCCGGGGAGCCCTTACAGAGATTATCAAGTCAGGGGTTCGTATTTTGGAATCTGGCTGTGGGGCTTGTAACGGCTCAGGGTTTGCGCCGCCCACAAACGGAGTTTCTCTGCGTACGACTACTCGTAATTTCTTGGGGCGCTGTGGACATCCGACAGGTAATGTCTATCTGGTAGCGCCGGAAACCGCGGTTGCGGCAGCCCTTAACGGGGTGATCACAGATCCTCGAAAGCTAGACAAGGTACCATCAAAGTTTGTAATGCCGGAAAAATTCTTAATTGAAGATAACATGTTTGTATATCCGCCGGTGAATGGTGCTGATATTACAATCCGCCGCGGTCCGAATATCCAACCGCTTCCGCTGCTTGAGCCGCAGCAGGGTATAGTTGCCGGTGAGACTGTCATTAAATTGGGCGAAGATGTAACAACCGACCATATCGTCCCAGCTGGTGCCAATTTTTTGCCGATGCGCAATAATATTCCGGAAATATCCCAATATGTTTTCCATGTTGTGGATACAGGTTTTGCCAAGCGTTCCCAAGAAATTGGCGGTGGTTTTATTGTTGCCGGCGGCAATTATGGACAAGGTTCAAGCCGGGAACAGGCTGCGCTTGCGCCGCGTTATCTGGGGATAAAAGGAGTAATAGCCAAAAGCTTTGCCAGAATTCATGTAGCTAATCTTGTTAACTTTGGCATATTGCCGCTGATTTTTGTGAACGAACAGGACTATGACAAGGTGGAACAAGGTGATCAGCTGGAGCTTGATATTAAAACCATCAAGGCCCAGCTACCAGCCAGTCTAAAAAATAAAACCAGGAATGTAGAAATTCCGGTTATGAATCTATTAACAGA
This sequence comes from Bacillota bacterium, assembly GCA_017889705.1. Classification (GTDB taxonomy): domain Bacteria; phylum Bacillota; class Negativicutes; order Sporomusales; family Sporomusaceae; genus Sporomusa. Next base: position 24,414 of record JAGGAB010000046.1, on the reverse strand, counting down.
GGAAGAAATAGAGATCATTAAAAAAGGCGGACGCTTAAACTGGATAAAAGAACGCTCCCGTTAATTTAGATATAAGTTTTTCTGATTACTGCCAATAAGAAAAAGGTATTGTCAGAAAAGAGGGATTTTTGCTTCTAATGTGAAATAATCATGTAAATAAGAAGATTTAGAAAAAACAGAACGAGTTGGAGGGGATATTTGCCTATAAAATCGTTTAACGTTTTTGATAGCAGAACTTATTAAAAGGGGGAGCAATAATAATGATTTCTAAGAAAACTAAATTATTATCGATTTGTCTGGCCGTCACGATGGCAGTAGGTATTGCCGGGTGTGGTGCTAAGAAGGAAGCTGCTGCTGATAAGAAGGGTTGGGCTCCGCAGAAACAGGTAACGTTTATGGCAGCTTCAGGTGCTGGCGGTGGCCTGGATATGCTGGCTAGAACTGTTTCCAAAATCTTTGACAGTAAAAAGCTTGTTACTCAGCCAATGATGGTTGAGAACAAACCGGGCGGCGGACAAGTTACAGCAACTGTTGCTTTTGCTACCCAGAGTTCCAAAGATGATCATAAATTATTGGTGGCTTCAACTCCTTTTATTTTAAACTATATTAAAAAAGACGGTAACAGCCCGATTGGTCCTGACGATATCTATCCTTTAGCAATGATGCAGGGAGATTATGGCGTTATTGCCGTTAGAGCAGAATCCAAGTACCAAACATTAAAAGACCTTATGGATGCGGCTAAAGCCAATCCGGCAAGCGTAACCTTTATGGGCGGCGGCGCTCCGGGAACCTGGGATTTTCTTAACATGATCCAGGTAGCACGTAAAGCCGGTGTTGACATTAAAGCCTTAAAATATAATCCGTACGATGGCGGTGGTGAAGCGTTAACTGCTCTCTTAGGCGGCCATGGTGACGCAATGACTTCTGATGTATCTTCCATTAAGCAGTATCTCCAGGCTGGCAAGGTACGGGTATTAGGCGTTTCTTCGCCATCAAGAATGGCTGATGACGAGATCATGAAAAATATCCCGACCTATAAAGAACAGGGCTATGATGTAGTTACTGCTAACTGGCGCGGCATTTTCCTTGGCAAAGATGTACCGGAACCTGCTAAGAAATACTGGGGAGAAAAGATGGCAGAGTTAGCCAAGTCTCCAGAATGGAAAGAGGAACTGAAAAAACAAGGACTTGTTGAAAATTTCAAAGATAGCAAAGCTTTCTATGACTATATCAAATCAGAGCAAGCAATATACACCGAAATTTACAAAGATCTAGGAATGGCTACCGCAAAATAAGATACGTGTCCATAGTATATGAAATGTGGAGAAGAGGTTACTTTTACTCTTCTCCACATTTTTAGAAAGGAATGTGGCTAATACTGTGATTAAAACATTTGATCGCTATGCGAGTGTTGCTTTTTTTGTTATTGGTGTCGCAGTTTTTATGTATATCCGGAGCATAGAGATATCGACCGCAGGCAGTTCTATAGGTCCCAAAGAGCTTCCAACGTTCCTGTCGGTAATTCTTATTATTCTAAGCGCGGCAAATCTTTTTGTGTCAATTAAAAATCAAAAGCCGGCTAAGCAAGAAAAGCTTGAGTATAAGAAGTTCTTAATTGTTCTTGTTTCATTGGTTCTCTATGCAGTGTTAATTGAGCCCCTTGGTTATGTTATTTCTACCTTTTTGTTCCTGATGGTTGGTTTTCAAACCATGGAAAAAGGCGAGTATTTGAAATCAGCGCTCATTGCTGCCGCATTTGCGGGAGGGATCTATTATCTCTATGTTGAAGTTGCGCTTGGCGTATTACCGCCATTGCCGTTTTAAGGAGGGGACAGAATGGAATCATTACAGTATCTTGCCCAAGGGCTCAGCGTAGCCCTGGAGCCTCTTAACATTATGTTTGCATTTTTTGGATGTCTGGCTGGGACGCTGGTTGGTGTACTGCCAGGTATCGGCCCAATAAGCGGCGTCGCCCTGCTTATCCCGGTTGCTGCCATGGCTACAAGTTCCCTGCCGATGGAACAAGCGGCTACTGCATCCATAATCTTATTGGCTGGCGTTTATTATGGCGCGATGTATGGTGGATCAACAACAGCCATCTTAATCAATACCCCAGGGGAAAACTCGTCTGTATGCACAACCTTAGACGGCTATCAAATGGCTAAACAAGGCCGGGCGGGCGCTGCTTTGGCTATCTGTGCCATTGGTTCCTTCGTCGCCGGCATCATTGCCTGCGTAGGACTTATATTTTTGGCGGTTCCGCTTGCCGAGTTTGCGTTAAAGTTTAGTCCGGCTGGTCAATTCTCTTTGATGATTCTGGGGCTTTGCGCCTTGAGCAGTCTGGCCGGTAAATCTGTAATCAAAGCTTTTATTATGACCACCTTTGGCTTAATCCTGTCTACTGTTGGTGTTGATCCCATATCAGGAGTTGCCCGGATGACTTTTAACTATTCCGAGCTTTATGGTGGTATCGAATTTTTGACACTGGCTGTAGGTATGTTTGCTCTTGGCGAGGTCTTTAAGACAATCCTGACCAACGATTATATCGAAGGCGAGGCTATTAAAGTCGGCAGTATCATGCCAACTAAAAAAGATCTGAAAGATAGTGCCATGCCTATTCTGCGCGGATCTCTATTAGGATTCTTTCAAGGTCTGATACCTGGCTGCGGCGCTACTTTATCTTCATTTATGGTTTACACCTTTGAGAAAAAAATAAGCAAAAATAAAGCGAACTTTGGTAAAGGTGCTATCGAAGGCGTGGCAGCACCGGAAGCCGGTAATAACGGTGCCTCAGGCGGAGCCATGATTCCTTTGTTGACATTGGGAATACCCGGTACAGGAACCACCGCTGTCTTAATGGGTGCATTAGTCATGTTTAATATTACACCTGGGCCGCTGCTGTTCCAAGACCACCCGCAAGTAGCCTGGGGTTTGATTGCCAGTATGCTGGTAGGCAATTTTATGCTCTTAGTATTGAACTTGCCGTTAGTTAAAGTCTTTGCTAAAGTAATTGAAACACCGCCCAAATATTTGATTCCCGGAATAGTTGCTATCTCTGTGTTTGGGGTTTATGCAGTGCAAGGTAGTGTTTTCAACCTGTTTTTAATGATTGTCAGTGGTGTTGCCGCTTACTACCTGGCCAAAAATGATTACCCGATCGCACCGGTTGTTTTATCCCTTATTTTAGGACCAATGATTGAGAACAACCTGCGCAGAGCGATGAACCTGTACAATGGTGATTACACCATGTTTGTTAAAGATCCAATTTCATTAGTATTTTTGATAATTGCCTTCTTGTGGGTTGCCGTACCGCAAATCATGAAGCTACGGGGCAAAACGGTAGTTGTTGAGGAAGGTTAGTATTCTTAAATGTTTCAAATAATAACCATTGGCAGTGCTAAAGCGCGCAGCCAATGGTTTATTATTAAATTACTACTAGATTGTTTGGAGAAAAACACAAATAATTGAGTGATAGGGGAACAAGCATGGCTGAAAAAATTCGTATGATAACTCCGCTGGTTGAGATTGACGGAGATGAAATGACTAGGATCATCTGGAAAATGGTTAAGGATATCTTATTGTCACCTTATATCGAACTAAGAACGGAATATTATGACCTTGGAATAGAAAATAGGGATCGTACGAATGACAAGGTGACAGAAGACTCTGCGTATGCCATAAGAAAATACGGAGTTGGCGTTAAGTGTGCTACGATTACTGCAAATGCAGACAGGGTTAAAGAGTATAATCTTAAGCAAATGTGGAAGAGTCCGAATGCCACAATACGCGCAATATTAGACGGAACAGTATTCCGTTCACCGATTATTGTAGACAATATTAAACCGTTTGTTAAGGTTTGGAAGAAGCCTATCACAATTGCCAGACATGCTTATGGCGATATATATAAAAGTGTTGAGTATAGAGTTCCGGGTAATGGTACAGCTGAGCTTGTATTTACTGGCAGTGATGGCGACGTGATGAGAACAACCATTCATGGCTTCGAAGGCCCGGGAATCATCATGGGGATGCATAATACGGACAAGTCTATCATAAGTTTTGCTAGAGCTTGTTTCAATTACGCTTTAGATCAAAAGCAAGATTTGTGGTTTTCCACTAAAGATACGATATCAAAAACATATGATCATCGTTTCAAAGACATTTTCCAAGAACTTTATGCTAATGAGTATAAAGTGAAATTTGAGGCCGCAAATATTGAGTATTTTTATACCCTTATTGATGATATTGTTGCTAGAATCGTGCGTTCAGAGGGCGGAATTATCTGGGCCTGTAAAAATTACGACGGAGATGTCTTATCCGATATGGTAGCGAGTGCTTTTGGAAGTCTGGCAATGATGACTTCTGTACTTGTATCACCGGATGGATGCTATGAATATGAAGCAGCCCATGGTACGGTGCAAAGACATTATTACAAGTACCTAAAGGGGGAAGTAACCTCTACGAATTCCATGGCCACTCTTTTTGCATGGACCGGGGCATTGCGTAAACGCGGAGAGTTAGATGGAATTACCGCCTTAATTCATTTCGCCGATAATTTGGAGCAAGCCGCAGTTGAGACAATTGAGGAAGGCGTGTTGACGGCTGATCTTGCCGGAATTTCTGAGGTAAGCAAAAAGAAGGTTGTAACTACCGAAGAGTTTTTGTTGGAAGTAAATGAGCGTTTAAAGAAAAGATTGGGTTAGCATTGCTGTATTTGAGCGGCACTGCCACTGGTTTACTGGCAGATGGAGCTTTGCTTTATAGCTTTATAGGAATTCACTCGAGTTGATTGACCGATTATTCTCACTGTTAAATATTGACGAAAGTAAAAGAATATTGTAAAATTAATGTAGTGAGATAGAGGGAATGAGTGTGAATTCTATTAAGAGTTCTTTTATGTCGGAGAGCATTAACAGTGTTGGGACAGCAGCCATGTTGCTGGCCTTGTCAAGAACTATATCAGATGAAGAAACAGCAAAAAGAATGCTTTCTGACCAAGGGTACAAATTTGTTGTGACCGAAGTGGGCGGTAATTCGGCCGTGTCTGAGTTTCAGGCTAAAGTTACCAAGGCCGTCTTGGGAGCGGCACTTAACAGCGGAATCATTTCCAAAACGCCGACAAATTATCATGCATTATTGCATGCTACTGATGAGGCTAAACGGGGGATTCTCGTTAATGTTGCCAGCAGTGCCAGCATAGCGGTGAAAATTGCCATTGTCAGAGATGACCAGTGGATAGCTGTGGCGTTGTTTGGAGTATCGGCCATTCATCCTTTGACCAACCACGAACGGGCCGGGTTAGGCGTTATGCATTTAGGACAACAATAAATTATATAACGAGCGTTTGAGAGACAGAGTTGGAATGTATATTCCGTCTGTCTCTTTTTGCATTTTTGTTGTTCTAACCATTGACTAATCCTCACAGAAATTTCACATTCTATAAGGGAGTGTAGAACGGTCGAAGTTCCCTTGTCCACTAAAATTTATAAATAAGGAGAGCTGATATCAATGAAAGCACTTGAAGGAATTAAGGTATTAGACTTAAGCAGAGTATTGGCCGGTCCGTATTGTACCATGATGTTGGCCGATTTTGGGGCAGATATTATAAAAATTGAGCCGCCCAAAGTAGGGGATGATTCGCGTGCGTTTGGCCCTTTTATTGGTAAAGAGAGTGCTTATTTTATGAGCCTTAACAGAAATAAACGGTCAATGACGCTGAACTTTAAGCGTCAGGAAGAGTGTGATCTGTTTAAAGAGCTTGTAAAGCAAGCTGATGTTGTGGTCGAAAACTACCGTCCAGGCACTATGGAGAAATTCGGTTTAGGTTATGATGTACTAAAAGAAATTAATCCTGGAATTGTGTATGCCGCTTGTTCAGGATTTGGTCATACCGGTCCTTATCGTGATAAACCGGCCTATGATATTATTGTGCAGGCTATGGGCGGCATTATGAGCATTACTGGTCCGGAGAACGGCGAACCAACACGTGTCGGCGCATCAGTAGGTGATGTTATTGCCGGTATGTTTACTGCCTATGGGGTTATGACAGCTCTGTTTCACCGTCAGCGTACCGGTCATGGACAAAAGGTTGATGTTGGCATGTTAGATTGCCAATTGGCAGTACTTGAGAATGCGATTGCTCGTTACGTAACTTCTGGTGTAGTACCAGGACCGCTGGGCAACCGTCATCCTTCGATTACGCCGTTTGCTTCGTTTACAGCCGCTGACGGACATATTATCGTTGGCGCCGGTAATGATCGCTTGTGGGAGAAACTCTGTAACATTCTTGGCTGCCCTGAGCTTATTAATGATCCGCGTTTTGATACCAATCTTCATCGTACCAACAACGCCAGCGAGTTAGGGGTTATTCTTAACAATATCTTTAAAAATAAAACTATTAATGCCTGGCTCGAAATCCTGGAAGATGCCGGTTTGCCCTGCGCTCCTATTAACACGGTTGATAAGATTGTCAATGATCCACATGTGCAGGCCCGCGAAATGATCGTTGAGGTTGAGCATCCGGTAGCCGGTAAGCTTAAAATGCCTGGTGTGCCGGTAAAAATGTCGGAGACCCCGGGAACTATAGAGAAACATGCGCCGCTATTAGGGCAACATACCGCCGAAATCCTCCACGAACTATTAGGTTGGGACCAGAAAAAAGTAGACGAGTTTTTTAAAGAAGACAATAAATAAGCAGGTAACTGATGCCTGCGGTTGACAAACAAGAAGGGAGAATCCCGAAGCTTTGGTAAGCTGCGGGATTCTCCCTTTGTTCGATGGCTAATTTCCTTATAAATCTATTTGATTACCGGTACGGTTAAACTTCCCTGCGGCATAAGAATGGGACGTGGTTTGGGGCCGAGTTTGGCATATGCCAATGAAAGAGCCTCTTCCATAGTTTTTACCGGTGTAAACAGCAGAGTTCGTGATAATTCTTCATCAAGTGCTGACAAGAGAATAAACTGGGCTTTTTTCATTAGTCGGGTGACGGCATAGGCTTTGTGGCCGCCAATCACAAATTCTTTGCGAACTTTTTCTTCAATGGCCTCCGGGGTCTTATACTGACGCATCCAATTTTCATACATGTCAGAACCAGTGCCCTCAATGCACTCGCCCAGAATAATGATAACGCCGCCTTCTTTAACTGCCAGCACGGCATTATCCATAGTTTTTTGCATCTGATACACATTGATGTCTTTGGGGTAGCCGCCGCAGGAGGCGATAACCAGATCGGCCTCTTCAGAAAGTTCAGTACCATAGATGCTTTCTACAAACTTGCAGCCTTGTTTGTGGGCGGTAATGTAGTCGCCGGCAAAAATCTTAAGAAACTCCTTCTTTTCATTTAAAACGACGTTGAGGAGAAAAGTAGGCCGGCACATTTCAGTGCCTTCGATTTGATCTTCATAAACAGGGTTGCCGTCAAGTTGGCCAAGCTGAGAACCAGGTTCTAGCATCAGCGAGTGATTGCGGCGAATGGTTTCATAGGTGGCTACTCCCGGGAAGAGCGCTTTGCGCCCGCCGCCATAACCGGCAAAAAAATGATGGACAATACTGCCTGTGCAGATAATGTGGTCGGCTTCAACAACACGCTTATTAAAGTAAACTTCATTACCATACGAGGTAGTACCTACTTTGACAAATTGAGAAGCATCCTTGGCGGTGCTGTTATACATTAAAACCCTATCAGCCACAGCTTGCCCTGCCTGTTCAATCATTTCTTCTTTTGTCATGTCATGATGAGTGCCGAGTGCAAAGACGACAAACATATCTTTGTCCGGGATGCCGGCTGCATTTAATTCATCCAGTAAGATGGGCATAAATACATGGCTGTTGGCCACTCTGGTGGAATCATTAACCAAGAAGGCAACGGTTTCTCCTTTGTTTACAAGGTCGTAGAGTGGTTTGGAATCAATGGGATTTCTTATTGCCTCAAGGATCGCGGCTGTTGGATCGGTAAGTGGGGGATGGCTTTTTAATGTAAGAATTTTGGTCACCAGATCAGAATCAAAAGAAAAGTAAACTATCTTTTTGCCGTACTTGAAATTGTATTCTGTTTGCATAAGATACCTTCCTTTACTTTTATTATGTATTGCTTTTACCGTAGTTATCTTGTGGATGGTAAGCAGAGTATTCCTATACAAGTATGTATTAATGCAAGTTGGGAGCTTTTCCTGCTGGCAGGCCAGTGCAAGCTGGCAATTATTCTCAATGCAAAAACAATCAAAAATTTCTGAAAAGTACTTGCGGAAAAGCTGTATGCATGCTATTATCTAGGTAAGCACCATCCTTATAGCGCCGTAGATTCAAAGCCCAGTATGCAGTAGGTTGAAAACTTCCCGTTTTCCGTTTGTTGCAACATAGGTTAGTTGATCTGGCAGGATAGTGTTTTTTGTTTCGCAAAAAGTCATATGTTTCACATTTCTGGTTGATGTAAGTGTAAGTGTTCCTATTCGCAAGTGAGTTCGTTTAAGGTAGTGTGTAGTGACTGCTATAGGGATAGGTGCTTGGTGTAAGCGGGAGGGAGTTAATCCCTCCCGCTATTAATGTGTCCGGACTCAGTGTTTATTTTTCGTTTACTGCTTGTATATTACAGGATTTGTAAGTATAATTTTCTTCAGTGATGAAATTAGGAGATGAATGAGTTAGGGGTGCGTTTGTTGAAAATACTTTTTTGGGATATTGATGGAACACTTATCAGAACAGGCAAAGCCGGGTTATACGCTTTTGCCCAGGCAACAACAGAGCTTTGGGGCAAGGCGGCTGCGTTTGAAAATATTGCTACAGCCGGCATGACTGACAACTATATTGCCCGGCAGATTATAGAGGTATCTTCTGGTCGTGAGGCAAGCTGGAGCGAAATAGACAGCTTATGCCGCCGGTATGAGGAATTACTGATGCCGGAATTGACAGTACGCAAGGGTGAGGTACTGCCGGAAGTGGCTAATATATTGGCTTGTCTGCAGGAGCGTCAAGACTACAAACTATTGCTGCTGACAGGTAACAGCAGGGCTGGTGCACAAATTAAGCTAAACTATTATGGGTTACATAAGTATTTTGATTTTGATCGCAGTGCCTTTGCCGAGCAATATGAGAAAAGAGATGATATCGCCGGCCGGGCGCTGGAAATAGTGCGCTCAAATTGGGGAGACCCTAGGGAACACGGCATATATGTGATTGGCGACACTCCCCACGATATTGCGTGCGGTAAAAGCATCGGGGCGCACACTATTGCCATTGCTACCGGAACATATTCTCTGGATCAATTGCAATTTTGCTATCCGTGGTGGGGTGTGGAAACATTACCTGATGCCCAAACGTTTGAGACAAAGATAGCAGCTAGCCGACTATAATGGGATGTTAGCAGCAAAACCCAAGAGACATTTCTTGTTTTACATATTTTGGAACAAGCAAAAGGTGCGAAACGAATAGATGTCGAAGAATTATGCATTAAGATAAATGAAAATTTGATTCTGATGGCGTTGTAATGCCGCCTGAATGGCAGGCGGAGTTAGTCATCAGATAAACTTGTTGCGAAATATCAAGGGAAATGAGGTTTATACCGATGAAAAAAAGGGCTGTTATATTAATGTTGGTGCTGATGCTGTTTGTGTTGGCAGGCTGCGCCGGTGAAAAGAAGGAAAATGTCGTACAAAAACAAAACTCGTCACAGGGTATTACCCTTGGCCTTATGCCTGACGTAGATTCTATTCCGTTTATTATTGCCCAGGAAAAAGGTTTTTTTAAAGAAGAGGGTGTAACCGTTACCCTAAAACCATTTAAAAGTGCAATGGAACGAGATAGTGCCCTCCAAAGCGGCAACTTGGACGGAGCTATCTCTGACGTATTGGCAGAAGCCTTTGCAAAAGCCGGCGGCTTTGACACGGTAATTACGGCACTAACAAATGGAAGTTATAAATTAGTTGCGAATAAAAGTGAGACAGCTACATCTGTTAAGGAACTCAAAGGCAAAGATGTGGCAATTTCTAAAAATACCATTATTGAATATGTTACTGATAGAATAGCTGCCGAAGCCGGGCTGGACGGGAATGCTATAAATAAGACGGTGATTCCGCAAATTCCTGCTCGCCTGGAAATGCTGCAAAACGGCAAGATTGCCGCTGCTACCTTGCCTGATCCGCTGGCAACAGTGGCGATAAAAAATGGTGGCAAAGTAATAAATACTTCAGACCAATTAGGTATCAATCCTGGCGTTATGCTATTTACCGTTAAGGCTGTCAATGAAAAAGAGAAAGAAATTCAAGCTATGTACCGTGCCTATAATAAGGCGGTAGATTATTTGGCACGTGAGCCGATGGAGAACTATATTGATTTGGTTATCGAAAAGGCAGGTTTTCCGAAAGATGTGAAAGGCGCGCTTGTTCTGCCTAAATACAAAAAAGCAACAGCACCACAGCCTAAAGATATTGAGGATGTTATTACCTGGATGCAAGCCAAGAGCCTTATTAAGCAAAAATACCAATATACCGATTTGGTTGATACCCGGTTTGTAAGGTAGCCATTATGATCCGGATTGAACAGCTACACGTTGCCTATGAATCCAGGGGATCTAGTTATGAGGTGCTCAAAGACATTAATCTGGAGCTGGCTGCCGGCGAAACTTGCGCAATCATAGGTCCGTCCGGCTGTGGAAAATCAACCTTGCTCAAAATATTGGCCGGCATTATTACCAGTTATGATGGTAAAGTTACCATTAACCGGCAGCCGGTTATGCCTAAGCAGCAGACAATTGGTTTTATTCCGCAGAACTATGGATTATTACCATGGAAAAACATTGCTGAGAATATTCGGCTGGGCATAAAAATTAAAAACAAAGAAGAGGACAAAAAAAACCAGGGCAGACTGCAGGATATGGTGCAACTGCTTGGTTTGAGCGGACTGGAAGAGCGCTATCCCGGTGAACTTAGCGGCGGACAACAGCAGAGGGTGGCGTTAGCCCGTGCCTTTTTGCTGCAACCTGATCTACTCTTAATGGATGAACCGTTTTCGGCGTTAGATGCTATGACTCGGGAAGAAATCCAGAATGTATTTTTGCAGGTTTGGAGAAAGCATTCGGTTTCTACTATCCTAGTAACTCATCATGTTGAAGAAGCTGTCTATTTAGGGCACAAGATCGTAATTTTGTCAGCTGCTCCCGGAACAATAAGCAAAATAGTAGATAACCCATTGTTTGGTGAAGAAGATATTCGCAATCATCAGGACTTTTTTGAGCTGTGTCTTGAGTTGCGCAAGATAATAAAAGAGGATTGGTCAAAATGAAAACAAAAGGACCAGGAATTTGGTATCTTTATGGAACCATCATATTTCTGATTTTGTGGCAGTTGATTGCCAGCTTGCTGAAGCTGCCTATTATTCCGGCACCAGGAGTTGTGTTTGATAACTTAGTTGCTATTTTTTTGCCGCAGATTGCTGCTCACGGCTTGTATAGCATGTGGAGGATTGTAGCCGGGGTGTTGTTGTCCATACTTGTTGGTATTCCGCTAGGCATGTGCATGGGGTATTTTTCAAAATGGGACAGGCTACTTTCGCCACTGGTGTATTTAACGTATCCGGTGCCTAAAATTGCACTTTTGCCGGTTGTTATGCTGCTGTTTGGCCTGGGGGAATTATCTAAAATCCTCATGATTTTCTTGATAATTGTTTTTCAGGTAATTGTTGCCGTGCGGGACGGCGTTAAAAGCATTCCTAAAGAGACCTACTATCCCCTGTATTCGTTGGGAGCAGGTTTCTTCGATATTTTCCGGGAAATTCTTATGCCGGCCTCGATGCCCAAATTTCTGACTGCATTGCGAGTTGCGATGGCTACTGCCGTGTCTGTGCTGTTTTTTACCGAAACCTTTGGCACTCAGTACGGAATGGGGTATTTTATCATGGATGCCTGGCTGCGGGTTAATTATCTGGAAATGTATTCCGGGATTGTCGTGCTGAGTTCGATTGGACTGAGCCTGTTTAGTACCATTGATTATATGGAAAGTAAAATATGTGGCTGGCAATATAAATGAGACTTGGTTCAGATGGGGGGCTAACCCCATCTGAACCTTAGTCGAATTATCCAGGGACTTAACCGTTCTTTACTCCTGCCTGTAAAGGGCGGGAGTATTAGAGCGGGTTAGTCATCGGACAAATGAGACTTGATTCAGATGGTGGTGTAACCCCATCTGAATCTTAGTCGAATTATCCTAACGGCTAGCCGAGCTTTACTCCTGCCTGCGTAGGGCAGGAGTATTAGAACGGGTTAGTCATCGGACAAGTGACAGTGGAGGTGGCGGAATGGTTAACATTGTTGCGTTGATGGGCAGTCCACGAGTGCAGGGGCAAACTAGCCTGGCCGTAGAGGCTGTGCTAAAGGGGGCGGCTGCCTGTGGCGAGATTAATGTTGGAAAAATCTGGCTTAATCAGTTAAAAATTACACCGTGCCAGTCGTGTGACAGCTGTACGGAAACCGGCTGCTGCCGGCTGCGGGATGATATGGGCAAAGTATATCAGGCGATAATAGCGGCCGATGCTTTAATTTTAGCAGCGCCTATTTATTTCAGCGGTATAAGTGCTCAGGCCAAACTGATGGTGGATCGCTGCCAGCCGTTCTGGGCTGCTAAATATGTACTTAAGACCGATGTATTTGACGGTCGGAAACGCCCAGGAATATTTATTGCCACAGGTGGTCAGCCGCTATATGAAGGACAATTTATCGGTTCTGTGTATGTGGTGAATTTACTCTTTAAAATGATTGGTGTGAAAAACATCGGCAATCTTACGTTACCTGATGTGGACAACAAGCCGCTAACGGTGCGTCCTGATGCGGTGGCGCAAGCCTTGGAGCTAGGCAAGGCATTGATGCGGGCTGAGTAAACAAAAAAATGTTGTAACCATAGTCAAGCATTTGGCTAAGGTTACAACATTTTTTTAGATATCTAATTTACACCTATACCTATCTCAACGGGAAGTTCATCGATGACCATTGTAATGCCAATAAAATTTGCATCGCAAATTTTGAGTTTGGCCGTATTCTGTGTTAGCGCCGGTGGTACCACACTAACTCCAAAACCTTCTTTGTTAAGAGCGGAAGCTGCATTTGAGGCAACAATGTTTACCATCTCGCAAAGTGCGCTTTGTGCCATATCATCTAATTGTTGCACAGGCATTCCCATCATAATTATCGAAGAAAGCTGCTTAGCTGATGCTTCTGTCATGGTAAAAGCAACATTACCGGTGACATTGTTGGTTAGCTGTACATTTATCAAGACGCCCTGACTATCAAGGAATTGATCTTTTGAAAAGATTTTTTCGCGTACTACATTTTTAAATCCCATTTGCGGCAGTACGCTTGATAAAGCAGATATAAATGGATTGACAAAACGTGCGTCCAATGAATAAATCCCTCCTTGGCCGAATACAGTCTGTGGAAAAAAATAGCATCTATTGTATTCTTCGTTACAAAGAGGAACCTAGGTTATCAGACCATAGTCCTAATTTTTAGCTAATCATTAGCAAAACCGCCTCTATTTCAACAGTTTTGACGGTGGAACCTGCTTGTATTTCTTGAAAATACGGCTAAAGTAGTTGCTGTCGTTAAAGCCTACACCTAATGCAACCTCGGTAATATTAAGTTCGCTTTCCTGTAAAAGGGTAACTGCTTTATTTAAACGCAAATGGTTGATATACTCAGTCGGTGATTTGCCGGTAAGGCTTTTAAACAAGCGGCAAAAATAATGCTCACTCATAGTTGCCATTGTTGACAGTTGTTTAAGGGTAAGCTGCTCGGTATAATGAGAGTCTATATATTCTAATACCGGGCTTAAGCGGATTAATGTTTTACGCTGCCGGTTTTTTTCAGCTTCGCTGATGGTTTGTTTGCTATAACCGCGCAGCAAGAGAACAAAAATACGATAAATATAGGCTTTGACAGCTAATTCGTACCCTAATTCTTGTTGGTAATACTCTTTGATAAGTTGATGAACTTCTGATAATAGTTCGTCATGACGGTGAATTTGATTGCAAAACAAAATTCGGTTTTGGACAAGCGGTGTCAGGTATTTTGTTTGGCACAAATCAATATGATTACTGTCGATGAATGAAAGATCAAATTCTATTACATAATAGACAAGCTGTTCTGATAGACTCTCGCCATAGTGCAAGTCATTGCTGTTGATGACAATTAATTCGCCGGGGCTAACCCGAATGGGATGAGAGTTGCAGTAAATCAAGGCTTCGCCTTTTTCGAAGTAAAGTATCTCAAAATTCTCATGCCAGTGGCATTCAATAATGGGGCCGATATGCTGATGTTCACTGCGGTGGATATCTACCGGAAAATCTTTATTTATACTATGTGCGCAATGCCAATTATTTTTATTACTAACCATGTCACACACCTTTTATCAATATTGTGCTATATTCTAACAACATTGTTCATGAATAGCAAGCTTTTTTTCTGTAAAATAGCATTATGCTAGAAATGGTATTTGGCAACATCGTGCTAGTATCTGCATGGTGGCAAGTAAAATTTGCTGCTGCAAAACACAGTATACATTGCTTACAGAGGTGGAGACATGGATAAAATTAGCTGTTGTGATGAACAACATGGTAACGGAAAAACAAAGAATGCTTACAGGGCTACCTTCGCCCTCTTATTAATGGTTTCGCTGCTTTGGGGCGTAAATGTGGTGATGATAAAATATCTTACCAATTTTTTTCCACCGCTGGCGCTTGCGCCTATTCGGCTGTTTTTGGCTACTTGCCTCTTGGTACCTGCTGTTATTTCAAAATATGGGTATGAAAAACCGCCGCGCGCTGTATGGATGCCGCTGGCCGGAGTAGCGCTGTTTGGGATATTTCTGCATCATATTACGCTATCCTGGGGAGTTGCGGCTACCAGTGGAACGCATGCTGCCCTAATTCTTGGTCTAAATCCGCTCCTGACGATGTTACTAGCAAGCCGGCTGGCATCAGAGCCCCTGACTTGGGCCAAGGGCTTGGGGGTTATTCTGGGATTTAGCGGGGTAGTCCTGGTAGTCTCAGGCAAAGCGCAGGGCACAGCTACCTTTGTGGGTGATTTGGTCATGTTTGCCTCTATGATGGCAGCCGTTATTGGCTATATTTTTGTAAAGAAAAGTACAGTGATGGTTACGCCATTAGTAGTAACGGCATACACGCATGTTTTAGCAACTATCGGCTTGCTTATATTCGGAGCATTTGTAAATACTGAGTGGGTATATGAGGGCGCTTGGGGAATATGGCCGGTTAGTGTGCTTTTGTTTTCTAGCCTAGTCAACACCGCGTTGGGTGCTTTGTGGTGGAATATGGGAATACAGCGAATTGGCGCATCTAAGGCGTCGCTATTTCAAAATGTCATACCGGTTACTGGCGTATTTGCTTCAGTATTGTTTTTGGGTGAACAACTGCAGTGGACTCATTTGGCGGCACTCTGTCTGGTTATTTTAGGAGTTAGTCTTGGAACAGGGGTAATTAGCCTGAATAAACGCCGGCATTAATATAGGGAATCCAATTATATATAGTAATAGTCGCTGAACAGCTAGCCAAAACCCTGCAAATTTTGTTTTTTTGCAGGGTTTTGCTATTGTTAGTTGGAATATATTGCTGTAATGGTATATAGTAGTCCTGAAATGGGAAAGGCTATGGTTTACTTTAGTGAGAGGATGAGTGAAGCATGCAATACCGTACATTAGGCAAGACCGGATTAACCGTATCGGAAGTAGGATTTGGTTGTATCCCTATTATTCGCCTGGATACCCAGCAGGCAATTAAAACACTGCGTCATGCCTATGAACAAGGCATTACGTTTTATGATACGGCTAATGCATACCGTGACAGTGAAGCGAAGCTAGGGCAGGCGTTTGCCGGAATGCGTGATAAGATTGTGATTGCCACCAAGACTGGGCGACGGGATGGTGCTGGAGCGCAAGAACATTTGGAGAATAGTTTGCGTATGTTGCAAACCGATTATATTGATCTTTACCAATTGCATCAGGTTTCTACTGAGAAAGACTGGGCGGTTGCCAGTGCAGCCGGTGGAGCCTTAGAAGTAGTTACACTGGCGAAGAAAGCGGGCAAAATAAGACAAATTGGTGTTACTTCACATAGTCTGACTATGGCGGAGCGTCTGGTAAAAACAGGACTGTTTAGTACTATTCAGTTTCCTTTTAACTTTATTGAAGATGCGGCGCAAGGTGAACTGCGCAAGCTGGCGCAGGAAAGTAATACCGGATTTATTGTTATGAAGCCTTTTGCCGGTGGCATGATAGATAATGCGACTATTGCATTTAAGTTTTTACGGCAATTTCCGGAGATGCTGCCAATACCGGGGTTTGATTCACCTGAGGCAGTAGATGAGATTGTTAGTTTTTACAGGCAACCTAATGTGGTGAATCAGACCGACCTGGAATTGATGGATACATATCGCCAAGAACTAGGCCAACAGTTTTGCCGACGCTGTGAATACTGCCAGCCCTGTCCGCATGGAGTAAATATTACGCCGGCTATGGGCTATCAGGTCATTGCGCGGCGAATGTCGCCGGCAGTCGCGATTGAGTTTGGACGTAGTTTTATGGAAACAGTGCCGCAATGTGTGGAATGTGGGGCTTGTATCGAGCGATGTCCCTATGAGCTGCCAATTCCGGAAATGCTCAAGAAGCATTATAATATGTATGAAGAGCATTGCGCCAGCTACAACAAGAAGTAGTGGAAAAACCAGAGGGTGACCGGAAACATGTTGCTGCTGAGCCAGTAAAATATTGATTTTTTTATAGTCAGGTATTTTGTTTTTTTCCTTTAATGTCGATAAATAAGGTATACGTTTATTGCTAGATAGGGGTTTGTCATGTAATTCTGGCATTGTAATTTTCCTGGTTTTTAAAGCTAGGGGATTACATGACAAACTGCCAATGTGTATCTGGGTGGGAGTAAGTAGGAACATATATTTTGGGGTTTATCCGGCGACTAACCTTCATATGGGATCAAAACCCCACCTGAAGATAAGTCTGTCTACTTTATAAAAAACTGTTCCTATACTCCTTGGCTTTGGGGGGGGATGTATCTTTCATGCTAAGTAGAAGATTTCGTATTCAGGATGTCGTGCCAGGTATGGTTTTAGGAAAGCACGCCATTAATGCTGCTGGGCGGGTAGTTTTGCAAGAAGGGACGGTTTTGAGTGAAAAACTGATTGCCCGTTTGCAGAACTGGAATATTTATGCCGTGGATATTTCTGAAGAACAAGAAATATCCACGCCGAAAACAGTACCTGCGTTGGTTTCGGTGTTTGAGAAACCAGTGGTATCAAAGCTTAATAAAAAGTTTTCTGCTGAGTATGAAGATAGTGTTAAAGAAATTGAAACTGCTTTTGAGCAGATTCGATATATGAAAGTAGTCCCGTTATATAAAATGCGGGAGCTTGCTGACCGGTCTTTACGGGAATTCTCACTTACTCCTGGTGCAATCAATTTATTATACATGCTGGCCGGAGACGGGAATCGTCTTGCACAGCACTCATTGAATGTTGCGGTTATTGCTGGAGTGTTAGGCCGATGGCTTGGTTTATCTGCAAAAACCTTACAGGATTTAATGCTGTCTGCGTTGTTGCATGATGTGGGTAAGCTTAACCTATCCCAAGAAATCATTAATAAAAAAGAAGATGAGTTAACGGCAAGCGAAAAGGCAGCCATACAAAATCACACTGTCGAGGGCTATCGATTGCTAAAACGCAATGCTTACAAGCTGCCGTTTGGTGTTCTGGCCGGAGTGCTGCAGCATCATGAGTGGGAGGATGGAACTGGCTATCCATTACAGCTTACCGGTAGCAAGATTCACCTTTTTGCGCAGATCATCAGAGTTGCCGATATGTATGCGAATATGACAACTGGGGATGACCAAGGCAACAAGATGACACCTTTTGAGGCTGTGGAGGTCATGGTAAGACAGGTGTTTGAAACCTTGGATACAACGGTCAGCAGTGTATTTATTAACAACATTCGAGAACAGTTTATTGGTAATATTGTTCGTCTCAGTGATGGGCGGGAAGCGGTAGTAGTCTATCTTAGCAAGCTGATTTCCGAACGACCTGTTGTTCATACACAGGATGGGGAATTTATTGATTTAGAGCAGGTGCGCGATATTTATATTACTGAGGTAGTTAACGCGTAACGCCGTAAGGGATACCAACGACCTGAGAGGAACAAATGATATGATAAAGTTTCAGGATATTAGTAGTATATTTTTAAAATCCAGTTCGGAGGCAGGAAAACTCTCCACTATTCGTCGTTTGTGGAAGCGGCAGGCCGGGAAACAGCGGCAACAGCTGCTGGCTCTAGAAAGTGAATACCGATATTTCAAAAATACAATTGCGCATAGTAATAACACGATAAAAGGAAAGGGAAGACTGACAGAACTGCTGGACCAACTAGTAAATGAAGTTGGGAAAATCCTAGGAACAGAGCATGTTTTTCTTAGTTTGTTGGAAGGCCAGCCACAAGTATTTTGGGTTGTTGCTTATAAGGGGAACTGTGATCTTAGGGAGATTCCGCTCAGTCAAAAATTTATGGGGGACAGCTACCTGGCAGGGCAGACGGTTTACCTTACCCAAGAAAATATGGTTGCGCATTTGCCAGGTTTAGCTCCAGACCTTTTTCAATCAAAGGAGCAATCCTTACTCGGTATTCCCATTATGATTGACGGAAACCTGGCAGGAGTTTTTGAGGTGCTTTTGGAGGGACATGAGGTTGTTTCCGAACATCAGCGCAAGCTAGTGGAAATATATGCCGACCAAGCGGCAATTGCCGTAAAAATGACCAGACTAACTGATGCTTTGGCAAGAAAGTCTGAGGAGATTGAACTTTTGCATGAAGTAGGACGAGCTGTGGCTAATCAGCCTTCACCAAGCATTTTGCTGGAGCGGGTTGGCAGAACTCTTAGCGAGTTTCTACAGGTTGATGCGTGTGCTGCTTTTGTCGTTCAGCGTCATTCTGCTCCACCGGTATTTAGGGCAGTTCATGTTCAGAATCTATTGTCGACAGATATTGACCGGCTGGAGTCTTTAGTTACAAACGAAGCGATGTCGGAGTTATGGCAAGACACAAAACAAGTAGTAATCACTCTACCTATGGAAGAAGATAAAACCGTGCAGGTAATGCCGCTCTTTTTTCGGCAGATCCTTCAGGGAATTATTGTTTTTTGCTGGGACTACGCACGCCAGACAGATGCTGATTACCAAGCAGAAGCCACATTTAAGACCATTGCGAATCAGACTGCGATGGGGCTGGACCGGGAGCATTTATATGGAAGCATCAAAAAAATTGGCTTAACTGATACGTTGACGGAAATAGCTAACAGGCGGTTTTTTGATTTTATTCTAAAAAAAGAAATAAACCGGGTGCGTCGCTATGGTCGACCACTTAGCTTAATTATGATAGATATTGATTTTTTTAAAAAGATTAACGATACCTGGGGTCATCAAATCGGGGATATGATTCTAAAAGAAATAGGAAGCTTATTAAAGCAGCAATTTCGTTCTACTGATTTACCTGCCCGCTATGGCGGCGAAGAATTTGCCGTTATTTTACCGGAAACAGATGCGGAGCAGGCCTATACATTAGCGGAGAGATTGCGTTTGCAAACAGAAAACCAAGTATTTGATATTAACGCTGACAGAATTCCGGTAACCATTAGTGTTGGGGTGTCGACAATCGAGTTTGGTGAGCATCTGGATAAAATAACAGAAGCCGACTTGGTTCTGGCGGCCGACCAATCCCTCTACCGGGCCAAGGCGCTCGGGCGTAACCGCGTGGAAGCCAGCCATTGGAAAAACGGTGAATTGAAAATTTAATTACTAAGATAAAATGCCATGAATATGAGCGACATTAACTCATATTCATGGCATTTTTATCTGATGACTAAGCTTCAGATGGGGTTAAAACCCCATCTGAGGCAAATCTCATTTACCCGATGACTAACCCGTTCTAATTCTCCCGTCCTGTGTAGGCGGGAGTAAAGAACGGCTAAGTCCCTGGATAATTCGACTAAGCTTCAGGTGGGATCTTCCCCATCTGAAGCAAGTCTCATTTATATTTAATGGAGTCTATTTGTTTAAGCGGTGAGCGGCATGATAAGTTGGGCCAACATAGGAATTTAATGGGAAGGAAGCCTGAATAGCAGCGGTAATAAATTCTTTGGCCTGTTTAACGGCTTCCGGCACAGACAAACCTTTGGCAAGACCGGCGGTAATGGCAGCGCCGTAAGTGCAACCGGCACCATGTGTGTATGTTGTATTAATTTTTGGGCCTTGTAAAACAGTGAATTCGCTGCCATCATACAGAAGATCAACCGCGTCAGCTGTATCAAGTTTGGCACCGCCTTTAATTAATACATTTTTGGGGCCTAACTTGTAAATTTCTGCGGCCGCTGCTTTCATATCTTCAAGCGTGCGTATGGAACGAATGCCGCTTAACTGGGTAGCTTCAAAAACATTAGGAGTAATGATGGTAGCACGTGGGGCTAATATTTCACGGATACCAACTGTTGATTCAGGGTGCAGCACTTCATCGGTTCCCTTGCAGGCCATAACCGGGTCTACAACTATATTCTTTACAGCATATTGATCAAGCTTTTTGGCTACCAATGCCATTACTTCGGTAGTTGCCAGCATTCCTGTTTTTAATGCGTCAACACCAATTCCGCCAAGAACGGTTTCCATTTGGGTTTCCAGTACCTCAAGCGGCAAGGGATATATATCATGAGACCAATTATTGTGTGGGTTTTGTGATACGATTACGGTGATGGCTGTCATGCCATAGACGCCGAATTCTTGAAAGGTTTTCAGATCTGCCTGAAGTCCGGCGCCACCGCTTGTATCCGAACCGGCAACTGCTAATGCTTTGAATATTGTCATATGTAAAGCCTCCTTAGGTTTAATGGGGGAGAGATACTATGTCGAGATATAGCAAAAATAACATAGTTATTGAAAAATATTGTTTGTATCTCTTTAGAAAAATATAGTTGTATTATAAAATATAAATGAACCTTTTAAAATATACAGAATAAAGAACAACGATAGGGACAGTTTGGAGGATGGCATGGAGCTAATTCAATTACAGGCCAATAGCCAAGAACCGTTATATATGCAGATTTATAGCTATTTTAAGCAGACTATTGAACAAAGCGGTTTGCGCGAAGGTGATAAGTTACCCTCCATCCGCGGGCTATCGGCAAATCTCGCGGTTAGCAAAATTACGGTTGAAAAGGCTTATCAGCAATTGATGAGTGAGGGATATATCTCGAATTGCAACCGGGCACGATATCTTGTGAGCAAACTTGAATCTTTGACATTTAAGCGCGGTACATCGCGCAGCCAAATTCCTGAGACTGAGCTTCAAACTATGGTGAAGACAGAGGTTCGCTATGATTTTGCCAGCGGCGGGATGGATATTGACGGTTTTGATTTTCCGCTATGGAAACGCTATATTAGTAAAGTATTTTCGAACAAAGATAGGCTTGTTGATTATGGACATATCCAAGGAGAACCTGAGCTGCGCAGGGAAATTGCAAAATATATCCGCGAATCAAGAGGGGTAAATACTCTGCCAGAACAAATTATTATTGGACCTGGTGTGCAGAGCTTGCTGAACACATTATGTAGTTTATTAAAAACAGAATCCAGCAGTATTGCCTTTGAAGATCCGGGCTTTAAAAATGGCCGCCGAATTTTTGATAACTATGCTTTTGAAATAACAGCAATACCGATGAAAAAAGATGGTATGGATATTGAAAAGCTGTTTGCCAGTAAAGCAAAAGTTGTTTATGTAAGTCCTTCGCACCAGTTTCCGACAGGGTATATTATGTCTGTCGGAAAAAGGGTACAGCTCTTAAATTGGGCTGAAAGTGTCGAAGGGATTATTATCGAAGATGACTATGACAGTGAACTTCGCTACTTCGGGCGTCCGATTCCGGCTCTGAAGGGACTGGATAATGGAGAAAGGGTAGTATATTTAGGGTCATTATCTAAAATTATCCCCCCATCTATACGAATTAGCTATATGGTATTGCCTGAAGCCTTATTGGCTGTCTTTCAAAAAAATGCGGCCTTTTATAATCAGGCTGCCTCCACCCTGGAACAACTTGCACTTGCACAATATATGGAAGATGGCTGTTTGGAACGCCAAATCCGTCGCTTGCGTAAACTATATTCCGGCAAGAAAATCATACTGGCAGAAGCAGTTAAAGAAATTTTGGGCAGCCAGGCAGAGATTGAGAATACGGAATCAGGATTGTATATTATCCTTACGATAAAATCCGAGCAAAGTTCTGAGCAACTAGTAGCGCGCGCGTTGGCCAAAGGCTGTCGGGTAGCTGCCGTTCAAGACTATTACCTAGAAACTACAGAAGAAAATACTTCCCGCATCCTCTTATATTTTTCCAAGATTCCAGCTGAAGAAATAGTGGTTGCAGTAAGTCTATTAAGAGATGCGTGGTTTGAGTGAGTGGTAGCTGAAAGGATGTTAATATGGCGTATAAACTAATTTGCATTGATGTTGATGGGACGCTTTTGAATAGTAAACACAAAATTACCAATCAAACCAAAGCCGTGCTGCAACAGGCACACCAGCAAGGGGCTCATATTGTGATATGTACCGGACGAATGTATACTGATGCTGAATATTTTTCCGGCCTTATTGGTGTCAAGTCGCCGGTCATTGCTTCTAACGGAGCGTTTATAAAAGAAAAAGATAAAGACAAGGTTATTTATAAAGATGTTCTGGGGTCAAAATTGTCGCTGCGTTTGCTGGAAATCTTTCAAAGACACAATATAACTCCATATTTTTGTACTCCTGATAAGTTTTACTATGGAACTATTCTTTTTAAAATTTTTTATATTGTTACAAGATTGCTGGGAAAAAGAAGTAACTCAATTGACCTGGAGTATATTTCCTCCTGGCAAGAGTGGGAAAAAGTAGTGAATACTGAGGGCAACAACATTGTAAAGTGTGAAATTATTTATCGAAATAATGCTTCGGTCGAGAAACTGCAAAAAGAATTACGGTGCATTGAGCAGTTTGAAGTTGTCAATTCAGCCAAGCATAATATAGAAATTACCCGCAAAGGCGTTTCAAAAGGAAAAGCAGTCGCCATGCTGGCGGCTATGTATAATCTAAAACGGGAAGAAATACTAGCTATCGGCGACAGTGAAAATGATGTTTCGATGATCGAATATGCCGGTTTGGGCATCGCGATGGGGAATCAAAAAGCCGATTATGTAACAGATTCTAATGATGAGGAGGGAGTGGCTAAGGCGATAAGTAAGTTTGTTTTATGCAATTAACCATAATTAAATAAAATCAGAGAAAAGGGCACATAAAAAAAACCGCAAAACTTTGCGGTTCTTTTTATGTGCTTTTTTTAAGTAAAACTTTCTTTAGAACAAGATAAGGCCAAAACACGGCTTGTGCTTATCGTTAAAGATCAGTACAAGCCGTGTTGTCTTTATTAAGGTGGCTTTATCACTTTAGGTTGTCATTTTTAAATATCAGAAAGTTATCTAAGGGCTTAGTTGCTCGCCTATCCCTGGAAGTATACTCAACGCTACAGAAACAAGAGTATTAGTTCAGGTTAGGTATTGGAAAAATTAAAACATTTTGTTGTCATATTTATTTCCTTATTTGGATATATTTGTTATTGAATAAGGCTTTTGCATATGCCGGCACGTGATGCTCAGCCTAAATAAGGGAATAACCATGTCTTTGAAATTTTTTCAAGCGCGTAATGATGCTGATGATTGGGGGCATGATTAAGTAGCACAATAAAAGCGTTTTACATAGCGCAAGCACGATAGCTTTAAATCCGCCATGTTAGCAATGGTTGCATTGTCTAAAAACTATCATTATGAATTTTTATTAATATCATCAGGAGGTCAAAATGAATAAATCTAAACGTTTAAAACTTATGACTTTGGCTGTTTGCATTTCGTTGCAGACATTTTATGCTACACCATCATGGGCTTCCAATAATAATGATCAGCTAAATACAAGTTACAATCAAGGTCAGCACAACCAGGACCAGGATAAAAATAACGATCAACAAAAGCAAAATAATCAAGAGCAGGATAGAAACAACTGTCAGCAAGGCCAAAACAATCAGGATCAAAGTAAAAATAATTGCGATCAAAGCAAAAATAACGGCCAACAGGCAGCAAACAACGGCCAACAGGCAGCAAACAACGGCCAACAGGCAGCAAACAACGGCCAGCAGGCAGCAAACAACGGCCAGCAGGCAGCAAACAACGGCCAGCAGGCAGTAAATAACGGCCAGCAGGCAGTAAACAACGGCCAGCAGGCAGCAAACAACGGCCAGCAGGCAGCAAACAACGGCCAGCAGGCAGTAAATAACGGCCAGCAGGCAGCA
>JAGGAB010000012.1 GCA_017889705.1 Bacillota bacterium | reverse complement strand
TTGTCGCCGAACCATCATCAACACGTCCCAAACGGTTAACCGCGCCAGAATTAAATAGCATGGCTTCTGTTAAGGATGTCTTACCGGCTCCACCGTGGGATACAATTCCAACATTTCTCAACCTGTCGCTCTTGTACTCTTTCATGGCTAGTCCCCTCCTGTTGTGGTCTGCTTAAATTCATTACTGACACATGTCTCTTGTAATTCTCTGTTTACTTTAAATATTCCTTCTTTTCTGTCTATTTTGCTATAATTTAAAATAGCCATTTTGTTAATCATTTATTCCAAATTTATAAAGTATTTCCATTAAATATGACAAAACTACAAATACCATTATTTCGTCAAATACATATAAAAAGAGCTATTCATAAAAATAGCTCTTTTTATATGTATTAAATATTTTATACTTTTAAGAACATACGCATTAATTTACGCAGCGGTCCTGGCAGCGACATTACATAAAAACGAAAATTCACAGCACTCGCCTCCCCTATCTATGCTATTATCGATGGCTAAAGCATCCTTTGCTATCGATATAGTTTATGCAGGGCAGGCAAAGTTGTGCCACGACTTTAAATAAAGAAAATTACACGTATTTACAACAAGCCTTATTTTATAGTTTCGGCCTCAAAACGCGATAACACAAAACAAAAGTCTGACAAACGATTTAAGCTGATAAGTAAATGTTCATTTATCTTAATTTCTGTCTCCTGTTCCTTAAATCGCAAGGTCTGGCGCTCAGCCCTTCTGGTAACTGTACGTGCCAAATCAAGTGCAGCCGCTCCCAGCGTATCACCAGGAATGATAAAATTCTTAAGTGGCGGCAGCTTGGCATCAAATTCATCAATAAGTTGCTCCAGTGTTGTAACATGCTCAGCTGTTACATAGTGTTGGTCAGCACTATTGCTGGCTAAATCAGCCATAATCAGCATTAATAATTTCTGTAGTTTCAGCACAGCCTCTTTAACTTCAGGTTTAGTACAGTTAGCCCGCGCCAGCCCCAATGCCGAGTTGATTTCATCAACAGTACCGTAAGCTTCCACTCTCGCACTGGTTTTACTGACACGCTCACCAGTTAAAAGACCAGTTGTCCCCTTATCACCAGTCTTCGTATATACTTTACTCATAATACTCCTCCAAACTTCGCTGAACAACTTCTTGCTCAGAAAAATAAATAGCTGTTTCTCTCGCAGCACTAACTACGCTATCAGAACCATGCACAATGTTACAAGACATAAGCATAGCATAATCTCCGCGAATGGTTCCTGGCAGTGCATCAACCGGGTTAGTAGCTCCCATCATGGTTCTTACTATTTTTACAGCATTAGGGCCAGTTAATACCATTGCTACAATCGGCCCGGAGGTAATAAATTCGATAAGAGATGGATAAAATGGTTTACCTACATGTTCAACATAATGCCTGCCAGCCATCTCTGGGGTTAATTGCAGTAATTTTAGTGCCGAAATTAATAACCCTTTTCGTTCAAATCGCTGGATAATTTCGCCACAGAGCTTTCTTTGAACAGCATCGGGTTTTAATAATACCAAAGTACTTTCAATATGATCACTCATTATATTCTTATCTCTCCTTCTCACCCACGATAGTATTATTCAAGGCTCCAATTCCTTCAATATCTACAGTAACAAAGTCTCCCACCTGCATAGGTCCTACTCCGGAAGGTGTACCTGTTAAAATAACATCGCCCGGATATAGTGTCATAACTTGGCTGACGAAAGACACCATTTCCGCGACTTTAAATATCAAGTTAGAGGTATTCGAAGACTGTTTGACTTCGCCATTAAGCAAAAGTCGAATAGAAACATTATGAGGATCTAGTTCAGTCTCAATGCATGGACCTAATGGCAAAAAGGTATCAAACGACTTCCCTCTTGTCCATTGCCCATCTTTCATCTGAATATCGCGGGCAGTAACATCATTTGCACAGGTATAACCCAAAACGTAGTTTTCAGCTGTTTCAATAGGCACTTTACGTGCCTCTTTCTTAATTACAATAGCCAGTTCGCCTTCATAATGGAGGTTCTTCGAGATGGCTGGATACTCGACTGTGCCATTGGGATGATTTAATGCCGAAGACGGCTTCAAAAAAATCAATGGTTCTTCCGGCAGCGTAAGTTTCATTTCGCGCGCATGATCATGATAATTCAGCCCTATACATACCGCCTTACTTGGTACACAAGGCGATAATAATTTTACGTTGTTTAGCGGCAGTATTTCCCCAGTTTCAGTGAAGGTATTATTAAAAATATCGCCTTTTACCACATGAATTTGTTCATTTGCTGCTAAAATGCCATAGTTAATCGTATTATCAGCTTCAAATCGTACTATTTTCATAGTTAACCTCCTTGAATTCAAAACTAGTATATTTTTTCCATACTGTTCAACTCATATCCTGCAAGGGCACAGTAACAATACATATTTTTTTAAAATTCATTTTACTCCATAATGAAAAAAGTTGCTAGCTAGCTTAGCTAACTAACAACTTCTGCTTTGCATTATTTGTTATCGTATTTTTCTTGCCTGTTCTTCCAATTTGGCCACTCTATCTGCGGTGGACGGATGTGTGCTAAACAAGCTAACCATCATACCGGCAGCACCACTAAACGGATTGACAATAAAAAGATGTGACGTAGCAGGTGTAGCTTCAGCCATTACCCGATGTTGAGCAAAATACTCAATCTTTTTGAGAGCACTCGCCAACGCTAAGGGGTTGCCAGACATGCTTCCTCCGGTTTGGTCAGCCAAATATTCGCGCGAACGCGAAACACCAAGCTGAATAAGTGTAGCCGCGAGTGGTGCCAGTACTACCAGAAAGACAAACTCAATGATTCCACTGATACCGCCTTCTTCATCATCACTACGGCCAAATCCAAAAATAGCCGACCATTGTGCAATATTGGCAATCATGGTAATAACCCCGGCAATGCTAGCTACAATAGTACTAATCAGCGTATCGCGGTTTTTAATATGAGATAATTCGTGAGCAACAACACCTTCAAGTTCTTCATAATTGAGTGCCCGCATAATCCCTGTTGTTACCGCGACAGCTGCATGCTCCGGATCACGGCCGGTAGCAAAAGCATTCGGTACATCTGTATTGATAATATAAACCTTAGGCATCGGCAGCTTTGCCTTTTGGGCCAGACTGCTTACCATCCGGATTAAATCCGGTGCATCCTGAGCGGTAACCGCTTGTGCCCCATACATATTGAGCACAATTTTATCACTAAACCAGTAGCTGGCAAAATTCATCAAAATCGAAATAACAAACATGAAAGTCATACCTTTTGTTCCGCCAAAAAAGGCGCCAACTGCAATTAACAAACCTGTTAGTGCAGCAAGTAAAGCAGTAGTCTTAAGCGTGTTCATTAAGACACCTCCATAACATATTGTATTATCTATAAAAAACACTATCGTCTTAACTATTTCACGCTAGCTAAAGATGACATCGCCCCTCCATTTCTTTTGAGGAAACCATTATTACTGAATTCATTATTAATTATAAGTCATTTACTTATAATTAACAACAAGCGTTTAAGCCCGTTTTTCCATGCGTTCCCTGATGGCAGTCAACATATTCATACTATTGTCCCGTACCTTCTTCTTAAGAATCGGATTGAGCAATCCCGCAATCATAGGAATACCAAATTCAAAATCAACGGTTAATTTAATCTCTGTGCCGCCAGCAAACGGCGTTAATATCCATTCACCTTCAAACTTTTTTAAGTCTCCTTCAATTTGTTTATAGCTAATATGCATATTGGTATCATCAAAATTGTCAATCTCAGTCCATCTGATAATTCGCCCGTCAACATTAGATACCCATTTTGTCATAGTTGTATTGTCTTTGCGTTCAATTACTTCCACACTAACCAAATCAGCCATGAAATCAGGATATTTTTCCATATCTTTCAATATGGGATATATTTGGCCGGGCTCAGCATTAACCGGCAATGTAACTTCTACATAGGGCATAACAAAATTCCTCCTCTTCGTGGTTCATGCCCACACTTACAAATCCTCCAGCATACTGTGAGCTTTCTCTACTGCGCTTGTCAACGCCGTAATAACATAATCAATCTGCTGCTGTTCAATAATAAGCGGTGGTTCAATCCTCATAACTTTAGGATTATTAAGTGTATAGGCCAGTAAAACACCTTTATCAATCATTTCTGACAGAATTAATCCGCCAATACCTTCTTTGGTCAATTCTATTCCAATCATTAAGCCCCGGCCACGTACTTCGGCTATTACCTCCGGGTATGCCACCGCTAATGCAGAAAGCTTCGCAATAAAGTAACCGCCGCTTTCTTCAGCCCGCTTGATTAATTGTTCTTCCCGGATAACAGTAATGGCGGCAATAGCTGCCGCGCAGGCCAGTGGATTACCCCCGAAGGTTGAGGTATGCAAAAATGGGCTGATAATATATTTGTCCCAAACCTTTGGCCTAGCCGTAAAAGCACCAATGGGCATGACACCGCCGCCTAAGGCCTTGGCGGTAGCAAGAATATCAGGTACGACACCAGCATGTTCAACCGCAAACATTTTGCCAGTCCGTCCCAAGCCAGTCTGAACTTCATCACAAATTAACATGGCTCCTGTTTTATCGCAAAGGTCGCGCACGTCTGGTAAGTAACTGTCAGGCGGAACAATAATGCCCCCTTCCCCTTGAATGGGTTCAACAATGACAGCAGCAGTATCATGATCCACAGCTCGGCTTAATGCATCAATATCGCCAAAATCCACATGCTGAAAGCCAGCCAGCAACGGCTGAAAGGGTTCTCTGAACATCTCGCGGCCAGTGGCACTTAAAGCACCCAGTGTTTTACCATGAAAGGAATTCGTGGTAGCAACAAACTTACTACGCCCGGTATGCACCCGAGCCAGCTTGAGACTTCCTTCAACGGCTTCTGTCCCGCTATTGACGAAGAAACTATACTGCAGGTCACCCGGCGTTATTCCAGCAAGAAGTTCTGCTAAATCAGCCATTGGCTTATCAAATAAAACTTTACTGGATAAAGGCATAAAGTCTAACTGACGCTTTACAGCCTCGATTACTTGGGGATGACGGTGTCCTAGACTAAATACCCCGTATCCGCCCAGGCAATCAATATATTCTTTGCCATCAATATCTTTGATAACAGCACCTTCAGCTTCCCATTCGATAGTGGATAAACCCATAAAGCGAAAAAGTTTAGCCATAGCCGGATTAATATATTGCTCATATTTGTCAATTGTCTGGCTTATAATCTGCTCTTTATTCGACATACAGACCCCCCTCGCAAAAATCAACCCTCTGAAACTATTAATGGTATTTTCTAGTAATATCAAACGAACTCCTGCTTTATTCCAACGTATTTATGAGCAAAAATTCTATCTGTCAAAAGGATTTGCCTATATTGGCCTTGAATAGAAAACCTAACTACGCAAGGGACGGTGTACCTAATGAATGATATAGTTTCCGCAATTACTCTATTTATACTCATAACTAATGCTGCTTTACTCCTCTTACTGCTGCTAAAGGTTAATAAGTCCGCAAGTCCTGACTTAACACCATTTAAACAGCTTGCCTACAACCAAGAACGTCTTGAAAGCATGCTTCGTGATGAACTGGGGAAAAATCGCCAGGAACAGACTTTTACTATTAGAATACTGCGTGAAGAACTGGCAGGACAATTCCACGAATTTGCTAATAGCAATGACCAACGATTTAGCCGTTTAGTCCAGTTTAACGAACAAAAGCTTGATAAACTCCGTGAGACACTTGAAACCAAACTTACCGATATTCAAAATGATAACAGTAAAAAGCTCGAAAGTATGCGGGCAACGGTGGATGAAAAACTGCATGCCACTTTGGAAAAACGGTTAGGTGAGTCTTTTCAGCTTGTCAGCGAACGCCTGGAACAAGTACACAAAGGCCTGGGAGAAATGCAGCAATTGGCGTCAGGTGTCGGCGATCTTAAGAAAGTCTTATCTAACGTCAAAACCCGTGGCATTTGGGGAGAAATGCAGCTAGCCGCTTTGTTAGAGCAGGTACTTACCCCTGAGCAATATGCCGCAAATGTGGCAACCAAACGCGGCAGTCAAGATCGGGTGGAATTCGCCATAAGCCTACCTGGCAACAACAGTAATGATGCCCCCGTCTGGCTCCCCATCGATGCCAAATTTCCTCAGGAAGATTACCAAAGACTACTAGATGCCCAGGACATGGCTAATGCCGAACTGGCAGCCGCTGCTGCCGCCAACTTAGAAGCCAGAATTCGCCTGGAAGCAAAAACCATTAAAGAAAAGTATATCGATCCGCCTAATACTACTGATTTTGCTATTATGTTTTTGCCTGTTGAGGGACTATATGCCGAAGTGTTACGGCGTCCGGGACTATGTGAAAGCCTCCAGCGAGAATACCGGATTAGCATTACCGGCCCAACCACACTGGCAGCTTTATTGAACAGTCTGCAAATGGGCTTCCGGACCTTGGCTATCGAACGGCGTTCCAGTGAGGTTTGGGGCCTTCTCGGTGCTGTCAAAACAGAGTTTGGGAAGTTTGGCGATGTTCTTATCAAAACCAAGGAAAAATTAGATCAGGCCAGTAAACAAATTGATGCTGCTGCAGTACGCACTCGGGCAATTGAACGTAAACTTAAGGATGTCGAACAACTGCCTTCAGCAGATGCGGTTCGTATGTTAGGACAGTTTGATAGTGATCAAGAGTAAAGCAAAGTAACCACGGCATTTAGCTGTGGTTACTTTGCTTTTATCAAGATAAATCAAATAGTTGCCGAATGGCTTATATAATAATTACATCTTTTTTTGGTAATAATAACCACAAATATAGGAGAGAAGGCCACCATGTGGAGACTATTTTTTCTAAAAGCTTTAACTATTTGAAAAAACTACTTGTTTATACTCCTTCATGTACTCCTCCCCCTTTTGTATTAGATGATCAATCAGACCAAAAACAAGCGCTCGATAACATACACGAAAAGACCGACCTTGCCGGACCGACAGAACAACTCCAAATACTTTTACGTCAAGCCAAACACGCAAAAGACGTTTTAGAAGCCATATCTACCAATCTTAAAGAAGGGCATTTAATCAATCCGACTCAAATAAAAACACTCCTGAAGAAGCTGGAAGAAAACAAAGCAGAAACTTCCCCTGTCAGACTAGCCTATGACGCGGCCAGTCAACCGGAAGACCGGGAAGTAAGTGCCCTGCTTGCCGAGAACTATACAATTTTGAAAAAGCTTTATAAGCTGCCCCAAAACAAAGATATTGTCATTCGCAACTTAACACTGCCACTTTCTCCGCCACTAAAAGCTATCATTGTGTTTTTAGATGGGATGGTTGACAGTAAAACACTTAATTTGGCTGTCTTACAACCACTAATGTTTTTTTCTGCCGATCATATCCAGGTTGATAATATTTCCAAAACTCTTACAACCACTCTTATCGAAGAATGCTTACCAGCTAATCAGGTCAATAAAGCAGTAGACTACAAATCTGTTCAGCATGGCATCAACAGCGGCGATACCGCACTTTTTATTGACGGTGTTCCTGAAGCCGTTTTAATCAACACCAAAGGGATGATACGCCGCGGTGTCGATAGGCCAATGACCGAGCAGACTGTGCGCGGCTCCCAGGCAGCTTTTAGTGAAGGCTTGCGCATTAATACTGCTTTGATTCGCGCTACGCTAAAAAGCAGTGATCTTGTCACCGAGATTTTATCTATCGGCAAAAGAACCAATACCAGTTGTGCCATTATGTATGTAGAGTCTCTGGCTAATCCGACTTTAGTGGCTGAGATAAGACGACGAATTAAAGGAGTTACTACTGATTTCATGGGGGATATCGGGTCTCTCCAGCAATTTATTGAAGATCATCCCGGCAATCTGTTTCCCCAGGCATTGTCGACAGAAAGACCAGATCGCGTAGCTGTGCATCTAGCCGAAGGACGAGTGGCATTTATCCTAGATGGCATCCCCTTTGCGCATATTGTGCCTGTTAGTTTTTTTACATTTTTTCATTCAGCAGAAGATTTTTCGTTTAAAGCCATTGCCAGTACAGGCCTGCGTATACTACGTATTGTTGCTGCCTTTATTACGTTATTATTGCCGTCTCTATATTTGGCAATAAATTATTTTCACCAGGAGGCACTCCCCACCGAAATTACCTTAGCTGTTGCCGGCGCTAGGGAAAGAGTGCCATTTCCGGCGTTCATTGAAATTATTTTAATGGAATTTTCATTTGAACTTATTCGTGAAGGCGGTTTACGGATTCCCGGTGTTTTAGGCTCTACAATCGGGATTGTCGGCGCTCTTATTCTGGGGCAGGCAGCCGTTACTGCCAACATTGTCAGTCCTATCGTAGTTATCATTATTGCGCTAGCAGGTCTTGCCTCCTTTGCCATTCCGGATTTTCAGATGGCACTAGCTTTCCGCGCCATTCGTTTTCTTTTCCTCTTGCTGGCGGCAGGATTAGGCTTGGTTGGGGTTGCCTCCGGCTTACTATTACTTGTACTTCTTTTATGCAGTATGAAATCTTTTGGCGTACCTTATATGGTGCCAATAGCGCCCCGAGTAGAAAGTAACCTTGATGTGATAGTACGTGGTCCGGTATTTCACCAAGAAAAACGACCAGATGGTTTGAATGCCCAAGACAGTATAAGACAACCTGCTATAAGTCGTGAATGGGAATTAGAAAAACCATCGGAAGGACAGAAAAAGCCATGAGTTATCAGCCTGGACGCATGGGCATAGCTGAGGGAATGGCGTTAGTCTTTATTATGCTTTTCCCCCGTATTTTTCTGACAACCCCAGCCAACGCGATAGCTGCTGTCACTACAGCTGCCTGGTGGGTTGTTATTGTTTCAGGACTGCCTGTAATTTTAGCTATTTTTGCCTGGATTTATATTTTTCGTCAAACGCCTGGCGACTTATTTAGTGTTTCTGAAAAACTTCTAGGTCGTGTAGGTGCATGGTTAGTAACAGTTGCCGCTATCATGGTTTTCTTTATTGATGCCGCTCTCGTGCTGCGTCAATTTGCCGAAAATACATTACTCACCGCTTTGCCGCAAGTCGAATTCAGCTTCATTGTCGGTTGGTATACCCTCATCGCTGCGCTAGGTGCACTCTTAGGCCTTGAAGCGTTGGCACGCGGAACCTATTTGTTATTTCCCATGAGTGTTATGGGGCTAATACTAGTTTTGCTTTTACTGGCTCCGTATTATGATGTCTATAACCTAACTCCCTGGCGTGGTTATGGACTTCTCGCTTCTCTACAAACCGGAATCTTGCAATCAGGCATAAATATCAGCGGACTTATTCTTGTGATTGTTTCACCAGCCATGCAAAATATCCAGACTTTTAAATGGGCCAGTATCTTCGGAGTAACGAGCGGACTCTTTATCAAATCACTAACCCTTTTTATATTCACCATGGTATTCGGGGTTGCTACAGCAAGCGAAAAAACTTTACCTTTTTTTGAAATGTCGCGTCTGGTTTATATAAATCGCTATTTTCAACGGATTGAAGCATTATTTATCATCCTTTGGGTTATCGGCGGATTACTGGGAATTTCCCTTGGTTTGTATATGGGAACTTTTCTAATTACACGCTTATTAAAACTGCCCGCCCTGCAGCCGCTTATTCCTTTATCGGCTTACATTGTCGCTCAAATGGCAATGGTACCGCCTGACATTGCTACCGTTATTCGCCTGGACAATTATTTAATATCTCATTTTTATACTGCGACTTTATTTATCATTACATTGGTATTACTAATAGCCGCTTTTGTGAAGTCTAAAAAAAGGAGGCTTCAGCATGTCTCTTCGTATGACAATTAGTTGTTTGGGCCTTGCAGTATGTCTGTTGTTATCTGGTTGTAGCAGTGCTAATGAGACTGATGAAGTGGCCTATATTGTGGCTATCGGTGTCGATTCTCTGCCAAACAAACAGCTAAATATTACATACATGATTGCAATTCCCAGGGTGCTTAGCACCAGTGGCGGCAGCGGCGATGTCGACAGCCGCAAAAGTGTGGCCACTATTACTATCAAAGCTCCCTCATTAGCCGAAGGACGCTCCCTGCTCAGTTCGTCAATTGCAAGGTCTCCTGATTTATCTCATATTAAGGTTTGGGTGGTTGGTGAAGAGCTGGCAAAACGAGGCTTGGGGGATTTAGTGAGTCCCATCTTTCGTTTCCGGGAATTTCGCGGCTCTATGTATATGATGGTGGTTCGTGGTACAGCACAAGAATTTCTAAAAACCAATCATCCTTCACTTGAAGTATTGCCTTCCCGTTGGGTTGAGGGGATCTTGTTATCGGGAAATGAAACTAGCTACTTATTACCTACAAATATTCACGAGTTTTATAATCGCCTAAAGAGCACCAGTGGCGCTCCCTATGTTGTACTGGCCGGAATCAATCCCTTATCAGGCCAAGACAAACCAAGTGCCAAACCAACCTCACCGGAACGGAGCAGTGAGTATCTTCCCGAAAACATCCCGCGCACAGGCGGTAACCCGGCTTCGGTTCTGGGTACTGCAGTTTTTAAGCGTGACAAACTGGCCGGAATGCTGACTAACGAAGAAACTCGTATGGTTGCTATTCTTATGGGAAAATTCCCTAAAGGCTTTTTAACTATTGCTGACCCCAAAATGTCTGAGCGTAATGTGCATGTTCTCTTGCGTCTAGGGAAAAGTCCCAAAATCAACGTTGGTTTTGAAAATAAGCGACCTGTCATCAATATCGATGTGCTGATCGAAGGCGAAATTACCAGCATTCCCAGCGGCATCAACTATGAAGGCTTAGACAGCAGGAAAAGCTTAGAGACCCAGGTATCAAAAGCCATAAAAATGCAAATGGTAGCGATGCTTAAACATACGCAGGAATTAGGAACAGATGTTGTTAATTTCGGCCGTTACTACAGACCTGCTTTCAACACTTATGATGAAGTTGCCAGTTTTAACTGGAATGACCTTTATCCTGAGGCTGAAATTAATGTCCAGATCAGCACTAAAATCCGTCGTACCGGACTAATGTTTAAGACTATGCCAATACGGGGGTAAAGTTCAATGGATTATATCTATCTGGGCTTAGGCGTAATCATCAGCTTTCATGCCCTATCTTACGCCTATTGGCTAAAGAATAACGGCAATCTTGGCGGAGCCGTAGGCGTTTTGGTTTTAGTTGTAACAGCACTGGCCTTACCCATACTGCGTATGTTAAAAGGAAATTAACCAATAATCGCCAGAAAAAATTTGCAATTCCACAAAAACAAGAGATATTTTTCATGATTGGCAGAAAAAAGCTAGTATCTGCCAATTTTATATTGTTACCTATTTGATTTTATACACTATTTTCGTTATTATTTAAATAGTATTAGCACTCGATCAACAAGAGTGCTAATAACAGAATTTTTTATTGATATTGGAGGTTTGCAATGTCTCAAGAAGCAAGCAATAAACAAACTAAAGTATTCCAAGCTGAAACTAAGCAGCTCTTAGATTTAATGATTCATTCGATTTATACAAACCGTGAAATATTTCTCCGGGAGCTAATTTCCAACGCTTCAGATGCAATTGACAAAATTCGTTTTGAGTCCTTAACTAACTCTGACTTGCTTGAAAATAACGGTGATTTTGAAATATTTATTCTGCCTGATGAAACAACCAACACCCTCACCATTTCTGATAATGGCATGGGTATGACCTATACAGAAGTTATTGAAAATATTGGAACAATTGCCAAGTCCGGTACTAAAGCTTTTCTTGACAAAATACAGACTGCCGGTGCAGTGGCCGATGCTGAACTTATTGGTCAATTTGGTGTAGGGTTCTATTCGGCCTTTATGGTAGCTGAAAAAGTTACTATACTAACCCGTGCCCCCGGCCAAACTATGGGTATTCGCTGGGAGTCAAACGGTGACGGCACTTATACTATTGAAGAGTGCAGCAAAGACTCCCGAGGCACTACCATCATTTTGACGCTAAAAGAGGAGTATCGCTCAGCTGAGCATCCTGAAGAAAACTTCCTTAACAACTACAATTTGCAAAATTTAATCAAAAAATATTCTGATTATATCCGTTATCCTATCAAGATGAATTTTATCAAAAAAGAAAAACCGCTTGATGCTGACGGTAAAGTCATTGAAGATGCAACACCTACCGAAACCTTAGAAGTTCGGACCATCAACTCTATGGCCCCACTTTGGACCAAAAACAAGAATGATATTACTCAGGATGAATACTATCAATTATATAAAAATTTATTTCATGATTGGGAAAATCCCCTGGAAGTTATTCATTCTAAGGTTGAAGGCACTGTAGAATATATCAGTCTCCTGTATATTCCCTCTCACGCCCCCTTTGACTTCTATCAGCGTGAATCTACAACCGGCATCCGACTGTATTCCAAAAATGTTTTTATTATGGATAACTGTCAAGACCTGCTGCCTGATTACTTACGTTTTGTCCGTGGCTTAGTTGATTCTCCCGACTTTTCACTTAATATTTCCCGCGAACTTCTGCAGCAAAGTCAACAGTTAAAACTGATTGGCAAAAATCTCGAGAAGAGTTTACTAAAAAACCTGGAAACCATGTTGTCAAAAGATCGTCCAAAATACGAGAAATTTTGGCAAGAATATGGCAAAGCTGTCAAAACCGGTATTTACTCTGATTACCAAAGCCGTGACAAGTTAAAAAATTTACTGCTGTTTTCCTCCTCACATGCCGCTGAAGAACTCACAACACTACAAGACTATACCAATCGTATGCCGGAAAGCCAAAAAGTTATCTACTATGCTGCCGGCAAAGACCGTTTATCAGTTGAGCGATTACCGCAAATGGAGTTGTTACGCGACAAAAATATTGAAGTCTTATATCTTTTTGACCGCGTAGATGAGTTTGCTATTGATGCTTTGCACGAATACGAAGGGAAAAAGTTCCAGTCAATTAGCCGTGGCAACCTAGATCTTGAGGATATCGATTCCCCTGAGACAAAAAAAGATACAGAAGCCATGGCTAAGGAAAATGAAACCCTGATTAAAGCCATCAAAGAATATTTAACAGGCAAAGTAACTGACGTTAAAATTAGTAATCGTTTAAAATCCAGTGCTGTCTGCTTAGTAAGTGATGATAGCGGGATCAGCCTCTCCATGGAACAGATTTTGTCAGAAATGAATAAGACCATGTATAAAGCCAGTCGCATTCTCGAAATTAACCCTGACCATGAAATATTCGGCGTACTAAAAACTTTGCATCAGACAGACCCTGAATCAGAGTCTTTTAAAGATTATTGCGATTTGCTTTATGGTCAAGCACTGCTTATGGAAGGTATTACACCAGATGACCCAATTAGTTTTGCTAATAAGCTTGCAAGCCTAATGGCTCGCAGCTCGCGCTAAAAAATGGCCTGCCGGATCAAAACCGGCAGGCCATTTTTTTATAAAAGTCTTACTTATTTATTTCGCGGAACCTTTAAGACTTGTCCAGGGTATACCTGAGCATTATTGTTTAAATTATTTAACTGCCTAATCAAATATACCTTTTCTCGAATATCATCTCTATCATTACTGATTTGACCAGCTATTTTCCAGACTGTATCACCTGATTTAACGCAAATTGTTTCATAAGTGACAGAATTTGAGGTTGCATTCGAACTGGCCAGAGGCCCTATTAACAAAAAGGAAAACACTAAAAACATTATCAATACAATTCTCATAATCAACACACCTCGCAGAACTTATGTTCGATCCACTTATAGTGTATCACAGTACATATGTTCTACGCAAGTATGTTCGGTTATTTTTTTCGAACTTATGTTTGTTTTTATCGAATTCTAAAATCACGCGGAAGTTTTATTGAACCGTGTTTAATTTTCCCTAATTCAAAGGCAAGACACCGTATTGGGCTACCATCTTTATATCTTCCATTGCCAGTTAAAAACATATTGTTAAAATGGTCGCATTGGTTTGCATTTTTAAAGCGACAATCCAAACAATCAGAAGTAGGCACAAGTGTCCCTTCACGTGCAATTTGAATAAATTGTTTTGCATTTAACAATTCAGTTAAGCACTCTTTAATAATTTTCGTTACACCTTCGGTACGCAAATTATTTAAAATTTGGAGATTCTTAATTGCCTTTTCAATCTCAACCTCATATGGTAGAATATCGGGTATTTGTTCTAAGAGCGTCATATCCTCAGTTAGGGTTTTTAACTTGTCTTTTGCTTGAACAGGATTTGATCCAAGGTAAATTGATGTATTTTGAGGCTTTTTTGTTTCCGGATTGTATACGCTTTTTTTCAAATAAAACGTCCCGTTTTTGCGTTTTTCAATATACATGATTATTTACCTCTCAAAATATAATCACAATAATTTTATGATTATGAAATTCTGGAATTTCTTCAAACTCACAAAATTATTATGATTATATTTTATCACTAGTTCCAGAAAATCACAATTGAAATAGCTATTTCTTACTAACTCCCTCGAACTATCAGACTTCAGGGATAATCTTACTCCCGATAATCTTACTCCTTCCTTTTCCATCACTTCAAACAAAAACAAAAAAAGGCCGCAATTTTAACTGCGGCCACAATTCTTATTCCTCTTCCTCGTCTTCATCCGGAAGGTCGATGGTATCTTCAAAAGTATCCAGGATGTTTTGATGATGCTCTTCTACTGCATCATTAATTAGCCGTAGCACAGCATTTGTCTGTTCTTCTGGCAAGCCCATCGCAATAATAATATCCATCAACCGATCACCAAGCAGTTCAACATCATCTGTAAACAGTACCGGAATTTCATCAGTCATTTCAGGATCACGATCATGCTCATCACACATAATATCCACTCCTCACTATATTTATTCTGCTGCCTCAAGCAAATTATGTACGCACTGCTACTGCTTGATTCAATATTATTGTATCACACTATTACATAAATAATTGTTAAATCTTTTAGTTTTTTATATGTGTATAATAAAAAGCATGCATAAATGAGACTTGATTCAGATGGGGTTAACCCCCCACCTGAATCTTAGTCGATTATCCATGAATTTAGCCGTTCTTTATTCCCGTCTTTAAAGGACGGGAGTATTAGAACGGGTTGGTCATTGGATAACAACTAATGTAAAAAAATCACGAACGAATGTTTGCATATTACTATTATAATGTTATAATGGTAATATAATCTTATGAATCGGCGGTGAATCTATGAGTATTGATAAAGAAGCCCTGCTAAATACCCGGCAAAAGCAAATATTAAAATATATTAAAGATTCGCTTCGGAGTAAAGGTTACCCGCCTTCTGTCCGCGAAATAGGCGAAGCAGTGGGGTTAAGTTCAAGCTCTACGGTACATAGTTATTTATCCAAGCTTGAATCAATGGGTTTTATTAGAAGAGATCCGACTAAACCTCGTGCGATTGATGTTTTAGAGGAAGCTCCTTGGCGTCAAAAACAAATTACACCAGTGCCGTTAGTTGGACGAGTTACGGCAGGTGAACCTATTTTAGCGGTTGAAAATGTTGAAGAGACTTATCCTTTTCCAACAGAATTGGTTGGTGATGATGACGCATTTATGCTTGCAGTAAAAGGTACTAGTATGATTGAGGCCGGAATTTTAGATGGCGATTATGTTTTAGTACGCAGCCAGACAACTGCCCGCAATGGTGATATTGTAGTTGCACTTATTGACGAAGAAGACGCTACTGTAAAACGTTTTTATCGTGAAAAAGATTATATTCGATTGCAGCCAGAAAATTCAACAATGGAACCCATCTGTTCCCGCAATGTTAGCATATTAGGTAAAGTTATCGGGGTATTCCGTCAGCTTCAATAAACATGACTTAATTCATATGGTGTTTTGGCGGCACCTGGATTTTAATCATCAGATAAATAACAAGAACCAGTTCCAGAGGAACTGGTTCTTGTTATTTATGAACAAAATATAATTATTGCTATTTCTTAGGTTGCTTGCTCTGTTGTGCCACAACTTTTGTCCCAACACGAACTATCCTGTCAATTGGTTTAAACTCATCTGCTGCTAATAGTTCCTGTTTTACAATTACACCATCGATTTTTTTAATACGATACGTAGCTACCTGAAAACCTTTTTGGCCCTCAGCTTCTACAATCTCTTTTCCTAGCTCCAGAGATTGATCTTGCCGGATAATAGTATTGGGTTCCAAGACCCTTTTATCTGCAGAAACCACATAAATTTCAGGCGGTTTTTCTAGTTGCTTGCCAAAAATATTAACAACAAGCCTATTTCCTACTATCTCACTAGTAATATAAATGTTCTGAGACATTGTGTTTTTGAACTTAAAATCCAGTTGATTATCTGCAACGGTCGCATCCTGTCCTAATGGTACATAACCAGGTGGATAAAAATGAGCGGTTCGTTCCTCAATATCTAAATCTGCTAACAAAGCAGCATTATACAAAGTACTGCTGACCTGACACACGCCCCCACCCCAATCCGGGACCAACACTCCATTAATATATCCAGGAGCTTCTTTATAACCGTATTTAGGCAATCTTAAGCCTACAATGTCATTAAACGAAAATACTTGTCCTGTTCTTACCAGCGTTCCATTAATACTCCGGGAAGCCAAGGTCACATTTTGCGCACGATTTTGATCACCCGGATCAAAATGTGTAATATATGACGCAATTACCCCGTCAATATTCGCCAAATCGCTAGCCACAACCGCCGGTATAAAATCTTCTACCTCAATAGTAAAAGTAAAAGCCACTTTCGTATTAAGCTGTCTGATAACCTCTGTTATTGTTTCATTAGTATCAACTCTATGACCTATCACTTCAGGCTCTATCGCAACTTTATAATTTTCTACCAATTTCAGTCTGGCATTTTGCGGATTCTGATCAATCGTTTTAGCGATACCGGTAAGAATACTTTGGATTTTTTCACGATCAAATTCAACTGTCAGCGGCAGATAATGCCCCTGGTTTACCGCCAAATATCGTTCTTTTATACGCTGAATAATATTGCCGGTCCGCCCAATCTCATATGCTTGCCTAGCTAACTTATCAGCCTGAATACTCAGGTCAATATCCTTTGCGGAAATTGTCCATTTTTTATCCTTATATACAGCGGTAATTACCGGTGTTTTGGTAGTCCGTTCTTTAAATGTAGCGGCAATTTTTTCCTGTGCCTGCTCAACAGATAAACCACCAACATGAATATCACCAACAGTGACCCCATGATAGATTTCATCAGTAACTAAAAATGCCGTATTAGCTGCAACCATACTTACTGAGCTAAACAGCATTATAATAATCAAAAATAAAAATATATTTGCATTTTTAGATGTTACAGTCTGCACAAAACACTCTCAATCCTTTCATGGTGTTAAGTGTTAATTTTTTTAAGCAAGCCCCCGCTAATTATAGCGGGGGCTATATATTGTGTTCTATTGAATATTCATTGACAACTCAACGAATTTGCCGGCAAGCTTAGCTTTTTGCAAAACTTCTTCGGTAATATCGCCGCCTTGTTCAACAATCAGCATGCCATTATCAGTTTCAATGCGCCGTGAGGCTTTCTTACCCAGTAAGAACTTCCGATGTTTATCATCAAACTTCTTAGCTGAATCATCAGCCTGCTGCTCTTTCGCTTGATTTTCTTCTTTAGCAGTTGGTGCCTCAGCT
Organism: Bacillota bacterium; assembly: GCA_017889705.1. Taxonomy (GTDB): domain Bacteria; phylum Bacillota; class Negativicutes; order Sporomusales; family Sporomusaceae; genus Sporomusa. Next base: position 143,982 of record JAGGAB010000012.1, on the reverse strand, counting down.
TCTTTCTGCTGAACCGGAATTTCCTCTACCACTTCTACAACAGGAGCAGGAGTAGGTTCAGCTATTGGTTCTGGTTGAGCAGTTACTGTCTCCACTGGCTGCGCCACAGCAGTATTACTTACTACTTCATCACTATCAGCAACGATTACAACCTCTTTACCAAAGGTAACCACATTCTGCGCCGGCAGTAGTATAACTTCACCATCCGGCTTTTCCATTTCGCATGACTCAATTTTTCCTGAGTTATCAATTAAAATTTCATTAACCTTACCTTGGATCTTACCGCCTTTAGTAAGAACTTTAGTGCCAATAATTTTTATACCGGCTTCAAACAGTTTTTCGAATTCTGAACCACCAGTAATAGTAACAATATCGTTGCTATTATTAATAGTCACTGCAGATTCACCAAGACCAGTTACTGTATTGAACGGTACAAGTTTAGCACCTAAATACCATTTTTCATCTGCAATAACCAATGCAGCTATTGTGCCATTCGAATGGTTAATAAGCAGGTCTTTAACACTACCCAATTCCTTACCTTCAGTAATGCTAATGATGGGTTGTCCAATAATGTCTACACTTTTTTTCATCTTATGCCCTCCATATATTTCTTAATTAGATATTACCTACACTACGCCACTCTCGAAATTCTTCATCAATCTGATTAAGAATTTGTGTTGGAATTTCTAAGAATGGAATATTACCAAGCCGATTTTGAAGTAAAATATTTTTAGTAATTCGCAAATAAGCAATGGTACTAATAAATTCCTGCTCCATCATCTCGTCATGTTTTGTGTGGGATAAATTTCGGCCTTCTGAGAATATTTTGATAGCCTCATCATAATCCCCTTTATTTTTTAGTATATTACCAATTTCCACCACGAGAAATGGAGCTGCTTCACTATTCGGATATAAAGCCAAAGCCTTTTTAAAAGACCTATATGCATTACTATAATCCTGCGTTTCTTTACACACAAAGGCGCGATCTATCAAATCGTCCAATTCCTCAGTTTCCATTTGTACAGGATTTACGTTTAATTCATCGTGTTTCATGCTGTCATCATCAACCTCCTGCACAAATGCCTGAGCTACAGGAGATTCAACTTGTCCCGCTATCTCTTCCTTAGGCATTTGCACCAATACTTCTGCCTCTACCTGATCTAACTCTTCAGTAATATCATTCATCTCATTATCTGCAAAATTGTTTTCCACTGCATCAGTGTTCTCAGCGCGCAACTCAAGGTTATCTGGTTCTGTACTATCCAACTCTATGTCTGTGGAAACATTCTTATCGTCACTCTGGGAAACAACATCTTCAGCCACTTGTTCCGTTAATTCATTCTCAACGATTTCTGCAGCTAACTGACTATCAACCTCGTCACTCTTATTGGTATTAGCTACTTCCTGTTGATATTCTTCCTCCAAGTTGGTGTTCTCGGCGGAAAGAACACTATTAGACTCCTCCGCTGCAACATGCTCTGCAGAATTCACCACCGCAGATTGCAACTCATCTAAGCTGTTGTTTTCTTCCTGAGTTTCCACTTCAGAGAAATCATTTTCAACTACTTCTGGTTCTCTAAGATTGGCCAATTCTAGACTTTCATTTACATTCCCAACTTCATCTAAATTAATATCCACATTTTCTTGTTCATCACTATGTTGGAAGTCCAAAGAATTATCTTTCAAAGTATCAGCTTGTACTATACCGGATTCTTTGGCAATCGAAGAAACCTGAGCATCATTCAAAGATTCTTCTTCCGGCGTCAATTGTCCTTTATTTAAATTATTTCCAGTGACTTCTATTTCGCGGATACTACTAATCTCTTGTGCCAAAACTTCTGCTTCACCAGACACAACTTCACTACCGCTTGCATTGCCGCCAATTTCATCAGTTGCCTGGTAACTACCATGTTTCTGCAAGGTCTCACCGTCTGCTGCATCATTACTCGCAGCAAGTGTATCGCCAGAATCATAAGTACTATCTGCTTGAGCATCTGCTATTCCGCCGTCAGGCTGCGGCATATCCTCATACCTGGCAACAAAATATGCAAACACCACCGCAAAAATAGCCAACACTGCCAAAGTAGCCGGCAAACCAGCAAAGCCCACAATAATTTTGGGCAAAACTAAGCTAATGAGCATGGCGCATACTGCGCAAAGCAGTATTGGTTTTAAACGCAAGCCAAGCCCAAATAGACTATTTCCAACTTTGTATACAATTAGCGTCGTAATAAATATAGCAATAAAACTAGCAATAATATATCCCACGTTTAATCACCAAAAACATATATTTTCAAGCCGTACGCAGTCATACTTTTGCTTTATTCGACGCTTTTAGCTTTTTTCCTGTCATTAAAATGGTTCTATTTTAGAAATATGCAAAGAAATGTCTGAATTATATATTTACAATTGCATTTGCTGCTCCTAGTATCCCCAGGGAAGCATGCTCAAAGGTTAGTCCGCCTTGTAAATATATAATATAAGGCGGCCGTAAAGGACCATCAGCACTAAGCTCAATTGATGAGCCTTGAATAAACGTCCCCCCTGCCATAATTACTTGATCGGTATATCCTGGCATGGGTCCAGGTATTGGTTTTACATAAGCATCCACCGGCGAAAACTCTTGCAACCCTTGGCAAAAGGCAATCATTTTCTCCGGTGACCCAAGTTCTATTGCTTGAATGATATCGCTTCTTTGCTCGTCAAAATGTGGTAACGTCTTGTATCCCAACAAGTCAAATACTATTGCGGCAAATACAGCTCCTTTTAATGCCTGCGCTACAACATGCGGCGCTAAAAACAGCCCCTGATACAGCAGGCGTGAATCAGCAAGACTAGCCCCAAGATTCCCGCCCAATCCCGGTGCCGTTAATCGATATGAGGCCATCTCTACTAATTCTGCTTTACCTGCAATATATCCACCAGAGGGGGCTAATCCGCCACCAGGATTTTTGATTAGCGAGCCTGCCATTATATCTGCACCAACATCTGTTGGCTCCACAGTGTCTACAAACTCACCATAACAGTTATCAACAAAGCAGATACAATTGGGATTATGTTTCTTTACCGCGGCACACGCAACCCTAATTTCTTCAACAGATAATGGTTTTCGCAGACTATAACCACGCGAACGTTGAATCAGCACCATTTTAGTGTTGTTTTTTATATAACGCGGAATTGCCGCCAAATCAATTCCTTCCTGATTCATAGGAATTTCCTGATAAGTAATGCCACACTCCTTTAACGACCCCGGAGTATGAACAACCTGTCCAATAACGGTCTGCATTGTGTCATACGGCGCCCCGGTAAGAGCCAGCAACTCATCCCCCGGCCGTAGTAACCCGAATAAAACACAAGATAAGGCATGCGTCCCAGACACAAATTGAGTACGTACTAAAGCTTTTTCAGCCCCGCATAATTCCGCCCAAACGGCTTCCAGGCGCTCTCGTCCACTATCACCATATCCATAGCCGGTTGTAGTTCGAAAAAGATACTCAGAAACCTGGTGGTTACGAAAAGAGGCCAGCACTCGTGCCGTATTAGTTTCTGATATCTCATCAATCTTCGCAAATAATGGCCGCGCCTGTTCCATTGCTTTTGTCTTTAAAGCCATAATTTGATTTGAAAACATAGTCATTAGTTACTCATCTCCTACTACATATTTCCGATACCGCTCAAAATATTCCGGCGGCATGGAAGCAACAACTGCAATTCCTTCTTCACTATAATCCGCAGAAATCACAGTGGCGCCATTATATAGCCTTGCCATAACCCCACTATCATCATAAGGTATCATTAATTTTACATCAACACTGGTTGCTGTAATACTGTTTTCTATCATACCAAGCAGTGTATCAATATTAATTCCCTCAATTGCAGATATGGCAACACTACCCTCTTGTCTGAGCATACGCTCAAGTGCATATTCGCTATCAAGCTTATCGATCTTATTAAATACTGTTATTACTGGTTTAGCATCAGCCCCCAGTTCTTTTAATACATTGTATACTGCAAAACTTTGTTTTTCAAACTGGGGGTGACTTGCATCAATAACATGAAGCAGCAAGTCAGCCTGCACTACCTCCTCCAGTGTGCCGCGAAATGCCGCAATCAACTGATGTGGAAGTTTTTGAATAAAGCCGACAGTATCTGTTATTAAGACTTCTTTGCCGCTCGGCAGCTTAGTTCGCCTTGTAGTCGGATCCAACGTGGCAAAAAGCTTGTCTTCCGCCAAAACTTCAGCAGCAGTAAGCTTATTCAGTAAACTCGATTTTCCCGCATTAGTGTAACCCACTAATGCTATTGTAGGAATTTTAGATGCCTGCCGCCGCTCCCGATGTAAAGACCGGTGGGTTTTTAGGTTTTCAATTTCTTTCTCAATATCATTAATCTTAGCTCTAATTCTACGACGGTCAACTTCCAGCTTTGTTTCGCCAGGCCCACGGGTGCCAATCCCGCCCCCTAGACGTGATAACACCAGCCCTTGGCCGCCTAACCGCGGAAGATTATATTTTAGTTGAGCCAATTCCACTTGCAGCTTGCCTTCATGGGAACGTGCACGCTGCGCAAAAATATCCAAGATCAAGGCTGATCTATCAATTACTTTGATGCCTAATGCTTGTTCTAAATTCCGCTGTTGGGCCGGTGATAGCTCATCATCGAAAATAATAACATCGACACCTAACTCTTGCCGAATAAGACCAATCTCCTGTACCTTGCCTCGTCCAACATAAAAAGCGGCATCTGGTCGGCTACGCTTTTGCCATACAGAACCTGCAACTTCAGCCCCAGCGGTCTGGGCTAATTGAGCTAACTCGTTCAGAGAATCAGCAACATCCCATTCTCCTTGCCTTTCTATCCCCACCAATAGTGCCTTTTCAGGCTGATTATCGTTAGAGACAACATTGGTGCTTTCTAATAACCGCTCGATTTGACTAGTAAGATAAATTAAATCAATCTGCACAAAATCAGCTAATGATAATGGCCCCACCGACTGCACTTCATAATTATCGGCAATCTGCCCGGAAATAAATCCAAAACTAATTTCTTGAAGCCCTTCTTTAATACCAATGGCAGCCATAATATCAAAGCGCATGTCTTTAAGTGAGGCCATATCGACATTACTTAATTGACTGTCACCACCAGGATGAGTATGTATACAGCGAATACCGCTCAGCCGGTGTAAGGCACGCCGGCCGTCTGTCTCCGGCAGTGATACTGTTTTAATATCGCCAACAGCAACTTGAACGACGTTTCCTCGCCGGTTAATATATACTGCAATTTCCCGATTAAGCGACTGAGTCACAGCAGCCATCGCTACTGCTAATTCATTGGTGATTGTCTGCCCGAAAGGAACTGTATACTCATACAACTGTTCTAAATTATCTATAATGGTTTTTTTTATGCCACTTGTTTCACCATATACTTCAGGCAATTGTCTAATCCCCCTAACTTTAGCCTTAATGTAATCAGTTAATATTGTACAATATTTTTGTTATAAAGTATCCAATTCTCTTCTATAATTTTCACATTTTCTTGTTTCTGTCCATAATCCTTCGCAAATAACGCACCTTCCCTGTTCTAATGATTGCTGACGCATTTCTAATGGCACAACTGCCTGTGCTTTGTTATATCCTTTGTGCCAGCCACAGTGTTTACCCAAGACATACCCAGCCAAGAATGCCACTAAGATTACGATTGTTAGATAGGTTACCATACTCCTACCTTCCCAGTTCTAAATGATAGCAGATATATTATAGCCGCACCGGCCAATGCGGGCAGAAATAGCCGCTCCCCACCCGTCCATGCAATCAGCAGGCAAATTACGCAGGCAAGCAGACATTCTATTTTACCATATCGGTTAGCCAGATTTCTTTGTCCGCTTATAGAATCACTGTCGGCATCAAGATAATCATCAAACAGTTGCACGGCAAATACAAAACTCAGTGAAAATATCATGTAGTTCCAACTAAATAACATGATGCCAACAGCAAATACTACCAACGACTCCTGAAATCCGTTTAATCGGCTGGGAAAGCGCAAGCGCATATTATTAAACATTCCTACAATATAACTGCTAAAAAATAAAGACAGCGACAGGGCTGTATTGATACCAGCAGCCAAGGCCAATAAAAACATAGCATATAACATAGTGCCTTTGTCAAAAATTATGGCCCAGTTTGTTTTCCCCACTATCACATCATATTCTTTATCCAAATAATCATCCGCTAACTTTACCGCAGCTGAGCAACAAGCAACTGCGGCAGTTGTTGTCAAAAAATCAAATATTTCTGCCCACACAAGCCTTTACCTCCTTAAACCCCTGGCTGTATAATGCAGAAATCGGTATAACATTTGCTTTGGGAAAAGCAGCAATTAAGTGGAGTAAATTGTTTTTAGCAGAACTTAAGTCATATTTATTGCCAAGTAATAGATATGACTTAGATACTTTACCATAGTTGTATAATTCACCATCAATGGACGTCTTATTGCGAAACTCTTTGTTAATGATCGATAAGTCCACCACATGCAGGATAAAATCCACAGAACGCAGCAAACTGATAGTCTGTGCCATGCCTTTACGAACTCGTTCGTCATTATGTATTTGTTCACTAATTCCGCAAGTATCGGTAAGTTTAAAATTCACTGCTGTTTTGCCAGCCTTCATATTTAAGATCATTGACTGCAGCGAACAAGTTTTATGAATAGCATTTCCACATAATTCACGTTTAGCCTCTTCTAATGAAAAGTGGCGGCAATTCATCACACCGTCAAAGTCGCGAAAAGTCACATCAATATGTTTGATACCAAGATATCCGGCAAAATTAAGTGCAAACAACGTTTTGCCTGAATTAGGACGACCGACTATCATACACTCGCGCATTTTCCCACCTCCTCTAAATCGCACGGTTCAATAACCATTAATTCTTCCCGGGTGGTAAAATGTTTGTTTATTAATCGAACAGCCTGCCTCCTGATAGCCTTTTCAATAATATTTCGCACAGTACGGGCATTGCCAAAATTGTCCTCATTACAATGTTCAGGCAAATTTAGTAGTTGTAATAGTGTGTTTTGGGCTTGCGCATTAAGTTGATATTGACGCTTTACACACAGTTGATCAGCAATCTGCAATAATTCCTGCCTGCTATAATCAGGGAAATTAATATGTATGGGAAATCGTGAATGCAACCCAGGATTTGTCTGTAAAAAATTATCCATTTCCCGTTTATATCCCGCTAAGATTAAAATAAATTCATCTTTATGATCTTCCATTGATTTGACAAAACCCAGGATGCAAATCAGCATAAAAAATTAGTTCCTGGCATATGAGATGAGGTCGGGAGTATTAGAACGGGTTGGTTATTATCGGATAAAGGTTTTACGTCCTCAAAAAAACTATCAATTAGACAACCTGTACCGGCATACGATTAATCGAGGTGAAAAACTATGAAAGCTAACTGCAATAAAGACGTGAAGGCAAGCGTTAACATTTCCCTAATAAACCACAATCCCGGTATGCATGATTCATACTGTAAAAAATTTATGTTTCCGCTCATCAAAGGGTTGCTAAAAAAACTACAATTGCCTCCCTGCGAGTAAATTATTGGTTAGGATGTATTCGCTATGAACGCTGCTATTTATGTCCGAGTATCTACAGAGCAGCAGGCCGAAAAAGGTTATTCGCTTGATACTCAATTAGACGCTTGTCGCAAATATGCCCTCGAATTAGGAGCAACTGACATTGTAGAGTTTGTTGACGATGGTTATTCCGGAGAATTTATTGATCGTCCGGCATTGACCAGTCTTCGTGAAAAACTTAAAAATAAACTTTTCCAGGTGGTAATAGCTTATGCACCTGATCGCCTAGCCCGCAAAACAATTCATCTTCTCATTATTTCGGAAGAAATAAGCAAAGCCGGAGCACTGCGCAAATTTGCGTCTGTCAACTTCGAATCAACATCTGAAGGCGAACTGATGTACAAATTTCAGGGCATAGTGGCTGAGTATGAAAAAGAAAAGATCAAGGAACGCACTATGCGCGGCAAACGCGGCAAAGCTTCTAAAGGTCTGGTCATAAGCAATGCCAAACCCTTCGGCTATAGCTTTGATTCAGCCAAAAGCACTTATGTAATAAATGAATCAGACGCCAAAATTATAAAGATGATTTTTGACTTTATTGTGAAAGAAAAAATAGGTACTGCCCTAATCTGTAAAGAGTTAAATGCCAGAGGCATCCCTTCTCCCCGAGCGAAAAAAGCCTGGATCATCTCAAGTGTACACCGAATAATAACCAATAGCCTTTATAAAGGCGTCATCTATTCAATGAAATATCGCTATGAAAAAGTCGGCCTAACCAAAAGAAAACGCAGCCTGAGACCTGAGTCAGAATGGATTCCAATTTCTGTTCCCGCAATTATTGATGAAGCTACCTGGCAGGCTGCCCAAAAACAATTACAGGCAAACAAAAATTCTGCAAAACGCAATTTAAAGTATGATTATCTTTTGAATGGAATTGTTATTTGCGCTAAATGCGGCAGAGCTATGATAATATCTCATTCGGGGTGCAAAAATTTCATTAGCTATTACACCTGCCTAAGCCACAAAAGTTCAGCTTACCTTTATTCGGGACAAAAACCATGTAATGCCAGACAAATACCCACTAAAATACTGGACGATTATGTTTTTAATTACCTCTTTGAACTTTGTTATAACCCTGTGCAAATCGAAGATTACTTCCGTACTGCGCCCCCAAAGGAATATATGTTGAAACAAAAAATCGCGCTTGATCAGATGGTAAGAACAGAAAAAGAATTGTTGCATCAAAAGCAAATCCTGTTACGCTGGTTTCAACAACAAATACTGACTGAAGACGAAACAGAAATTGAGTTAAAATCCATCCATACTCAGTTAGCTGAAATTGCTCACCTAAGAACAGCATATACAGCCGAATTGACTATTGCCACATTGCCCCCTTCCATCTCTGAAATTACCGCAATAATTAGACAGAATTTTGATAAAGAGACTTTTTCCACAGACGACAAGAAAAATGCTTTGCGGGCAGTGGTAGCTCAAGTTGTCGTTGAACGAATTGATGATACACGTGGTCGTGGCAGCCGACCCGAAATCAATGTACAGCTTAAATTGAAATGAACCCTTTCACTTCAGCATTAAAGTGAAGAGGGTTCATTTTTTTCAACAACCATATATGTCTCATCGCACATTCAAACGCTTTTACTATACAGCTACACTATTTATATTCTTTAGCCCGCTCCTGTCCACGCAATACCCGTAGTGCCCCTTCTGCCAAGGCACTCATTTCATTTTCACCAGGAAAAACTTTTACTTCAGCAATGAAAGTGACCCGCTCAGTAATCATTTTTACTAGCAGCTTATCATAGGCCAGTCCACCAGTTAATACAATAGCGTCTACCTTACCAAAGAGGACAGCTGAGCTTGCAGCAATTTCTTTAGCTATCTGATAAGCCATCGCCGAATAGATTAATTTTGCCTTCTCGTCGCCATTTTCAATTCGGTTACATACTTCTCGGCCATCATTGGTATTTAAATAAGCTACCAGGCCACCCTTGCCGGCAATTATCTTTCTGACCTCTGCCGGGCTGGTATATTTTCCGGAAAAGCACAAGTCAATTAAGCGTCCTGTAGGCAGCCCGCCAGTCCGTTCCGGGGAAAAAGGCCCTTCACCATACAGGCCGTCATTAACATCAATTACTTTGCCGCCTTGATGTGCGCCAACGGTTATCCCGCCCCCCATATGGGCAATGATTAAATTGGCTTGTTCATAAGACTTGCCTAGTTCTTGCGAAATTTTCCGAGCTACGGCTTTTTGGTTCAAGGCATGAAAAATACTTACTCTGTCACAGCCTGGCAAGCCAGATACCCGGGCAACGTCAGCAAGTTCATCAACAACAACCGGATCAACAATATACGCAGGAATATTTAAATTATCCGCAATCTCTTTGGCTAGTACCCCGCCCAAATTCGAAGCATGCTCCTGGCCGTTTTTTGCCTGCCGCAAATCGGCCAGCATTGCTTCATTAACCTCATAAGTGCCGCCTTCAATAGGCTTAAGCAACCCGCCTCTGCCTACTACAGCATTTAAACTGGCAATGTCAATGTTATTTTCCTCTAATGTTGTAAGTATTCCGCTTTTCCTGAATTCATATTGTTCTATAACTGTGTTAAAAGGAGCAAGCTCTTCATTCGAATATCTTATGACTTGCTCTAAAAGCAATTGTTCATTATCAAAAACAGCAATCTTGGTAGATGTTGAACCCGGGTTAATTGCCAGCACTCGAAAATTGATTTTCATAGTATTAGTTTCCCTCACTTTTACTTGCCATTAAAACCCCAATAGCAATTGAATTGAGCTTAGCTATATCAGAATCTGCTCTGGATGTCACAATAACCGGTACTTTTGCGCCAACAATTATGCCGGCTATTTGCCCTCTGGCAAAAAAGACAATAGATTTATATACCATATTGCCTGCTTCAATATATGGCACCAGCAATATATCAGCATTCCCGGCGACTGGATCGGTAATCCCTTTATGTTTTGCCGCCTCCGGTGATACTGCGTTATCAAGGGCAAGCGGTCCGGCCACCATACAGCCTGTTAAATCGCCGTCTTTATTCATTTTTACCAGTTCTGCGGCATCTAAGGTCGCTTTCATTTTGGGATTTACTTTCTCTACAGCACAGACACAAGCCACTTTGGGACATTCGTTGCCTAAAGCCCGCGCAACTCGCAGCGCATTTTCAATAATCTGTTTCTTAGTCTGCAGGTCCGGCTCGATATTCATAGCAGCATCTGTCAGGTAGAACAAACGATCATAGCCGGCAATATCCGCTACGGCAACATGGGATAATACGCTATTGGTTCTAAGTCCGAATTCTTTATCAAGCACAGCTTTAAGGATTGTCGCGCTTTCTACCAGACCTTTCATAACAATGTGCGCTTGACCTGTGGCAACAAGTTTAACTGCGGTGCGACAGGCTTCAACAATATCTTGTTGATCAATAATCTTAAACTTATTAATATCAATCTGATTTTCCAGCGCAATCCGGCGGATTTCCGACTCAGCACCAACTAAAATCGCATCAGCTATGCCTAATTTCTTGGCATTATTGACCGCTAACAATACATCTATATCTTGAGCTGCTGCTACAGCAATAGTTTTCGGGCCTATTGCCTGAGCATGCTTTACAATTTCCTCAAATTTTTTAATCATTTGTTGACACCTCTTTAATTTTGTAATAGCCAATATCGGGTTCAATCTTCAGCCAGCTTTTTATATGTCCGATATTTTTCAATTGCCGCTTTCTCTGCTACGTCAAATAACTCTTGTGCTTGCTCTGGGAAACTTCTCACCAAGGCAGAATATCTTACTTCGCCCATCAAGAAATCTTTAAAATTGGCTTGTGGTTCTTTAGAATCGAGCACAAATGGATTTTTGCCTAGCTCTTTGAGCAAAGGATTATATCGGTAAAGATGCCAATAGCCTGCCTCTACCGCCCGTTTGGCTTCCATCTGAGCCGAGCCCATACCTTTTATCAAACCATGGCTAATACAAGGCGCATAAGCAATAACCAATGATGGTCCTTTATAACTTTCCGCTTCTTTTAACGCTTTAATTAATTGGGCCGGATTTGCTCCCATAGCCACTTGGGCTACATAGACATAACCGTATGTCATCGCAAGCATCCCCAGATCTTTCTTTTGGATCTTTTTGCCGGAAGCAGCAAACTGCGCAACCGCACCGATCGGTGTGGCTTTTGAAGATTGCCCGCCAGTATTAGAATACACTTCAGTATCAACCACTAAAATGTTTACATCTTCACCGGAGGCCAATACATGATCCAGGCCACCATAGCCAATATCGTAGGCCCAGCCGTCACCACCATACATCCACATAGATTTTTTGACTAAATGTTCTTTATTATTCAATACAAATTCTTTTATCACAGCTTCTTCGCCGGTACATTCCACCGCATAAAGTTCGGCAAGTAGCTTGGCGCTTACTACTTTGGTAGCTGTTTCATCATCAATATGTTCCAACCATGATGAAATAGCCATTTTTAAGGCACTGTCCTGGGTGATTTGCAGCAGTTGTTCCAGCTTCATGGCAAGCCGCTCACGTTGTTGTTTTACAGCCAGACACATGCCAAGGCTGAACTCTGCATTGTTTTCGAACAAGGAATTTGACCAGGCTGGGCCACAGCCATCCTTATTCACCGTATACGGAAAGCAAGGTGCCGCTGCACCCCAAGCTTGGGTGCAACCGGTTGCATTAGCTACATACATCCTATCGCCAAATAGCTGCGTCATCAGTTTCATGTAAGGAGTCTCACCACAGCCTGCGCAGGCACCGGAAAACTCAAGCAGCGGCTGTTCAAACTGACTTCCCTTCACAGTAAACTTATCTAAAGGATTATCCTTGTGTGAGAGCTTCAGGGAATATTCCCAGTTTGTCGCCTGCTCTTTTTGCGTTTCAAGCGGCTTCATAATTAATGCTTTTTCTTTAGCCGGGCAAACTTGTGCACAGCTGCCGCAACCATAACAATCCATTACATCGACCTGCATACGGTATTCATAGCCTTCTAAGCCACTCCCCTTAGCCTTGCTGGTGTTATATCCTTCAGGAGTCGCTGCCGTTTCTTCCTCGGTAAGCAAAAACGGTCTTATAGCTGCATGCGGACAGATATAAGCGCACTGATTGCACTGCAGACAGTTATCTGCTAACCATTCCGGCACATCAACAGCAATACTGCGCTTATCAAACGCTGATGTTCCCAGCGGGAAAGTGCCGTCTTCCCTGCCAGCAAATGCACTGACCGGAATGTCATCACCCTTTTGGTCATTCATCGGTATCATCATATTCTTAACAAAGTCAGGCAACAGGCTATTTTCTTCGATCTCTTTATCTACTGCGTTCAGCCATGCTGCCGGAATCTCCACTTGCTGCACACTTGCTATACCTTGGTCTACAGCCGCATAATTCATTTGGATAATTTTATCGCCTTTTTTGCCATAGGTTTTTAAGATTGCTTCTTTCATATAGGCGACAGCCTGCGCCACCGGAATCACATTTGCCACTTTAAAGAAAGCGGCCTGCAGAATACTATTAAAGCGATTACCTAAGCCAATTTCTTTTGCGATGTTAGTTGCATCAATGGTATAAAACTGAACCTTTTTTTCTGCCAACGCTCTTTTTATATTTTCCGGCAGATTTTCATCCAATTCTTTCCCGATCCAACTGCAGTTTAATAAAAAAATACCATTATCTTTTATATCTGATACAATATCATATTTACTGATATAGGAAGGATTGTGACACGCAACAAAGTCAGCCATTTTTACATAATAACTTGAGCGGATAGGCTTTCTCCCGAACCGCAAATGCGACTTGGTAATCCCGCCGGATTTTTTTGTATCGTATTCAAAATATGCCTGCACGTACTGCTCGGTATGATCACCGATAATTTTTATGGAGTTTTTGTTAGCCCCCACTGTTCCATCAGAACCAAGCCCCCAGAATTTGCAACTGATTGTTCCCTCATCGGCAAGGTCAATTTCTTTTCCTACCGGCAGCGATAAATGGGTTACATCGTCAGTAATACCAACAGTAAAGTATTTCTTCGGCGCATCGCTCATCATATTGTTATAGACAGCTATCATCTGCGCTGGCGTAACGTCTTTTGAGGACAAACCATAGCGTCCCGAAAAAATCTGTGGTCTTGTTTCCTGGTCAAAAAACGCGGCACAAACATCAAGATATAAAGGTTCACCTGCTGCGCCCGGCTCCTTGGTCCGATCCAAAACAGTAACTTTTTTCACTGTTACCGGCATTTCTTTAATGAAGTGTTCCAGTGAAAATGGTCGATATAAATGTACCTGAAGGTATCCGGTCTTTTTCCCCTGTCTATTCAAGGCATCTACCGTTTCCTGAATAACCCCGCTGACAGAACCCATGGCAACAATCACATATTCCGCATCTTTCGCCCCATAATAATTAAACAGTTTATAATTCCTGCCGGTTAGCTTGTTAATTTCATTCATGTACTCTTCTATGACAGAAGGCAAATTATTGTAAAAAGGATTTGCCGCTTCTCTTGCCTGAAAAAATACATCCGGATTTTCTACAGCACTTCGCATTACCGGACGCTCTGGATTTAAAGAATTCTTGCGAAATTCCTCCAATGCTTGCTGATCTAACAAGCGACCAACCTCATCATAATCCAGGCATTCCACTTTTTGAATTTCATGAGAGGTTCTAAATCCGTCAAAGAAATGCAAAAACGGAATTCTACCCTTAATGGCAGCCAAATGAGCAACTGCCGTTAAATCCATGACTTCCTGAACGCTTCCAGTTGACAGCATCGCAAAACCGGTCTGCCTGCAAGCCATAACATCAGAATGATCACCAAAGATTGAAAATGCATGTGTACCAACAGTCCGTGCACTAACATGCAAAACCCCTGGTTTTAATTGTCCGGATAAACGATACATCGTTGGTATCATAAGCAGCAGCCCCTGAGAAGCAGTATAAGAAGTGGTTAATGTTCCCGCTTCCAAAGAACCATGCATGGCTCCAATCGCCCCTGCCTCTGACTGCATTTCCACCAGACGTACTGTTTGCCCGAATAAATTCTTCTTACCTTGGGCTGACCAGACATCAACAAGTTCCGCCATTGGCGAAGATGGAGTAATCGGATAAATTGTCGCAACTTCTGTAAAAGCATATGATATATAAGCTGCAGCTTCATTGCCATCCATTGTTTTCATTACTTTATTCATGTAGCTAAAACTCCTTTCACTTGTGCCGCTGTACAATGTAAAGCTTGCTATCTGTATTCAAGCCTACTGCCTGGGCAGTAGGCAATTCCAATCCAAATAATTTATATCGCAAATTTTATGCCAATAACCTACTTTTAACATCAGCAAAAAAAAATAGGCCATTAAAGCCTTGAAATTGCAGATGTTTTAAAATTCTTTTCTTTGTAAATGAACTGTCCAGCATCCTAGCGACGATAAAATCCCCTTCAAGTTCTGCAAAATATCGCCTCATTCGATGCAAGATACCTCAGTGCATCAAACACTAACTATCCTGGCTCTTAATGATTTCTTGAATTTTCGTTGAGGTATTTCGCCTCATTAGCATGTTTTTCTTTTCTCAGGATATTTCATTTCCCTCTTTCTCTTCTGAATAATCATTCTCCTAAATACAAAAGAAGACTCCTGTTTTACAAGAATCTTCTTGTCAGACAAAACCAGTTTGATATATTAACTATTCTTCTGTCTGCAATTGATCAAGACCATATTTTTTGATTTTCCTCAACACGGTTGTTTGATCAATTCCAGTAACTTTAGCAATTTGGCGGCTGCTTGTATACTGTTTCATGGCATGTGCTAAAAGCTGCTTTTCAACCTCTGCTACTACCTGAGGAATCGGGCTGTATTTATTAATCATAATCAGATCAGTTGCTTCCGCCGCTATGATATTATCGTTTCGCAGCTCATCATTTGCTGCAAATGCTGATAACTCCAGGTTTTCACCATCGCTTAGTACAACCATTCGTTCAATCACATGCTTCAACTGGCGTATATTCCCCGGCCACTTGTAGTTTTCCAACTTTTTTTGTACTTCAAAACTCAGCTTTTTGTTTTGTCCATAGCGCCGATTACCTTCATTGAGGAAATACATGCACAGCGGCCGAATATCTTCCGGTCTTTCCCGTAGTGGCGGGATATGAAAATGAATAACATTTAAACGATAATATAAATCTTCCCTAAATTTATTTTCCCGTACCATGTTTCCTAAATCTTTGTTGGTTGCAGCTATAATTCGGACATTGACCGGTGTTGGCGAATTGGCGCCAACCCTGGTAATTTCGCCGGCATCCAGTGCCCGCAGTAATTTCACCTGCAAATTTAACGGCAAATCACCGATTTCGTCTAAAAAGATGGTTCCCCCGTCAGCAGTCTCAAATAGACCTTTCTTGCCATGCTTCAACGCCCCGGTAAAAGTACCGCCCTCATAACCAAAGAATTCTGATTCCAGTAAATTATCGGGAATAGCTCCGCAGTTAACGGCAACAAACGAAGCTTCCTTTCGGGAACTGTTTTCATGAATATACCTTGCCAGCACTTCCTTACCTACACCGGATTCCCCTGTTATCAAGACATTAATATCGACAGAACTGACTTTTAAGGCGGCGTGATAGATTTCATTTATGCGACTGCTAACAGTAATCGGCGCTGTTGCTTTAGGATCTTGCAAGCTTTTATAATATAGCTCTTCAATTTCCTGCGCTCTTTCAAGTTGCTCTCTTAGCTGTACCATTTCGGACATGTCCCGGCAATTGCCGATTACCAGACGTACACGTCCGTCTTCATCCAAAATGGGATTGGCAGTAATCATAACTATTTTACCGGGAACCAAGTTATTAAATGTCCTGGTCACCGATTTCTTGCTAACTAAGGCTTCAATACAGGCTGCTTTCTTATAGGGGCTATTCTTTACAAACTCCCGTAAGTTTTTACCTTCAATGTCTTTCCGATCAAGGCCGGTTATCCGAAAATAAGAGTCATTGACCAACACCACATTGGTATCACTGTCGATAACCAGAATACCATCATAAGACTGCTCAAAAACTGCAGAAATCTCTTCGAAAGTAAGATTAACATTGGATGAATGCGGCGAAGATACAACAACCATAACGAGACTCACTCCATTAATGCAAATTCTTGAAATACCAAAGGCCTCATTTAGCAATAAAGCGAACAAATTTAATACTTGACCTCTACATATCCTTACTCCTAACATAATTTATAGCAAAGCCAGGGAAACTCCTGCTTTTTTCTGTTACACCAGGATATTATTAAAATCGTTTTATCGGTTTTATACTGATTTGCTTCCTTGGTTTCACCATACAATCAATTGCTTCTTTGCCAAAATCTTTCTCACCGCCTCGCGCCAGTGAATAGGCTTCATCAATAAACAAGATTCCCCCATAGGCTTTTTTCAATTGCTCTCGCATCTTTTGGGCTGTATGACCTATATACTCGCCTACTAAATCTGCCCGCTCGACTTCTATAAGCTGCCCCCGTGACAACACGCCCATCTCCCGGAATATCTTGCCCATAATTCTCGCTACTGTTGTTTTGCCGGTTCCGGGGTTGCCTTTAAAAATCATATGTAATACCAGCGGCTCAGTATTTAGCCGTTCTTTTTCCCGACGTTTTTGAATTTCAATAAACGCATATATCTCTCGCACTAATTTTTTCACTTCTGTAAGACCAATTAGACTATCAAGCTCATGCAGAATATTTTCAATACGCTGTTCTACACTGCCCTGAATATCATTGCCATAAACATTGTCAATTTCCCGCAGTTTTCTAAAGGCTTCAAGAGGAGATATTTGCCCGGTTTCAACAGCACTAATAATGTCTTCCGGCCATTGGCATGTCATTATCATCACTCCCCCCGGCAGGCTTCACGCTATATAGTATACGCTGACTTTAGCCAATGGTGATTATTTTAGCGCAAAAATAAAAAGTACTCCGGGATTAAACTCCCGGAGTACTGCAAGACATGGATTACTTATCAGTTTTTACAATTTCATCCTTTTTTTCATGCAGATTAGCCGTTAAAGGGCGAAACGGAGTTACGGTTGAAATAGCATGCTTGTATACTAATTGCTGCTTACCATCATTTTCAATGATTACGGTAAAATTGTCAAAGCCTCTTACTGATCCGCGCAGTTGGAATCCATTAACCAAATATATAATTACCGGCACATTCTCTTTACGCACTTGATTTAAAAAACTGTCTTGCAAATTAATGACTTTGTTAGTCAACTGAAACCCCTCCGTAATATCATCTACTCTTTATCTATTTTACCTTACACCAAACTTTCTCGCAACCTGCTTGTAAACTGTTTCCAGTAAAATATTGTAATTATCGAATTCATCTACATTATACCAGGTTATATAAGGCATGCGCCGAAAAAAAGTCAGTTGCCGTTTGGCAAAATTACGGGTAGCTTGCTTTAATTGGTTAATAGTTATTGTGGGTTCCTGGCCATCAAGCAAGTGTTCAACAATTTCTTTATAACCAATCCCCTTCATGGCCTGGCAATCAGGTGCTATCCCCTGCTCTAAAAGTCTTGCCACTTCATCAATCAATCCCTGCTCCAACATTTGATCAACTCGCTGGTTAATCCGTTCATACAAAGCAGCCCGTTCCATAGTAAGACCAATCACCACAGCATCATATAAGAGTTCATTTACCACGACTTTATCTTGGGAAACAGCTTCACCACTCAGATAATGCACTTCAAGCGCCCTGATTATCCGCCGTTGGTCATTAGGATGCAATCTGGCGGCAGTTTCAGGCTGCACTTGCTCTAATAAATCATGCAAGTATTTGTTGCCATGCTCTTTTGCGAGTCCGGCAAGTTTCTCACGCAACTTTCCATCACTTGGGGCCTGATTAAACTGATAACCTTCAAGCAAAGCCCGAACATACAGCCCGGTACCTCCTGCCAAAATAGGGATACGTCCTTCAGCATTGATTTGAGCAATAAGGGTTCGGGCATATTTCTGAAAATCAACTACATTAAATTCTTGCTGCGGCTCCAGTATATCGATAAGATGATGCGCAATACCGTTTCGTTCTAATAAATCCGGTTTAGCTGTTCCAATATCCATTCCCCGGTATACCAGCATTGAATCGCCGGAAATGATTTGTGTATCCAGCCGCTTAGCCAGATCAATGCTCAATTTTGTTTTTCCCACAGCAGTAGGGCCAATAATTACAATTAAACGGTTCATGGCAGACCTCCGCCGGAGAGGGTTTGTTGACAGTCAATAATACCGTAGTTAATACTGCTGTACTTACCACCAACTACCGTGGTTATTCCCAACCGGGCAAACTCACTGCTCCCTGCCGCTTCTTTGACTACAACCTTCTCTTTAGCTACCCTGCAGGCTTGCCGAATTGCCTCGGCAGTAAGCGGCTGCATATTGGCCAAGCTTCTAATCGGATTTACATTGGAACTTTTAAATATTGGTTCACGAAACATAGGGTCAAAATACACAATATCAAAAGTGTTGTCAGCTACAGCCTGTAACCGCTCGCTATAATCGGCATTTTCCACCTTTACCCGCCGCAGCGCGCTAGTAATATCAACTTCGGAGTCAACCACAAAATGTTGTAATCCATAGTCAGCTACTACAGTTATAATTGGTGAACTTTCCAGGCCAACAACCCTACCAGTTTCACCAGTCACAAAACTAGCAACAATGGCATCTGTCGCTAATCCTAAGGTACAATCCAAAACTGACATACCTGTCCTAAGGTTCATTGCTGTCACCATATGGTCATGATTACCATTTACGATGTTTTTTATGCGTAATTCTGCCATGCTTAGGTGAAAAAAATACTCTCCCGCCGGTGTATGTACAACAGGACCATTCGCTGTAGCCACAATAAGCTGATTTATCCCATACTGTTCTTTTAGTGCAGCTAGCGAACTATGCTTACGCGGAATAAATGGCACTGCTAATCGCTTTGCTATTTCTTCTGCCTGGCGGCTAATGCAGGGTATCGTTTGTTGTGCAGTTGTTACAATTAGATCCATGTAATTATCACCTATGTGCGCTTAAACATCTTCGCCAGTTCATCAGGACCAAATCTTACAATTGTCGGACGTCCATGCGGGCAAGTATAAGGTAAGTCAGTAGCATATAGTTCGCTTAATAATGCCTGTATTTGCCTCATATTAAGGTTCTCGCCTGCTTTTATGGCACTGCGGCATGCCGCCATTTGCAGATAAGCATGACGCAGCTCCTGAGTTGTAGGCTGATGCATATCAGTTACTAATTGCAAAACTTGCCGCAATACTGCTTCGGCATCATCAAGTGGAATGTCAACAGGCATTTCTATTAACCGCATGGTATCCGGACCAACTTGTTCAAGGGTAAAGCCCAGTTGGTATAAAGTATCCTGATTTGCCGTAATAAGTTCACAATCACCTTTAATAAAGTCCAGGTATAGAGGCACTAATAATTGTTGTGACGGCACCCGCCCTGTTGCACGGCTCATGCGATCATATAGTATTCTCTCATGGGCAGCGTGCTGATCAATAATATAGAGACCATCTTCTCCTTGTGCCACAATGTAGCACGCCTCAATCTGCCCTAAAGGATACAAGGGACTACCGGCAATCTCTGCTGTAGCTGTAGCTACTTCTGGTACTTCACTTAGTTGCTCAGATTGTTTTATCGCCTCTCTGGTATCAGAAAGTGAAAGCGTTTCCTCGCGCCATAAAGTCGGTGCCCAAACTCGATGTTCTTCTTCAGCTGCCTGCGCCGAAATATAGGTATGTTTGTTATTATACCTGCTGCTATCAGCATTACTAACAAATCGCGGAATTATTGCTGCCGACTGAGGCTGCACAGTTGCCGCAGCCTCAGTGTGTGACATAGGTGCTGCTAGGCTGGCAGAAACAGCTTTATATACAGCCCGGTAAACTTTTTGGTCATCGCTAAATTTGATTTCTTTTTTCTGTGGATGAACATTAACATCAACAGTATCCGCAGCTAACTCAATATCAAGTACAGCCAGCGGATGTCCATTCTTCGGCAGCAACGAGAAATAAGCATTATCTAAGGCTTTTGCTAGCATTCGGCTGTTGACCACCCGCTGATTGACCATAAATGTCTGCCACTGCCGTCCACTTTTTAACAAAACAGGTTTGGCAACATAACCTGACACAGTAATACCGTCATTACTGTATTCGACTGGTAATAATTCAGGAACAACCTTGTGCCCATAAATATCGGCAATGGTATCAAGCAGCCGTCCATTACCGCCGGTAGAAAAAGTCAACCGCTGATTACTGACTAATTTAAATGCAATTTGCGGATGTGACAACGAAAGCTTGGTAACAATATCGCTAATATGACCACTTTCGGCTGACGGCGTTTTCAAAAATTTGCGGCGAGCTGGCGTATTAAAGAATAAATCAGCTACTGTTACGGTAGTACCGCACCCAGCTCCAGCTTCGCGAGTATCGGCGACTATCCCGCCGTTGATCTCAATATATGTCGCTAGCGGCTCGTCTTGCAGGCGGGTTGTCAAGGTAAACTTAGATACAGCAGCAATACTCGGCAACGCTTCGCCGCGAAATCCCAACGACTGAATTGCGGCCAAATCTTCCGCTGTGCGAATTTTGCTGGTAGCATGCCGTTTTACAGCAAGTTGCGCGTCTTCATAACCCATACCCCTGCCGTCATCAGTAACCCGAATAAATTGTATTCCGCCTTCAGCAATTTCGATTTCAATACTTTTACTGCCGGCATCTATTGAGTTTTCAATAAACTCTTTGATAACAGCCGCCGGCCGCTCAACTACTTCGCCTGCTGCGATTTTATTAGCCGTATTTTCATCTAGGATATGAATAACCTGCTGGCTCATAAACTTCCTTTTTCCTCTCTGGCTTGATTTTGCAGTCGATATAAGGTATTAAGCGCTTCCAGTGGCGTAAGTGTCATAATGTCGATTGCCAGTAATTCATCGGCAATACTTGAACCAAACAAAGAAACGGTAGTAACCGCAGCTTGTTCGACATTTTTCTCATTCAGCACCTGTTGTGTTGTTGTCGCAAGTGGTTTGCATTGTTCGAGTTCATGCAAGGCCTGCTGCGCCCGTTCAATTATTCGCTTAGGCAGTCCGGCAAGCTGAGCAACATGAATGCCATAGCTCTTATCAGCACCGCCGGGTATTATCCGGCGTAAAAACACAACATCATTGCCCCGCTCTTTTACGGCCACTGAGTAGTTTTTTATAACTTTGCTACTTTCGGCTAATTCTGTAAGTTCATGATAATGAGTGGCAAATAAGGTTTTTGCCTTCACTTTGTCCCTGATATACTCAACAACTGCCCGGGCGATACTCATTCCATCAAAGGTACTTGTTCCGCGACCAATTTCATCTAAAATGATCAGGCTGTTAGCGGTTGCATATTTAACGATTTGCGCAGTTTCCGTCATTTCCACCATAAAGGTACTTTGCCCGGTAGCCAAATCATCACTGGCACCGACTCTGGTAAAAATCCTGTCAACCGGACAAATCGAAGCTTCGCGCGCGGGAATAAAGCTGCCGACCTGGGTCATAATCGTAAGCAATGCCACTTGCCTCATATACGTGGACTTTCCTGCCATATTAGGGCCGGTAATAATTAATATTTCACTTTCCCGATGATTGAGTTCGGTATCATTAGGTACAAACATTTCACCTGACAAAAGTCGCTCTACAACAGGATGGCGCCCGTCTTTAATGGCAATATCCCGCATTTGATTAAGCGTGGGACGGATATAATTATAGCGAGCCGCAGCTTCACTTAGAGAAAGTATAACATCTAATTGCGCAACTTGTTGCGCAGTGTGTTGAATCTCACCAATTCGTTCTTTTATATAATCTCTAATCACTGAAAATAATTGATACTCAATATTAATAATCTTTTCTTGAGCACCAAGTACTTTGGTTTCAAATTCCTTAAGTTCAGGGGTAATGTAGCGTTCGGCATTAACCAGTGTCTGTTTCCGGACATAATTAGGCGGTACCGCTGAAGTATTGGCATGAGTTATTTCGATATAATAACCAAAAACCTTATTATACCCCACCTTAAGAGACTTAATGCCAGTTATTTCCCGTTCACGCAGCTCCATATCCTGAATCCATTGTTTGCTGTCACGGGCAATACTGCGGAGCTCATCAAGCTCCAAATCATAACCGGCTCTGATAATACCGCCTTCACGAATACTAAACGGCGGGTTTTCAGCAATTGCCGCAGTAATCATATTGGTCACATCAACATGTGTTTTAGTAACAGCACCAATGTCTGACAGCAGTTGTGCCTGACACTCTTGCAGCTTTGTTTTTATCTCCGGCAATACAGCCAGTGATCCTTTAAGTGCTGTTAAATCACGGGCATTGGCACTGCCAACTTCAACTCGGGTTAAAATGCGTTCAAAATCATAAATATTAGCAAGCAGCTCTTTCAACTGTTCACGTACAGCCCGTTTGTCCAGCAGATCGGCAATAGCATCCTGGCGTTTCGCAATGGCAATAGGATTTAATAACGGAAACTCCAGCCATTTTTTTAGCAGCCTGGCCCCCATGGCAGTTTTGGTAAAATCAAGTACTGACAGCATAGTGTCTTTCCGTCCGCCGTCACGCATATTGCGGGTAATCTCAAGATTGCGCAAGGTAGAAGCATCAATCACTAAGTAATCCTGGGTATCAATTCTTGTAAGTTTATTAATATGTGAAAGTGCGCTTTTCAAATTATAATGCAAATAATATAGCAAGTAACTTACAGCAGCTTGTGCCGCTGGGTTTGTCGGCAATTCTGTTTCTGCAAAATGTTTTTGCGGCAAGACCGCAGCTGCTGAAACATCTATATTTGATAATGTAGTTACCGCACAGGTTGAGATTCGCTGTGACAAAAAACCATTTATGGCTGTACTGCCGTCAAGTTTCCCTACTATCACTAATTCGGCAGGCAGCAAGCGATATAATTGATCGCACACAGTGGTTATCCGTGAACTGCCTAAAAAAATCGCCCACAAGCATTCACCTGTTGATATATCTGTTGCCGCCAAACATAATTCGTCATCTTCTTCATATAGCAAAGCCAAATAGTTATTGGCCTTATCAGGCAGACAAGCTTCAGTTAGAATAGTCCCCGGAGTGATTATCTTAACAACTTCCCGGCGCACAATCCCCTTTGCCTGTTTAGGATCTTCCACCTGTTCACAAATAGCAACTTTATAGCCTTTATTAATGAGCTTTACAATATAATTATCAGCAGCATGGTAAGGCACACCGCACATCGGAACCCGTTTATTATTGCCGCCTTCACGTGAAGTTAAAGTAATCTCTAACTCCCGTGCAGCAAGTTCCGCATCTTCAAAAAACATCTCGTAAAAATCGCCTAACCGAAAAAACAGTATTTCGTTGCTAAGTTTACTTTTTACCTCCCGATACTGTTCGAGCATCGGAGTATAATTTGTCGACATGCTGTAAATTCTCCTCTTGTTAGAGCAAGCGTCCCTTTAAAACCCAAGTTTGGGCCTTATCTATTTGTATATTTACTAAGTCACCGCTCTTTTCTACTCCTTTTTTCTCCCACAATACAATCTTATTGGTACGGGTTCTCCCCATAAATGTCATCTCATCATTTTTGCTTGGACCTTCAACCAATACTTCAACAACCGTATCTTCGAGTTGTTTATTTATTTCAAGGCTGATCTCATTTTGTACGTCCATCAGTTGATTAAGGCGCAGTTTCTTTGTTGTTAAAGGCAATTGCCCTTCATATTGTGCTGCCGGTGTTCCTGAGCGCTGCGAATATAAAAAAGTATAAGCGGCATCATACCGGACATGTTTAATAAATTCAAGAGTCTCCAAAAATTGCTCCTCAGTCTCTCCCGGGAATCCCATAATTAAATCGGTTGTTATACTGGCACCAGGAACAGCTGCGCGAATGTCGGCAACAAGCTGGAGATAATACTCGGTAGTATAACCGCGATTCATTCGTTCCAGTATTGCATTATTTCCTGCTTGTACCGGGAGATGAAAGTGCTCGCAAATTCTTTTACTGTTTTTGATAGTGTCGATTACTTTTCTATTCATATCACGCGGATGGGAAGTCATATACCGTATACGGGCAATGGACTCAATTTGATCAACGGCCTGCAGTAAATCGGCAAAATCCACGTTTTCTTCCAAGTCTTTGCCATACGAATTAACATTCTGTCCAAGCAGCGTGATTTCTTTAAAACCATCTTCTCCCAACTGCTTTATCTCCGCTACAATACTTTCAAGTGTCCGGCTGCGTTCACGCCCTCTAACATAAGGCACAATACAATAAGTACAAAAATTATTGCAGCCATACATGATAGGAACCCAAGCTGATATCTTGCTTTTGCGGACAGTAGGTACATCAGGTGCCAACCGTTCTGCCTGATCCCAAACGGCTAAAACACGCTCTCTGCTTGTCTCAATCTTTTGGATAAGTTCTACAAGCTGATGGGTATTGTGTGTCCCCATTACCAAATCAATATGAGGATATTTTTTAAAAATCTTCTCTTTATCTTTTTGCGCCATACAACCCACAACCCCGATAATTATATTGGGGTTGATCAGCTTCAGACGTTTCATTTCACCAATCTTGCCATAAATTTTCTTTTCGGCACTTTCCCGAACGCAACAGGTGTTTATCAAAATTACGGTGGCCTGTTCAACCTCATCACTAGCTTCATAACCAAGGGTTCGAAGCTGGCCTGCTAACCGTTCAGAGTCATTAAGGTTCATCTGGCATCCGAAAGTAATTGTATGAAAAAATTTCTGACCGTTTGCTTGCTGGTCCAAATTCATCTATGTATCAGCTCCAATGGTAAAGTTATATATGCCCATTATTATAGCGTAAATTTAAAGCTTACACAAATTCCATATAGATAATTAAAAGAAATCCCAGGCTTCACAAGGACAACCCGGGATTTCTTATTACCGTATCAATTATATTCTATTTTTTGCGTGTTCCCCAAATCATCCTTGCCCCTGAAAAAATTACAAAAATACCAAAAATACGTTTAAGATCACTTGCTGGCACAGCTTGGACAAGATTTGCACTGATTAAAGCACCACAAACAGCTCCGGTGGCCATATAAGCCGCCGCTTGATAATTGATAAGCTTCTCTTTATAAAAGATCCAGACACTGACAATTGATGTCGGTATTATAACTAACATAGATATTCCCTGCGCTGTGTGCTGGGCGACTCCCAGCAGAAACACCAACATCGGCACCAATACTACTCCGCCGCCAATACCTAAAAGACCGCTTAATAAGCCTACGCTCAAGCCTATGGCAAATATTGTAAGTATCACAGTCATGCCAACACCATCCTTACGCCCACAACAATCAGCAAAACAGCAAATAGCTGCTTCAGTCGAACCGCAGGAATTTTTTTCATAATCCTGGCTCCTACACTAGCACCCAAAATACTGCCTACGGTCAAATTGACCGCCAAATTTATATCGATATTGCCATGAAATCCGTAAATTATACTACTGCTGAGTGCTGTGGGAATAACGATGGCCATTGAAGTAGCTTGTGCAACATGCTGGGTAATATTGAAATAGGTAACCATAATAGGCACTAAAAAAATGCCACCGCCAACTCCCAGTAAACCGCTAAAAATACCTACTATAAAGCCAGCACCCAAATACTTTAGCCGTTCAGACATGTGAAAAACCCCTATCAATCAATTGCGCTGGGAGCCAAGCCCTCTTTATAACTACGGTATTTATCATAAATAATCCGAATAGCCGTAATAATTGCTTTTTTGGCACTTCCTTGGTATGTTTTGTCAACAATTCTCACCAACTGGTCTGGATTGTTAATTGATTTACCTATTAAAATAGAGGATACATGGTTGCGAGCCACGGCTGTCGCTAATGTGCAGTCAGCTTCCATGATAAGTGCCGTATCTTCATCAACACTAATCACAACACCAATAACCTTGTAAATCTCACTTGCTGTTATACCGGTCGGCAACTTAGCATAACCTGAAAATAAAATTCGTTTACTTTGATTTTCCACAAAATCCCGCCTCTATTATATATTATTCAATACTTAGACGCTTAACTGCAATATTTACTTCTCTAACCATCATACCAGTCATATATTCAACCATTTGTTTTATACGAAGCTGTGCTTCATGCACTACCTTCCAAATAGGCTGCCCATATTTTATAATGACATCAAGTGAAATTGAGATTCCCTTTTCTTTGTCATGCGAGTTTTTGATAGTGATTTGTCCAGTCTTAGTAATCACACCATCGCTTATTGCAATATAATCAACAACAGCCGCTATC
Source organism: Bacillota bacterium (assembly GCA_017889705.1). Lineage (GTDB taxonomy): Bacteria > Bacillota > Negativicutes > Sporomusales > Sporomusaceae > Sporomusa. Next base: position 117,015 of record JAGGAB010000012.1, on the reverse strand, counting down.
GCCGCATCAGAAATAAGCAGTTTTCCATAATAGCTGAAGGTTGGCCGAACAATCGACTTTTCTCCCAGTTTACGCCGTTGTTTTGAGCGCGGTTTTTTCAAAAATATATCAAGCGAGTCAATTAAATAACCTGAAAAATGCGGTTTAAGTTCGATGGTTGGCACAGGAATAATATGCTTTCCCTCTTTAACCCTACTTTCCCTCGCTTTGGCAATTTCGATCTTTGTAGCAATATCTTCAATACGAATTACTTTACTGATTGGTGGCAGTCCTAACACATCGACGATTTTTTCCACCATGTTTTTTGACGTGCCTAATATTAAAATACGTTCAGGGATTACGTTAGCAATAGCCTCTTTAACTTCATTGGCATGGTCAGGTTCCATGAATATGGCACGCTTAACCGCTCTGATTTTACTAGGCTCTTTCTTTGCTGAATAACCCGCAATGATTTTACTGTCCTTGATTAGCAACCCATCATCTATGATTGTGTCAACATTATATTCATGTGCAACAATTAACGCCCGATGACTTTTGCCTGTTCCACTTGGACCTACCAACGCAAGGGTGTCCATAGGCAGCCTCCTGATAAAATGTAAATAGGGTATAGCATAAAAATAACACCTTTTCAGGTGTTGTCAAGTAAAAATATTACATTGACAAAAAATCAACAAGGGTGGCATTAACAGTAAAAATCCCCAATTTCTCAGGAAATCTGGCGGGAATACCATGAAAGTCAGAACCACCGGTTATTTTTAAATTATATTTATTGGCAATTACCAGATATTTATCAGTTGCCGCTTGGTCATGTTCCGGATGATATACCTCTATCCCATGTATACCGGCCTTAATCAAATCAATGACCAAATTGTCATCACCGATGAGACCAGGATGAGCCAGTATTGCACTACCGCCAACTTGCTCGATAAGTCTGATAACTTGTTCCGGAGTAAGTTTAAAATGTGGAACATATGCGGGAGAGTCCTTGGACAGAACTTGTTCAAACGCTTCTGTTATTGTCGTAAAGTAGCCGTCTTCAACAAGGACTTTCGCAATATGCGGTCTCCCCACCGATTGAGCTTGACCGGCTATATCGAGTACTCTACTGTAATCAATTAAATAGCCTAACTTGTTAAGTTTAGCTATTATTAATTGCGACCGTTTCAACCTGTCTGCACGAATAATCTCTAGCTGATCTCTGAGTTTTTCATTACCAATATCAATACAATATCCCAAAATATGTACTTCACGCTGAGGTAAATCAGTGCTAAATTCTATTCCGGGAATAATAGATAAATTCGCACTTTTGTTCAAAAATCCTGCTTCAGCTAAATCAGAATAAGCAGCAACCGTATCGTGGTCGGTAATAGAAATATGAGTTAAGCCTGCTAATTCGGCTTGACGAATTATTTCTACAGGCGATAATCGTCCGTCAGAAGCCGTTGTATGAATGTGAAGATCTACGCTCATGATTTCTCCAGCATTTTCATTAGTTGAACTAAAGTCCGAACTCCTACCCCGGTTCCGCCCTTAAGATTATATCCCTTATCTTTTTCCGCATCAGATGTTCCGGCAATATCAATATGGACCCAAGGAGTTTTAGCAGCAAATTCTCCGATAAATAATCCGGCTGTAATTGTTCCGGCATACCTACCACCAGTATTTTTCAAATCTGCAATAGAACTCTTTATCTGTTCAAGATACTCGGTATCATTAGGCAATTCCCACATTTTTTCCCCGATTATCTGCCCAGCATCAATTACCGTCTGACACCATTCTTGGTTATTAGTTAAAACGCCCGAATAAATTGTACCAAGTCCAATAACGCATGCGCCGGTAAGAGTTGCCAGATCAACTATTTTAGTGGCATTAAGTTGCTTGGCATAGGTAACGGCATCAGCTAAAATCAGCCGTCCTTCTGCATCAGTACTTAATACTTCAATTGTTTTGCCACTAAGCGAAGTCAATATATCCCCGGGACGGAAAGCGCTGCCTGATGGCATATTTTCGGCGCAGGGCACAACAGCTATAATATTTACCTTAGGTCTTAGCTGTCCCAAAGCCATCATGGCTCCTAATACAGCAGCGCCCCCTGCCATATCACCTTTCATTTCGTCCATTTTTTGACTAGGTTTTATCGATATTCCACCACTGTCAAATGTAATTGCTTTCCCAACAAGTGCTATTGTTTCTTGACTGTCCGGATTTCCTTCGTATTTTAAAACAATCAATTTGGGCGGTTCAATAGATCCTTGCGCTACTGCCAATAGGGCCCCCATACCTTTTTGCTGCATATCTTCTTTTTCAAGTATAGTCAGTTCAAACCCATATTCTTCTGCTATTTGCATAGCATGAGATGCCATTTTTGTTGGAGTCATGTATTGTGCAGGATGATTAACCAAGTCACGCGCTAGGTTTACACTTTCTGCAATTATTTTTCCCTCATGGACTTTGCTTTTAATTACATCCATGTTTGCTGTATCATTTTCAATAATTATTACTTTTTCAATACCCGGATTGTCTTTTTTGCTGGTTTTATAATAGGTAAACTGATATGAGCCCATTATCGTCCCTTCAATAACGGCTTGTGCAGTAAGATTAGCTTCTAATTTGTCACTTTCATTATGGATAGCAGTTGCTACTGTTTGGGAATTGATTTTCCTGGCCGCCCGCATAGCTACCGCCATTAACGCCCGTACTTTATCTACGGAAATTTCACTTTCCTTGCCCAGTCCCAGAAGAATAATACGTTTAGCGCCAATCGCCCCAAAGGTATGAATAATTGTTGTTTCTCCATATTTGCCACAACCAGGCATATCACGAATTATTTCGCTCACATGCTGCTGTAATGCCTTATCAATTACCCTTGTTGTTCCAGAGGGCTGTTCTCCCTCAAATAAACCAATTATAATTGCATCACAAACTATGTCAGTTACCGCACCAGAAATAACTTCTATATTCATTTTTCACGCTCCTATTTAAATATCACAACATTATTATATTATGCCATAAATTGCTTAATAAAAACAATAAAACCTGTTCAATATATGAACAGGTTTTAATCCTATCTCTTATTAACGAGGTTCAACAATTAGCTTAATAGCCGTTCTCTCTTCGCCATCAATAAGAATATCTGTGAAGGCTGGAATGCATATTAAATCGACACCATGCGGAGCTACAAAACCTCGAGCAATTGCAACTGCTTTAACAGCTTGGTTGAGTGCTCCGGCACCGATTGCCTGCATCTCGGCACCACCCCGTTCTCTCAGCACTCCAGCCAAAGCTCCTGCTACAGAATTAGGATTAGATTTTGCTGATACTTTCAATACGTCCATTTTTCTATGTGCCTCCTTCTGATAAAAAAACGTAATTAGTCCTATAAATTAGATATATTCGTTATCCGGGAAAAAATTCCTTTTTTCACAAACAAAAAAATCTAATAATTTCAAAAAATCAATCACATTATTTATCTAATACTCCCGTCCTCATCTCATTAACAACCTGTAATCCCTGTCCTTGACGCCAGGGAACAGGTTGTAATATTCGAAATAAGTTCGCTCTAAGGGTCTTCGGACCCAAGGCTTCCTTATATAGCGGGAGTATTACCCCTGCGGACACAGGCGGACAGTTAGACGTTAGGATAATTCAACTAAAATTCAGGTGGGGTTAAAACCCCACCTGAATTAAGTCTCATTTATTAAATACGAAGACACGCCCATCTTCACGAATACCGATCAGGCTATGATGATCATTATACTGCTTGCGCATGCTTTCTAACATATCTTCAATGACCTCATCCTGGAAAAGAAGGTCTTCTTCCATCATAGCATCATTATGATCAGCAACCAGGCGTTCACCAAAACGCTCGCGCAAAAGCTTAATCACAAGATTAATTTCTCCCCGTGATAAAGTCTGAACATCTCGAATGTAATTTAACATTGCTACCTGTTCATAGGAACTTAATTCAATATCCACATTAATATTGGTAATACCTTGAAGCATATGATAAGCAGCAATACTATTTACAATCAAAGTTTTACTGCTCTCGAAATCCCCTGCAGTTGGTATGCCTGAAATCATAAAAGTAAGTTTCAAGGAATTTGCATCCGGATTAAAATTTATAGTACCAATCTCAGGATAACGTACTAACATAGATATTATTAAGTTTGCACCGTCAGAAACTTGTTGATCATTTTGGTAAAGTTCAGCCATCTATTTTCACCGTCCAATACAAATATACAGTACAAAATTATTTGTTACGTTCTGACTTAAGTATTCTCTAAAAGACGGTTAAATCCTGCTTATAATTTATTGGTAATATAGCTAAAAAACGGCTTTACCTCTCGGTATAAGCCGTTTTAAATAACTGTTTACTATTTATTTAGCATAATCAACAGCACGTGTTTCACGAATAACTGTAACCTTTATTTGGCCAGGATATTCAAGTTCACTTTCGATTTTCTTTACAATATCCCTTACTAATCGAACAGCCGTTAAATCATCAATTTTATCTGGTTTAACCATAATTCGAATTTCACGGCCTGCTTGAATAGCAAATGATTTTTCAACACCATCAAAGGACTCAGCGATTTCTTCCAATCGTGTTAACCGCTTAAGATAGCTTTCCAAAGTTTCTCTACGGGCTCCCGGCCGCGCAGCAGATACAGCATCGGCTGCCGCTACAAGCACAGCTTGGATAGTCTTCGGCTCTTCATCACCATGATGCGCACCGATAGCGTTAATAACTTCAGCTGCTTCACGATACTTCTTTGCCAAATCAGCCCCGATAGTTACATGAGGCCCTTCAACTTCGTGATCTACAGCCTTGCCAATATCATGGAGTAAGCCAGCTCGCTTGGCCAACATTACATCGACTCCAAGTTCACTTGCCATAACTCCCGCTAAGTGTGCTACTTCAATCGAATGCTTAAGTACATTTTGCCCATAGCTAGTACGGAACTTTAACCTTCCGAGAAGTTTTATAAGTTCAGGATGTAAACCATGAACTCCAGTGTCAAAGGTAGCTTGTTCGCCAGCTTCCTTAATTTTCTGTTCCACTTCTTTTTGTGCTTTCTCAACCATTTCTTCAATGCGTGCGGGATGAATTCGTCCGTCAACTATGAGTTTTTCTAATGCAATTCTAGCAACCTCACGTCGTACAGGATCAAATCCGGATAAAATAACAGCCTCCGGCGTATCATCAATAATCAGATCAATACCTGTGAGTGTTTCAAGAGTTCGAATATTCCGGCCTTCTCGACCAATAATCCGCCCCTTCATTTCATCATTCGGTAAAGAAACTACCGAAACTGTAGTTTCAGCAACATGATCAGCCGCACATCGTTGAATAGCTAATGATATGATTTCTTTGGCTTTCTTTTCTGCTTCTTCTTTGGCTTGTTGCTCTAAATCCTTAATAAGCATTGCAGTCTCATGGCGAATCTCTTCTTCCACATTAGCAAGCAATAAGGTACGAGCATCTGCCGATGTCAAACCCGACAGTCTTTCAAGTTCAGTTTGTTGCTTGGCATAAAGTTCATTGATCTTTTCTTGACTTTTATCCAACTCAGTCTCTTTACGACCAAGGATTTCTTCCTTTTTCTCAAGAGAATCAATTTTCCGGTCAAGGTTTTCCTCTTTTTGCACCAAGCGCCGCTCTAGACGCTGAAGTTCTGTACGCCGTTCTTTAATTTCCCGTTCAAGTTCGCTTCTTTGCTTATGAATCTCTTCCTTAGCTTCAACTAACGCTTCTTTTTTCTTAGATTCTCCTGTTTTTTCAGCATCTTCTAAGATCCTTTTGGCAGCCGTTTCAGCAGAAGTGATTTTGGCCTCAGCGATATTTTTACGTATCCAGTAACCTGCGCCAGCACCTACCAGCCCAACTAAAATTGCGGTAATAATAATTTCTAGTATACATTCCACCTCCTTATTTTATAGTGATATTAAGGGTAAAGCCGAGATAAACTCGGCTTTTACAAGTAGCTTCCCCTTGTGCTTTCCAGCGTTTAAGCTCTCCTAAAAGTTTTCTAAATAGATGTATTAGATTACACGATTGGATATTTTTATTGTAAATGTTTTTCAAATGTGTGTCAAGGCGACAAATCCTGAAGCTGCGCTAAAACTTTGCTGACAGTGACTGCCTTAAACCCTTTGCGAGACAACCGGCGCACAATTTTATGTAAATCTTGCTTATCTTTACTGTCTAGACATTTCTTTACTATTTTAACAGCTGCCTGATATTCTAAATCAACATCCCAATTCTCCAGCTTTTCATTAATTAAAGAAGTTGATAAGCCTCTATTTTTTAATCGGAAATAAATTTCTTGCACGCTGTATTTGCCGTTGTCAGCATACCGTTCTAACAACATATCGCAAAGCGCGGCATCATTCAGATAACCGCGCTTTGCAACATATTCAACAGCCTCTCTGACTGCCGCTTCTTCATAACCTTGGGTTAAGAGTTTCCGCACAAGCTCATGCCTGCTGTAGTTTCTAATTTTTAAAAGTTTTATAGCACCCTCTACTATCTGCTCATTCATTAGGCTTCAAAAACCTCACCATCATCTTCATTAAATGAACCGCTACGTTTGCCGCTTATATCATCGATATTGGCGTTACCTGCCAGTAATGTTTCACGAATCTTTCTATCAATTTCATCAGCAAGGTCGCGGTTTTCCTTAAAGAATTCTTTTACATTCTCTCTGCCCTGTCCCAATCGCTGACCATTATAAGAAAACCAAGCTCCGCTTTTATTAATAATATCCAGACTAACGCCGATATCAACCAGACTGCCTTCACGTGAAATGCCTTCGCCATACATGATGTCGAATTCTGCCTGTTTAAACGGAGGTGCCACTTTATTTTTGACAATCTTAACCTTGGTTCGGTTGCCTACCACATCATTTCCTTGTTTCAAGGTCTCGGCTTTACGAATGTCCATACGAACGGAAGCGTAGAATTTCAGCGCTCTGCCCCCAGTAGTGGTTTCCGGATTGCCAAACATAACGCCGACTTTTTCACGAATTTGATTTATAAAGATAACCGTGGTTCGTGATTTACTAATAATACCGGTTAATTTTCGGAGAGCTTGGGACATTAACCGCGCATGTAACCCGACATGAGAATCTCCCATATCGCCCTCAATCTCATTTTTGGGCACTAACGCAGCTACCGAGTCAATTACAATAACATCTATAGCCGCACTCCGTACAAGTGCTTCAGCAATTTCAAGTGCCTGTTCGCCATTATCAGGCTGTGAAATTAAAAGGTTATCAATATCAACACCCAGTTTTTTTGCATATCCTGGATCAAGGGCATGTTCAGCATCGATAAAAGCTGCGATGCCATTCATTTTTTGTGCTTGGGCAATAACATGCAGCGCAACTGTTGTTTTACCTGATGATTCCGGTCCGAATATTTCAATTACCCTACCGCGCGGCACCCCACCTATGCCGAGAGCAACATCAATCGGCAGCGAACCGGTAGAAATAACCTCAATATTCATTTTAGCAGCAGCTTCGCCCAATCTCATTATAGCGCCTTTACCAAAATCTTTTTCAATCTGGCGCATGGCATTTTCAAGCGCTTTTACTTTATCTGATTCTAGATTCTTTTCAAAATCTTTATGCTTATCCATAGTGATATAAACCTCCCCCGCTAACTCTAAGCACATTATACAAACATTTGTTCGTCTTGTCAATGAGAATATCGTATTTCACAACCGGCATTTCCGAATGCCTATCGTCCTTTTGCCAGTTCGATGTTAATGCGATAACCTTTTATGGTGTTCTTATTCATAACTGACAATACACGTTCGGCAACATTTTCTGGTACTTCCACAAAGGTGAATTTATCATAGATATTAATAACGCCAATAATACTGCCTTCAATATCTGCTTCTTCAGCAATAGTACGAACAATATCTTGTGGTTGGATTTTTTGTGCCCGCCCAGCATTAATAAACAGCCGCACCATCCCTGGCTCGGCGCCAGTATTGCCAAATTGAGCTTTTTCACTATCTGCTTGTTCTTTATAGCCTTCCTGGAAGAGTTTTAAAGCTGCTGCTGCCAGGTCAATCGGATCATAGTCTGCAGCTAACTCAGCAACAATGCCGCTATATGCGTCAAAACTGCCTCGTGCAATAGTTTTAGTAAGCTGAACCTTAATAAGTTCGGTCTGCCGTTCTAAAATATCGGCAGGTGACGGTAATTGCCGCCGTAAAATCCTGGTTTTTGCTTCTTTTTCAATAAGCTTTAACTGTCTGTATTCACGTGGTTGAATAAAGGTAATGGCAACCCCTTTTTTCCCAGCCCGGCCGGTTCGACCAATACGATGAACATAGGATTCGGGATCTTGAGGAATATCGAAGTTAACAACATGAGTGATATGTTCAATATCCAAGCCGCGCGCAGCTACATCTGTCGCAATAAGAATATCTAGTTTGCCATCGCGGAATTTCTTCATTACTCGGTCACGCTGCGTCTGACTAAGATCACCGTGCAAGCCATCTGAGATATAACCGCGCGTCGAGAGCGAAACAACTAAATCATCCACCCCTTTTTTGGTGCGGCAAAAAATAATTACCCGGCCAACTGTTTCCGAATCAAGTACGCGACATAACCCATCAAGTTTATCTCGTGTTTCATAATAAATTTGATCAATAAGCGGCACTGTCAATTGCTCTTTGCTAATTGTTACCGTTACCCTGTCTTTCATATACTTATTGGCCAAACTCATTATTTCCGCCGGCATGGTAGCCGAAAATAGCAATGTTTGCCGCTCTGCCGGAACATGCTGGAGTATATTTTCAAGATCATCAATAAAGCCCATATCTAACATTTCATCAGCTTCATCCAACACCAGCATTTTGACATGATCCAGCTTAATAGTATTTCTACGAATGTGATCAAGCAATCTTCCTGGAGTTCCTACAACTACCTGAACACCCAACTTAAGACTTCTAATTTGACGTTCTATTGCTTGTCCGCCATAAATAGGCAATGTCTTTATTCGCTTGAACTTACCGATTTTAGACAATTCTTCCGCTACCTGAATGGCTAATTCTCTGGTTGGCGTTAGTACCAATGCCTGAATTTGCTTAGTTTCAGAGATTTTCTCCATAATGGGTATACCAAAAGCGGCTGTTTTGCCAGTCCCGGTCTGAGCTTGCCCTAAAACATCATTTCCGGCCAAGACCAACGGAATAGTTTGATTTTGAATCGGGGAAGGCTCTTCAAATCCCATCTCGGTTATGGCTGCTGCTATTTTTTTGCTCAATGAAATATTTCCAAATAAATTCACTATGTCTTTCATACAAAAACCTCCTATATAGTAAGTAAATATCGTCTAATATGGTTAAGAGCAGTTAATGCCGTCCGATGCTTTATATCAGCACGTTCTCCGTTAAAACAATGCTCATAACACACTTTGCCTGCAGCACCGTCAATAGCTATGTAGACAAGCCCTACCGGCTTATTTTCTGTTGCGCCATCCGGTCCCGCAATACCAGTAATACCAACGCCAATATCAGTATTAAGTTTTTCCCGGATACCTTGGGCCATGTACTCGGCAGTTTCCGGACTTACAGCACCTTTCGTTTCAATTGTTGTTTCGGGAACACCAACCTGCTGCACCTTAACAGCGTTGCTGTAACATACGATTGATCCCATCAAATATTGTGAACTGCCGGGCACATCAGTAATGCGGCTGGAAACAAGCCCGCCGGTGCAAGATTCAGCCAGCGCTATTGTCAAATTTTTATTCAGCAGTAAATTACCCACAGACCGTTCCATGGTCTCTTCATCAATACCAAAAATATATTCATCTAATAACGGGTGAATTTGACTTTCCAGTTCATCAATCAATCGTACTGCCTCAGTAACACTTGCTGCTTTTGCCGTGATACGAACATGGATTTCCCCATTTCTGGCAAGGAGGGCCAAGGTTGGGTTTGACTGGCCTAAAATATATGTTTTGATTCTCTCTTCTAATGCAGATTCTCCCAAACCATATGTACGAAGAACCCTGGAGACAATGGCTCCTTGCAACCCAAAGCGCGAAGAAAGATAGGGAACAATTGATTTCTCAAACATGGCTGTCAATTCACGGGGTGGCCCAGGCAAATTGATAATTATTTTTCCAGCCATTTCGTCTTCGATAATTACTCCAGGAGCTGTCCCACAAGTGTTTTCAACAATTTGTGCCCCTTCAGGCATCATAGCCTGCCGCAAATTATTATCAGTCATACACAAACGGCGTTTGGCAAAGAATTTTTTAATTTGCTCTGCACTTGCTTCATGCAAATACATTGGCTTATTGAACAATGCAGCCGTAACTTCTTTAGTGATATCGCCTTGCGTAGGTCCAAGTCCACCACTTGTAATAATGATATCAGCCCGCTTAAAAGCTGTTTCTAAAACACTTTTCATTCTTCCTCGGTTATCACCAACAGTGGTTTGGTATAATACACTGAAACCTAACTCATTTAATCTTGCTGCTAAGAAAGGCGCGTTCAAGTTTACAATTTGCCCTAGAAGCAGTTCTGTTCCAGTAGTTACTAATTCAATAATCATATAGCTAATTCCCTCCTATCAGTAATTCATTCGCGGCATAAATTGGCAATTCCTTTCTATTACTGAATTTAACCGAAAAAACTCAAATATTAACATAGTTTTAATAAAGCAAAGGTTGTCTTTCGAGTAATGTAAAAAATAGCAGAGCCTGATAGTCTCTACTATTTTTAAGCTTATATATTATTTATTATACAGCTGCTCTCCTATTTTCTTTCGGCCAGTAAATCATATGTGAAGCCCTGGACGACTTCAGTTTGAACAATATCACCTGGGAGCAGCCCTTCGGCATTTTCAACATAAATACAGCCATCTACATCAGGCGCTTCCCGGTAGGATCTGCCAAATGCAACACCCGGCTGCTCCTTGCTCTGGCCTTCAATTAATACGGTCAACGCTTTTCCTTCCATATCATGATTCAATTCTTCGGAAACTCGACATTGCAGCGACATGAGTTCATGATATCGTTCCTCTTTAACACTGGCTGGCACTTGGTCTTCCATACTTCCGGCAGGCGTATCTTCTTCTTGGGAGTAAGTAAATATGCCTACGCGTTCAAACTTTTGCTCAAGCAAAAAGTTCTTCAAGGATTCAAAATGTTTATCTGTCTCTCCAGGAAAACCAACAATAAACGAAGTACGAATTACAACTCCCGGAATAGCTGTACGGATTTTCTTTAATAATCCTTCAATGTCAGAGCGTGTGTCACGCCTGTTCATAGCTAATAATATTTCATCATCAGCATGTTGTAGGGGCATATCAATATAGTTACAAATTTTAGGCTCACTAGCAATGAACTCAATCAACTCTTCATTAAAGTACTTGGGGTAGCAATATAACAATCTAATCCAAACAATACCTTCAATTTTGACAAGTTCTTTAAGAAGCGCTGTAAGTTGAGGCTCACCATATTGGTCACGACCATAACTTGTAGTATCCTGGGCAATGAGATTAATTTCTTTAACTCCCCGCTCGGCAAGTTTTTTTACTTCTGCTACAATAGACTCAATCGAACGACTGCGGTATTTGCCGCGCACCATCGGAATTACACAATAAGAGCAGCAATTGCTGCATCCTTCTGCAACCTTAACATAGGCACTGTATGTTGGAGTAGTAGTAATACGACGCATATTTTCATCATACAGAGTATCCATTTCACCAATAAGCAAAACGCGCTCGTTATACAATACGGCATTGACGGCTTCCATGATTCGATGCCAGGCACCGGTTCCTACAATTGCAGCAACTTCAGGTAATTCATCCAATAATTCCTGCTGATAACGCTGGCCTAAACAACCGGCAACAATTACGCCACGGCACTTACCTTCTTTTTTATACTCAGCCATCTGCATAATCGTTGAGATAGATTCCTCTTTGGCAGCATCGATAAAGCCACATGTATTTATTATTAAGATATCAGCGTCCTGAGGATTATCTGTAATGTGTATATTATTATCTGCCAAAATACCTAACATGATCTCGGTATCGACGAGGTTTTTGGCACATCCCAAACTAACAAAGCCTGCTGTAAGCATTAGGTCTCCTCCTATTTTGTCCAATAACTAACCCGCTCTTACTTGATACCCAAACGAGCTTGTACCCATTTATCCAATATTTTATGTTGCTGTTCAGTTGAGTACATATCATGATGGTCAAGTAAATTTATATTTTTAGCGGTATATTCGCGATATGTCTGAGTTTCTGGATTAGTAGGCACAAAATAAAATTTATGTTGTGCCATAATGGAAATCGGCCTTTCTTGAGTAAGCCAATCGATAAACCGTTTGGCTTCATCCGCATGGGCGGCTCCTCTCACAAGCCCTGCACCTGTCAACAAAAAAGCTGTTCCATCCTCAGGATAGATTATCTGCAGCGGAAAACCATCATTAACATAGCGTAAAGCTTCACTGCGAACAGATATAGCCAGATCAACCTCTCCCATACTGGCCATGCGAGCTGGTGTCGCTAAAAATTTAGCATACTGTACCACTTGCGGATGGATTTTCTTGAGAAACTCCAATGTTTGGTCTTCTCCATTGGTCGCAACCAGAGTGTACAATAAATTGGCAGCAGCATCAGCTGCTAAAAAGTCCGTCAGTCCAAATCTCTGGTTAGGATCTACCGGTAACTCAGACCATTTTACTGATTTTTTAGGGGCTGTTTTTAAGTAGTCTTTATTAACCGCAAAGATTATCGGATCATACCAAACGCCCACCCAATAGCCATCAGTATCCTGAAATTTATTGGGAATAATATCCGTGTATTCTGATTGGTGAGGCACTAACAATGCATTATTCCGTGCCTGTTTTAACGTGTTGCGGTTAGCAAGAATAATATCTGCATGCGGAGCTCCCGGCTCCTCTATCAACTTAGCAAACAAATCTTTTTCTGCCAGTGGCGCAATATTGACTTTAACCTTGGCAATTTTCTCATACTCCTGAGCTAACACGTCTACCTGCTCGACAGGCAGTGTTGTATAAACAGTAATTGTCGGCAAACTACTTTTATTTTGTTTACCTGCATATCCTATTAGGTAAGTAGTACCAATAATGATCAGCACAACCAATACCGGTATTACTAATAATGGCAGATAACGTTTCATAATTACCCCCGCAAGCTCTAGTTACTAAAATTAAAACTAAGGCAAACATATATACTATACCTTTTATTTCTTCTTTATGCAAGGGTAAATCCCTGCTCTTTATGAATATACTTATATACTTATTTTAAAAATTCATGCACTATGCTACAATATATAGTTAGGAAGGAGTTGTTTAGTTTTGACAGATAAGCCCCTGTTACGGTCTTTTTTCCCCCCTGCATTAACTACACGCTTAATGCTTGTTGCGTTTTTTCTGCTGCTTATTGCATTTGGCTACGCATTCGGTATTTATGACGGACTAATCCATAACAACCTCAATGCCGCTTTTAATTCCTTTATCGCCGTACTATTATACGCTGTTCCGGCTTTAGGGTTATTGAAACTTAAGCGCTGGGCCCGTTTATTTGAGTTAGGGTTATCCATATTATTTGTTATTCTTGGCTTCATAATTATGTTTGGCTACAACATGACCATGGGTGTTATTACCATTGTTCCTCATGGATTAATTGCCGTCTACCTTTTATCTAAAGATTGCCGCAAGGCCTATGGTTTTATACAAGACTAATCCTGACACTTTGCTGTCAGCTTAATTTAATCATTCAACCCGAAAAAAAGAAAACTAGCTTATCTAGTTTTCTTTTTTTGTTCTTTATTTCTGGAAGAAATTAATCTTCGATTTTTATTTTTCGATTCTCCTTGTCTTTTGGTTTCCATAGGCTGCTTATCACGCGGTGGTCTGATTAAACACTTTGGTTCATAGCCGATTAAGTCTTTGCGGTCTGCTTTAATAAGCGCTTCATAAACCAGTTTGTAATTTTTAGGGTCACGATACTGCAGCAACGCTCTCTGTAAGCTTTTATCATATGGGGTTTTCGCAACATAAACTTTTTCTCCGGTAAGCGGATGCATCCCTGTATAATACATACATGTCGATAAACTGCCCGGCGTTGGAATAAAATCTTGCACTTGCTCCGGACGATCACCGGAATCGCGGAGAAACTCAGCCACTTCCACAGCTTCTTTGAGACTAGACCCTGGATGACTAGACATAAAATAAGGCACCAAATATTGTTTTTTGCCTAGCTTCTCATTAACTTCTCCGTAAAGCTTTTTAAATTTTACATAGATATCTTTACCAGCTTTACCCATCAATTTAGTAACTTTCGGCGATATATGCTCTGGGGCGATTTTTAACTGTCCACTGACATGATGCTCGCATAATTCTCGCAAAAACTCCTTATCATTGGCAGCTAATAGATAATCATATCGCAATCCGGAACGAACAAAGACTTTCTTTATTCCGGGAACTTTTCGAATAGCTCTGAGCAATTCCAAATATTCATGGTGATCTGTATTTAAATTTTTACAGGCATTAGGAAACAAACACTGCTTGCCGCGGCAAGTCCCTCTATCGGCCTGCTGTTCACAGGCAGGGTGACGAAAATTAGCGGTTGGCCCACCAACATCATGAATATAACCCTTAAAATCCGGCAGCTTAACAATCTGGCCAGCTTCCTTTATTATCGACTCCTGACTGCGGCTTTGGATTATTCTTCCTTGATGAGCATATAATGCGCAAAAAGAGCAACTGCCATAACATCCCCGATGGCTAATAATACTAAACTTTACTTCTTGGATAGCCGGAATACCTCTGGCCATTATGTAAGAGGGATGATATGTCCGCTCATATGGCAAATCATATATTTCATCCATCGCGGTTGTGGTCAGCGGCATAGCCGGCGGATTTTGCACAACATACTGTCCGCCATGCTCCTGCACTATGGTCTTTCCCCTGATGGGATCCTGCTCTAAGTATTGGGTTTTAAAAGCTTCTGCAAACATTTGCTTATTTGTGCTAACATCCTGATAACTGGGTGTTTCAACATAGTCCCACAAATGTTCTATTGATTCTGTCGGGTAGCATGTCCCTGGTATATCCCGGATAGCATTAACCGGGATACCGGCAGCTAATTGGTCAGCCAGCTCTTTTATTTGATTTTCACCCATTCCATAAATCAGCATATCTGCCCGGCTATCTATTAAGATAGATCTCCGTACATTATCTGACCAATAATCATAATGAGCAAATCGTCTTAGACTGGCTTCGATTCCACCAATAATAAGCGGAGTATGCTTCCAGATTTCCCTGATTCTATTGCAATAAACAATTGTCGCCCGTTCCGGCCTAAGTCCAGCCTGGCCTCCGGGCGAATAATTGTCTGTACTGCGATATTTTTTAGCTGCTGTAAACTTATTAAGCATTGAGTCCAAGTTGCCTGCAGAGACTAATATTCCTAACCGAGGCTTGCCTAAGCGTTTAAATTCAGTAGTTGAACGCCAGTCTGGCTGCGCAATGATCCCAACCTTATAACCATGTTTTTCCAACAACCTGCAAATAATTGCCGGTCCAAAGCTAGGATGGTCGACATAAGCGTCCCCACTTATAAAGAGAAAATCCAGCTGCTCCCAGCCACGTTTAGCCATATCATCCTTAGTCATTGGTAAAAAGTCTGTCATGTTGCTAGACTTACCTCATTCCTATTGTATAATCCCTGTTAATGTAAATGTCTTGACAACAACGTCACCGTTACCACCAAGTTTCCCCACAGGTTTGCCGTTGTATACCAAATCAACAACACCGGCATTGCCAAATTTTACTGATATTTTTTCTGTTGCTTCCCAGGTAAGTGATTCCCCATTTTTAGGAGTACCTTCATAGATTACTTTGCCATCTGCCGATACTTGTGTCCAACTGGGTGCACTAAATTTAGCAGTTACAACCACTTTGTTTGTCGTTGGGGCTGTCGGGGTTGCTGGAGTTGGAGTTGCAGGTTGAACAGGCGGATTAGCCGGCGGGGTTTGTGTACCTTGCTGCGGTGTCGCAGTCGGCTGCTGTGGCTGCTTCTGCGTTACCTTAGGCGGAACAGGAGCCGGTTGCTGGCTCTCTGACGACCACCAAATAAAACCACCAGCAAGTAAAGCCACAAACACACCAGCAGTTAGCCATTTCAGCCACCCACTGCCGCCCTCCTTACTTTGAGTCGATTTTACTGGTTTTACCTCTTGCTGCAATGGCTCAACAGGTTCGTTCTCACCAGATTGTTCCTTATTTTGGCGGTACAGTTCCATTAGTCCGTGAGAATCAAGACCAAGAAAAGTTGCATAATTACGGATAAATCCCTTTAAATATACTTCCCCGGGAACAACACTGTAATTACCCTCTTCGATCGCGTTTAGATAAAGCGCTCTAATGCTTATAGCACTTTCAACATCTTTAATGGATAACGATTTCTTCAAACGTTCAGCGCGTAAAATTTCCCCTACTGTTTGCAAAACAACTACCTCCCAAACTGTTGTAAGTATTGGATTATCATTTCCGTCGCTTTCTCCACATCATCGGCGTTTACTGCTAAATCATAATCTGCACTATCTGCTTTTTCATAACCATACATTGGATCATAATACTCTACGAGCAAAGTCTTAACAACTGCTCGAATTTTTTCTTCCTTAAAATCAGATATCAAACTATCGGTCTTTTTGGTACCAAGACGTCTGCGCAATGATTCAATGCTGCCAATTATTGCATCACCATTACTATTGTATACATCTAAATACTCTTCGATCAGTCTGTCTACTCTTATTTCCACACTTGCAGACATTAGTATTTTTTCTCCGGAACGCATAGCCTTAAAAAGGCATTCTGGGAGATATACATTACCAATACGCTTACTTTCACATTCTACAACAATATACGGCTCATTCTTTAACCGGTTAAGTTCAACCAGCAAATTGGCATCAAAATTCTGGGCTGTTGCCGACTTTCCTAAACCAATTTGCCCAAAAACCGATCCCCGATGATTAGCCAAATATTCAAGATCAATTACAGGAATATTACGTTTTTCCAATTGCTTTAAAACTAAAGTTTTTCCAGTTCCTGTTGACCCGCATAGCACTATGATTCGTGGCACAACTGTAAACTCTTTTAATTTGTCTAAAACATACTGTCTATACGCTTTGTAGCCACCCACAAGCTGCCACGCGGGAATCCCCATCATTTCAAGTACGCCCACGATTGATTTAGAGCGCATTCCACCCCGCCAGCAATATATGATAACTTTGCAATCTTCTTTGTTAAGGCAACGAATCTGCTCAATGATATCCGGCAATTTTGCAGAAACAAAAGATAATCCCAGCTGTTTAGCCTCGTCCACACTGGCTTGTCGATATATAGTTCCTACTTTAGCCCGTTCCTCATCATTAAATAAAGGAATATTCACTGCACCGGGTATATGTCCGCCTTCATATTCTGCAGGTGAACGAACATCAATAAAAATCGTTTTATCTAATATTACAGAGTCTTCCACCTTGATTATGTTATGCACTTTCACTCACCACTACTATTCTGCCCTGTATAAAATGCCGTAAGCATAAGCAAATTTATTTTTTGAAATATCTTGAATATACTTGTTCTGACGTCATAATGATCTCTCGGGCTTTACTACCAATATTCGGCCCAACAATTTTCATTTCTTCCATAGTATCAATTAACCTTGCTGCCCGCGTATAACCAACCCGGAATTTACGCTGCAGCATAGACACAGACGCTTGCCCGGTTTCTAGCACCATACGTACTGCCTCTTCCAAAAGTTCATCCTCAAAAGTGGCTGATTCGGGTTTAGAGTCAGAACACGTCTCAACAGTAGTAACACCTTCATGATACTCAGGTTCAGCCTGTTCTTTAATATAGACTACTAAATCCTCAACCTCACTGTCGGCAATAAAGGCCCCCTGCACCCTGATAGGTTTAGAAGCTCCTACAGGATAAAACAGCATGTCCCCTTTACCTAACAGTTTTTCAGCTCCAGCCATATCTAAAATAGTACGTGAGTCAATTTGTGAGGAAACTGCAAAGGAAATACGCGAAGGCACATTAGCCTTAATTGTGCCGGTTATAACATCAACAGAAGGACGTTGCGTAGCAAGCACTAAGTGCAAACCGGCAGCTCTTGCCTTCTGTGCCAAACGGCAAATAGCATCTTCCACATCAACAGGCGCTACCATCATTAAATCCGCAAGCTCATCGATAATAATTACGATTAATGGCAAGCGGCCATCAGGATTAAGTTCATTGTAACGGGCAATATCCCGTACTCCTGCTGTAGCAAAAACTTCATAGCGACGTTCCATCTCCTGGACTGACCAGTTTAACGCAGATGCAGCCTTCTTGGAGTCAGTCACAACAGGAGTCAGTAAGTGTGGAATACCGTTATAATTCGTCAATTCAACCATCTTAGGATCAATAAGCACCAATTTTACTTCATCTGGACGGGTTTTAAATAAGATACTTGTAATTAACGTATTGATACAAACACTTTTTCCAGAACCAGTAGCACCAGCCACTAATAAATGCGGCATCTTAGCCAGGTCTGCCATAATAGGCTGTCCGGCAATGTCTTTTCCCAGAGCTACCGTCAAACTAGAAGCTGTTTTTTGAAATTCGTCAGTTTCCAAAACTTCCCGTAAAGCCACCCCGGATAATTCTTTATTTGGCACTTCAATACCTATTGCCGCTTTACCCGGAATAGGCGCTTCAATTCGCACCCCCGACGATGCCAATTTTAACGCTAAATCATCTGCTAAATTTACTATTTTACTTACTTTTACACCTGGAGCCGGCTCCAATTCATAACGGGTAACGGTTGGCCCCTGACAAGTATTAATAACCTTAGCACTAACTCCAAAACTATCAAGAGTCTGTTCAAGTATCCGCGCATTGTCGGTAACTTCTTTGGGTACTTTGGCAAAACGCGGACGATTGGGCTTCTTTAATAATGACACAGGTGGTAACTTATAACCGCCAGTAACCGCAGTGACCTCAGTGACCTCTTTATTGACGGTAATAGATTGCTTCACCGGCTGTTGTTGTGGCATGATAAGAGGCTCAATATTATCTAGCAAGATGCTGTTTTCTTTTTCCTGCTTCTGTATTGTGAATTCAGGCCTGTTATCACGTTGTTGGTCATAGAACTTTGGCTGCCGCTTTTCATTCTCTTGCTCGGAAAAAATTGTTTCTGCAGAAGCAGCAATGGCTTCCTTAGCAGAAGCCATACTTTCGACAGCTTTGCTTTTGGCTTGTAATAGTGTTTTTGCCAGTGACCAGGTGGTAGTCATCAGTACTGAGCAAAGCAACAACGCAGAAAGCACAATAATTGAGCCATGTACCCCAAGCAGTTTACGCAGAGAAAAAAGCGTCATGCCGCCGGTTAATCCTCCGCCTGTAACCAGGCTTTCAGGAAAAATTTCCTGCCCAACCGGGATCCTAATATGATGATAAATTGCTAAAACCACAAAATATAAAAGCAATAAACCCCAAAACTTAACGGAATAACTAATTGACCCCTTTGCTACAATATACTTTAGGCCAATTACAAAAAACACTACCGGAACGATTATGGCACCAATTCCGAAAGTATACTTCAGTATTTTTGATATAAACAATCCAATTGGGCCGACATTTAACCCAATCAGACTAATTAATGCTAAAATTCCTCCTGTAACCATTGTAATGCCAAATAATTCATGTCGTAACTCAGGAGTTAAATGGTTCAACCATCTAGGCAACGCAAACCACCTCTAACACTATTCTGTTCTACGTAATAATAAAAAATCCTCTATTCTACTTGTTTGACTAAGAAAACGCCCTCTTACGAGAGCGCTTCAAGAGCAGGCTTCCATATTATGACCGTTCCTGGCTGCAAATCATTGCGAAGGTAATCCGCTGGCGCTGTTGTAAGTAAACGAACAACCCGGAATTGGTTGGGCGAGATTTTTTCCACCATGACCTTTTGACCTAGATATTGCATTTCTTCATAGACCACCGGCTGAATAGATTCTGCAAATATTGCTTCTTCGGGCACGATTGTCCATAGAACCATTACTGCTTCAGCCCCTTATTTTCTTTATGCGCTTTATGTGCAGCAATCATTTCCTGCAATTTGTCTATTGCCTGTGATACGCCACCTATCTCATCAATTAATCCGTATTTTACAGCATCTCTGCCGCCTACGGATGTGCCGATGTCCCTCGACAACTCACCAGTCTTAAACAATAATTCTTTCCATTTCTTTTCACTGATATTTGAATGTCCCACAACAAATTTATTAACTCGTTCTTGCATCTTTTCAAGATAATCAAAAGAACTCGGCGCTCCAATTACTAACCCGGTAAGGCGAATGGGATGAATGGTCATGGTAGCGCTTTCCACAATAAATGAACAGGATGCCGAAACGGCAATAGGCGCTCCAATGCTATGGCCGCCACCCAATACTATTGAAACCGTAGGTTTGGACATACTGGCAATCATTTCGGCAATGGCTAACCCAGCCTCAACATCACCGCCAACAGTATTAAGTACCAATAGCAAACCATCGATTTCGTCGGACTGTTCGATTGCTACAATCTGCGGCATAATATGCTCGTACTTGGTAGTTTTGTTTTGGGGCGGCAGCACCATATGGCCTTCAATCTGGCCAATTATCGTCATAACGTGAATATTACTTTTAGCCGTCGGTACTTCTGTTGCTCCTAATTCTTGTATATTTTCGGCTACTCCCCCTTTATGAGCTTGCCTGCTCTTTTTGGGGTTGTCATGTGGTGTTGGCTGTATCTGTGGTTCTTCAGGGTTTACTCCCGGCGGAGCAACTACCGGATTATCATTAACTATCATACAAATATCCCTCCAGCGTTCATCTATATAGTCATTTTTATCATACATAGTATTGTCACTGAAAAAGATTTCATACTTTATTAAAATAGAAGCGCCTTAGCTCAGCAACCTATTCCCCTCAGGTTGGGCTAAGGCGTCTTTGTTTACACTTCCATAATAATGGGTAAAATCATAGGCCGGCGGCGCGTACGTTCATACAAATATTTGCCAAGTGTATCACGCACATTAGATTTGATGGTCGCCCATTCGGTAACACCATTAAGTTCACATTTTTCTAACGCTTGTCGCACTCGCTCTTTAGCTTCGTCCATAAGTTGCTCAGATTCACGCACATAAACAAAACCACGCGAAACAATATCCGGCCCGGCAGCAACTTGCCCGCGCTCTTTGTCCATTGTCACGACAATAATTAATATCCCATCCTGAGAAAGTTGGCGACGATCCCTAAGCACAATATTGCCGACATCTCCCACTCCCAAGCCATCAACCAACACATTGCCAGAGGTAACTTTTCCTGTAATTACTCCTTTTTCAGCAGTAAATTCCAGTGTTTGTCCATTTTCAGCTATAAAAATATTTTCTTTTGGCATACCTAATGCTTGTGCCAATTGGGAATGCTTGACTAAATGGCGATATTCACCATGCACAGGAATAAAAAATTTGGGACGTATAAGATTATGAATTAATTTAAGCTCCTCTTGACTGGCATGACCGGAAACATGGATACCTTCATACACAACTTCAGCGCCTTGCCGAAAAAGAAAATCTATTGTACGTGAAACCAGTTTCTCATTTCCTGGTATTGGTGTTGCCGAAATAACTACCGTATCTCCCGGAACAATTTCTACTTTCTTATGATCAGACATCGCCATTCTGGTTAATGCCGACATGGGTTCACCCTGACTGCCAGTTGTCAAAATCACAATTCCGGACGCAGGATAATTATTGATTTCATCAACATCAATAAACACACCTTCCGGCACATTCAAATATCCTAATTCTAATGCAATATTAATAACATTGAGCATACTGCGGCCAAGAACAGCCACCTTGCGTCGATATTTGCAGGCAGTATCAATAGCTTGCTGGATTCGATGAATATTGGAAGAAAAGGAAGCAATAATAATACGTTCCCGTGCATTCCGGAATGTTTCATCAAAAGTTAAACCAACGGATTTTTCACTCTGCGTATAGCCTGGACGCTCAGCATTGGTACTATCGGCTAAAAGCACCAATACCCCCTGATCACCTAGTTCAGCAAATTTATGAAACTCCATAACTTTCCCATCAACCGGTGTTTGATCCAGTTTAAAATCGCCAGTGTGAACAATTACCCCGGCTGGTGTTTGTATCGATAACGCAACTGCATCAGCTATACTGTGACTGACACGAATAAAGCCTAGCTTAAAATTACCAATTTGAATTTGGTCGCCTGATTTAACCGCATGCAGCTCTGCAGAAACATGGTGTTCCTTTAACCGGCCTTCCAATATTCCGAGCGTCAGGCGAGTTCCATATACAGGTACGTCAAGTTGCCTTAACATATAAGGCAATGCCCCAATATGGTCTTCATGACCATGTGTCAGCACAATTGCCTTAACCAAATCGCGATTATCCAACAGATAAGTAATGTCAGGTATTACCAAATCAATACCTAGCATATCATCTTCGGGAAACATTAGCCCAGCATCAATTACGATTATCTCGTCACCGTACCGGATAACCGTCATGTTTTTCCCAATTTCCCCCATGCCGCCCAGGGGAATAATTTGCACTTTGTTTAGTTGTCGAGCCAAAAAAACATACACCTCCAAAATTTTGAAATCAGTTAAAAATAAGTCGTAAACGCCCGTTCATAAAACCATTAAGTAAAACCGGCCGTACTGCCCACTTGTTAATAATTATAACCTATTTGATACCCCCTGACAACAAGTGGTAGCGCTCACTCGGCAATATTATATGCAAATATCTTCGAGACATACAAAAACCGGCAGCACCCGCTGCCGGTCAATACTTTAGCTTACAGCACCAATGGCTTGCATTACCTTGGTTAATTGCTCTACTTCGCCGGCCGTAGGAGGCACTAATGGCAATCTTACCGGTCCGGCATTTATTCCCAGGATATTCACAGCTTTTTTAATTGGTATTGGATTAGTAGTCACAAAAATCACTTTAAAAAATGGCATAAGTTCACGATGTATGAATTCAGCTTTATTTCTTTCACCGGCCAAAAATGCAGCAATCATTTCTTGCATGCGTTTTCCCACAACATGTGCAGCCACGCTAATTACTCCGCAACCGCCTACCGCGAGGAGCGGCAAAGTCAAACCATCATCTCCACTATATACCAAAAACTCTTCTGGAGTTGTACGAATAATTTCTGAAACCTGATCCAAACATCCGCTTGCTTCCTTAACTGCAACTATATTCTTAATTTCAGCCAAGCGCGCAATGGTTGTTGGCAATATGTTAGAGGCAGTACGTCCGGGAACATTATATACAATAAGCGGTAGCGTTGTAGCATCAGCAATGGCCTTAAAATGCTGATAATAACCTTCTTGTGGCGGCTTGTTATAGTAGGGGCCAACAAGCATTGCCCCGTGCACACCTATCTTCTCCGCTTCTTTCGTCAGTTCGATAGAAGTTCTCGTATCATTAGATCCAGTGCCGGCAATAACAGTAGCTTTATCACCGACAGCCTCTAGCACCACACTAAACAAAGTTAACTTTTCATCTTTGCTTAAGGTGGCTGATTCTCCCGTGCTGCCAGCAACAACTACTCCATCAGAGCCGTTATTTACAAGATATTTTGCCAAATTGGCTGCTTCACTATAATTTACACTAAAGTCAGAATTAAACGGGGTTACCATTGCGGTTAAGACTCGCCCGAAATTCCTCATTACGCTCTCCCCTTATTTAATTTGCTAAAGCTTATTCACCTGACAAGCCGAACTTCTCATGAAGTGATTTAACTGCCGCCCCTAGATCGTTCTGCTGTACCAGTACAGAAATCGATGTATGCGAGTCTACTGTCTGGAGAATAGCAATCCCCTTAAGTGACAGTGCCTCAACAAAACTTGCCATCACGCCCGGCACCTCTCGCATTCCGCCGCCTACCACAGATACTTTTGCGCACTTTTCCAGTACATCAAAGGTATACGCCAGTTGTTTGAGTTGTGTTGCTGCTTTTTCAGCGTGATCGGCATTGATAGTGAACATAATCTGCCCTGGATGAACATTAATTAAATCCACACTAATACCATTATCCGCCATTTTTTTAAATACCTTAAAACTCGCATCAGTTCCCAGCGAATCATCTAAATGAACTTTAATCTGTACAATATTGTTCAAATACGTTACACCGGTAGCGACACGATCCATCACAGTCGCCCCGTCAGTGTCTTCCTTGGCAATATTGGTAATAAGCGTTCCAGGTGCGTCAGAAAATGTTGATTTAACTACAAGTGGAATATTCTTTTGCATAGCAATTTCAACTGCCCGCGGATGAATAACCTTGGCACCTTGATGAGCCAACTGACATACTTCACCATAACTGATACAATCAAGAATTTTGGCATTGTCAACAATTCTTGGATCTGCAGTCATAATTCCGTCAACATCAGTGTATATTTCTATCATTTCAGCGTTTAGCGCCGCCCCCAAGGCTGATGCGCTTGTATCGCTGCCACCACGCCCCAATGTAGTAAATTCACCTTCGCTGGTCATACCTTGAAAACCACATACAACAGGAACCTTCCCTTGTTTTAAAAGGCTGAATAACCTTGTTGCATCACATTTTAGAATACGGGCATCAGTAAAATTATCATCAGTAATAATTCCCGCATGTCCTCCTGTCAACATAACAGCGTCCATACCAGCGGCCTGCAGTGTACCGGCCATGATTACGGCAGAAATCATTTCGCCACAATACATAATTTGGTCAAGTTCACGGGCAGCAATACTTTTATATGCCGACCGGGCAATACCTATTAATGTGTCTGTGGCGTAGGGAGCACCTTGGCGCCCCATGGCTGATACTACAACTACTGGATTAAAACCTTGTTCCCGCGCCTTCGCAATCTTGCGCAGTACAAGTTCCCGCACTTCAGGAGACGCAACCGACGTTCCCCCGAACTTCTGGACAATTATTCGCATTTTGTACACCTCAAATTAAATTATGCTCAATCATATATTCAGCGATTTGCACAGCGTTAAGCGCTGCCCCTTTTCTGATTTGATCGCCAACTACCCACAGATTTAGCCCATAAGGCACGCTCTTGTCCGGACGAACCCTACCAACAAACACTTCGTTTTTATCCGAGGTATATAGTGGCATCGGATACAGCATTTCAGCCGGATTATCCTCTACAATAACCCCTGGGAATTTAGCTAGTAATTGTTTTGCTTCTTCTGGAGAAAGCGGCCCATTAAATTCGATATTTATTGACTCAGAATGACTCCGATATACTGGCACCCGCACTGTCGTCGCAGTTATTCCAATAGTATAGTCATTAAGTATTTTATGGGTTTCATTTACCATTTTCATTTCTTCTTTGGTGTAGTCATCTTCAACAAACACATCGATGTGAGGCAAAAGATTAAACGCTATTTGGTAATGTTTAGGCAAGCTGGCACTTGGCAAGATATTAGCTTCTACCGGTCGATTCTCCACAATAGCCTTAACCTGGTCGCTCAGTTCATCAATCCCCTCTTTACCGGCACCGGAAACAGCCTGATAGGTGGAAACAACTATCCGTTTAATTTTTACTGCGTCATATAAGGGTTTTAATGCCATAACCATAATTATTGTCGAACAGTTAGGGTTTGCAATAATCCCTTTATGATTTTTTATGGCCTCAGGATTTACTTCCGGTACAATTAGCGGCACTTCCGGATCCATACGGAAAGCACTGGAGTTGTCAATAACAACCGCGCCTCTTTGGGCGGCTTCCGGAGCTAAGGTTTTACTAATTGACCCACCTGCAAATAAAGCAATTTGCACATCATTAAATGAATCTGGTGTTGCCTCTTCAACTATGTAATCTTTCCCCATAAAGTGGATAATCTTGCCGGCAGATCGTTCAGATGCCAACAATTTCAACTGGTTAAAAGGGAAATTGCGCTCCTCAATAAGTTTCAAAAATTCTTGGCCAACAGCCCCGGTTGCCCCTAAGATCGCTACATTATGCTTTTTCATATACCTATTCCCCCATTCTTAACTATAAATATGCTCATATAATTTTAAAATCGGCCTCGTCTTTTGCGTAACTTTAGCCCATTATATGCTCAAGACCAAAAATCAGTCCGTCAACAGTCAGTACTTTTTTACAGGCTAACACCACTCCCGGCATAAAGCATTCTCTGGATATTGAGTCATGACGAATAGTAAGCGTCTGGCCTAAGCCACCAAAAATTACTTCCTGATGCGCCACATAACCCGGTAAGCGAACGCTGTGCAATCTAATCCCGGCAATATCGCCGCCACGCGCTCCAGTCAGCTTTTCTTTCTCATCTAGGTGTCCTTGCTGCATTGTTCCCCTTACCCCGGCAATTAATTCAGCAGTCCTAAGCGCTGTGCCTGATGGAGCATCCAATTTTTGATCATGATGCATTTCGATAATTTCAACATGTGGTAGATATTTAGCAGCCTCTTGCGCAAGTTTCATCATTAAAATAGCTCCGATAGCAAAGTTAGGCGAAATAATGGCGTTGACCTTAGAAAATGTGCAAAGTTCACGGATTTCATCCACATTTTCATCTGTTAAACCTGTAGTCCCAACCACCGGACAAACACCATTTTTGATTGCAATTTTAATATTGTTAAGAACCGACTGCGGATTAGTAAAATCAACCATAACCTGCGGTTTTGTTTCATTGATAACAGTTATTAAATCATTACCAACCGTTACACCTGTTTTTCCTGCACCAATAATATCTCCGACATCGGCAAAGTCGGAATTTATATCGACTGCTCCTACAACACTTAAATTCGGGTCGTTATGAACTGCCCGTAACACTTCTTTTCCCATTTTGCCATAAGCGCCACACACCATTACTCTAATCAAGCGCTGCCACCTCCTGTTTTAATTAAGAAAAAACCAGATCTTAGACCAATTCTTCTTAGGTACCGGCAAGACCATCATGCCTTTTATGAATAGTAAATATTCCAGCCTAATAATTATACATCTTAAACAAAAAGCAGCCGGTGAGCGTCTCTCTCACCAGCTGCCAAAACAGCATTATCTGACCTTAGGAAAATATATGCGTATATATCGTCCCTGACCAGATGAGATAGCGCTCCACCAAGTAATGGTGACAGTCTCACATCTATTCGATGTAAAACCAGTAAGAAGATTTGGCATTCTTTCTTACTTCGGCGGTTACCCCTTTTCTTTCAGTTCATCGATACCACTCTCACTGAAAGTACTCTTGACTCCCGCACCTCTACTTCATCCTTTACAGGATGTTGCTTATTTATTTTATACACATTTTATACCAAAGGTTCCCATATTGTCAATAAATATTGAAAAACTAACAACCCAAACATTTTTACCGAGAGCAACTACTTCAATGCATGAACTTCAACATCTTTAGCTCCGTTTTGACGCAAAACTTGTGCAGCTTGATTTGATTTAGCTGCATCAGAACGGATTATTGCCAAAATCCCGCCTTGAGCTACTTGCTGTTCATAACGTCTACCGGCTTCGGCAGGAATACCCCAATCAATGAGCCCACCGGCAATACCACCCGCTACCGCTCCACTTAAAGCAGCAGCTATTGGACCTGCGGCAATAACTGGTCCTACTCCAGGAATGGCTAATGCACCAGCCCCTAACAGCAAGCCGCCAATACCTCCTAAAGTTCCGCCAGTCAAAGCACCATCGGTAATGTCATCCTCAAAATATTCCTCACCTTGACCTTGCTGTTTTTTATTCTTTGATACAATATTTATTTCTTCTGTTGTAAACCCTTGGCTTCTAAGAGCATTTACCGCCTGTTCAGCATTATCACGGGAATTGAATACACCAATTACGCTTTTTACTCCCTGCTTGCCTGATTGTGACCCAGCCGATGAAGACTGAGCAACTGTTCCCATATTTTGTGTTGAAGAATTTGCTGTAGTTTGCGATTGAGCATTTGTATAGCTAGTTACAACCGCATTCCCTTGCTGACCAGCAACTTGAGTGGTTGCCGAATTATTAATACTTCCTTGCATAGCGTCTGTCGAATTGTTTGTTATTGACATCAATAAGCCCCCTAACATTATTCTGAATTACAGTTTAATGTTAGGTTGACCCATACAAGACTTTTTATCCCAAAATCATCTCGAATACATGCGCTCATAAGCGTTATTTAAATCAACAATAACAATTTCATCCCCTATACGCTTGATTGATTTCCAGGGTATTGTAACACTCTGATTCTCACCTAAAAAATTTAACATAGATCTGCGTTTGGGTAGTATTAAGCCAACTATCATTCCAGATCGGCTGTCAAAAGTGAGTTCACACTCACCAACAATACCTAGCCGTGCACCATCTCCCAAATTAATAACTTCTTTGCCAGCCATCTCGCTTATCCGCACACATTCCACCTACTTACTATCAAATATCCTACAAAAAAATGGTTGAATAACAGCTACTACAACAGCCGTCATTGCCAGAGGATCAAAGACAATTATACTGACAGTTATTCTTTCAGGTATATCCAGCTTTAAAAAAGATACAATCATAACTAAAGAAAGATATACACCACCGGCAGTAGCTACTAAATTTTGTATGGCCGTAGAAAAAGGCGATGCTTTGGGTTCAACTTTAGCTGTATTATTTAAGGATATGCGATAATCACAAACACGCAACCAAACAGACCCCATGATTATCAGGACAACTAGCCCCAATGTTGCCCATGTATACAAACTAGCTCCTCCTTAATCTACCTCTACCAAATGTATATGGTATCTAAGAAGAAGTTATGAAAAAAGTTCTTCTCGCGGTTATTGCCCGGTACTTCCAAATCCTCCTGAGCGAACATTGTCTGCACAATCATGATCTGTTTTTAAATACTTATAAAAAATTCCCTGAGCCAGTCTTGTTCCTTTTGTGAGCACCACTGGTTCTGATCCATGGTTATAAACGGCAATTAAAATATGCCCTTCATTATCCTCATTATTATAGTAGTCGGCATCAATAATTCCTTGCCCATTAATTAAGCTTAAACCATGTTTAATTGATAAACCGGACCGAATATGAATACCCAGATACTCGTCTTGCTCCATATAGGCTTTAACTCCGGTCGGTACTAAAACGACCTTTCCGGGAACCAAAGTAGCATCTTGGGCAATAGTAATATCATATCCGGCACTGTATGCAGTCTTCCGCACAGGTAACTTTATATCACAATCTTGATATTGACTAACAACTTCAAAACCTCTTGCCATAAAAATCCCCCTCTAAATTGTAAAAGCAGTATTTATATCTGATGAATCAATAGGTCCTAACGCCGTAAAACATAATTTTTCGGCAACAAGCATTTGCTCAATCAACTGATTGACATCTTTTAAGCTAACCCTGTCAATCTTACTTACTACTTCATCTAATGTAATAAATTTTTCTAATGTAACTTCCATTTTTCCAATCCTGGACATCCGGCTGCTGGAACTTTCCAAACCAAGAAGTAAACTCCCTTTGATCTGCTCTCTGGCTTTAACCAATTCTTGTTCAGTAATGCCTTTACTTTTAAATTCGCGCAAAATTTCTATAACAAGCTCTAGCACCTGACTTACATTTCCTGGCCGAGTTCCAGCATATATGGTAAGCAACCCGGCATCTTTATAGCTGTTTTGATAGGAATATATGGAATAAGCCAGACCACGTTCCTCGCGAATAGCCTGGAATAATCTTGAGCTTATTCCCCCGCCTAAAATATTACTAAAAATGTAAGTCGGATATAATAGGGGATTATCCTGAGGAACACTTATTGTTCCCAAACACATATGCACTTGCTCAGAATCTTTATTAATAACAGTTCGTGTCGGAGTATAATTCGGGGTTGTTATCGCAAATTTTCTTTTGTTCCCTTTTAGTTCACTAAAATAACGCATGGCCAATTCCACCAATTGCTCATGAGTTATATTGCCAGCAGCCGCAATTACCACATTATCAGGCGTATAGAAATCTTGATAATACTTAAGTACAGATTTTCGATTAAATCTCTCGATGGATTCAGTCGTACCCAAAATATTTCGGCCAAGCGGGTGAATCGGCCATACTGTATCAAGATGAATATCATGAACTAATTCTTCCGGTGAATCTTCATACATATGTACTTCTTCAATCACAACTTGACGCTCACGCTCAATATCTTCTTCAGCAAATTTGGATTTTAGCAGCATATCACTGAGAATATCCATTGCCAGTTCAGCATGCGAATCCAATACCTTTAAGTAATAACAAGTGCACTCTTTTGCAGTAAAAGCATTTAACTGCCCGCCAACAGCATCAACCATCTCAGCAATGTCTTTAGCTGATCGCCGGGTTGTTCCCTTAAACATTAAGTGCTCAATAAAATGAGACACTCCATGATTATCTTCTTCTTCAAACCTTGATCCTGTTCCAACCCATACTCCCATTGTAACTGATTTAACATACGGAATGGTCTCAGAAACTACACGAATTCCATTAGGTAATATTGATTTTTTATACATAGAATCTCCTTTGCTTCATACCAAACTATTATCACTTGCCAGATTAGCTATTCCCTATTATACATAAATTTGCAAAAGAAAAAAACAGAGATAAAGTAGACTTAGTTTTAGATGGGGTTTTAACCCCAGCTGAAAGTTAGTCGCCCTTATCCAGGGACTTAACCGCTCTTATTCCTACTTGTGTAAGTGGGAATAAGAGCGCGGGTTAGTCATCGGATAAAGGGTATTCTCGTTTATCTCTGTTTTAGTCACACTTATCGTCACTGATTGGTAAAATATTTTACTACCCCGTTAAATATACCTTGGGCCACCTTATTACGGTAGCTGTCTTCCTGTAATTTCTTAGCTTCGTCCGCATTGCTGATAAAGCCCATTTCCACTAAAATACTAGGCATTGATGTGTTTCTTAGTACATAAAACGTAGCTGGCGAAGTCCCTTTATCTACAGCACCGGTTTGAGTAATAATACTGTTTTGTACCTCTAGTGCCAATTTAGATGCTTTGCCGCTTGGATAGAACGTCATAGCACCGTATAAAGAAGGATCAGGGTTAGAGTTAGAGTGGATACTGACAAACATATCGGCATTATTGGTTTCAGCAATATTAACTCGTGCTGACAACTCTTGTCCTAACGAGCTGCCTTCAGGCGCAACAGTACGGTCACTCTCTCTTGTCATAACTACTTTAGCTCCGGCTTTAGTCAGCTTGTCCTTCAATTTGAGACTAACAGCCAAATTATTATCTGTCTCCCTGGTGTTATTTGCTACAGCACCAGGATTGCTGCCCCCGTGTCCGGGGTCAACAATAATTACTTTGCCCCGTAATACACCACTATCAACAATACTTGTATTCCCGTCTGACGGAAGTGGGGTTACTTTAACCGGATTTTCTGCTTGAGAATTTGCCGCCTTACCTCCGCCAAAAATATTTAATATCGGTCCTAATATTTTGTCAAATAATAAGCTAAACAGTTTACTAAACACATTCGAACCACCATCTGGTGATGAAACTGTGGAAGCCGTCAGTGTACCAATAACATTATCTAAAGCTGCGGCGTGGCTTATTTGTACCGGCCCGATTACATTGAATACCAAAACTGCAAGCATAACTATTGTTACTATTTTTTTACTATACACTACTGCCTCCTAAAGTTATTATTATTGAAATTACTTCTGAAACATCTCACTCACAACCGGCCATATTGCCGGATCTTCTTCACCAAGCTTCCACATGGCAGCGCCGGCAATATCATATTTAGTTATGAGTGCCAACTTATATTTTAGGCTGTTGCTATTTTCAAACCAAACCGTGTGCTGTACACCATCAGGCGCAGCATAACTAAAATACGGCGCTTTTGCTGTATCATCCCACTGTACTGCTTGTCCATAACGCTGAGCTAAAGTCATAATTGTGTTATATTCCAAAGACTCTGTACTTTGTCCGCCCCAATCATAACCATATGCGGCAATACCAAGATATAATTTATTCTTAGGAATAAACTTCAGCGCATATTTCAGGTTATTTTCCACCCAAGAAATGTCTGCGATTGGACCTGGACCGCTCCACGTACCATGATTGTCATAGGTCATAATCATAATTTTGTCAGCGTAGTTAACCAGTTCAGCATAATCGTAGGCAGCTGCCACATCGTTATTTTCATTCTGTTTAGGAAATACGTCAATGGATACAATATATCCCTGAGGTTTAAGGCGCGCATAAAGCTCGCGCATAAACGCGGTCAAATTATCCCGATCCTCAGCAGGTACCATTTCAAAATCAACATTGATACCATCAAGACCATACTTCTTGATATATGCCTCAAAGTTATCAATTGCTTTCGTCCTAAGTGCCGGATTTGTCAGTACTGTATGAATTGGTGGTGCAGCATTATCCTGTTTAGCATTATTAACTAACAGCAATACTGACATATTCTTTTGCTGAGCCGCTTTAACCACAGCTTCATGATCATTGCCTCCGCGGTCAAGCACCGTGCCATCAGCTTGCAATGTTGCCCAAAATGGTGCGATGGTTTTAATCATCTTAGCGTTTTTTATCATTGAGTTATAAGAAGAAGTGTCTTCGCCCCACCATTCAGCATAAAAACCAACAAACTCTTTAGCTGCCCGGCTGGGTCCTCCAGCATCAGCGTCAGGTGTTTGCGTATCTAGGCCATTACCTAAAAATTTGCCAAGTAATAATCCCAGCAAACTATTTAACAGGCCGTTACTTGTACTCATTCCCTTTGTCAAACCAGATTCAGTAGAACCAAAAGGCTGGCCCAATAAATCCGAAACCGAAAAGGCATGTACAGAGGTAACAGGCAATATAATACTACTCATCATAAAAAACATAATCATTAACCGTGATATAGCACTTTTATACTTTCTCATATATCAGCCTCCCTTCCAACAATAAGAAAACACGGCTTGCGCCGCTCCTTAGCGACGGCGCAAGCCGATATTGCTTTTTATGCTATTCATAAATGAGACTTGATTCAAATGGGGCTTTAACCCCATCTGAATCTTAGTCGAATTATCCTAACGTCTAGCCGTTCTTTACTCCAGCCTGCAAAGGACGGGAGTATTAGAACGGGTTAGTCATCGGACAAAAACTTTTTATGTAAACATATAGTATCATGTCTCAGATAAATAAGCAATAAAAATAGCAGGTATCAACCTGCCTTTATATTCTATTTTAGTATATCAGTTACCGGCACAATAGTATATCCACGTTTCTTTATCTCGTTTATAAGCCCGGGGAGAGCTTGTGCCGTCGGCGCTGTCGGATGCATCAAAATAATAGCACCATTATGAATTTTTTTAAGCACACGCGCTTGTAGAACATCAGGTGGCGGCCGTTTCCAATCAACAGTATCAATACTCCACATAATAGTGGTGTATGAAAGTTCCTGTGCAGCCAACAATACCGTATTATTGTATTCGCCATAAGGCGGCGCATACAGCGTTGTTTTTATGCCGGTATGGCTTGCCACAAGTTCTTCTGTCTTTAGTATCTGTTCCTTGTTTTTTTCTTTACTCAAAGTATTGGGATGAGGATGGCTATAGGTGTGGTTTCCAAGTTCATGCCCTCTGTTAGCTAAGTCTTTAAGTACCTCGGGATATTTATTAGCCCAGCTACCCCCAATAAAAAAAGTAATACGCACATTATTGTCATCAAGTGTTTTAAGCATATTAGGCAAATATTCTTCTCCCCAAAACACATTACAGGCCAAAGCAACTTGAGGCTGATTAGGGTTACCTTGAAATATTGGCGACACAGCAGAAGCTACTAGCGTAGTATCTAAAAGTGGTTGCGTAGCACCTGAAATCATTGCAACAGTCATAAAAACGCCAACTGCAAAGTATACATACCACGCGCGAACTTTTTTTACAATTATCACTTTACATTCCATTATCCTCACCCCATACCCCATGACTTTGCTATAAGTAATACAGTGTATTAGCATTGGTTATATTTTATGAACCAATAAAAAAACACGGCTTACGCCGAAGTGCCTCCCGCCCCTAATATTTCATTGATCTGAAAAAGTCCTCGATGTTCCATTAATCATTTACTTTATGCTTTACCCCAACCGTTGACATAGAGCCTCTTATTTACGCGCAGATTAGATTTCTCCATAAAAAAGAGCCATCGCCAGCGATAATTTTATATCACTATTGCGACAGCCCCTCATTGGTTATTTTCTATTGTTCTGCAGGTTCAGATGGATTGTTCTGTGACTCTGATTTCAGCAATTCCTTGCGCGAAAGGTTAATACGTCCTTGACGATCAATTTCGGTCACTTTAACCGTAATTTCATCGCCAATTTTGACAACATCTTCTACTTTGGCAACTCGTTCCAGGGCTAATTGGGAAATATGTACAAGCCCTTCCTTACCAGGAAGAATTTCAACAAATGCACCAAAATTCATTAATCTGGTAACTTTACCAACATAGGTAGTGCCAACTTCGACACTGCGCACTAAGGTTTCAATAATGCGCACTGCTTTTTGTCCGGCTTCTACGTCAACGGCTGCAATAAATACCTTGCCGTCATCTTCAATATCAATACTGACGCCAGTTTCTTCAATAATTTTCTTAATAGTTTTACCGCCTGGTCCAATAACATCACGAATTTTATCTGGATCAATTTCCATAGTAATAATGCGTGGTGCAAACGGCGACAGATCTTTTCTTGGTTCTTGGATAGCTTCCAGCATTTTCTCCAATATATGCATCCGGCCGCGTTTAGCCTGTTCCAGTGCAGCTTCAAAAATTTCTTTGGTAATACCGGATATTTTCATATCCATCTGCATGGCAGTTACCCCTTTGGTAGTACCAGCAACTTTAAAGTCCATATCACCCAGCGCATCTTCCATGCCCTGAATATCAGTTAAAACTGCATAATTTTCTCCGTCTTTTACCAAACCCATAGCAACACCAGATACCGGAGCTTTTATGGGAACACCTGCATCCATGAGTGACAAAGTACTGCCGCAGACACTTCCCATTGAGGTTGAACCATTGGACTCAATCACCTCTGATACTAAGCGGAGTGTATACGGAAACTCCATTTCAGAAGGAATAACAGGTACTAATGCCCGCTCAGCCAGCGCACCATGACCAATCTCGCGGCGCCCTGGCCCACGGGAAGGTCTGGTCTCGCCAACACTAAAGGATGGGAAATTATAATGATGCATATAGCGTTTGGATTCCTCAACGCCAAGACCATCAAGAATCTGTTCGTCACCGATAGCACCAAGAGTAGTAATAGTAAGCACCTGGGTTTGACCGCGTGTAAATAAGCCTGAACCATGCGTACGGGCTAATAAACCCACTTCGCAGGTAATAGGGCGTACTTCGTCAACTTTACGGCCATCTGGGCGGATTTTATCTACCGTAATCATTTTCCGCACAATCTCTTTGAGAATCTTTTGGAACATATTATTTATGTCTTTTTCATTCTCAGGATACATTGCCACGAAATGCGCGGTAGCTTCGATTTTAAGCTGCTTAATATTTTCTTCGCGTACAAGTTTGTCCGCATTAGCCACAGCAACTTTTAATCTATCAGTTATGTATTGGCGCATAGCCGTATCAATTTCGGCCGGAACTTCGTAAAGTGGTTTTTCCTTTTTGGGCTTGCCAATCTTAGCAATAATATCTTCTTGGAAAGCCACAATTTGTTTAATCGCTTCATGACCAAATAAAATGGCTTCCAGCATAGTAGCTTCAGTCAGTTCGTTAGCACCTGCTTCAACCATCAAAATAGCCTCTTTGGTACCGGCTACCACTAAGTTAAGCTCACTTTTTCCCTGCTGCTCTACCGTAGGATTTAAAATAAATTGCTTATCAATCAAGCCGACACGAACACCGCCAATCGGCCCGTTAAAGGTAATATCTGAAATGCCTAAAGCACAAGATGCGCCAATCATTGCAGCAATATCAGGCGGATTATTTTGATCCACTGACAATACGGTTGCTACTACATGAACATCATTACGCAATCCATCGGCAAACAGCGGCCGAATTGGTCTGTCAATTAAACGGCTGGCCAAAATGGAAGCTTCACTGGGACGTCCTTCACGTTTAATAAAACCACCGGGAATTTTACCTACCGAATATAACCGTTCTTCGTAATCAACGGTTAACGGAAAAAAATCAATACCTGGTCTTGGTTCTGCTGATTGAGTTGCTGCAACCAGTACAGCCGTATCGCCATAGCGCACTAATACTGCACCACTAGCTTGTTTAGCCATTTTCCCTGATTCAATAATCAGAGTTCGGCCACCTAATTCCATCTGGAATTTTTCCATATTATATTTTCCTCCTCTGTCTAAACCCCTTTTCTTTTCACAAAGATTAACTGTTCGACATTTTTCTTATTATTCCCTTTTTTATTTCCTTTAACCCGTAAAAAAATAAAAAGCGGAAAATCCGCTTTTTATTTACGTAAGTTAAGTTTTTCTAGAATTGAACGATAACGCTCAATATCGTTTTCACGCAGGTAATTTAAGAGACCTCTGCGCTGACCAACCATTTTTAGCAGGCCGCGACGAGAGTGATGATCTTTTTTATGTTCTCTTAAATGCTCGGTTAAGTAATTGATACGTTCAGTAAGAATAGCAATCTGAACTTCAGGAGAACCGGTATCATTTTCATGCACGCGGTATTTCTCGATAAGTTTTTGTTTGTTTTCAGGTGTCAACACGTGATTCACTTCCTTTTTCTTATATCCCCATTAGCCAAGACACCGCCGGAGACTCGATTATCCTCGCTATGGTTAGATGTGAGCTTTACTCACTAAATGACATTTTAACACAAAAGTAGAAACATGTAAACTAGCTACATATCAAAAATACTGTTTCCGTGCAAATTCAATATCTGCCTGCATTTGCACTTTTAGTTGCTCAACATTGCTAAAAGCAATCTCGCCCCGCATTCTATCGATAAACTGTATCTCAAACTGTTGTCCATAAACAACACTGTCAAAATCCAATATATGCACCTCAACCCGATGCGTTTGGTGATCAAAAGTGGGATTGTTTCCAATATTAGCAACACCATTACGCTTTGTACCTGTTTCATCATACACATGAACAGCGTAAACCCCGTCAGCAGGAATTAATAACTCTGGTTCGATAATAAAGTTTGCTGTTGGAAAACCTAGTGTCCGCCCACGCTGATCACCCTTACTGGTCTTTCCGGAAATAGCAACAGGGCGACCAAGTAATTTTGCCGCTTGCCTAACATCACCCTCAGCAACTAGTTGTCTAATAACAGTACTACTTACAACAATTCCTTCCACATCTACCATACCAACTACATCCACAGCAAAATTATGCTTTGTTCCAGCCAGAGTTAAGGATTCTGTGTTCCCCGCCCCTTTATATCCATAGGTAAAGTTTGCACCAACCGTAACATGCTTAAGGTTAATATTGGTGATTATTTTTTCAATAAAGCATTCTGGGTTTAACTGCAATAATTCTGCGCTGAATGGAACATTAAATAACATGTCCACCCCCAGCCCCGCAATTAAATTAATCTTTTCCTGATTAGTTATAATAAGCGGCGGACGCCGGTCAGCATCGATCACGTTGAGCGGATGATTACTAAATGTAAAGACCGCACTATTACCATTTCGGGTTTTTGCCTGCTTAACGGTGCGCGCGATAATTTTCTGATGTCCAACATGAATGCCGTCAAAGGTCCCTAAAGCCATATAGATTGCTGGATATTGTTTTACGTTTTCTATTTGAGTAAAAACCTTCATAATTTCTGTTTCTCCTCATTATATCTATACAAGAATCCGGACCGTCACAGGCCCGGACTTAATATCTTTACGGGAGTCAGTATTGTCATGTTTTCTTGTTGAGGTGTTTCACGCCCAATACCAATAAACATATTCTGATCATCATACATTTTTACTAAATCACTACCAGTTAAATTGCAGGGAATACTGCGTCCATTTCTTATAGCCTGAGCTTCCTGTCCAGACAGTTTTATCAAAGGAAAATGAGCAATAACACTATCGACATTTTGAATAGCCTGCTCTTTATTCTCAGTAATTTCTTCAAGGGTTAAGGCTTGCTCTAAATGAAAACTCCCTACCCGTGTTCTAACCAAAAAACTCATTACGGCCAAACACGCTAACCTTCGTCCAATATCTGAGCATAATGTCCGTATATAAGTTCCTTTTGAGCAGGTCACATCAAATACAATTTTTGTCTCACTCTCTGTTATTAAAGCAATACTGTCAATAACAATTTTGCGGGGTTTGCGTTCAACAACCTGCCCTTGTCTTGCCAGTTCATACAATTTTTTCCCGCCAATTTTTATAGCAGAATGCATGGGTGGAATTTGCTCATTGGCACCAATAAACGAAGCCAGTGTATCCTTGATTTGTTTAGAATCAAGACGGCTATACGGACAACTGTTAATAACTTTTCCCGTATCATCCCCGGTATCTGTTTCAAAACCAAAAGTAAGTTCAGCCCGGTAACTTTTATCTGCATCAGCCAAATATTCAACAAGTCTGGTAGCATTTCCGATGAACACAGGCAATACCCCTGCAGCAGCAGGGTCGAGCGTACCAGCATGTCCGACACGTTTTATACCATAGAGCCGGCGAATAAATGACACTACATCATGTGATGTCATACCTGGAGGTTTAAGTACATTAATTATCCCGCTGTGCATGATTGACTCCTGCAGTTTTAGCCATCTGCCGTTTGGCTGCATCAATAATTAGAGCTTTGGCTTTGCTAAGAGGTTCTGTTATTGTACAACCAGCCGCCCGTGCATGACCGCCACCGCCAAAGGCAAGTGCAAGCGCACTGACATCTACCGATTTTGAACGCAGACTTACTCTAATGCTGCGTTCACCGGTTTCTTTAAACATAATGGCAATTTCAACACCTTCAATGTTTCGAGGATAGTTAATGAACCCTTCGGTTTCATCTTTAAAATTGGCTAATATGTCCTGACTCAGTGTTAACATGGCAATTTGGCCATTTGCACCACAATCTATAACCTCAAGCGTTTCAAGTACTTTAGGCAATATTTCAATAACCGCCCGCGGTTTAGTATCAAGAGATTCTGAAATCATATGCGGCTTAGCACCCAAAGTCACCAACTCTGAAGCAATTTTAAGTGTCTGGGCCGAAGTGTTGGCATAGCGGAAGAAACCACAATCTGTTGCAATCGCAGTAAACAAGGCTGCAGCCATGTTGCCGGTAATAACAGCATCAACTTCTATAAGAAGCTGGTAAATCAATTCTCCTGTTGCCGCAGCCTGACTATCAATATACCAGTAATCAGCAAATTTCAGATTAGATACATGATGGTCAATATTTAGCATTGGCGCCTTGACAACTTCTTTGACTTTACCAATTCGCTCTAAATCACTTGCGTCAAGTATTACCAGCAAATCAACCTCATGCACCATATCTTGCGGACCCTCTATTTTATCCCAATCAACAAGAAATTTAAAGGAGCGAGGAACTTCATCGTCAAGCAGCATCTTAACACATTTTCCCTGGGCTAGTAAATAAGCATAGAGAGCAAGCAGTGACCCCATTGCATCACCGTCTGGATGAATATGTGTGGTAAGTACAATATGATTAGCCTGCTCTAACAGCTTAGCGCTGTGTTTAATAGACACTTCCATACTGTTACTGGTTGCCTTCTTCCTGCTTAATTTTCAAAATAAGTTCCTGAATACGTGCACTATACTCCAAGGTTTCATCAAGATGTAATGACAATTCGGGAGTACATCTCATTCTTATTCTTTTGCCAATCTCGGCACGCATATAGCCTAAGGCTTTGGTTAAGCCGGCCCATGTGTCGGCTTTTTGGTCATCACTGCCCATTAAGCTGACATATATTTTGGCACTGCGCAAATCACCAGTAGCCTCTACTCTTGTTACTGTAACAAAACCAATGCGTGGATCTTTAAGCTCAGTAAGAATGATTTTGCTAATTTCCTGTTTTATAAATTCCTGCACTTTTTCTACCCGCAGTTGTCCCATCGTAATTCCTCCACCATCAACCTTTTACGCTTTCGGGGCGACCTCTTCCATAGTAAATGCTTCAATCGTGTCGCCTTCTTTAACATCGCGAAACTTTTCAATGGTTATACCGCACTCATAGCCTTGGGCAACTTCCTTAACATCATCTTTAAAGCGGCGAAGTGATTCAAGCTTTCCTTCATGAATAACAATACCATCTCTAATTAGTCGCACTTGTGCAGTACTTGTTATTTTTCCTTCAACTACATAAGAGCCGGCAACTACTGCTTTAGGAATAGAAATTACCTGACGAACTTCTGCACGTCCCAAAATAACTTCTTTAAACTCGGGTGCTAACATTCCGGTAATAGCGGCTTCTACGTCATTAATGGCGTCATAAATTACGCGATAAAGTCTAATATCAATTTTCTCAGTATCGGCAGCTTTGCGGGCATTGCCATCAGGCCGAACATTAAAGCCAATAATAAGGGCGTTGGATGCAGCTGCCAGCATAACGTCTGATTCGTTAATTGCGCCTACACCGGCATGAACAATATTTACCCTAACCTCTTTATTTTTAACATTTAACAGTGACTGACGCAGGGCCTCAATCGAACCTTGCACATCTGCTTTAACAACAATGTTGAGGTCCTTTATACTACCTTCCTGAATTTGATTAAACAAATCTTCCAGTGAAACTTTCTGTGATTGTTTAATCTCTTCCGTACGTTTTTTGGCCACACGTTTTTCAGCGACAGCTCTGGCGGTCCGTTCATCCACAGCAACTAGAATATCTCCTGCTGCCGGAACATCTGCCAACCCAAGTACTTCTACCGGAGTAGAAGGCTCCGCTTTCTTTATCTTCTCGCCACGGTCATTGGTCATTGCCCGGACTTTACCATAGGCAGTACCGGCGATAATGGTATCACCAATGCGCAGAGTACCTTTTTGTACAAGTACAGTGGATACCGGACCACGGCCTTTATCAAGTTTAGCTTCAATAATCGTGCCAAAAGCAAGACGATTAGGGTTTGCCTTAAGATCAAGCATTTCTGCGACTAATAATATCATTTCCAGAAGATCATTGATACCTGTTTTCTGATGAGCGGAAACCGGTACCATAATGGTTTCGCCACCCCAGTCTTCAGGTATTAATTGGTGTTCTGCCAACTGTTGTTTGACTCTATCAGGATTCGCTCCAGGACGGTCCATTTTATTAATTGCAACTATAATTGGTACTTTGGCTGATTTTGCATGATTAATAGCCTCAATCGTCTGAGGCATAACACCATCATCAGCAGCAACCACCAAAATGGCAATATCGGTAACTTGAGCTCCACGAGCACGCATAGCGGTGAAAGCTTCATGACCGGGAGTATCTAAAAAGACGATCTTCTTACCCTGGCACATTACCTGATAAGCACCAATATGTTGAGTAATGCCGCCCGCTTCCTGAGTTGTAACATGTGTTTGGCGGATGGAGTCCAAAAGTGAAGTTTTCCCATGGTCTACGTGCCCCATAACCGTGACAACCGGCGAACGATAAACCAGATCTTTTTCATCATCTTCAATTTCAGGAATTTCGGTTGGATCTTCCTCTGGCGGAATTGCTTCAACTTCAACGCCAAATTCACCGCCCAAAATACTAGCAGTGTCAAAGTCAATCTCTTGATTGATATTTACCATAGTTCCCAGCATCATCAGCTTTTTAATAATCTCGCTGACTTCACGCCCCATTCTTCCGGCTAAATCCTTAACAGCAATAGATTCACCAACCCTAATGCTCTTAGGTTTTGGCATTTCAGCTTTTACATGAGGAGCCTGATTTTTGCCTGGTTGTTGTCTACGTTGCTGATTGGATTGCTGATGCGGCCGCTGATTCTTATTCCCAGGTGCTGAGCCACCAGCATTACGGGAATTATTATTGAACGGCCGACGGTTATTATTAGCAGACTGTTGCCCTGCAGGTTGCGGACGGGTACCTGGCTGTTGCTGATTATTGTATCCAGGACGGCTGCCTGGCTGTTGCTGATTATTGTATCCAGGACGGCTGCCTGGCTGTTGTTGATTATTATATCCCGGACGGTTGCCTGGTTGTTGTTGATTATTGTATCCCGGACGGCTGCCTGGCTGCTGTTGCTGATTATTATATCCCGGACGGCTGCCTGGCTGCTGTTGTTGATTATTATATCCCGGACGGCTGCCTGGCTGCTGTTGCTGATTATTGTATCCCGGACGGCTGCCTGGTTGTTGTTGCTGATTATTGTATCCCGGACGGTTGCCTGGCTGTTGTTGCTGATTATTATATCCCGGACGGTTGCCTGGCTGTTGTTGCTGATTATTATATCCCGGACGGTTGCCTGGCTGTTGTTGCTGATTATTATATCCCGGACGGCTGCCTGACTGCTGTTGCTGATTATTATATCCCGGACGGCTGCCTGGCTGTTGTTGCTGATTATTATATCCCGGACGGCTGCCTGGTTGTTGTTGCTGATTATTATATCCCGGACGGCTGCCTGGTTGTTGTTGCTGATTGGTATGCAGCGGACGATTTTGTTGTTGATTAGAAGCCTGCGCCACCGCTTGTGGTTCTTTTTGCGCAGCCTGAACAGGCGCTGCAGCTTTTGCCGTTTCCACGGTTCCGGTCTTTCTGGCAAAAGTTCTGTCAATAGCCCCTTTGGCATCTTCATCCACACTGCTCATATGATTTTTGGCAACAATGCTATGACGTCCTAAAATATCTATAATAACCTTACTGGTTGTATTATATTCCTTGGCTAACTCATATACTCTATATTTGGACATTGATCCACCCCCACTTTCTTTCTCTCCCGGGCAGCACTAATCTTGTATAGACAAGATGATTGGCTTGATGAAACCTTCATCAGTTATCACCACAGCGGCCCTTAATGCTTTGCCGATAGCACCACCTAACTGTTCTTTCGATAAAACACAGTAAGTCTCTATATTTCTGGCACCAGCAAGATATTGGTACTCTTTTTTCGTGCTCTCTGAGGCATCATTAGCAATAATAAGCAATCTGGCTTTACCTGACTTGAGCGCACCTTGCA
Source organism: Bacillota bacterium (assembly GCA_017889705.1). GTDB lineage: Bacteria > Bacillota > Negativicutes > Sporomusales > Sporomusaceae > Sporomusa. Next base: position 73,836 of record JAGGAB010000012.1, on the reverse strand, counting down.
CTGCAAAATCACCAGAAACTATCTTGCCGGCCTTTTGAGCCAACCCTAAAATTGACATCAGCTTTTGTTGGTTCATTCTATGATCCCAGCTCTGAGAGCATTATAAACGTCTTCACCAATTGGATGTTTTAGAGCCTTCTCTAAACGCTTTTCTTTAAAAGCTTTTGTCAGACACGCTTCACTTCGGCACATGTAAGCACCGCGGCCAGCCTTTTTGCCTGTCGGGTCCAAAACAATGTCACCCTCTGGTGTACGAACAACTCTCAAGAGTTCTTTTTTAGACTTCATCTCTTGGCAGCCAACACACATTCTAAAAGGAATTTTTTTTGGCTTCACACCAATTCCTCCTGCACCAAATTCATAGTTGAATTCGGTGATTGCGCAGCTTGTGACTCGCTTTTAATATCAATTTTCCAGCCGGTAAGTTTAGCTGCAAGCCTTGCATTCTGGCCTTCTTTGCCTATAGCCAACGAAAGCTGATAGTCTGGAACAACCACTCTGGACATCTTCTCAGTTTCCTGAATCTCTACAGAGATTACTCTTGCAGGACTAAGTGCGTTGGCGATATATTTGGCCGGATCAGTATTCCATTTTACAATATCGATTTTCTCACCTTTAAGCTCATTTACAATGGTCTGCACCCGCATACCTTTATGACCTACACAGGCGCCTACCGGATCAACGGTTTCATCACGGGAATACACTGCAATCTTAGATCTCAGACCAGGCTCACGCGCTACCGACTTTAACTCAACAATACCATCGTGAATTTCCGGAACTTCCAGCTCAAACAACCTTTTCAATAAACCTGGATGTGTCCTTGATACCAGTATCTGCGGTCCCTTGGTTGTTTTTTTAACTTCGACTATGTAGGTTTTTAATCGGTCATTATGTTTATATACTTCATCGGGAATTTGCTCAGATGGAGCCAAAATAGCTTCTGCTTTACCCAAATCAATAAATACATTTTTCTGTTCAATTCGCTGAACAATACCTGTTACAATATCACTTTCACGATTAGAAAACTCTTCATAAATCATGCCCCGTTCAGCTTCCCTGATACGCTGAACTACCACTTGTTTAGCTGTTTGAGCGGCTATTCTCCCAAAGTTCTTAGGAGTAACTTCAAGTTCAACTACATCTTCAAGTTCATAACGCGGGTCAATTGCCTTAGCCTCATTAAGCGATAACTCCAGTCGAGCATCGCTGACATCTTCGACAACATTTTTCCGGGCATACACATGTATTTCTCCGGTCATCCTATCCAAAGACACCCTAACATTTTGGGCTGAGCCAAAATTACGTTTGTATGCGGAAATCAACGCTGCTTCAATTGCATCAAACAAAACTTCAGGCGCAATACCCTTTTCTCTTCCTAATTGTTCAAATGCCTGCATAAATTCTGCATTCATAACTATTCCTCCTTATTCAATTTTCCATGCTAAAATTCTATATGTAGTCTTATCTGAGCAGTCTTTTCTCTTGGAATAGTAACAGTTTGGCCATTAACATCCATTTGAACATTATTATCCACCAAACCGATTAGCGTTCCAATTACTATTTTCTCACCATTAATTTGTTCATAGGTTTTTACTTCTATCTTGTCACCTGCATGGCGGACAAAATCCCGATCCTTTTTCAGCGGGCGATCAAGGCCGGGCGAAGAAACTTCAAGATAATAATGGTCTTTAATTAAATCACCATTGTCAAGCTTGGCTTCAAGCTGTTCGCTTAGCCATTGGCAATCATCAATTTCTATGCCGGATTCTTTGTCAATAAAAACTCTAAGATACCATTCCCGCTCTTTAATATATTCAACATCAACCAATTCAAGTTTACTATTGGCAATAAGCTCAGAAACAATAGCCTCTACTACCGATTCAATTTTTCCTTTTGACACAATTATTTACACCTCCTATGCTGGATTTGCCACCCGTACCAATTCGTATTTATATTGTTTCCTATTATTCTATCTACCATACCTAATTATGGTAAGATCGACTAGTGCTGAAATACGATGAAAGAGTGGGTGCTCAATACCCACTCTTACAAAGTCAAATTCCTTTTGAATACTAGATCATTATACCACTTAACTGGTAATTTTACAACCGGCTTTTCACCAAATTTATTTTTACGCAAATAATCTGATTTGATCTGTATCATCCATGCCGTCTAGACAGCCATGATTTTTAAGAATCTCAATTACTGTTTTGGAAACCCGGCTGCGTGAACGCAAATCTTCAATAGACGAAAATTCTTTGTCCTGGCGGGCGGCAACAATATTATGCGCCGCCGAAACACCAACACCTTGCAACGAGCCGAGCGGAGGTAAAAGACTATTATCAAGTATTTGAAATTTTTCCGCATCTGATTTATATAAATCCACTCGGTGAAAACCAAAGCCGCGCAAATACATTTCATGCGCCATTTCTAGAATGGTTTGAATGCTTTTTTCCTTGGTTGAAAGAGCATTTCCCTTTTCCTCAAAGGCATTAAGTTCATCCTTAAGCACTTTTGCGCCCTTTACTATTAAGTCAGCGTCAAAGTCTGTTGCCCTGACAGTAAAATAAGAAGCATAAAATGCCAATGGATAATGCACCTTGCAGTAAGCTATCCGAAAAGCCATCATTACATAAGCCACAGCGTGCGCCTTAGGAAACATATATTTAATTTTCTGGCAGGACTCAATAAACCACTCTGGAACGTTCTTCTCCCGTATTTTTGCAACATCGTCAGGTTTTATTCCCTTCCCCTTACGTACGCTCTCCATAGTTTTAAAAGCAAGTGAAGACTCAACGCCTTTGTGCATAAGATATACCATAATATCATCACGGGTCGAAATAGCTTCAGAAAGTTTAGCAGTTCCACTGCGAATCAGATCCTGCGCATTATTCAGCCACACATCCGTACCATGTGAAAAACCGCTTATGCGAACCAATTCACTAAAAGTCTTAGGCTTGGTATCTTCAAGCATTTGCCGTACAAATTTAGTCCCAAACTCCGGTATGCCAAAAGTGGCAACCGTACTGTTAAGTTCTGCCGGTGTGAGATTTATCGCCTCTGTCGAAGAAAATAAACTCATGGTTGCAGCGTCGTCAAATGGAATGGTTTTAGCATCAATATGGGTCAAATCTTCCAGCATTTTAATAACGGTCGGATCGTCATGCCCAAGAATATCAAGTTTTACTAACCGGCTGCTAATGGAGTGATAATCAAAATGAGTAGTAATTGTTGATGAGTTCTTATCATCTGCCGGATATTGAATCGGGGTAAAATGATGGACATCCATATCTCTGGGGATAACCATAATACCGCCAGGATGCTGACCGGTTGTCCGTTTTACGCCAGTACAGCCGCTCAATAGGCTGTTTATATAGGCATTACGGGCTGTGCTTCCTTTTTCATTTAGATAATTTTTCACAAAACCATATGCCGTCTTTTCGGCAATAGTGGCAATGGTTCCCGCCCGGAATACATTATCACGGCCAAACAATTCCTCAGTATATTTGTGGGCAACCGGCTGATAGTCACCGGAAAAGTTTAAGTCAATATCAGGCACTTTGTCGCCATGGAAACCCATAAATACGGCAAAAGGGATGTCGTGTCCATTTTTTTCCATGTCAGTTTGACAATTAGGGCAAGTTTTATCTGGTAAGTCAAAGCCACCACCATAACTGCCGTCAGTAATAAATTCACTATAGCAGCAACCAGGGCATCGCCAATGCGGTGCTAGAGGGTTAACCTCGGTTATGCCTGTCATGGTGGCAACAAAAGAGGAACCTACTGAACCCCTGGAGCCTACCAGGTAGCCATCATCCATGGATTTTTTTACAAGCTTATGCGCAATAAGATACAATACCGCGAAACCGTGGTTAATTATCGACTTAAGCTCATATTCAAGTCGCTTAGCAACAATTTCAGGTAATGGATTGCCATACAGTTGTTCGGCTTTTTGGTATGACATCGACTTGATATCTTCTTCTGCTCCCGGTATTTGCGGAGAATACAATTCTTCCGGAATCGGTTTAACATTTTCAATGAGGTCATTAATCTGCCGTGGCACTTCCACTACAACTTCATAGGCTTTGTCTTGGCCAAGATAACTAAACTCTGCCAGCATTTCGTCAGTTGTCCTCAAAAACAGCGGCGGCTGCTTGTCAGCATCATCATAGCCCTGTCCAGCCATAAGAATGCGGCGATATACTTCATCTTCCGGATTCAAAAAATGCACATCGCAAGTAGCGGCAACTGGTTTGCCTAATTGCGCTCCAATTTCGCAAACTTTCCTGTTAATATCACGCAATCCTTCTTCATCTTCAATTTTTCCTTTACGTAATAAAAACTCATTATTGGCGACAGGCTGAATTTCGAGGTAATCGTAAAATTTAGCAATTTCAAGCAATTCTTCCTGACTGGCACCATTAATCATGGCATGAATTAATTCCCCGGCTTCACAGGCCGAACCTAATAACAGGCCTTCCCGGTAATCATTTAATATCACTCTGGGTATGCGCGGCGTACGATGCAAATATCTCAGGTGCGATATAGATACCATGCGGTATAGATTACGAAGACCGATATTATTTTTTGCCAAAATAATAATATGGCGCGCTTGATTTATATCGTCATCAAACAAATAGCCTTCCATACCATATATCACTTTGATGCCAAGTCCGGCAGCTTCCTCATAGGCTTCCGGAAAAGCTTGCACCACACCATGATCGGTAATGGCAATGGCCGGGTGTCCCCATTTAGCAGCTGTCTTTACTAAATTTTTGGCTGAAACTACGGCATCTAAAGCGCTCATCCGAGTATGTGCATGCAATTCAACCCGCCGAACAGGCGCATCATCTTGGCGCTCAGGTGCCTTTTCTATTCGGCACATACTGTCGGTAAACAAAGTTAATTCATTGGCAAATTTATCATATTGAACGGTTCCTTTAACAGTTGCCATTATACCGTTTTTGATAAGTCCACTCATTTTGTCAAATTGCTCTTTATTATCAAAGAATGCTTTCCCGCTAATGCCATCAGTACGATCAACAATATCATATGTCAGTAAGAACCGGCCTGATTTCAATTCTTTTAGATCATGGTTAATAATCTGACCGCTAAGTATTACATTGCGGGCTTCTTCCTGAATAGCACCTATCGGTTGGACGGCATCGGCCGCGCCCCGAATATTACGGCCAAATATAATGGGGCTGGCATTTGCTTTGGGTTTCTCCTTGTCCGGTGATGAACCGGCCTCTTTAAGCGCTTCCTTATATTCAGGAGTAAACAGTGCTGCCTCATCACATTCTGTTGTTTCTTCAAATTCTGCAGCAAGAAAGCGCACTTCACAACCATGACCGAACTCCTGTTTAATAAACCGCCTTATTTTTTGTTCTACTCCGCGCTCTGCTAAAATATGAGCTGATAGTCCGCCAACGGTTTCAAGACAGAGCGTTTCATTCTCATATGACCAAGCAGCATTTAACAGCAGATGTTTAGTGGCATAATGATCTTCCGCAATTTGTTCGGCAAACTGCGGCCAGTTCTCAGACAAATATTGCTTAAGATCTTTTTGTTGCTGCTCAAAAGTAACACTGGTTAACTCACATTGCTGGCATAAATGCTTGGCGGCGATTGCCAAAGTCTGTTCGTCAACAGTTTTTGCTACCGTTATATATATAACCCATGTTTTGGCACACGAGTTTACTTCAACCTTATTTACTTTCGCCGCTCGTAACAAATTCCGGTTACGTTCATCAAGTGGCAAATCCTCCACAAACTGCCAAAAACTTCGGCAGTCTTCCGGTATAATACAATAACTAGACATTAAACCTCTCCTATCACTAACAGGTCATAGTCTATTCTATCACGGTTTATCAATAGAAATCACGCCGTCTATTTCGCCGAGTTCGGTAAATATCTTTATCATATCGGCATTTGCCGGGATTATTAGAACAAACTCAATGTTTATCACTTTTTGTTTTGGGACGTGATGCATAGTTAAATTCTTAATACCAATGCCATGCTTGCCAAAAAAAACGCCCACTCGTCCAAGCTGCCCCGGCTGATCACGCACAACTATTTTTATTCTGTCACGACATTTATTGGTCCAGTGCCGTCGTTCCACTTGCCCAAAAAGCACTAATGTTACAAAAACCAATGCAGTCCCGGCAATACCGGCAAAAAACAGCCCACTGCCAATAGCCAGTCCAATCCCGGCGACAACCCATAAACTAGCAGCAGTAGTAAGCCCAGTTACAGTTAACCCTTCCCGCAGAATAGTTCCGGCGCCTAAAAAACCAATTCCACTTACCACTTGTGCTGCAATTCGCCCCGGATCTTTGGTAACAGTATCAAAGCTGGTAAACCCATAAATGGATACAAGTGTCATTAAGGCTGATCCTACACATACCAATATATGAGTGCGCAAGCCGGCCGGACGATCTAAACTCTCACGTTCAAAACCAATTAAGCCACCAAGAATACAGGATACTACCAAACGCAGTATAACATCAGTTTCACTAATTGGAGTCACCGTTATCCTCCCCCCACGCTCCTCTGTTATAGTCCAAAAGGGCTGTTACAATTCAATTGAATACAAGTGGACGTGATGTCCTTTTGTCATGACACAAAGGACCAAAGTCTAGGCCTGAAGCCTCCATACGCTAACCTGTTCCGGTAGAGATTTGCTTTCATAGCTGTATGATAAACTCTCCTTTTCAATGCGCGGACCTGAAAAGCCGGGCGGTATTCCTAAAATTCGTAAACTCGCTGCGCTCAAACAGTACGAATTTCTCAACGGAATACCACCCGGCTTTTCTCCTACGGAACGCTTTTTCCGGCAATGGCCAAGGGTTACGTGAGTTACGAGGGTTGCCGTAGACAGTACGAAGGTACATACTTAGCGCGACTGCCCTTTTGTTATAACTTAATTATAAAGAGACTATAGCTTTGTTAATAGTTCTTTAACTTTATTAAGATATTCTTCCTGTCCAAAATAAAGCATCTCACCGGTACGACGCACTTTTACCTCAATTGAATCTTCATTAATTGCCTTAGGACCAATAGTGATTTTAATCGGATAGCCGATAAGATCGGCATCTTTGAATTTAACACCCGGACGTTCATTACGGTCATCAAGGATTGTCTCTATCCCTTTAGCATTTAATTCAGCGTATATTTTTTCGGCTAAAGCCATCTGGGCTTCATCTTTGTTGCTGACAGGAATAACCGCAACTTGATATGGTGCAATCGGTGCAGGCCAAATAATACCATTCTCATCATAATTTTGTTCAATAGCTGCGGCCATTGTACGACTTACACCAACACCATAGCAACCCATAACCATTGGCTTTTCTTTGCCGTCGACATCAATAAAGTTTGCTTGTAATGCGCTACTATATTTGGTAAACAGTTTAAATACCTGCCCAACCTCAATGCCTCTGGCAGTTTTAACAGGAGCGCCGCAGTGCGGACAAGGATCATTTGCCTGTATTAGGCGAAGATCAGTGACACTCGTAGGTTTAAAGTCACGGCCCGGTTTAACATTAATATAGTGTGTATCCAGTTTATTAGCGCCGCATACTGCGTTACTCATCTTCATAACCGTAGCATCGGCAACAATAATGACATTTTCTTTACCAGCAAGTCCTACAGGACCGATGTATCCTGCTTGGCTGCCTAACGCGTTGGCGATAGCCTCTTCCGATGCCATCTCTAGTTGGATGCAGCCGACTTTATTTAATAATTTGATTTCATTAACTTCATGATCGCCTCGGACAAGTGCCAACACAAGCGTACCGGCATCAGTCTGATATGCTAAGGTCTTAATTGTTTTGTCAGGTGTAACGTTAAGAAAATGACTGACATCAGCAATTGTTTTCATACCGGGAGTCGCTTTTTCACTTTGCAGCAACGGCTCTTCCGCGGGGATATCGATTGGATGCAGTTCAGCTTTTTCATCATTAGCTGCATAATCACAGCTTTCGCAATATACAATACCGGCTTCTCCTGATTCAGCAATTACCATAAATTCATGGGAACCACTGCCACCAATAGCACCCGAGTCAGCTTCCACCGCCCGGAAAGTCAATCCACAGCGGGTAAATATACGAGAATACGCATCATACATTTTATTATAGCTTACATCAAGCCCTGCTTCATCACGATCAAAGGAATATAGGTCTTTCATAATAAACTCACGACCACGCATAAGACCAAATCTTGGCCTGATCTCATCACGGTATTTGTTTTGAATTTGATAAAGCATCAGCGGTAACTGACGGTATGAGCGAACATCGCCTTTAACAAGAGTAGTAATCATTTCTTCATGAGTAGGCCCCAGGCAAAAATTCCGGTTATGACGATCTTTCAGGCGGAACATTTCATCACCGTAAACACTCCAACGACCGGTTTCCTGCCACATTTCAGCAGGTTGAACAATCGGCATTGCCAGCTCCTGCCCACCCTTAGCATCCATTTCTTCACGTACAATGGTCTCGATTTTTTTTAACACCCGCCATGCCAGCGGCAAATATGAATAAACTCCACCTGCGGCTTTACGGATAAAACCGGCCCGAAGCATTAATTGATGACTTACTACTTCGGCTTCAGCCGGAGTCTCACGTAATGTAGGTGCAAATAATTGGGAAGAACGCATTAATTGTTAGCCTCCTTGTTAAGCTTATCAATTTCAGCAAATAGTGCACTTACCAGTTGGTCTTCCGGCACTTTGCGAATAATCTCACCTTTACTAAATAACAAACCCTCACCTTTGCCGCCGGCAATACCAACATCAGCATCTCTGGCTTCTCCTGGCCCATTTACAACACAGCCCATTACGGCTACTGTGATTGGGGTTTTCATGGATTTTAGCTTATTTTCCACTGACTCGGCAACATTTACCAAATTAATTTGGCAGCGGCCACAGGTTGGACAAGATATGAGTGTTGGCCCATACCTACGCAACCCTAATGATTTCAAAATCTCGTTGGCAACATGCACCTCTTCTACAGGATCACCTGTCAGCGATACTCTAATGGTATCACCAATACCCTGCGCCAAAAGCGCGCCAATGCCCACAGCCGATTTGATTACGCCGGAACGTACAGTACCAGCCTCGGTAATGCCTAAATGTAATGGATAATTTATGGTCTGGGCCATAAGCTGATATGCTTTGACCGTTAGCGGCACATCATGTGCCTTTAATGATATCTTTATATCGTTAAAATCCAGGCGTTCCAGTATATTGATATGACCTAACGCACTTTCAACCATACCTTCCGGTGTTGGGTGGCCGCCGTATTTAGCAAGAATCTCCTTGCTTAGCGAGCCGGCATTGACGCCAATACGAATAGGAAGCCGTCGTTTTTGAGCCTCTTTAACAACTTTGGCGACATGCTCGGCTTCACCAATATTGCCGGGATTTAAGCGTAAGGCGTCAATACCGCGTTCCATAGCCGCAATAGCCAGTCGATAATCAAAATGAATATCGGCAATAAGCGGCACATCCTGCATATTGGCTTTTATCTGCTCTATTGCCAGAGCAGCCGCCATATCAGGAATAGCAAGCCGAACTATATCACAGCCCGCATCAACAAGTCGCTTAATTTGGGCTACCGTATCATCAACATTATCGGTACGGGTATTTGTCATCGATTGAACCGATATGGGCGCATTTCCCCCTACTGCCATTTTACCGATTTTTAGCGGCCGCGTTTGCTTACGTTCCATAGATATCACCAACTCAAAACAGATTTAACCGCGATATATCTTTAAAAGTTGCCAAAACAAACAGCATCATTAACAACGCCAAACCAACCATTTGAATAAACTGCATCTGACTGCTGCTGAGCGGTTTGCCTCTAATGCCTTCAACGGCTAATGTGACAACATGCCCTCCGTCTAATACCGGAACAGGCAAAAGATTAATCAACCCCAAATTAATACTTAAAAAAGCCGCAAATTGCAACAAGGGAATAATCCCCAGTTGAGCAACTTCTCCCGCCATTTGCGCTACCCCAATCGGTCCGGCAACATCGGCGGCAGCTCTACCTGTAAGCATTTCACCAATACCAACAACCATGGCTTGCGCCACCATAACGGTTTGTTTAGCTGCCAATCCGGCAGATTCCAGAACTCCCGGTTGATATTTGTCAATCTGCGGAATAACACCAATAACGCCACGTTTACCTTTTTCATCATATTCAGGAATTAGTAGCGCTGTTTTATTATCTTCGGCAGTGCGTGAAAAATTTATGGTTAAACTATTCCCGGCGTTTGTCTGGATAATGGTAACAAATTCCCGCCAAGAAGTCACAGGCGCTCCATTTACGGAATTTATTTTGTCTCCAGGCAGCAAACCAGCCATTGCCGCTGGCTTATCAGAAAAAACATTGCCGATAATAGGCTGGTTGGAAGGCTTATCAATACCTGCACTCACAAATACAATAAATAGCAGCAATACCGGTAATACAAAATTCATAAACGAGCCTGCTACAATCACTAACATTCTGGCCCAGATAGGTTTAGCGCTGAATGAACGTTCATCTTGCTGCTCGTCCGGATCCATACCGGCAATTTTATTAAAACCACCTAATGGAACAATTCGGATAGAATAGACGGTCTCGCCAATTTTTTTACTTATCAGTTTCGGCCCAAAGCCAATAGCAAATTCATCCACCCGCATACCGACACTTTTGGCAGTGATAAAATGACCTAGTTCATGAAACAAAACCAATAAACCGAAAACAAAAATAGTCGCAACAATGGTAGACAAATTTTCACCAACCTTCTAAATATTAGTACCCTTTTTTCACATCATTGAGAGCCTGCCGGGCAATGCCTCGCGCCCAGGCATCGGCATCATGAATATTATCCAAGCTGGGATTGGCAAGCAAGGTATGTTTTTCCATAGTATAACGTATTACTTTGGCGATATCAAGAAAACCTATTTCACGATTTAAAAAAGCATACACGCCTACTTCATTGGCTGCATTGTAAACACAAGGCATAGTCCCACCTTGGTTACCGGCGCTATAAGCTAATTTTAATGCCGGAAACTTTTCGGTGTCAGGCTTGCTAAAAGTAAGCGCAGCTAATGTAGTTAGATCCAGACGCGGAAATTCGGAAGCTATGCGGTCAGGGTAAGATAACGCATATTGGATTGGTATCCGCATATCTGGCATTCCCAGTTGAGCCACAATGCTCCCATCAATAAACTCAACCATAGAATGAATTATGCTTTGAGGATGAACACAAACATCAATATTTTCGTACTCAACACCAAACAACCATTTTGCTTCGATAACTTCTAAGCCTTTATTGGCAAGCGTTGCAGAATCAACCGTAATTTTCCGCCCCATAGACCAATTAGGATGCTTTAGACAGTCTTCAATCGTAGCAGTACTCATTTGTTTTGTTGTGCATTCACGAAACGGTCCACCAGATGCTGTTAAAATAATTCGCTGTATCTGCTGCTTATTTTCGCCATTCAGGCATTGAAAAACTGCACTATGTTCACTGTCTACCGGTGAAATTGTAACATTATATTCTCTTGCCAATGACATTACCAGTTCACCGGCGGCCACTAATGTTTCTTTATTGGCAAGCGCTATATTTTTCTTTGCCTTAATAGCAGCAACTGTTGGTCTTAGTCCGGCAAACCCGACTAATGATGTCAAAACAGTATCTGATTGCTCGTAAGTGGCTGCTTCTATGAGGCCATCCTCACCAGTTAAAATTTTCGTATTCCCGTGGTACCTGTTAACAAGTCGGTCAGCTGCCGCTTTATCAATTAATACAGCAATTTTGGGCTTAAAATACTCAATTTGTTCTGCCAGTACTTGTTCATTTTTATAGGCAGCTAAAGCCGTTATTGTATAACGATCTTTATTAGCAGCAATAACATCCAATGCCTGAGTTCCAATTGAGCCGGTACTTCCTAAAATCGCAATATGCTTCATGAAGCATTTCTCCCATCTGAATTCTAAGCAATAATAAAAGTTTTAAGATAATAATACACTACCGGTGCAGAAAACATAATGGCGTCAAAACGATCAAGGATACCGCCGTGCCCAGGTAAGATGTTGCCTGAATCTTTTACACCGGTAAACCTTTTCAATACTGATTCTGTCAAATCACCAATTGGTGCAGCAATACCAATGAGTGCACCAAGAAAGGCCATATGCATAAGCGGTAATCCACACAGCCATCCCCAAAAAACTACACCGCCAATACTCCCAAGTAATCCTCCCGCAGCCCCTTCAACGGTTTTTCCTGGACTAATGGCCGGACATAGCTTATGCCGGCCAAATAATGAACCGACAAAATATGCCAGCGTATCGCTGGCCCAAGTTCCAATAAACGCTAGCCACAAATAAACAGCGCCTGCCGATAAGTCGCCAACTGCCGTGTGGATATAGTCGGCTTGCTCAGTAAAGCGGAGCAGCAACAAATGAGCAAATGGCAAACTAATATACATTGTGCCTAATATCGTAAAAGCTGCCTCAGTAACGCCAAACTTTTCATGTGAAAATATTGTTTGGGCCAGCGTGAATAGCACAACTGCCAACATTACCATAACCAATTCTTGTGCATTGCCAAGCCAGGCACAGGCTGTTGCCAAAATAATGCCGATAAGCCCGCTGCTATATTGAATGTTAATTGCTTTGGCCTGCATCATCTTAAAAAACTCATGCCACGCAATTAGCGCAAGTATTATTATAGTCGCAGCAAACAACCAAAAACCATAGTTAATAATATATACTGCTATTGGAATTCCAATAACTGCCGTCAAAACACGCATACTAAGCAATATAGGCACCTACCGTTTTGTTGTATTTTTTAATCCACCAAATCTCCGCTCACGCTGCTGATAATCGCGTATGGCCTGCAAAAAATTTTCCGGTTTAAAATCAGGCCAATTAATATCAGTAAACCAAAACTCCGCATAGGCAACTTGCCACAATAAAAAATTACTAATACGAAAATCTCCGCTAGGCCTAATTAATAAATCTGGTGCCGGAAGATTTGTTGTATATAAATTTTCTTCAATAATTGTCTCATTAATATCTTCTACTGCCAACTCCTGGTGTAGTACCTTTTCAGTAATTATTTTTACAGCACGCGTCAGCTCTGCTCGTCCGCCGTAGTTTACGGCCAGGTTTAAAATTAATCCTGTATTGCAGGCAGTCTGCGCCTGAGCTTTTTCGATTTTGCTCTGTAATGCCGGGGCAAGTTCATCAATCTTGCCAATAAACTTTATTTGTACATTGTTATCATCTAATTCCTTGATTTCATTATCTAAATACTCGGCCAACAGGCTCATAAGTAAAGAAACTTCATCAGCTGGCCGCCGCCAGTTCTCCGTTGAAAATGCGTAAGCAGTGAGTACCTTAACCCCAATCTCTGACGCTGTCATCACAATTTCCCGGAGTGTCTCCACTCCGGCCCGATGACCAAAAGTTCGGGGAAGCCCCTTATTTTGCGCCCATCTACCATTACCATCCATAATTATCGCCACATGACAGGGAAGTTTATCTAAATCAATATCGTGATAATCATATTCATTGCTAGCAGACTTTTTACCAAACCACTTTTTCCACACGCTAAGCCCCTCCGCCACATTGCAGCATAGTTATTACCAAATTATCCCCAAAATCCAAAATTGTTAGTCAAATTTAAACCCCCTCTCACGAGGGGGATTTAAATTACTCCGGAGCTTTAATTGCGCCAGTCGGGCAAACTTCCGCACAAGAACCACACTCTACACATTCATCGTTAATGCTGTAAATGGGTTCCCCTTCTTGAATCGCGCTGACCGGGCAGGTAGCTGCGCAAGAACCACAAGCAACACAATCTTCTGTAATTTTATAAGCCATTACTTAAAACACCTCCTTTCCCATTTTAGCAGCAACAACTAGATTTACAATACCATCAGCATTTAATCGCTGCCTAATAACATAAAGAGTTTCTTCAAGATGAAACTGCGTTCGTGAAGGTTTAGTAATAGTAATATTATATTTGCAGTTAGAGTGTTCCAGTTTAGAGATAACTTCAGATAATGGCTGTGCTACTGTATCAATCATATTATACTTCCATGATTTCCTTTTCTTTTCCGGCCATAATCTGATCGATTTCTTTAATATATTTATCAGTGAGTTTCTGAATATCATCCTGGGCTTTTTTGGCCTCATCTTCAGAAACCGTTTTATCTTTTTCAACCTTCTTAATTGAATCATTGGCATCACGGCGCAGATTACGAATAGCCACCCGGCAATCCTCTGCTTTTTTATGTATAACCTTTACAATTTCTGACCGGCGTTCTTGAGTAAGCTGAGGAATGGCCAAGCGAATAACAACACCATCACTATTAGGCATCAATCCCAAATCGGACTTCTGAATGGCCTTATCAATAGCGTTAAGCATTGTCTTTTCCCATGGTTGAATGACAATCACCCTTGGTTCAGGAACTGAAACATTGGCAACTTGGTTAACAGGTGTTGGTGAACCATAATAATCAACCATCACTTTATCCAGCAAAGAAGGAGTGGCCCTGCCTGCACGCAAGCTACCATACTCTTTCCGCAGAACCTCCAACGCCTTTTTCATTTTATCCTCATGTCCAGAATGAATTTCCTTAATTGTCATTTTTTTCTCCTCCAACAATAGTTCCTATATCATTGCCTAGCGCCGCCTTCAAGATATTGCCTGGCTCATCGATACTAAATACTACAATTGGAATTTTATTATCCATACACAGCGAAGTAGCTGTTGAGTCCATTACTCCTAAGCCGCGCTGTAAAACTTCAATATATTCAAGCTCTTTGAACTTTTTGGCATCCGGATTATGACGCGGGTCAGAATCGTAGACACCATCAGTATTCTTTTTAGCCATTAAAATTGCATCAGCTTCAATTTCAGCTGCCCTAAGTGCAGCGGTTGTATCTGTTGAAAAATAAGGGTTTCCCGTACCAGCAGCAAAAATAACTACGCGTCCTTTTTCCATATGGCGTATCGCCCTACGTCGAATATATGGCTCGGCAACTTGTTGCATATTAATTGCAGTCTGTACTCTGGAATCCACATCACAATGCTCCAGTGCATCTTGTAATGCAAGTGCATTCATAACGGTTGCCAGCATCCCCATATAGTCGGCAGTTGCGCGATCCATTCCTTTGGCGCTGCCGGCAAGCCCGCGCCAAATATTACCGCCTCCAACAACAATAGCCACATCCAGATTATTGGCCTTAACTTCTTTTATTTCTTTAGCAATGGCATCAACAACCACCGGATCTATACCATATCCTTTATTGCCAGCCAAAGCTTCACCACTTAGTTTTAAGACAACGCGCTTATACTTACCTGCGACCAATCGGGAGACCTCCTTTTAGATTGTATTTCTACAAATAGCGAATAAATCCTTTATTTCACAAAACATTTTTCAGAAAAAAGAGAACACAAAGTGTTCTCTTATTTATTGACAGCAGCCATTACTTCAGCAGCAAAATCATTCGATCTTTTTTCAAGACCTTCACCTAACTGATATCTGGTAAAGCGACGTACAGAAATATTCTCGCCGATTTTAGCTACTCGTTCAGTAATTAATTGGGTAATAGTTTTATCAGGATCTTTGATAAAAGCTTGTTCTAACAAACAGGCTTCTTGATAAAACTTTTTCAAACGGCCCTCAATCATTTTTTCAACAATATTAGCCGGCTTACCCTCATTAAGTGCCTGTGCCCGTAAGATTTCTCTCTCATGATTCAGTATCTCTTCAGGTACTTCTTCACGAGAAACATAACTGGGATTGGCAGCAGCAATTTGCATAGCTATATCTTTCACTAAAGATTTATAATCATCGGTTTTAGCAACAAAGTCTGTTTCACAGTTTACTTCAAGCAGAACTCCAATACGGCCTGATCCATGTATGTAAGCTTCAACAAGACCTTCGGACGCTATGCGGCTAGCTTTTTTTGCAGCAGCAGCCAAGCCTTTTTCCCGCAGGAAATCAACAGCTTTTTCCATATCACCGTTTGTTTCACTTAAAGCCTTTTTACAATCCATCATACCAGCGCCGGTACGTTCGCGTAAATCTTTAACCATTCCAGCAGTTATCATTTAAAATCCTCCTAACTATTATTAAAGGTAAGAGAACCATAAGCCCCTTACCTTTAATGTCCATCTAATAGTTTACTCTGCCATCTGCTCGCCTTGGCGACCTTCCATAATAGCATCAGCAACTTTTGCGGTAAGCAGTTTAACAGCGCGAATAGCGTCGTCATTACCGGGAATAACATAGTCGATCTCATCTGGATCACAATTGGTATCAACAATACCAACAATAGGAATACCTAAATTACGAGCTTCTGCCACGGCAATACGTTCTTTGCGCGGATCAATAATAAAGAGCGCACCAGGCAACTTGTGCATATTTTTAATACCGCCAAGAAATTTTTGTAAACGCTCCATTTCATGGCGTAAAGTGATAACTTCTTTTTTAGGCAATACGTCAAACATGCCCTTAGCTTCCATATCTTCAAGTTCACGCAATCTGTTAATGCGTTTTTGAATGGTTTGGAAGTTAGTCAGCATACCACCAAGCCATCTTTCGTTAACATAGAACATGTCACATCTGATCGCTTCGTCTTTTACTGCTTCCTGAGCTTGTTTTTTAGTACCTACAAATAACATAGTCTGTCCTTGAGCGGCTAAGTCGCGTACGAAATTATACGCTTCTTCCACCTTTTTAACTGTTTTTTGCAGGTCAATAATGTAGATACCATTACGCTCCGTGAATATGTACGGAGCCATTTTGGGGTTCCATCTTCTGGTTTGGTGACCAAAGTGAACACCCGCTTCCAAAAGTTGCTTCATTGAAATAACTGACATAAAATACACCTCCTGTTAATTTGCCGCCGCAATCCGCATCTTTTGCCTTCACCATCTCTGGCACAGTAGCAAAATTAGATTGCGTGAGTGATAACACCACGAAAAAGTATAACATAACTCGCTATTAATAACAAGTCTATTATAGCATAAATTTCGTTTTTTCGATTTTAGTATTATGCCAATATCTGCTACTATTTATTCAACTGTAATAGCAGCATAATCTCACCTTTGCCCATTCCAGTAGCCTTCGCAATTTCTGTTACTGTATAGCCTTGTTCAGCCATAGTAATGATATGACGATATTTTTCAACATTTATTGATTTTTCAGGAATATCCATATCAAGTAGTGACAAATCAATATCATTCTGTTCATCCACCGGCTGCATCTCATTGTCTATCAATATATGCTCCTCGAAATTCTCAGGTTCGATTGCCGGTAATACATTGTCGTTTTTATGGTCATTAACGACTTCTTCTCTACACTTTTCAATCTCAACTTCTTTTTGACGTTTCTCCACATCTAGCATTTGTTCGATAATTTTATTGGCATGCTCAACCTGTTGGCTAAGCATGCCAATTTTTATTTCAGCTTCTTCAAGCAATAATTCAAGTTGAACAGCTTCCTCTTCCAGCCGACGGATAATTACATCAGCTGTTTGTTCCAGGTGCTCGGTAAATTGATTTGTTGATGTAGACATATTGGAGGTAAATACATTGATAAGCATTTCTTTTCTATACAGAAACAAAAAACCTAAGAGAACTATTGCCGCTAAAGAAACTATAATACCTGTAAGCAAAAATTATCACCCCAATAACACTATTATGTTTTTATATCAATAATATATCCAAGCACAGGGTCTCGTCGCTTGGGCTCAGTCTCTGATTCCGAAGATTCCACCGCAAGTGTACTGCCATTTTCAGCAGTTTCATCATCCTGGCGCTTATGATTTTTTTCTTTATTGCCGTCTCGTTCAATCTTGCCGCCTTGGCCTTTAGCGATCCCTTGAACCTGTTGCTGACGCACTTCGGCTGCTTTTGCCATTTGCTCAGCAAATTGCTGTTGCTGAACAGTACTTTGCTGAGCAAGATTATTCTGCTGTATTCCAACTTCTGTCGCCCTTGGAATAATCACCTGCATATCTATCGGCCTAATGCTCACTTATATTCACCACCCAACCATAAATTTGGTCGTTAGTTACTATTTGTAAGAACCTGTTTTTATTTCTCCGTCTTCGGCATAAAACTTGGCAAACTTAACTTCATCTCTTATTGGTTTAACTAATGTTCCTATCACTAATTTAACTCCGGGATGAATAGTATCAGCAACTTTAATGTGACCATACCGCATTTCTTCCAAGCCAATTTCAATTTCGGCTAATCGGTTTCGCACTGTTTCCGTCTGACCAATTAAATGAAATTGAGCTTTAGTCAATTTTAACAGCATCTCGCGTTTATCAGGTGGCATGGTACTTTGGTTCATCGCCCTTAATATATTCAAAGCTTTTTGCGCTTGTTCCAAGTCAAACTCAAGTTTTTTTATTTCTTTACGTGCTACCTGGTATTCTTCCCGCAATGCCGGATTTACACCAACTTCAATATCAGTACCAGTGGCAGATTGCGTTCCAATAATCTTAGCTCTTATTTCTTCACCTGCCGATATTTGCCCTCCGGCAATAAGACCGCGCTTTTCCTCAACAATGACTTTTTTACCTGCGCTAACCTTGCTGTGTAAAACAACGTCGCTGACTAAAACATCTTTTCCTGCAGCCACGGTTGCATTTTCAATATACTTGGCGATTACAGTTTCTGCTGCTTTTATATAGCCTTTATTCATTCCCTGAATTCCCATTCGGACAGTAACGTTTTTTCCTTCAACAATACCCCCACTAACATTACCGGCAATTTCTACATTACCTTCGGCCTTAACAGTAAAACCGGTCTGTACTGACCCTTTAACCAATACACTGCCAACAAAGTCAATATTTCCGGTTGATAAATCAACATCGCCTTTAACTTCAATAATTGGAATAACACTTAGCTTTTTATTAGAAACAACAATTTGCCCAGCTTGCGCTGCAAATATCTTCAGTCCCTCAACTGCATAAACATTTTTCCCGGTTGGCAACATCAAATCTTTGCCAGGCTTAGCAGCAACTTCATTACCTAAAATATCAACACCTGGGGTTCCCATTGTTGCAGGTATTTTTTCCGCTAATAATTCATCTTGTTGAACAACAGTAAACATATTAAGATTTTTATAATCCACTCTGCCATCATCTAACTCGGCAGGCCGTCCTTTGTTTTCTAAATCAACTGAATAAATAATTTCTGCATTAACACCATTGACTGGTATTAATCCTTTTGCACAGACTACCTCGCTTCCAGGTCTGGTCACAGCCGTTTCAATTGCCGCAAGATCAATTCCATAGACAATGCCTGCCGCTTTAATCTTCTCCATCACAGCATCCATTGTAATTGGCCGACTACCTTCAGGCATATCAATCTGCAACGTTGCTTCCATCTTATCACGGGAAGTTGAAACGTTAATAACAGGATCAACCTCAAGTAATTTATCAGCCACTTTAACAGGTGTCCCCAAGGCTTCTTTAACAACACGAATAAGCAAAGTATTTTCAACTTTGCCGATATCGTGGTATTCTGCCAACTGTTCTGTTATCTGAGGCACTTTAACAGGCTGCCCCTCTCCTTTTGGGGGATATACAGCCAAATAGGCTCCATTTTCATCTGTGGTAATAACAAAATATCCGTCCTGTGAGTCTACCTTATCCTCTACCTGCTCTGCCAACCGTGTCTCGTCGTTCATACGCACAATTCCCCCATTACTAGCACTTACTTAATTAAATTATCTAAATAAAACTTGATTTTAATCTAGATAGAGCACCGCGCATCCGAAAAATCGCTTTAGTATGCAGTTGCGAAATACGCGCCTCTGAAAGTTTTAATATCAAGCTTATCTCTTTTAGGGTTAGACTTTCATAATAGTAAAGACTAACAACCAGGCGTTCTTTTTCTGGCAATTTATCAATACTTTTAGCTAACATATCTTTTACTTCTTGTTCTTCAATATGTTGGGAAGGGTTCGGTGTATGTTGCGAAACCGTTTCAGTTCTGGCAAATTCTTCAAGCGGTATAAGTGTGCTTGTATTTAACTGATTAATAAGCTTATATAATTCATTAAGCGGAATATTCATTGCCATCGCAATTTCTTCGTCTTTTACTGAACGTCCCAACGCGTGCTCTAATTTAGTAACAGTTTGTTCGTATTGTCTTGCTTTTTGCCTAATAGTGGCCGGAATCCAATCTTGTGCTCGCAGTGAGTCAAGGATAGCTCCGCGTATTCTTACCACTGCATAGGTTTCAAATTTAACACCTCTGTCAGCATCAAACCGTTCTATAGATTCTAAAAGACCAAAAAAACCATTACTGATTAAATCATCTTTATCTACATGCTGAGGAAGACTAACTGCGATACGGCCTGCTACCAGTTTAACTAAAGGCAGATAGTTCTCAATAAGTTTTTCCCGAATCTCCGGGCTTCTATTATTACCATACTCCCGCCAAAGCTTGAGTGTGTTAGCAGCCTTTTGTTCAGCATTATCATCTGCCATTGGCGCTTACCCCTCCATCATTACTTTTGCGTTAGTGTTATGTTCTCAAAATCCTTAGTATTCAAAGGTTCAAATTCTGCAACCGGCAATTCTGGTTCCGGTTCATCATCGCTATTGGCACTTTCTATATTCATATCTTTTGATTCTATTTCTTCCAACTTCTCTTTTAAAAAACGTTCTGCATATTGCCCACACACAAAACCTAAAATTGCAAAAAAAACTAATGATACTAACGTCCGATTTACCATAGCTGTTAGCGTAATACTATTGTGCATCCCTACCAACAATGTCAAGCTGCTGGTAATAAGAGCCAGATATAAACTAATCCGCAGCTTCAATGCCATTGAACTTCCCCCAAATTATAATTCTTTTTCACCTTTATCAATGGTCTTAACGCGAAAACTTCCAGTATCTAGCTTTAGTTCAACAGTACGGCCATAGTTGCCGCCGGTATCTTCAGCTAATAAGCGTATATCGAGTTTCTTTAGCATTACCCGAACAGCCTCTGCATTACGTTCACCTACACGCATAATATCAGTTGCATTCGTAAAGGTGAACATTTGCGCCCCACCAGCAATTTTCGCAGTAATCCGAGACTTAGTGGCACCCAATTTTATTATCTCATTAAGCATGGCTGGTAAAGCCGTATCGGCAAATTTCGCTATATTCTCAGCCGAGCGTGCTTGGGTGCTGTCAGGCAACATAATATGGGCTAATCCACCCACTTTTGTAACCGCATCAAACAATGCGATACCTACACAAGATCCTAACCCATAACTAATTAAGCTAGCCGGGCTACGCCCAACCTTGTAATCAGCCATTCCCACTTTTATTAGCTCAGCCATTATTCCTTCACCCCGATTGCTGCCAAGATTGTAGTGAGAGAACCAGGATCGGGAATAAGGAAAAAGTGCCCCTTAACGCCATCATTATCGGTTGTAAATTCAGTTTCAATCACCAGTGCATGATCACCCATTTGACCTAACTGAATCAGAATAACACTCAATATGGCACCAGCCATATCAATAGCTAAAGCCGGAATAGAGGGTAATAATGTCAGTTTTGTAAAATAAGAAAGCGCATTTAAATAAGCACCAGCTAGAATGTTGCCAATTTCCATCAATGCTGATTCATCCATAGAATTAAGGAGTTGCGTTTCACCTTGGTTACGTCCCATTAACATATCAACAAGGTAAAAGGCACTTTCGCGAGGTAGCAAAAACAAGATGCTCCCAGGTGCCGGGCCAAAAACTCTAAGATAAACACCTGCAACCATCGCATCCGGACCACCTACCACCTCAGGTACTTCTCCCAACGGAAGAATGGATACTTCAGGTACCGTCATATCAATTTTGTTGTTGATGATTTGGGATAGTGCTGTGGCCGCATTACCAGCGCCAACATTGCCTATTTCCCTCAACGCGTCTAACTGCAGTGGTGATAGTTTTAATATATCCTCAGACAAGTTTGCCACCCCTTTGATTCTACACCTAGCGTTTAACTAGCTTTAACTTCCTGTCCCATACCAATAATTGCATCTGTATTAAGCAATATTAAAAGTCTATTTTCTAATTTACCGACTCCGCTTAGGTAATCAGCAGCAATCCCACCGACAACAGCTTGTGGCGGCTCAATGCTGTTTTGATCAATTGTCGTTACTTCAGATACAGCATCAACAATCATTCCAACCACTATTTCTTCCACTTTTATAATAATGATTCGCGTATCTTCAGTATATTCCTCAGGCGGTAAGCTAAGCCTTTTCTTCAGATCAATAACAGGTAAAACGCTGCCGCGCAGATTCATTACCCCTTTAATATAATCAGGAGAATGAGGAACACGGGTAATCTCAGTTATTCTTTTAATTTCCTGCACTTGCAGAATACTAACGCCATACTCTTCGCGTCCTAATTTAAATACCACTAACTGAATATCGTTACCAGAATAGGTTGCTTCAGACACTCTTCATTCCTCCTTTTCTTACTGTTTTAGGGCTCCAACATCCAAGATGAGGGCAACTTGTCCATTACCTAAAATCGTAGCTCCTGCAATAACCTTGATGCCAGCTAACAATTTACCCATAGATTTAATTACGATTTCTTGCTGCCCAATAAGCGTGTCAACAATAATCCCGGCACGATTTTCACCCATATGAACAATAACTACAAACAATTCCTCATCATTTTGGGTGTTGGCAGTTGGAACATTAAGTACATTCGCCAGGCGAACTATCGGGATGATTTGCCCGCGCAGTAAAATGACTTCTTGATTCTGAATTGTTTTTATGTCTTGTGGAGTAATGTTAATAGTACTGTCAATAGTGCCCAATGGGATGGCATAAATTTCTTCGCTCACATTTACCAGCAAAGCCTGGATGATCGCCAAAGTTAACGGCAACCGAATTTTAAATTTGCTGCCACCATTGATTTTTGTCTCAACATCGACCATACCGCCCAATGATTCTATTTTTGTTTTAACCGCATCCATGCCTACACCACGGCCCGAAACATCGGTAATGGTTTCAGCAGTAGAGAAACCTGGTAAAAACACAAGACGAACAGCTTCAGCCGGTTCAAGCTTGTCAGCCTCAGCCTGGGTAATCATTCCCTTATCTACGGCCTTTTGCTTTATAGCATCGGCATTAATGCCTTTACCGTCATCTTCCACCATGATGATAACATTATTGCCTTCATGACGAGCAATTAAACGAACCTCGCCAACCGGGTTCTTACCCTTAGCCTGGCGTTCAGCCGGATGCTCAATACCATGGTCGATAGAATTCCGCAACAGGTGAACTAGAGGATCTCCGATTTCGTCAATTACGGTACGATCAAGTTCGGTTTCTTCCCCTTGGATAATAAGATTGATTTCTTTATTTAACTCGCGTGACAAATCTCTAACCATGCGTGGAAAACGATTAAATACCTGACCAACAGGAACCATCCGAACCTTCATAACTACAGTCTGCAAATCGGTTGTTACTCTGTCCATTTGCTCAATAGTTTCTACTAATTCCGAAAGTCTGTGAGTCAGTCCAATTTGTTCCAGACGAGTCTTATTAATAACCAATTCGCCAACAAGATTAAGCAAACTATCAAGCTTATCAATATCAACCCGGACTGATTGACCACCTTTAAGTTTTTTCTCAGTATGTTCATTCGTATTCGGTTTTTCAGGTTTGCTAACAGCACTGCTTTCCTTCTTAACCGCAACTGGCTTATCGGTTTGAGTTTCTGCCTGAGGAGGAGTTGGCGCCGCAGCTGATTCATCCGCAAGTACAGACGGGAAAACCTCTACTTTTTCAACTTCAGAAACATTTAAAACAGCAGTTTCAATTTTTTCAGCATCGACAGTAGTCAAAACTACAACTTGAAAACTGTTGTCAAAGTTTTCTTTTTCTAGTTCTTCAACAGCCGGTACGCTCTTAATTACCTCGCCAAGTTCTTCTAATGCATTCATTACCATATAAGATCTGGCAGACTTTAACAGGCAACCAACACGTAAGCTAACATGCACTTCGTAACATTCAAGGCCTTGTTTTCTTGCCGACTTAACAACATTGTACTCTGTGTCATCAAGCTTGACGCCTTCATGTAAAACAGCCTCTTCTTTAGTTCCTGTGGCTTGGCGGACGCTCGGTTCACCTGTACCAGACACCGGTTCGCCTTTGGCAATAGCAATAAGTCTGGAAATAAGCGGCTGGATTTCAATTGTCGCATCAGAATTTGATGATACACTTTCAACAAGTTGTTCTAGTGTATCAACACACTTAAACAAAATATCAGTAATATCATCATTTGCCGCAAGTGTCCCTTTACGAAGCATGTCCAGAACATTTTCCATTTCATGTGTAAGTTCTGCAATCGTAGTAAATCCCATGGTAGCAGACATACCTTTAATGGTATGAGCACTTCTAAAAATTTCATCAAGTACAGTCAAATTGCCCGGATCATTTTCAAGATCAAGCAAGCAGCTGTTCAGCGTTTGAAGGTGCTCGCGTGATTCTTCTAAAAACATCCCCATATACTGATTTATATCCATACTTCTACACCCCCATAGTACATTTTATTATTTAGCTAACGCTTTTAATATCTCAGCGGCTACACCGGTAATAGGCACTACCTTATCCACTACTCCTAATTCAATAGCTGACTTAGGCATTCCGAACACAACAGATGTAGATTGGTCTTCCGCAATAGTTTGACCATTCTGACGTTTTATCGCTTGAATGCCTTTAGCGCCGTCATGCCCCATACCGGTTAAAATTACACCTACCGCCTTACTGCCATAGATTCGTCCAACAGACTCCATCATGGGGTCTACTGCTGGCCGATGCCCACCGAGGGGAGGATTCTGGTTAAGTTTGACTACTACCTTACCACCTTCTCTTTCTAGCAGCATATGATAATCGCCTGGTGCGATTAATACCAGCCCTGGTTTAACCACATCGTTATGTTCCGCTTCTTTCACCGTCACAGAAGATAATGAGTTTAACCGGTCTGCCAGAGATTTAGTAAAAGCTGGCGGCATATGTTGAACAATAACAATTCCACATGGAATATTACCGGGAATTTTCGTAATTACTTCCTGTAAAGCCCTCGGTCCACCTGTCGATGTCCCAATGGCAACAATACGCTCTTCTGTCAATTTATTAAGAGGTGAATATACTATTTGCTGCTGCGGCAAAACCTTACTGACAATCTGAGGTTTCACAAGCTGGGCAACATTGGCACGAGCCGCAGCCCGGCATTTGGCAAGAATTTGCGTTTTTATTTCCGAAATATTAGATATGGGCCCGGCTGTTTTAGCAACAAAATCGACAGCACCTAATTCAAGTGCTTTCAAGGTCGTAACAGCACCAGCCTGCGTCAAACTGCTTATCATAACTACAGGTGTAGGACACTCCGCCATAATTAATTCTAAAGCCTTTAATCCATCCACAACAGGCATTTCAACATCAAGGGTAATTACATCCGGTTTTAGGCGTTTAACTTTATCAATGGCATCTTTACCATTCCGTGCTGTATCAACAACCGAAAAATCAGCTTCACCAGCAAATAAGTCACTTAAAAGCTTACGCATAAATACAGAGTCGTCAACCACTAGCACCTTTATCACAAAATCACCACCAATATCCTTTACTATTCTAGCCCTTTGCGTCTCTGTTCCAGCTGTTTTTGAAAAATCAGTTTAATAATATTGCGACGGTCTCTTTCCGCTATCTCCAAAAATCTGATTCCTACCCAAAATACACTAAGATCAGACTGCGGTTGGTATACCCGGACCACATCACATTGAAAAGTTAGTGGACCAATTTGCGGATAATGAACTCTCGCCATTAATTTATTGCCAATCTCCCATAGGTGACTAGCGACAATTTGCACACCACCAGCGCTGATATCCTTAGTCACGACGTTTATTACAGTCTCATCAATAGTTCCATCTTCAAGAATAGCTTGTAGTTGAACTGGTATTGCTAAATCAATCCTCACAAATGCCCTTTGTTGAATTTTTTTTATATTAGATGGCATTGCAATTTGCCATACAGGCAAAGGGTTAATCTGTCTGTTTAAGAGCGAACTGGTAAACTCATAAGCTACGTGATTATTGACCGTTCTGCCAAAGAATATATCCCCGCGTTGTAACATAACAGGCTGCCCCTTACTCATCGGCATAGCTATCACTATATTATCAGGGGTCATATCTTCAATTCGACTCCGATATTGTTCGGCAAGGCCATCGCGTCCAGGCACAATTACTTCAATGCGTTGATTGATTTTAAAAACTTCTCCTGGTGTATTACTGATATATACCCCTCCTTTTTTTGAGGACTAATACATATATTCTAAAAACTTATAGAAAAATCCTTTTATCCCAAGGGGTTGTTGTTGCATATTTTTACCGAAAGCGATTTGTTTTGCAATATTTTCAATACACTTTGACGATATGGCTTCTGGAAATGCTAACAAAAGCGGTATTTGTTGCTTAACAGCCTTGACCATACAGCGATCTTCATACACATATCCGAGATTTTCAATAGGTATATTGAGAAATCGCTGAGAAACCCGCATTAATTTATCAACAACCATTTCCCCTTCATCACGATCAAAAACACGGTTAACAACTAATTTAAGTGGCGCACTTCCATTTTGCCCGGCATAGGCTTTCACCATAGCGTAAGCATCTGTAATTGCCGTAGGTTCCGGTGTCGTAATAAGAATCACCTGATCTGCTGCCATTACAAAATTCAACACATTACGGCTAATACCGGCTCCGGTATCAATTAATATAAAGTCAGCCCAATTATCAAATAAAGTTATTTGAGACACTATATGATTCAAATGGGCAGCACTTAAATTAGCCAGATGATAAATTCCCGAACCGCCAGCCAAAAATTTAATGCCTCGCGGCCCATCGGTAATAATATCAGTAATTTTTAAACCATCTTCCAACAAATTCAAAATATTGTAAGGAGCTGAGCAGCCAAAAACCACTTCAACATTAGCCATTCCTAAATCAGCATCAATTATCAATACTTTTTTATCAAATGCGGCCAGAGCAAGTGCCATGTTTACTGTAAAATTGGTTTTCCCGACACCGCCCTTACCACTAGTAACTGTAATTACCCGGCTTTTAGCACTTTTTTTAATAACCGGACTTTTTACGATTGAAGAACGCAGTGTCATTTGACGCAATTTTTCAGCTTGATCACTCATATTAGTCCCTCAAAATCATAGTCGCCAGTTTAGCAGAGTTGATTAATTCAATATCATCTGGCACACTTTGTCCTGTAGTCATATAGGATAAGGATGTGGGAAAGTGATATACCAAATTTAATATGGTTCCTAAATTACTTGCCTCATCCACTTTGGTAAACAAAATTTTCTGAGGAAAACAAACAGAAAAATTGTTGACGATTTCTAACGCATCACGATATTTCGTCGTAGTACTTAAAACAAGATGAGTTTCAATAGTTGAATCCACTGACAACAAAGCCTGCAGTTCCGCTATCTGTGAATGATTGCTGGGACTGCGGCCAGCGGTGTCAATTAACACTAAATGTTTATCCTCATGGCGATCAAGTGCCGACTTAAGTTCATCAGGTGAATATACAATATCTATCGGCACCCCAATGATATCGCCATAAATTTTAAGTTGTTCAACAGCTGCAATACGATAAGTATCAGCAGTAATTAACGCAACCTTATAGCCTTCTTTCAAAGCAAAATTAGCCGCTAGTTTTGCGATTGTCGTTGTTTTCCCAACACCAGTCGGTCCAACTAGTGCTATTTTCTTACAACTGGAAGGCGAAACAGTAATCCCTTCCACTCTCTGTAAACAATTAACAATTCGATCAATTAAAAACTTGCGTGAATCGCTTTGGCCATCAGGCAATCCTTTGATAAGATTAGCTGCTATTGTTGGCTCAATATCATTCTTAAGTAGTAGCTCCATGAGCGGCGATGATTCCTTACTATTATCTGCAGCTTGGCATAGCATTTGTTCTATCATTTTCCGCATGCTGGACATTTCAAGTTGCATCGCCGATATTCTGGAATCCTCGGTGTTAGCAATAATTGTTGGCGGCCTTTTTTCGGCAACAGTCGCAGCAGCTGTATCAACTGCTGCCATGACTTCAACCATTTCCTTGCCCCACAAGCCAAAGATTCCGCCTTTTTTAAACCGGCGAGTATGCAAAATCACGGCTTCGCGCCCTAATTCCTGCTTAACATTCGCCATCGCGGTTGCCATATTTTGTGCTGTAAATAATTTGACTTTCAACTTACAATTTCACCATCCCTAATGCCTGAACTTCTGCCTTGGGGTCAAGTTCAGCATATGATAAAACCGTTAAATTAGGCGCTACACGTTCAGTAAGTTTGCGGAAATATAATCTGGCGCCCGGATTGGTGAGCACAACCGGTTGATACCCCATATTGGTTAACTTAGGAAGTTCGTTAGTAAGGTTATTAATAACCGTCTGTACCACTTTAGGATCTAAAGCCACATACGAACCATGTTCAGTACGTTGTACCGCATTAACAATCGTGTTTTCCAGCTGCGGATCAACTGTTATACAAGTTAAAATATTGTTATTTATATACTGACGGGATATTTGCCGCGCCAGTGCATGGCGAACATATTCCGTCAAGATTTCCGTGTCTTTAGTTAATTGGGCATAATCTGCCAGTGTCTCAAAAATCGTTACTAAATCTCTTATAGATATCTTCTCACGCAGCAAATTTCCCAATACTTTTTGTATTTCGCCGATAGACAAAAGATTTGGTGTTAACTCCTCTACTACTGCTGCATTATTTTGTTTAACAGAATCCACCAAAGTTTGTACTTCTTGACGACCCAAAATTTCCGCCGCATGACCCTTGATAATTTCGGTAAGATGGGTAGCCAAAACAGACACCGGATCAACGACTGTATAGCCGGCAAGCTCTGCCTGTTCACGATAGGTTTCCTGAATCCATAACGCCGGCAGCCCAAAAGCAGGTTCTACCGTCTCAATTCCAGGAACGGTTTCAAAAGCGGCACCCGAATCCATTGCTAAGAAGTGATCTAGCATTAACTCACCTCTGGCAATTTCTATGCCCTTTAATTTAATTACATAAATATTAGGCTTAAGCTGAATATTATCACGTATCCTTATTGTTGGAACAATAAGCCCCAGTTCCAGTGCACACTGGCGACGAATCATAACCACCCGATCCAATAAGTCACCACCTTGACTCACATCAACAAGCGGTATGAGACTATAACCAATCTCTAGCTCCATTGGATCAACCTGCAACAAAGATACAATATTTTCCGGTTTTCGTACTTCCTCTTTCTCTTGTTCCTCTTGCTGTGACATTTCCATCTGAACTTCAGATTGCTGAGTTCTGATTAGAGCATAACCAATGCCACCAGTTATAGCGCTTAGAACAAAAAACGGGACTCCAGGCAAACCAGGAATCATTCCTAACAGAAACAACACACCACAGGCAATAAAAAATATGCGCGGATTATTAATAATCTGCCGCGTTAAATCTGAGCCCAAATTTGAATCAGACGCCGCTCTAGTTACCACTATACCGGTAGCTGTAGATATTAATAATGCCGGTATCTGATTTACCAGTCCCTCGCCCACTGTCAACAAGGTATACGTCTGAAGCGCTTGTAAAACATCAAGATTACGCTGCAGCATGCCAATAACAAAACCACCGACAATGTTAATTACAATAATTATAATAGCAGCAATCGCATCGCCTTTAACGAATTTACTGGCACCATCCATCGCACCATAAAAATCAGCCTCACGCTGAATGTTTCTGCGACGGTCACGTGCCTCTTTATCGGTAATAAGGCCGGCATTAAGGTCGGCATCAATACTCATTTGTTTACCTGGCATAGCATCCAACGTAAAACGGGCGGCAACTTCAGCAACCCGCTCAGCACCTTTAGTGATTACAATAAACTGAATGATGATTAAGATAACGAAAACAATGAAACCAACTACCGCATTACCGCCGACAACAAAGTTACCGAAAGCGGCTATTACTTCGCCAGCATGACCATCAAGCAAAATTAGTCGTGTAGATGAAACATTAAGCGCTAATCGGAATAAAGTAGTTATTAACAGTAATGATGGAAATACCGAAAAATCCAGTGGCTCAATGTTATAGATTGCCACCATTACAATAATCAGTGCCAAAGTAATATTTAATGTCAACAAAAGATCTAGCAATATTGTCGGCAATGGAATAATCATCATTACAACAATAGTAATGATGGCCAAAGCTATCATAACATCACTATATTTTTCTAGACCGGAAAATATTGCGGATTGTCGAGTTGTAGCCATCTATTATTTTCTCCTTCTGTTAGGACAATCGTTTCTTTAAGCGATATACATAAGCTAGAACCTCAGCAACCGCCTGGTATAATTCTGCCGGTATAATGTCACCGATATCTACTACAGGATATAATGCACGGGCTAACGGCTTATTCTCCACGATGATTACTTTGTTTTCCCGTGCCACTTGTTTGATACGCTCAGCCAAAAAATCCTGACCTTTTGCCAAAACTACCGGAGCTGCCATTGATTGCTCATATTTAAGGGCAATTGCCAAATGCGTAGGATTGGTAACGACCACATCGGCTTTCGGAATTTCCTGCATCATCCGTCGCATAGCCATCGCCCGCTGTTTTTCTCTAATTTTACTTTTAACTTGTGGATTACCTTCAGTTTGCTTCATTTCTTCTTTGATTTCTTGCTTGGACATTTTTAGATTTTGATTATGATCCCACCATTGGTACATATAGTCAAAGATTGCCAAAATCATCATAACTGTAATAATTTGAAAAGCCAAATCGAGAACCAACGACCCGGTTAACTTAAGTGAATCTAGCAAGTCCATACTTATTAATTTTGGAATATCATTTGTTTGTACGACAGCGAAACGGTAAACAAAATAGCCAATGATCCCTACTTTAAAAAGAGCCTTGGCAAGTTCAACAAGTGATCTTTTTGAAAATAACCGTTGGAAGCCAGACAAAGGATTAATCTTACCAAAATCAGGCATTAAAACATTTGGTGAAAAAATTACGCCCACCTGCATAAAATTAATAAGCACTGAAATCAGCATGATAGTTAAGAGAAGCGGTAAAATTGTTTTTACTATCACTATTCCTACAGAGAAAAACAACAACTGTACAGCATGAATTGTTAAGTCGCCTGTAGCTAACGAAGACAAGCAGGCTGTCATATAACTTGCCAGTTCAGTATAAACACTGACGCCTAACAATTTAAGGGTGTAAAAACCAGCCAAAATAACAAACGCAGAACTAATCTCCGAGCTTTTGGCCACCTGCCCCTTTTTCTTAGCTTCTTCTTTGCGTTTAGGGGTAGCTTCTTCTGTCTTTTCACCATTAAACAATTGTAAATCAAAATTCTTTAGCTTATACCGACTTTCTCTAATTGGGAGCAAAGCTTTCCAAGAGGCGGTACATGTTATGAAAAACCTCACCAAAAATCACCTCTAAAAACGCAATATAAAACGGCAAAGCCAAAGATAGTATAAATATGCCGACAAGGATCTTGCCAGGCATACCAACCATGAATATATTCATTTGCGGCATAGTTCGAGCCAAAATACCTAAAGCAACATCTGTAAGCAGTATTGCTACCAGCACCGGCAAACTAATCTTAATTGCAATGACGAAGATTGAAGTAACCATGTCCACGATAATATTGCTGGCAAGCTCCGGAGAAAAAATCCCCCGAGTCACAGGAATACTTTTAAAACTATACACAATAGCCGATAAAAAAAGATGATGACTGTTGCTAGCTAAAAAGACTATTATTGCCAAAATATATTTAAAATTACCAACAAGCGGTACCTGCTGACCAAACTGTGGATCCAATACATTAACAATACCAAAACCAATTTGTGTATCTAAAAGAACACCTGCCATTTGGATTCCATAAAAGATAAAAGAACAAGCATACCCCATAATTAAGCCGACTAAAAATTCCATAATTGCCACTAATACATAGGCCAACAAAGCATCTGGGATGGCAAGATTGGTTTGCATTAAAAGCGGCAACAAAATATAAGACATTAATAAAGACAACCCCGCTTTAGCGATCACTGGAACATTACGAGCACCAAAAATCGGGGCTGATGAAAAAATACCGCTTATTCTTGCAAAGATTAACAGGAGTAAACCTAGCTGGTTTTGCAGCAACATGTAAAGATCCACTTTTCTTACCACCTATCTAATTAGGAAACTACCCCAGCTTCCCGTTACCGCACCATATTAGGCAGACTCATATATATATCTCTGGTGTAGCCAATCATAATACTCAACATCCAAGGACCAAAAACAAGAACAGCAACAAAAACCGCTATAATTTTGGGAATAAACGCGAGTGACTGTTCCTGTATTTGTGTTGTCGCCTGAAATATGCTAACTGCAACACCCACAATCAAACCCAAAATAAGCATAGGGGCCGACACCATCATGACCATTGCCAAGGCATCACGACCTATCTGAATAGCAAAATCATTAGACATAAGCGCCCTCCTTACATAAAGCTGCTGACTAATGACCGAACAATTAAGTGCCAGCCATCAACCAGTATAAACAGTAGAACTTTAAATGGTAACGATATCATCGATGGTGGCAGCATCATCATCCCCATAGCCATAAGGGTACTGGCAACCACCATATCAATAACAATAAAAGGAATATAAATTAAAAATCCAATCTGAAACGCAGTTTTCAGTTCACTGATAATAAACGAAGGAATCAGTACTGAGGTCGGAACATCTTCCGGTCCATTAGGCCGGGGCATCTCAGACATATTTACAAATAGCGCCAAATCGTTCTCGCGAGTTTGTTTAAACATAAATTCGCGCATGGGTTTAATTGCCTCGGTCATTGCGGTCTGCTGATCCATTGTTCCGGCCAGCATGGGCTGCAAAGCATTTTGATTGATTTGCGCAAAATAAGGAGACATAGTATAAAAAGTCAAAAACAGAGAAAGCCCGACAATAATCTGGTTAGGTGGCATATTTTGTGTTGCTAAAGCACTGCGCAGAAACGATAACACTATCACAATACGAGTGAAAGAAGTCATCATAACCAAAATAGACGGTGCCAATGAAAGCACCGTTAACATTAACAGAACTTGCAGGCTAAGCGCAACATCCTGAGGAGTATTTGCTTGTCCCACCCCAACATTAATATTGGGAATTGGAATTAATGGAGCTGCTCCGGCAATAACAGGAAAAGCCAAAACAATAATTATCGTCGAAATTAGAACATGATATTTCCATGTATTTGCGTAGTTAATCCACTGTGACACTCTATTACCTCTTCCTACTATCGGTCTCATGCTCCTTCTCGGGAAATTCGGGAGTGTCTGAACTGATGCTATAAGGAAATTTTCTCTGCATTTGCCTAAGCAGACCAAGCTGTTTATGAAAAACACTGCTAAATTGTTCAGGAGGCATTCCGAAATTTTGCGTAGCTTTAAGCTGTTCAATATCAGATAAAGAGCTAATTTCTGTGAGCATCGTAATATTCTGCTCAGTAACTCCCAGCACCATAAATTTGCCTGCAATCTCTATTACATATACAGCGCGGTTAGGTCCCAGCGACAAGGTGGCATATACCTTGCCGTTTCCAAGACCGGCACCGCCAGTCATTTTTTTGCCTACAAACCGCGAAGTAAGATATGCCAGACCAAGCACCAACAAAAAAGTTAATAGTAATGATACAATATACCCGCTAGTTGCAAGCCACGAGGAAGTTGCTGGCTGAGGTTCCTGATACTTTAAATATTCGCCCGTTTCCGCAGCAGCTAATACCTGCCCTGCAACCAAGGATAAAAAGCCAAGCATAATTAAAACACTACTGCCAACGCGCAAATTATTAAACATCTAGTTAACTCACCTTACTTTAGCCCACTGCTTTGCGAACAGCTTCGAGAACACGATCAGGCTGGAACGGCTTAACAATAAAGTCGCGGGCACCTGATTGAATTGCTTCAATAACCATAGCTTGCTGTCCCATTGCACTGCACATTATAATTTTGGCACCAGGATCCATTTGCTTAATTTCTTTTACTGCGGTAATACCATCCATTTCAGGCATGGTAATATCCATGGTGGTCAGATCCGGCTTAAGTTCCTGCCATTTTTCCACCGCTTTGAGACCATTTTCTGCTTCTCCAACAATTTCATACCCATTTTTGGATAAAATATCTTTAATCATCATTCGCATAAAAGCGGCATCATCCACAATCAAAACTCTAATGGCCATTAAATTTATCTCCCCTATCTCAAATAAAATTTGGAATTACTACTGAAGTTGGCTAGCACGCTCTAATGGAGTAATTATGTCGGTAATCCGCACACCAAAATTCTCATCAATTACAACAACTTCACCCTTGGCGATTAATTTACCATTAACCAAAATATCTACCGGTTCGCCGGCAAGTTTGTCCAATTCGACTACAGAACCAGGTGTTAATTCAAGTATATCACGAATTAATTTGCGGGTTCGCCCAAGTTCAACTGTAATCTGCAGCGGAACATCCATAATAAGGCCAATATTAGTGTCAACACCAGGCATGCCAGCTGGTTTTAAGGGAGCAAATTGCACAGGCTGAACAGCAACATTTTGTGCTGTTTGTGCTCTGGGTTGCGGCATGGCTTCTGCATATACAGGTGCCGCTTGCGGTGCTGCCGCAGCCGCGGGTTTAGGCGGTGCCGCTTGTGGTGCTGCTTCAGCCGCTGCCGGCTTTTGCACAGCATTCAAGAGATTTTCAACCATTTCTCTTGCAACATTAAGAGGTAATATCTGCATAAGTTCACTATCAATCAGATCTTCTACTTCCATCCGGAAAGACACACGTACTAACGGATCATCCCCGGATACAATGCTGTCAATTTCAGGATCAACAGCAAAATCGAGCAAATTAACTTTCGGCGGAGCAATATCTACTTTTTTCTTAAACATAGTAGATATAGAAGTTGCTGTTGAACCCATCATTTGATTCATAGATTCACTAACAGCACTCATATAGAGTTCATTAAGCTCTGACGGAGGATTTGTTCCGTCTCCGCCCATCATCAAATCAGCAATAATCAAGGCATCTTGTTCACGTACCGCCAGAATATTGGTACCAAGCAAGCCTGTTGTATATCCCACCTCAATAACCAAATATGGCAATGGATACTGACGTTTAATCTCATTTAAGGTGGAAATCGAAACCTTAGGGGTAGTGATTGACACTCGCCTTCCTAACAGTACCGACAGCGTAGTGGCTGCAGTACCCATAGAAATATTGCCAATTTCACCTAAAGCATCTTTTTCAATATCGGATAAATCTTGCCCAGCCGGAGATGGCGAGGCTGCAACCGGTTCGCCTCTTAGCAAAGCGTCTATTTCTTCCTGGGACAGGAATCCATCACTCATTATTATCATCTCCTTGGGTAATTACTTGGGTTATTTGAACTGCATTTTTATTCGAAATAAGCCCCGGTTTACACTTGAATTTCTCTCTGTTCCCAATAATTATACTCAAATCATTTTCAGCTTTGGTTTCGAGTTGCAACACATCGCCAACTCCCAGATCCAAAAGTTCATGGACAGTAACAGTCGCCCGCCCAAGTTCAACAACAACCGGAATAAAAGTTCTTTCAAGTTTCCGTTTTAATATATTCAGGGTTTCCGGCGAATCCTGTTTGGCAGTTGCCGAAGCTACCCAGAATGTGGTTGTCAGCTTCGACATTATTGGTTCAAGCACCAAATAAGGAATACAGATATTCATTAACCCTTCTGCCTGACCAATCTTCGCCTGTAGGGTAATGAGCACCACCATATCATTCGGTGGTACAATCTGCGTAAATTGCGGATTAGTTTCTAGTGCCTCCATGCGCGGCTCTATTGCCATAACCTGTTTCCAGGCTTCCTGCAAACTATCCATGGCTTTATTAATTACTTTCCGGATAATCGCTTCCTCTATATCGGTCAACGAGCGTGGTTTTGCCGGTGGCAAACCCGGCCCGCCAAATAAGCGATCAATAATTGCGAGAACAATATTAGGATTTATCTCTAATATTGCATTGCCTTTGAGTGGCCGCATCTGAAAAATACTAATTACACTGGGGTTTGGCATTGACCGGATAAACTCTTCATATGTTAGTTGGTCAACAGAGGCAACATCAATATGAATGAGTGTCCGAAGATGCGCTGACAGGTACGTATTAAGCAACCGCGCAAAGTTCTCGTGCATCATATAAATAGTGCGAATTTGATCCTTAGAAAACTTATCAGGGCGTTTAAAATCATATACTTTGATTTTACGCTGCTTTTCCTCGGTTTTTATCTCTTCAGCGGTTACAACGCCGGTAGATAAAGCTGACAATAGTTCGTCAATTTCAGATTGTGATAAAACATCGGGTCCTGCCAATCCTCCCCCTCCTTTCACCAGCAAAGTAATAATAAAACCTTATAAACCATCTGCTATTTTCATTATACTTGAAGACTACTCACAAAGCTACTGTAAAACAAAGTTGGTAATATAGATGTCATATACTCTGTCGTCACCAAGTGTAGAGTTAATTTCGTTTTTCAGCAGTTCTTTCAATTGCTCCTGCTTTGATGGGTCAAAGTCTTCAACCTTTTGTGAACGCAAAACATAAATAGCAGTGTCTAGTATTTTTATTTCTTCGGGCGATAGCGTTTTCCCTTCCTTAGATGCTGCATTTTTACTTGGTTTTAACTCAACAATAACGCCAATTTTTAGGTAACGGCCGCTGTTTACACCACCAATATTAATAATTAATCCATCTTTGGCATCACCTAACTTAATAAACTGCCCTGGTTCGTGTTGCGAAGACTTCTTCTCAACAACTGTTTGATCAGATACAACCCTGGTTGCGATTAAATACGAAATACCACCAGCCAGAATTAAGCCCGCCACAATTAAAACTATTATGACCATCATCGACATCTTTTTGGGTTTTTCTTCTTCAGCCACTGGCGCACCTCCTTAATGTAATGTAGTCTAACTGCTTATTCTATGAGATAATCGCAAGGCATTTCATGCTTACCGCATGTTTCTGAATAATGCCCGCCGATAATCCATTACCATACGCACAATCTCATCCATAGACTCTTCTACAATAATTTTCTTGCCACTGGTTAGCGTAATTACAGTGTCAGGTGTCTCTTCTATGGTCTCAATCAATTCGGCATTAATTACAAAATCGCGGTCTTGTGATTTAAGTTTGGTAACTTTTATCATACTAAAAACCCCCTTTTACGGTTTAGTCTCATTTTTAAAAATAGGTAGCGGAAGGGAGGAGCCCCCCCGCTACCCATTCAAACAATTAGCGTTTCAGATTAGCTAACAAATCCAACATTTCATCAGTTGTGGTAATAATCTTGGAGTTAGCCTGGAAACCCCGCTGGGTAATAATCATATCACTGAATTGCTGCGCCAAATCAACATTCGACATTTCTAATGTACCTGCCGAGAAGGTTCCTCGGCCACCAGAACCGGCAGTACCAATCTGGGGATCACCGGAGTTGGTTGTCGTTGAAAACAGATTTGAACCAGCTTTGTTTAAGCCACCTGGATTATTAAATACGGCTAAAGACAGTTGCGCCAGGTTCTTCGACTTACCATTGGTAAATCCACCAATAAGAACCCCGCTCTGGTCAATTGTCAGCTTGGCAAGATCTAATGTGCCAGCCGCATATCCGTCATTTCCAGAATAAAATATGGTAGATGTGCCGTTGTTGCCATATTGAGTAAGTGTCGACAAATCGTATTTAATCGTCATTGGATTCGCCCCACCGGTTGGTGTAAAGCTAAGATCACCCATTGTTGCAGAAGGTGCTGGAAGCGCGGGGTTAGTTGTGGATGGTGCTGTAAAAGCTTTTGCTGCCGGGGCAGTTCCAGCTAGTCCTGTTATATTTAATGGGATACCAGTAGAAGATCCAAAGTCAATCGCCGGACTTGCAGGAGTTGCAATATAATCTGTGCCATCCCACGTTACAGTACCTGTGGTAGAGTTGGTTGTCCCCTCTTCAGTAACCTTATAACTCCAATTATTAGTGGATGTGCAGGTAAACGTCGTTGTAATAACATGCGGCACTAAATCGGCATCCCAAACCACTGAATTAACAGAATGTTGGGAGTTAGAGTCTGAGTCCAACTGTGTAATATTAACATCAAAATCTGTTGTGGTTGTAGGAGTAAGTCCTCCAACACTAGAAAACTTTCCATCACTGGTAAAGGTTACTTGTCCAGTTGTATTAGTAATTGCCGGGGCAGCCAGGGCATCAGGTACCTCAGAATTAAATACCCAGGTATTATCAGCAACTTTTATAAAGTTTGTGTTGACTTTATGCGCGTTACCTAAGCTGTCATAGGCTGTGAATGAGACCTTTGCACTAGCGCCCACTGCAGCATCTCCCGCTAAATTATTGACAAAATCAATAGTTGTTGTGGCATTTGCTGGCATAGTTGCTCCAACAGGTACCTGGATACTACCAATATCCCCAGTTGTGGAAATTGCTCCGTTGGCATCAGCCATCCACCCCTGAACTTTTAAGCCGGTACCAGGCACTAAGTAATTGCCTTCGGCATCAAAGTCAAAGTTACCGGCACGTGTATAATATTGGGTAGCCCCGTCAGCAACAATAAAGAAGCCTTGTCCGGTAACCGACAGGTCAGTCTGTTTACCGGTTGTTTGATAGCTTCCATCAGTAAAAATGGTGTCAATACTGGCTACACCCATACCAAGACCAATTTGTTTGGGGTTAGTACCGCCGCGGTTACCCTGGGCAGCTGACGCCCCTTGCACCGTTTGGCTCAAAATATCTTGAAAGTTTACGCGGCTTGCTTTAAAACCGGTGGTATTAACATTGGCAATGTTATTGCCAATAACATCCATCCGGGTCTGGTGATTTCTCAGACCGGATACACCGGCAAATAGTGAACGCATCATAGTAAAAGCGACCTCCTGCTTATCTTTTTCTATATTTCTCTAATTTTTGACTGCTTCTGTCATTCAGCAGCCCTGAGGGCTTCCTTAAGAGGTCCAGCCCTAAATAATCACAGCACTGTCAATATTGGTGAATACACTATCTTTAATCGCAGCACCATCCATAGCGGTTATAACGGTCTTATTTTTTACACTGACAACAAAGGCTAAGCTGTCGTTCATCAAGATAAGCGACTCTTTTGCTCCTTTTTCTGCAGCTTTTTCGACCGCCTGCCCCAGCTTATCCAGTTGAGTACTGTCAAGCTGAATTTTTCGGCTATTTAAGCGTTGCAAGGCATGTTGGGAAAATTTAACACCGGAAATCTCCTGTTGCAACAGTTGAGTAAAACTCGATCCGTTGGCTGTTTTAGCGCCAGAATCTGTTTTGGTTGCAGTAGTTGATTGTGTCGGTGATAGAATCGGCCCTATCGGTTGGTACGTATTATAAATACGATTATCAGCCATTGGTGGTTACCACCGTGGGAAGTTCTACTGCAGTTACTTCACTCAGATTAATAGAATTATTGCCAATAACCAGTTTAGGCTCATTGTTAACCAACCGTACGCTTTCAACAACTCCGGACACTTCTTTGGCGGAAGCGCTGTCCGTCCAGGTAACTTTCATACCAATCAGACTGCTTGCTTGCGTCATTTGCATCGAAGAGTTCATATTCTGCATTTGTTCCAAACTTGTAAACTGAGCCATTTGGGCAATAAAATCCTTATCTTCCATAGGATCCATCGGATCTTGGTACTGCAATTGGGTAATCAGCAATTTTAAAAACTCGTCTTTACCCAGTTCGCTGGTTGCAGTTCTGGTTGTAGCTGTGCTGTCGGTGGTAGACGAAGTTTGCGTGGTACTAGTAACGGAATTAGCCATGTTTACACCTCCTTATTCTAAATACGGTAATCTACACCTGATTGCGAGCCATTTCCCGAAAGAGTTGCGCCTGCGAGTTCACCTTCCACAGCTTCAATGAAATCATCAGCAGATTTTTTGTTGGTAAACTTCGCTAATTGCTGCTGAGAACTTCTGTCTTGCTCTTGATTAGGTTGGAACTGACCTAGTCCGGCATATACGCTGACATTGTCCACCTTTAACCCTGTGCTAGCCAATTCTTGCTTGAGTTGTGGCAAAGATGCCTCAATCAAACTGCGCACTTCGGGATTATTGGAATGGAAACTAGCATTAACCGCACCATTTTCGACAACAACTTTGAGCGTAAGTTCCCCAAGATGTTCAGGTTTAAGTTTCATAATCATCTCGGTATTCTGCTGCTTGGTTATAATTTTTGTCTGCTCAACAATTTGGTCAACAACGTGATAGGCATCAGTAGTTGCTTGTGTTGGGGCTTCAGCAGTTTTCGCCGACGAAGTTACCCCATTAGACGCTACCAGCGTAGCCTCTAAATTCTGGGCAAACATCGAAGAGTTTGTTAGCTCAACCCCCTTGTTAGGTATGTCTTGAGCAGCTTTTAATGTAGTGGCATCGGCTGTGCCTTCTTCTTGGCCTTCGTTGTTAAGATTGGCATTTAAAGACTCTTGCTGCTGATTTGGTTCAACTGCCGGTATGGCATTTTGCAAAGTAAGTTGCTGTTCCTGCACTACAGGCTTAGAATTTGCAGTTTCTGCGTTTAACGCTTGGTTTTGACCGGCAACCGCTTGCATTACATTTGTGCCATTACTGTTTTGAGCTACAGCTGTATTTGCGGTTTGCTCCTGCATACTTGCTGTTAATTGCGACAAAAAGGTTGTATTTTGATTTAAAGCCTCAGCATTTTGGGCCTGACTTTGACTATTGGCAGCCATTTGCGTCGGGCTTACTTGCTCGGTATTACTGCCTGTTACCACTTCGGTAATACTACCAGCCAGTTTGTCCAGCATTTCAGGAGCGGCTTGCCCTGCCTGTACCAGATTTGTTAATGTAGTTGGATTCTGATTACTTTTGCTATTGCTGCCAGTCCCGTTTTCCTCTAAGGAAATTGTTGTGGCTAGTACACTAGAAGCTAACGCCGACACATTAGGTACAGCAGTTATTGCAGTAACAGTTTGCTCTGCTGCCGCAGTCAGTTGTTCATTTTGAACAGCCGCACTAGGTGCAGTAAGCGGAATTTGATTAACCGCCAAAGCAGTCGTAATACTTGTTAATGCATCCTGAGCACTTTCTTCAGGCACCGCTGCCGCGTCAGTTAAAGGCTCCTGGTCGGTTGAAGCTTGATTTTGATTGGGAGCAGTTCCTTTTTTGCCTGGCTGATTATTTACCGGCAAATTTGCTGCATCTTCAACAGAACTTTGCTCCTGCTCACTAAAAGTTGCTTCATCAGCTTTGGCAACAGCTTTGTTCAGGGTATCGCTAAAACTGGTCTTTTTGCCAACACTGCTAGCGTTTTTGGCTGATGACACCTGTGCGGTTGTCGAGTTGGTTGGTAATAAATTAAGTGCTATATTCATCATTTCACCTCCTTTCAATGAGTTGGTTTATTTTGCTATATCACGCTATAACCGGGAAGTCTGAGGAAGTTGTGGAATCTGAGGAACCTGCACTTGTGGCTGACCTCCTCTAAGCATATCCTGGGTTATGCGGGCAGCACGCGTTGAATCAAATAAAGCCAATAATTTGGAAACCTGTTCTTCTTCCATTTTTCCAAAGATAGCGATAACAGTGGGATCATCCAAATCTTTCATAATCGCTACCGCCGCGTCTGGTTTCATGCCTCCATACAGCCTGGCCAATTTGGAAATGCGTTTAGCTTCTTCTTTTTGTTTAATTTTCGCCTGTTGTTCCAGCTCTTCTTTGGTAATAACATTAGGACCTGCCAACTGAGAATTCGGCAAAAGCGAGGTTGTTGGCGGCTGGGTTTGCTTGGGATCTGTTGGTTTTACCGGTTGTGCTGGTGTAGTCTCTTCTTCCAGTTCTACCGGTTCAAAGTTTGTCTTTGGCAAAAACCGAGCAACGACCGGGTATTGCGCCAGATTTGCATCCCGGGCTATTTTTTCCACATCAATGAGTTTTAAATAAACACCGGCAGCAAAACCTATCGCTATCAAAATACATAAAGCCAAAAAGATGGACAGCACTTTGAAAATCGTACTGAATTTTGATTTAGGTGCCTCAGGTTCTGTGGTTACCTTGGCATCCACTGCGGGTGATTGTTTTGATTTGTCAGCAGTAGTTTTAGGTTTTTCAGCCATAATTTATTAAAGACTCCTCTACTTAGCCAGATCTAACACTTTGGCTACATAGTTACGTGTTTCACTGTAAGGTGGCACACCATTATAGTTCTTTACAGCTTGCGGCCCTGCATTATAAGCAGCCACAGCTTTAGCAACATCACCGTCAAATGTATTCAGCATTTGTTTCAGGTAGCGTACACCACCATCAACATTTTCACGAGGATCATTGATATTATGCACGCCTAGTGAACTGGCGGTCTCCGGCATGAGCTGCATTACTCCAACAGCACCGACAGGTGACAGAGCATCTTGCGACAATCCGGACTCGGCTTCCGCAACAGCCATAGCCAGTTTGGGGTCAACTCCATATTTGTTGGCAGCAACCTGCACCATTTTCGCAATGTCACTGCTGCTGGCATTATTGACACCGTTATTCTTTTTCTGCACACTGGCAGCTGCCTGTTGTTGGCTGGCTACCCCGGTAAGTGCTGTTGCGAACTCACCGCCGGCTTGATTTGCCGGAACTTTAGGTACAAACCGCCGTTCTATTTCGGCAATCCGTTGAAATACTTGGTCAACAGCAGTTAGCATACTTACTCACTCTCCTTGTTACGCATAAAAGCCTGCGTTCCAAGCTCGTCAAGTCGTTTTTGTTCTTCCAGCAACACTTCCGCATTATACTGCTCCAAACGTTTTTCTCGCAGATTATCTACAAGTTTTCGCTGTTTAATCGCAGCCTCTAACGCGGTAAGACATTCTTGACGATAAACCTCAGCCTTGGCGATTTGCTCGCGTTGACTGACAATATCACTCTTAATTTTATCGATATAATAATTAAAAGTCTTAAGAGTTTCTATTGTGGGTGAACC
Source organism: Bacillota bacterium (assembly GCA_017889705.1). GTDB lineage: Bacteria > Bacillota > Negativicutes > Sporomusales > Sporomusaceae > Sporomusa. The sequence goes on along the minus strand of JAGGAB010000012.1, from coordinate 30,720 downwards.
AGACTGTTCTTGGCTAAGCAAATCCAGACTAAGCACTAATTGGTTCTGAAACTGGCTTAACAATTCTTGTTCCTTGTATAACCGGGTATTGGCTTCAGCCATTTTAATCTGCGCCTGTTCTTCCTCCATCTTGCGATACTTAAGCAAAGTTTCAAGGCGAAATCGGAACTTCTTCATGGTCTATCATCCTCATCAGCCTTTAGGCAACAAGCGTTCTTAAGCGTTCAATAGTCTCTGCCAGTGGCGTATTTTCATCAACACCCTGCTGCAGAAAACTTTTTATTTGATCAATCACAGCTATGGCACGATCAATATTGGGATTGCTGCCGTGTGCATAGGCGCCGATATTAATTAAATCCTCGGCTTCCCGGTAAGTTGCTAAGAGTGCACGCAGTTGCTGTGCGCATGCTAAATGTTCAGGATCAGCGATTTCCATCATTACCCGGCTGACGCTGTTTAACACATCAATAGCCGGATAATGGTTTAACGCCGCCAAGCCCCGCGATAATACAATATGACCGTCAAGAATACTGCGTACAGCATCAGCAATCGGTTCATTCATGTCATCGCCGTCAACCAATACCGTATAGATGCCAGTAATTGAGCCGCGATCCCCGGTGCCTGAGCGCTCCAATAATTTGGGCAACATTGAAAATACAGAAGGAGTGTAACCACGTGTGGCTGGTGGTTCACCAACAGTCAGACCGACTTCACGCTGCGCCATCGCAAACCGCGTTACTGAATCCATCATTAGCATAACATCCATACCCTGATCGCGGAAATATTCAGCAATAGCCGTAGCAGTCATTGCCCCTTTAATTCTCACAAGGGCTGGCTGGTCAGAAGTAGCCACAATAACCACAGACCTTTTAAGACCTTCTTCGCCTAAATCGCGTTCAATAAACTCCCGAACTTCCCGGCCTCGTTCACCGATAAGAGCAATAACGCTGATATCAGCTTCGGTGTTGCGGGCAATCATTCCTAATAAGGTACTTTTGCCAACACCGCTACCGGCCATAATGCCTACCCGTTGTCCACGCCCCAAGGTTAGCAAGCTGTCAACAGCTCGTACACCAACCCCCAGTTTTTCCTCAATACGACGCCGGGTTAGCGGCGGAGGCGGCGTAGCCGTAAGTGGATACTCACCATTACAGAGTAGCGGTCCTTTGTCATCAATCGGGTTACCAAGGCCATCTAAGATACGCCCCAGCAAATGACGTCCGACACCCACTTTTAATATCCTGTGGGCTGACACTACTTCACAACCAGGACCAATACCCTGCAGTTCACCAACAGGCATCAGTAAAATACGATTTTCCCTAAAACCCACAACTTCGGCCGGAATAGGCTCTCCCTGTTTGCGGGGATATACATAACACAAATCTCCTAAATTTACGTTAGGACCTTGCGACTCCATTACCAGACCAATTATTTGCGTAATTTTACCATTCAATTTAATGCTGTCAACATTAGCTATTGTTGATAAGTAGGGAGCAGAATCAAATATTTTCCTCATGGCGTAATTTCCTGTATTGCCTTTTGCACTAACTCAAATTTTGTATCTAATCTTGCATCAACAGTTCCAAGGGTAGTTTCGATAATACAACCGCCTGCAGTAACAGTATGATCTGCAGCTACATTAATCGCGTTATCCCGGCCAACCATTAGCTGTAAATCCCGTTTAGCCATAAGTACCATTTCGTAATCATCAGGGTTTACCCGGATGAGAATCTGGTTTTGATCACTGACTTTGGCTAATGCTTCTTTCACTATCGGCAAAATGGTTGTTGGATTTTCTTCTACTTCGCGCACTAATATTTTTCCAGCAACAGCAAGGGCAATTTCAACGATTTGTTTCTCAGCGGCAATAAACATTTGTGCAACTTCCTGCTCGGCTGTTTTAATAAGCTGTTGAGCTTTTTCAAGCGCCTCCTGACTGGTTGTCCGCATATCCTCAAGGGCAGTTTGATTGCCTTCCTGATAGCCTTCCTGATAGCCTTGAGTGCGGCCTTCTTCTTGGGCTTTGGTAAGTGTTTCTTCATAAGCCTGTTGCGCTAATTCTTTTAATTCATTTGCTTTGCTTTCGCCCTCAGCCAGACATTGAGCAGCCGCATCCTGGGCTTTGGCAAGAATGGCCTCGGCTTCACTGCGGATTGCCTCCAAATCTATTTCCGGCACTTTGACCGAAGCTTCCTGTTCCTTAATCTCAACAGGTTCAGGAACAGGTGCCGGCCGATGTTTGATGACAACCGGTGAATTTTTTTGGAATAGCACACTCTTTATAATCTTAGACAATTATCTCGTCTCCTTTACCACGCGAAACGACAATTTCGCCTGATTCTTCGAGACGACGAATATTATTAACAATTTTCTGTTGTGACTCTTCCACATCTCTTATGCGTACAGGGCCCATATACTCGATTTCTTCCTTGAGCATTTCTGCTGCCCGTTTGGAAATATTCTTGTATACTTTATTGGCCACTTCGCTTGATGTGGCTTTAAGTGCCAGCGCCAAGTCTTTGTTGTCGATTTCTCTAAGCACAAGCTGGAGTGATCTGTCGTCCAAGAGTACAATATCCTCGAAAACAAACATACGCTTTTTAATTTCTTCTGCCAGTTCAGGGTTTTGCACTTCCATATTTTCAATAATGGTTCTTTCTGTGGTGCGGTCAACCCGGTTAAGTATCTCAACAATGGAATCAACACCACCGGCAGCAGTAAAGTCTTGCGTTACCAACGAAGACAATTTACGTTCCAATATTCTTTCCACGTCGCGGATAACATCAGGTGAAGTCCGATCCATAGTAGCAATCCTGCGCGCAACATCCACCTGACGTTCCGGCGGCAATGACGAAACAATGGCAGCCGATTGTTCAGGTTGAAGATACGCCATAATTAATGCAATGGTTTGAGGGTGCTCGTTCTGGATAAAGTTAAGCAACTGGCTTGGATCGGTTTTGCGTGCAAAGTCAAAGGGACGAATTTGCAGACTGGTAGTCAAGCGGTTGATAATTGATACCGCTTTGTCAGACCCTAATGCTTTCTCCAAAACTTCACGCGCATAATCCAAACCGCCACTGGAAATATATTCTTTTGCTACGCACATTTGATGAAATTCATTTAGCACTTTATCTTTTTGCTCTTGAGACAGTTTGCGCTGATTGGCAATTTCCAGCGTCAACTTCTCGATTTCATCTTCTTTCATGTGTTTTAGTACTTGTGCGGAGATGTCAGGCCCTAAAGCAATCAATAAAATTGCTGCTTTTTGCTTGCCTGTCACTTCATTCGACTGGTACATAGCCTGGTGCCTCCTGTCATTCTTCTGCTAACCAAACTTTCAGAATCTGAGCCACATCTTCGGGGCGCGATCTAGCAAATTTCTCAACTATGGTCCTCTGCTCAACCCGTTCTTTTTCTTGTGAGTCCAGTTCTTCTTGCGCTGCTTCCGCAGCTTCATCTACAACAGGTTGCTCTTCAAGGGCAATAGCTTGGAGCAATGCTTCTTCCTCTTGCTCACGCCGACGAACATATCGCCTATACAAGAAGTACAGAATAGCCACGATAATGATAACAGCCAGTGCAACTTTAAGCATAAATGCCTGCTGCTGCTGCTTAACAAATTCTTCCTCTTCTTTTCGCTGTTTGTCCGCCAATTCCGTATTGAATTGTATTGGTTCAACAGCAATGGTATCTCCTCTTGTGGGATTAAGTCCGATAGCCGAAGCCACGGTTTTATTTAGGCTTTCCTGCTGCACTCTGGGCATTGCGGCGTCCACAAGCACAGCTACCGTTAATCTTCTGATAGAACCTGGTGTACTTATTACCTTCTCTTTTGTTTCATTAATTTCATAATTGCGGATTGCTTCACGTTTCTCATAGTTAGAATTGGAATTCGCATTATTATTAGTTACATAACCAGGAATATTGGATGTCGTTCCCGGAACCCCGCCAGGAGCTGCAGCCGAAGTCCCCTGATAGTTTTCATTAGTTTCTTGCGAACTGCGAATGATACCTTTTTCATCAACAACCGGCTCAAAGGTCTGCCGGTCGAGCGTGCGTTGATCAAAATTTAGTTCTACATTGACCCTGGCAGCAGCTTTTCCCATTCCCAGTGTTTGATCAAGCAGTGATTGTACATTTTTCTGCAAATCTTCCTGCACTTTTTTAGTCATTTCAAATTGTGTAAGCGCAACAGTGCCTGCTAATGGCGGTGCATCATTGATCTGCTCATTCAAGACTCTAGCTAAATTATCAACAACCGTAATATTTTCAGGCTTTAACCCCTGAACACTATGGGCAACCAAGTTAACAATTCCTTTTACTTGTTGTTGCGTTAACTGGGCCTGCGGTCTAAGTTTAAGCATAATGGAAGCAGTGGCTGGTTTCTCAGTCTTTTTATAAAGACTGTCCTCTGACATTACAATATGAACTCTGGCCTTTTCCACTTCTCCCATCTGTTCAATGGTTCGCGTTAACTCTCCTTGAACAGCTTGTAAAAGTTGCACTTTATTTTGGAACTCAGTCGTTCCGAACTTGTTTTGCTCGAAAATTTCGAATCCTTTGTTCCCTCGTGGCAACCCCTGACTAGCTAATTCCAACCTAAGTTTATGCACATCCTGGGATGGAACTAAAATGACAGTACCGTTACTGCCAGTCTGAACTTCATATTGCACTTTCATTTCTTTCAATTTCGCAGTAACCTTACCTGCATCTTCAGCTTCAAGAGTAGTAAACAAAGGTACATTGTCCGGGCGGCTACCCCACCAATAGCTCCAGGCCAAAATAGAAATAAATATAAGTGCGGCCGCACCAAAAATCATGTACTTTTGTCTATTGCTCAAATTCTGCCAAAGACGCAGAGACTGTTCTTTCAAGTCAGCCATGTCTCCACCCTTTCAGTTACGGAAAAGTAATACCAAATTTGTTTGTACTTCAATAACGAGCTAAGTAACACCATTAATTTCCGCTTAAATTAAACCTGCATCCTCATAACCTCTTGGTAGGCTTCAACAGCCTTGTTGCGAACCTGCATGGTTAGTTGCAGCGCTATTGTCGCCTTTTCAGCAGCTATAGTAACTTCTGCGATATCTTCAACCTTGCCTGCTGCCAAATTAAGCGATGCTTGGCGGGCGTCGTTTTGCAGTTGATTCACATTATTCAATGCATCTGTCAAAAATTCGCCAAAAGATTTTTCTGGTTGTTTAGCACTTACGGGCGTCTCTAACACTTTGCCACTCGTAACAGGCGCTAACTTCAAAGCTTCAATTTGCATTTATGCCTCCTACTTTCCAATTTCCAAAGCTTTTGTGGCCATACTTTTTGCAGCATTTGCAGCAGTTACATTAGCCTCATAAGCTCGGGAAGCAGTAATCATATCAACCATTTCACTAACAATAGTAACATTAGGCATCTCTACATAACCATCTCTATTAGCATCAGGATGATTCGGATCGTACATGAGTTTAAACGGGGCATTATCTTTTGTGATCCCAGTTACCCTGACACCATCACCCGCATCCATTTGCTCAGATAACATCTGACCAAAAGAGGTTCTTTTCCCGGTACGCGGCTCAAAAACCACCATCTGCCTGCGATACGGACCGCCTTCAACCGTACGCGTCGTGTTGGCATTGGCTATGTTGTTAGAAATAACATCCATGCGAAGGCGTTCAGCCGTCATACCCGAAGCGGAAGCATCAATAGCCTGAAACAATCCCATAATACTTATTTCCCTCCGTTAATTACAGATTTAATACCAGAGAAATATTTATTAATCTGATCAGCAACCGCATTATAATAAAGGGTATTTTTCGCTAGTCCTGCCATTTCACTATCAATGTCTACATTGTTATCATCTGTCCTGAAAGAATTCTCAGTGATCGTGCTCACTGTCGGTTCAACATTTAAGCCTGCTGTTTGCGACTTAGATTGCAAAGGCAAATGGCGTTCATGCGTCCTCGCCAGCAATGATGAAGCCGATGTAGTTTTCGAATCCATCGCAGCCGCCAATTGATTTTCGAAACTTACTTCGCTTCTTTTAAATTTGGGCGTATTTACATTTGCAATATTATTGCTGATAACTTTATGTCGAAGCGAGGCGGCACTCAACGCTTTTTGCAAAACCGATACCTGGGTCGACTGTAAAAGTGAATTAAGCATCTCGCTGATCCTCCTTTAAAAATAACTAATTTTATTCCAACATTTGACTGATTTACAGCCATATATACAACCTTATGCATATTTCTACACTATATACGAAAATCCTTTTAAAAATCTTTGCAAAACCATTAAGTTTTACATAAACATAAAAAATCCAGCCGACATGACTCGGCTGGATTTTTATATGGTTTTATATTACTTTTTTAGTTTTTTCAATTCATCCAACAAGCGCTCATTCAGAACTTTTATATAAGTCCCTTTCATGCCCAGGGATTTGGATTCAATTACACCGGCGCTTTCAAACTTGCGCAGCGCATTAACAATTACCGAACGAGTAATTCCTACACGGTCGGCAATCTTGCTGGCAACCAGCAAACCTTCGTTGCCTTCCAGTTCGCTTAAAATATGCATAACCGCTTCTAATTCCGAATAAGATAAGGTTCCCAAAGCTACTTGCACCGTAGCTTTTTTTCTAGCTTCTTCTTCTATCTTTTCACTACGGTCTCTAAGCATTTCCATGCCAACAACAGTTGCGCCATATTCCGCCAAGATTAGATCATCATCAACAAATTCGTTACTAAACTTAGCTACAATCAGTGTACCGATACGATCACCCACGCCATGAATCGGCACTATGGTAGTGAACTTATCATTAAATAAGCAATTAGTATCTACACTAAAGCTGCATAAACCGCCTTCAAGCCGAAGATTCGGAGATGTCTGGTCAATCTTGCGCAGCCATTCTACATAGCGCTCGGGGAAGCATCCCAACTTAAGCACTTTATCCCGCATAAGATCACACTCAAAATCGTCAATCAATGCATATCCCAAAATACTGCCGTCTTTACTGACAATATACACGTTAGCTTCCATTACAGTGCTAAGCACTGTTGAAACCTCACTATACTCAACCTTTTCCGATTTTTGAAGCAGCTTATTAATAGCACGAGTACGTTCTAGCAATGATAACATTTACTATTCCCACCTTTCATTATTTGAGACAACATATTACAAAATGTAATGACTTAAATCTTGATTTACAACAATATGATCAAGCTTCGATTTAACGTATTCACGATCAATATCAACTTGTTGTTCATCTATATCAGGCGCATCATACGCTAAATCTTCTAAGAGTTTTTCTAAAATGGTATGTAGTCGTCGTGCACCAATATTTTCTGTCTGGCTATTTACCCGACACGCGATATCTGCCAATTCGTCAATCGCATCAGCGGTGAATTTTATTTTTACACCTTCTGTTTCTAATAAACTAATATACTGTTTTATTAGTGCGTTTGCCGGTTCGGTCAATATTTGACAAAAATCTTCTTTTGACAAATTCGTCAATTCGACTCTAATCGGGAAACGCCCTTGCAGCTCAGGTATCAGGTCAGAAGGTTTAGAAACATGAAAGGCCCCTGCAGCAATGAACAAAACATGATCAGTTTTTACCGGACCATACTTGGTAACAATTGTCGATCCCTCAACAATCGGCAGAATATCACGTTGAACACCCTCCCGCGAAACATCCGGTCCTGTGCTTTGCCCTCTACCGGCAATTTTATCGATTTCATCGAGAAAAATGATTCCATAATTCTCAGCCAGGCTCACTGCACTAGTTGATACCTCATCCATATCTATCAACTTTTGTGCTTCTTCCTGGGTGAAAACCTTTCGGGCATTTGCTACTGTGACTTTGCGTTTTTTCTGCTTTTTGGGTAGAAAATTACCAAGCATATCTTGTATATTCATACCCATCTCTTCAATTCCGGTGCCGGCAAACATCCCCATTACAGGCTGCGCACCATCTTCAACGGTAATTTCGAGAAATTCTTCTTCAAGCTCGCCGTTTATCAGGCGTTTGCGCCACCACTCACGGCCAGTATTGACCTTGGGGGAGTCCACTGATTCTGTTGAGGTATCTTGATTGGTTTCTATTCCGCCTGTACCGGAAAATAACATTTCAAATGGATTGCGTGATGCTTCTTTTTTAGCTGGCGGAACAAAATAGTCTAGTATTCGTTCCTCCGCCAATTCTTTAGCTTTATCATTTACTTCGGCGATTTTTTGATGTTTTACCATGCGGACAGAGGTTTCAACTAAGTCTCGCACCATGGACTCAACATCACGGCCAACATAGCCAATTTCCGTAAATTTAGTGGCTTCAACTTTTACAAAAGGAGCATTCACAAGTTTAGCTAAGCGTCTGGCAATTTCAGTTTTACCAACGCCGGTAGGGCCAATCATTAAAATGTTTTTGGGGACAATTTCTTCTTTAAGATCTTCCGGCAGCTTCTTGCTGCGCCAGCGATTTCTGAGTGCTACAGCTACTGATTTTTTGGCTTGCTGCTGTCCAATTATATATTTATTTAATTCCTTGACTATTTCTCTCGGCGTAAGCTCTAGCAAAATCATCCCCCCTTTTATAACTCTTCGACCGTAATATGGTCATTAGTGTACACACAAATGCCGGAAGCAATCTCCAAAGCACTGCGTGCAATGTCAGCTGCACCTAACGGGGAATGCTGTACCAATGCCCTAGCAGCTGCAAGGGCATAAGGGCCACCAGACCCTATGGCAGTAACACCATCATCTGGTTCAATTACCTCTCCATTACCAGATATTATGAGAAGATGATTGTCATCAATTACAATAAGCAGTGCTTCCAAACGTCTCAATACTCGGTCCAGTCGCCATTCTTTTGCAAGCTCAACAGCGGCTCTCATCATATTACCATTAAATTCTTCTAGTTTTCCTTCAAATTTAGCAAACAGCGTAAATGCATCAGCCACTGATCCGGCAAATCCGGCTAAGACTTTGCCATGATACAGACGTCGGACTTTTTTCGCATTGTGCTTCATTATCGTATTCTGACCAAAAGTAACTTGTCCGTCACCGGCAATAGCCGTCTTCCCTTGATGGCGAACAGCAACAATCGTTGTAGCATGAAACATAATATCACCTCCAGGGAAATGTCAGGCACGCGGATGAAATTGTTTGTGACTGGCTTTAAGCCTTTCTGTGGTTACATGAGTATATAACTGAGTTGTAGACAAATTAACATGCCCCAAAAGCTCTTGCACAGTCCTAAGGTCAGCACCGTTATCCAGCAGATGAGTCGCAAAAGTGTGGCGAATAGTATGTGGGCTGACATTTTTTTTAATTGCCATTATCTCAACATATTTTTCGACAATTCTTCGCACACTTCGATCTGTTAGCGGTCCTCCCCGATTATTTACAAATACATGGTTATGGACGGTATTGGTTTGCTGCCCATATTCTCCCGGATTAGCGCATAATATCGGCCGCGAGTCAGACAAATAGCTTGCGAGGACATCAACCGCATTCCGGCCCATCAGGACAATACGTTCTTTGGCGCCCTTGCCAGACACAACAATTGAGCGTCCAGAAAAATCAATATCCGGCATAGTAATTCCGGCAAGTTCGCTAACTCGAATACCTGTTGCATACAGCATTTCTAGCACAGCTTTGTCACGAATCCCCAGTAGATTATTTTCCGGCAATGCAATTAGCTCGTGAATTTCGTTTATGTCAAGAAAAACAGGTAATCTTTTATCAAGCTTCGGGGTTCTAACCGTCTTGCAGGGATTATTCTGTAAAATATTTTCTCGGCATAAAAACTTGAAAAACGACCTAAGCGCCGCAATTCGTCGCATTATGGTCGCTTTGGCATACTGTTCTGATTTTAGAAAAGCCAAATAGCTACGAATCATAAGCGGAGTAACGTCAAGAAACAGGGATTCAGCAGCCTCCTGACTGTACATGAATTCCACAAACTGCAAGATATCACGCTGGTAATTATGCACGGTATGATAAGAGGCGTTTTTTTCAAGTTTCAAATACAATATAAACTTCTCAATTAATTGTTCTACGTCACTGAGTTCTTTACCTTCTGAAAACATCCTTTTACCATTCTTTCCGACAATGTTTACCCTTGTTCTCTTCGCACGGAAATTAATATTATACTAACACACTTGCTGTGATTGCGCAATATTATTGTCATATTATTCAAATAAATTCTTCCATTGCCGCCAATGCTCGTTCGGCAATGGTTCTGTTTTTTATCTTCTTATCTTTAATCTTATGCTCTAGCGGCGGAAGCAGACCAAAATTAATATTCATAGGTTGAAAGTGTGCCGGATCAGCATGTGTTATGTAATGACATAAAGCGCCATGAGCCGTTATATCCGGAAATACATAAGGACCAAGGCCCATTATCATTCGGGCGGCATTAATTCCGGCAACCAAACCACTTGCTGCTGATTCAACATAGCCTTCAACACCGGTAATTTGTCCTGCGAAAAAGATCTCCGGCTGTTTTTTCACCTGCAGAGTCGGCAACAATAGGTTGGGCGAATTGATAAAGGTATTTCTGTGCATAACACCATACCTAACAAATTCAGCATTTTCTAGGCCGGGAATAAGACGAAATACTCGCTGCTGCTCCGGCCAGGTTAAATGGGTTTGAAAACCTACTATATTATACAGTGTTGCGGAAACGTTGTCTTGGCGCAACTGCACGACCGCATATGGCATTTCACCTGTTTCCGGATGCCTTAAACCTACAGGCTTCATTGGACCAAAACGCATTGTATCTATGCCTCTGGCTGCCATGCTTTCTATTGGCATACACCCTTCAAAAACTACGAGCTTTTCAAATTCCTTAATCGGCGCAGCCTCGGCTTGTGTCATTTCCTGCCAAAACAGTTCATATTGCTCTTTGGTCATCGGGCAGTTCAGATAGTCGTCATCGCCTTTGCCATAACGGGAAGCGCGATAAATGATATCCATATTAAGTGATTCCACAGTTACAATAGGTGCGGCAGCATCATAAAAATACAGATATTCATCACTGGTCAAACTGGCGATAGCCGCAGATAAAGCAGGCGAAGTAAGCGGCCCGGTAGCAATTATTAACGGGCGGCTGGCAGGTATTTCGCTAACTTCAGTATGATGAACCGTTATTCTCGGATGCTTGCTGAGAACTGTTGTAATCATCTCGCTAAAATTATTACGGTCAACGGCCAGGGCTCCCCCCGCAGGTACACAGTGAGTATCCGCAGCCTTCATAATTAAAGAATTGAGCTTGCGCATTTCTTCTTTTAAGAGACCTACTGCATTTTCTATATTAGCACCCCGCAGTGAGTTGCTGCACACCAGTTCAGCAAATAACGCGGTATGATGTGCAGGAGACATTACATTTGGGCGCATTTCGTATAAGTCAACATCGATTCCAGCCTCAGCCAGTTGCCAGGCAGCTTCACTGCCAGCCAACCCGGCTCCTAGTACTGTGACTTTATTCATTCTTTTTCCTCCGATTAACTGCCGGCTTTTTCTTCGTCTTAATCTGCACTTTGCTTTTATCTGTTCCCTTAACTGATTTTTTTTCATCAGTTGTTTGTCGTGAGGTACACCCCTCGTTACTGCAAAGGTTTGAAAAGCCACCATTTTTAAATTTATGCCGAACCATATAGGAACCACATAGTTGACAGTTTTCTTTTAATGGCATATCCCATGTGTTAAAATCACATGCCGGATACTTCTCACAGCCATAAAAGACCCGTCTGCGTTTAGTATGACGTTCAACAATAGCACTGCCACATTTAGGGCAAGCAACACCAATATCCTTGAGAATTGGTTTGGTGTTACGGCAAGCCGGAAAACCCGGACATGCTAGAAAATTACCATATCGCCCTTGCTTGACAACCATCATGCGACCACAATTTTCGCAAGCGACATCTGACACTTCCACAGGCAACTCAACATGGCCAATAGCTTCTTCTGCCACACTAAGGTCTTGGGCAAACGGTTGGTAGAACTCTTCCAGGACAGTTAACCAGGAGACCTCACCTTCGGCAATATCATCTAACTTGTCTTCCATGCCGGCGGTAAATTCAATATCAATAATTTTGTCGAAGTATTGCTTTAATAGATCAAGTACTACAAAGCCCAATTCGGTCGGATGAAACTTTTTATCAATTCGCTCTACATAGCCCCGCTCAACAATGGTCTCAATTGTAGGGGCATAAGTACTGGGACGTCCAATTCCTTTTTCCTCCAGAATTTTAACCAACGAAGCCTCTGTATACCGAGGCGGCGGTTCGGTAAAATGCTGTTTGGGATCAATTTTGTTGAGTTTTAACACTTGTCCTGTAGTTAACAGCGGCAGTGTTGTTTCTTTATCCAAATCACTATCTGCTGTTTGTTCCACTTCTTTACTTTTACCGATTGCTCCGCTAAAGGCAGCTAAAAAACCTGGGAATTTTAGTTGTGAACCAGTGGCTCTGAATTTGTATTTGCCAGCAGCAATCTCGATCGTAAGTGTATCATAAACCGCCGGGGTCATTTGGCTGGCAATAAATCTTTCCCAAATAAGTGTATAGAGTTTTAACTGATCTTTATTCAAATTAACGGCAATTGCCTCAGGGAAAAACTCCATCGTAGTTGGGCGCACCGCCTCATGAGCATCCTGCGAGTTTCTGCTTGTGTAGCTGGGTGCTTTTTCCGGTAAATAGGATAATCCAAATTTGTTTTCAATATAATTTCGGGCTTCCTGTTGAGCAACTTCAGCTACCCTGGTAGAATCGGTACGCATATACGTAATAAGACCCACTTGCCCCATTTTTCCAATAGCCAGACCTTCATACAATTGCTGCGCAATCATCATGGTCTTGCGCGAAGTGAACCCTAGCTTACGGGCAGCTTCTTGTTGTAAACTACTGGTAGTAAACGGCGGTTGCGGATTGCGTTTTCTTTCTCTCTTTTTTACGTCATGCACTATATATTCCACTTGCTGTAAGTCGTCAGTAATTTTTTCAGCCTGCTCTTCGTTATTAATAACGGCTTTTTTGCCGTCGATGACAACTAGTTCAGCATCAAAAGGTTTGGTATTATTCTTTTCCTTTAGTTTAGCCGTTACTGTCCAGTATTCTTCGGGGACAAAACCCTGAATCTCTTTTTCTCTGTCACAGATAAGCCGAACGGTCACCGACTGAACCCGCCCGGCGCTTAGGCCTTTGCGTACTTTTCTCCATAGAAGCGGACTAAGTTTATAGCCCACTATTCTATCCAATATTCGCCGGGCTTGCTGCGCGTATACCCGTGGCAAATTAATCGGTCGCGGTTTTTTGACTGCCTGTTGAATGGCAGTCTTGGTAATCTCATTAAATTCAATCCGGCAGGTCGTTTTTTCCTGAATATCGAGGATATGAGCCAAATGCCAGGCAATGGCTTCCCCTTCGCGATCCGGGTCTGTCGCCAGATAGACGGTGTCAGCGCTTTTGGCAGCTTCTTTTAAGCTTTTTATAAGGTCGCCTTTTCCTCGAATATTAATATATTTGGGTTCAAAGTTGTTTTCGAGGTTAACACCAAACTGACTTTTGGGCAAATCCCGCAAATGTCCCATAGAAGCTTTAACTGTATAATTTTTACCAAGAAATTTTTCAATTGTCTTGGCTTTAGCCGGGGATTCTACGACAACCAGAGCTTTGCTCACTTAATTCCCTCCCTGGCGGTACGGGTATAGCGCTGTTCGCTATGTTCGACCGTCAAACCTCGTAATGAAAGTTGCAATAATATATATGCAGCCGTTGCAGGCGGTACACTCAATTTAGTTACAATTTCTTCAATTCCTATAGGCTCTTCATAATTCAATAAACTATACACGTTTTTCTCTGTTTGAGTCAACTCAGGCTCTGCCTGATTATGCTGACTCTCCGTCTCCTCCCAGCCATACTCCAATAGAATGTCCCGGGCACTATCAACAAGCTTAGCGCCTTGTTTTATAAGATTGTTTGTACCGTTACTGCTATCTGCAAAAATACTGCCTGGTACAGCAAAAACATCTCGGCCTTCTTCTAATGCAAAGTCAGCCGTTATCAACGAACCGCTCTTTTCTGCAGCTTCCACAACAACAACCCCGCGGGAAAGACCACTAATAATGCGGTTACGTGCAGGAAAGTGTCCAGGATGTGCCATAACACCAGGTGCATATTCTGAGATTACGGCGCCACGTTCAGCAATATTATTTAGAAGCTTTGCATTTTCCGGGGGATATGCAACATCCACACCTGAACCAAGCACGGCAATTGTATACCCTCGCTCTAAAGCACCTATATGAGCGGCTGTATCAATTCCTCTAGCAGCTCCGCTTACAACGCCAACCTGATCTTCTGCCAAGGCGACTGCCAGCATCCCGGCAACATTCTTCCCATATACTGTCGGTTTGCGCGAGCCCACAATTGCAATAAGTTTATCATTTTGCGGCAAATCGCCGCGATAATATAAAACATAAGGCGGATTAAAGCTGCGTCGCAACAATACCGGATAATCTGCATCTGACAAACAACAAAGCGAAATATGTTTCTTAGTTAATACTTCAGCTAGTTTGTATACATCTATCTTATCCTTTTGACCAAGTAAATTATTACACCCTGTGTTATCAAGGCATCTGGATAAAAACAAATCGCCCTGGTCAGCCAACCAAGCCTGCCGGGCGCTACCAAAATAATCAACCAGGGCATTAATGCGTGAACTGCCAATACCAGGCACACCCTGAAGTGCCGCCAAGTAAAATTGTTCCATACCAGTTCCTCCACATCTAGCTAAATTGAAACGCCAATAGCACAAGTAAATACTTGGTAAATCGTAATACTAGCAATTATACCCGGAGTAAATTGCAAAGGTCAATAGCTTGTAGTCCTAATTTAACATTTTTTTAAACAAATTAACATTTTTGCGCAGAAATTGCATATATATTAATCTTTTTTGCAATTTCTGCTGCTGCATTAGGTCGTCCCATAACAGTCGCCTGTTTGCACAAAGTCGCCAGCTCATTATTATTCTCAAATAATAGCCTATGTAAAATCGTTTTTAAGTCTGACAGCGAATCCGCCCTGAGTGCGGCATGACTGTCTAATAAGAATTGGGTATTCGCTTCTTCCTGCCCCGGAATAGGCCGAAAGATAAGCAGCGGTACGCCCTTGGTTAAGGCCTCTGCCGAGCTCATACCGCCAGGCTTAGATATTAATAAATCCGCAACACTCATAAGTTCATGCACATTATCTACAAAACCATAAATGTTAACCTGGTGCTTACTTTTGGCGGAGAGCTGAGCAATTTCCCGATAAAGTGCCTGATTCTTTCCCGTTACTGCAATTAATTGCAACGGTTCATCAATTTGATTACATATATTCAGGATTTTCGCTATTGGCAAGGCGCCTGCACCGCCCCCCATAATCATAACGGTCTTTCGCTCCGGCAAGAGCCCTAGTTTTGCAAATAAGGTTGCCTTGTTACTTTCGGTAGTAAAGTTGCTACTAACAGGAATTCCGGTAACAGCAACAGTATCTGCGGCAATTCCATAGTGTTGTAAATATTGGACCATCGCATTATGAGCGACAAAATAATAGTCGATTTCAGAATACACCCACAGCCGATGAACAACAAAATCGGTAATAACAGCCGCCACCGGAACCGTAATTAAGCCCTTTCTTTTTAGCCATGCCACCAACCCGGCCGGGGTAGCATGAGTACATACAATGATTTCCGGCTGAAACGTACGAATATAATGTAACATTCGTCCAGCAAGAAAGCGGCTAATGAATTCCCGTCCCTGGAGTGCTATGCGGCTTTGATTTCCCCATCTATAAGCAGTTCCGTAAAGAACTGGAACTACCTCGAGAATTTTTAAATAAGCGGTAAGTATTGCCTGCCCAATGACACGTGGAAAAAAATCAAATACATTACACAACTCTGTCTGGCAAGCATACTCTTCCCGCAGAATCTGACTAACTGCCTGCGCTGCCCGAATATGACCGGCTCCGATGGGGGCGCTAATAAACAAAATACGTTTAGCCAAGCGCAACCACCTGCTCATAACGTTCAATTCTGCCATAAACGTTAACTGGACTGTCATCAGTTGTAGACATTAACAATTCTTGAGTAGTCTTACCCTTATATATCCGAGCAGTACCGGCAATCTCCGCTAATGGAATTAAAACAAATTTTCTTTCCGGCATACGCGGGTGCGGCAGCTCAAGTGCAGTAGTAGTTATCTCTACATCATGATATACCAAAAGATCAATGTCAATGTTGCGCGGCCCCCACCGTAATTCGCGAACTCTTCCCATCTGTTTTTCTGTTTCCAGACAAAGAGCAAGCAGTTCCAGCGGCGGTAAGTCGGTAGCAACTGCCGCAACAGCATTGAGGAAATTGGGCTGTTCCTTTAGACCTACCGGTTCTGTTTCGTACAATCGAGATACTTTTTCAACAGACACCATTGGATGACTATCCAGCAGGCTGATTGCCATAGCAATATTTTCTTCTCTGGTACGCAAAACATCACTGATATTAGAACCCAATCCCAAAATAATCATTATTCTCGTCTCCGCACAGATTCAACCTCAACATAATCAAGTGCCGCGGCAATTGGCACCGCAGGTTTTCGTACCCGTACAACCACTTCTTCCACAATAGGATGTAAGCGCAAAACCTCGCCGCCAATCTGATACGTCAATGCTTCCAGAAGCTGAAACCGTTGATTTTCTACGATTTCTTTCGTCAAATTATATATTCCTACATAATCTACAGTCTCCTGAAGATTGTCACTTTTCCCAGCCTTGCTCAAATCGGCTTTCATATCAAGGTCAACATAAAAGCGCTGCCCCAATTCCCGTTCAAATTCGTATACGCCGTGAAATCCGTAAAATACCATGTTTTTTAAAGTTACTCTGTGACTCATGTTATCTCCCCCTATTGATATTTTGCTTTAATGATTGCGTCAGTCATGCGCGCAACCCGGGCCATTTCTCTTACATCATGTACGCGAATAATATTTGCCCCTTTAGCAATGCCTAACGCCACGGTAGCTGCGGTTCCTTCCACCCTGTCATCGGCCGGGACATTTAAAGTCTCACCGATAAACCGTTTACGCGAAGTGCCTAAAAGTACTGGACACCCCAGTGATCTAAGTTCATCTAACCGGGACATAATCGTAAAATTGTCCGATAATTTTTTCACAAAGCCAATACCTGGATCAACGATAAAATTGTCGGAACTAATTCCCGCTTGCTCACCAAGTTCAATACTACGCCGTAAAACTTCAAGCATATGAGACATAATGTCTCTCTGATAATCGGCTTCACCTTGATTATACATGATAATTACCGGCGCATTGTATTCAGCTACAACATTTGCCATTTCCGGATCATACTGCAGCCCCCAGATGTCATTAATGATATGAGCGCCGGCTTTTAAAGCATTCCGGGCAACACTGGCTTTATAAGTATCGATAGAAACTGGTATACTAGAGATATTGAGAACCTTTTCTAACACTGGCATTAATCTTGCCAGTTCTGCATCTGCGGTGATTTTTTGTGAACCATAGGGTCTGGTAGACTCAGCACCAATGTCAATAATATCTGCACCGGCCTCAATCATTTGCTCAACATGCTTTAAGGCAGCATCCATATTATTAAACTTGCCGCCGTCGGAAAAAGAATCTGGCGTAAAATTCAATATACCCATAATTAATGTTTTTTCCGGAGAAATCGTTAGTGTGTGCGCTCCAAGCTTGTACGTGCGTTGCGGAAACTTTTCATCAGCAGCAATTACCGCTTCCAGCTCTTCTGCCAGCTTTTTTAGCCCCCACGGCTGAACCTTCAATTGAGGAATACACTGTTTAAAATGTTTTAACGTGCCACTTAACAATACATCTGTATATGGGTCACTATAATCAGCAGCGCCTCGGGAAACTGACGCCTCACCACCTTTAGAAAGAAAGGTCTGCTTTAGGATAAGCGCAGCCTTACTGACCACATTTTCAACTTTAATTGTCTTAAAGGCAGCTTTATTTGACATAATAGCGGCTCCGGCCGGGTCACACCGAACGGTTTCCACTTCTTGGCGAGCCTGGCTCTGGCTTTTTATTTCTATTACCCGCATATTATACTGCATAGTCATCCTCCCTATTGCGGAAAAATATGTTTTTATTGTATCATAAAATTATGTAGAATAAAGATTATTATGCAAATTTTCGATAATTATCATTAGATTTGCAATATCTAGGAGGCCAATTATGAAACAACGCCTATCGCCTGACCTTTTTCATCTCCCTGTTGAACAGATAAAAAATGGTTTTTTCAGCGACAGCTATTTTTTGCGTACTCAAGAAATTTTGGTTAAAGACCATCATCATCCGCGAGTATTAATGCAGGTCTTTCAGCGGCAAAATGCCGTTGTATGTGGCCTTGATGAAGCTATTGCCATTATAAAGAAATGTGCCCATGATCCTGACAGTTTAGTTATTCATGCTTTATATGACGGCGACCAGGTTGAACCCTGGGAAACAGTTCTAACTATCGAGGGCGATTTGGCAAACTTTTCACACCTGGAAACAGTGTATTTGGGATCACTCTCCCGCCAAAGTAAAATCGCCACCAATGTGCGTCGAGTAGTCCAGGCTGCCAATGGCAAACCTGTTTTGTTTTTCCCTTCCCGGTTTGATCATTATGCGGTTCAGGCAGCTGATGGCTATGCAGCTCATATTGGTGGCGTATTTGGTGTTTCTACCCCAGCTAATGGTTCAATATGGGGTGCCGAAGCACTTGGCACTATTCCTCATGCATTAATTTCTGCCTATGCCGGCGATACGGTAAGAGCCACAAAAGCTTTTGATGCCCATACAGACCGACGCATCGGTCGGGTTGCGCTAGTCGATTTTTCCAATGACTGTGTGGCCACCGCTCTAGCTGTAGCCCGGGAAATGGGTGATACATTAAGCGCGGTTCGTCTTGATACGGCCGATACACTTATAGATGCATCAGTGCTACCTTATATGGGTACATTTAAACCTACAGGCGTCTGTCCACAGCTAGTTATAAACGTCCGCCAGGCTCTTGACCGCGAAGGTTTTAATCATGTAAAAATAATGGTATCAGGCGGCTTTAATGTTGAACGCATTAAGCAGTTTGAAGCGACAAATGTTCCAGTTGATGTTTATGCTGTAGGCAGCAGTTTATTTAATGACAATATTAATTTTACAGCAGATGTAGTTATGGTAGATGGTAAGCCCGGTGGTAAAGTCGGTCGAATGTACCGTCCAAATCCCAGGTTGTCTTTGGTAAAATAGGAAAAGGTGAAGTAACCCCATGGGTGCTTCACCTTTTTTGTTCATTTTTGCTCATTAGCAGCCATGTTAGCTGCTAAATTTGCCAGTTGTTCAGACATAGCCATAAGCATTTGACTATGCGATGTTAAATCCTGAACCGTATTGGCCTGATGTTCAGTAATAGAACCCATTTGGCCTATTTCCAGACTGATTTTTTCAATTGATTTCTTGATAGTATTGAGTATTGTCGTTATTTGAGTCGCCGAACTAGCGCTGTTGGAAGCCAATTTTCGAACCTCTTCGGCGACTACGCCAAATCCCCGGCCCATCTCACCAACTCTCGCAGCCTCTATTGCCGCATTAAGACCAAGCAAATTTGTCTGACTGGCGACATTCTGAATAAAGCCGACAACAGAATCAGTACCGGCAACTTCTTTATTTGCAGTATCAGACAATTCTTTAAGATAACGACCACTTGCCGCTACCTCTTCGGCTTGTGCAAGAATGGACTGAATAGCCGAAGCCATTTCCGTAGCAGAGTTGGACAATTGTTTAGCTGCAGTGGTTAACAGTTCTTGACGTTCCAAGGATTCATGGATAGCTACCGCACCAATTATTTCTCCAATTTCATTACGTATTGGCAAGCTAATCGCAATATAAGGAATACCGTAAACCTCACTGCCCACCTCAGTAATTATCCGCTCGCCTTGCTGCATAGCTTTATAAGCAGCAGACCCTTTTCTGACCGGCTGGCCGGCAACGACTTGCCCGGCAAGTTCCGGGATGGAATAAGACACTATCCATTTGTCTTTATCACTGACAACCATACCTACTTTTCCACTTACTAATTGCGGAATATATGGGGCAACCCGTGAAAAACAATCTAACAATGATGCCTGTTCCAAAAATCCCCCTTCTTTCTACGGCCATTAGTCTACTAGGAAACCAAGACTACCATTTTCGGCTAGAGCCGCCACCGCCGCCCGAGCCGCCGCCAAAACCACCACCGCCGCTGCCGCCGCCGCGAAATCTTAATAGAGAAAGAATAAGATATGTGATACTTCCACCAAGAAATAGCCAATCAAAGATAAATAAGACTAATACGCTGGCAGCAAGCGCCACTTGTGCCCACCACGGCAATGTATCGAACCAAGATTGATTGGTAGCCGAATGAGATTTAACGGGTTTTGCATCAGTAGTTATATCGAGGTTATACTCTTTGGCTGCAATACTAACTAATGCCTGATAACCATTCCAAACACCCTTATTATAATCATTAGCGGCAAAATAAGGTATCATATAATTATCTTGAACAGCGCCCGTTTTGGCATCATTGAGCGTCCCTTCCAAACCATAACCTACTTCTATCCGGGATTGTCGATCATTTGCTGCAATCAGCAGCAATACACCATTATTCAGCTGCTTGTCACCAATCCCCCACTGTCTAAGCAGTTCAAGTGCATAGTTCTCCACCGTGGCTCCTTCAAGTGAATTGATTGTTACCACGACAATTTGCGCTTTGGTCTTAGCAGCAAGCTTACTGCCTAAACTGTTAATTTTATTTTTAGTTTCAGCATCAAGTATTCCAGCATAATCCTGAACATATATGCTGTGCGTCGGAGCCGGAGGAATCTGTGGTTGTGCCCAGGCGACAGCCGCTAATAGTAGATATCCCACCAAAACCAGCCAAGCTAAACGCTTTTTCATAAATACTCCCTTCGCCTGGCAAATTAAAATTTAACCTGCGGAACTTGTTTGGCACCTTCTTCAGCTTTGAAGTATTCTTTAGGAGTAAAGCCCATCATGCCGGCAAATAAGCTTGTTGGCAAAGAGCGGATTTTTACGTTATACGCTTGTACGCTGTCATTATAATCTTTCCTTGCTACGGCAATTCGATTTTCAGTTCCGCTGAGTTCATCCATGAGAGCACGGAAATTTTGATCAGCCTTGAGATTTGGATAATTTTCAACAACTACCAACAACCGGCTGAGAGCTGAGGTCAGTTCAGCATTGGCTTCAGCTTTGCCTGCCGGGCCTTGTGCCCCGGTCAGCTTTGCCCGCGCATCCGCAACCGCTTGAATTGCCTGCTGCTCATGAGCAGCATAACCTTTTACCGTGTTAACTAAATTGGGAATTAAATCAGCGCGACGTTGCAACTGATTTTCAATTTGGCTCCATTTGCCGTTAACACTTTCATTCACACTAACAAGTGTATTATAACTGAACATAGCACTTACCAGCAGTGCGCCAACAATTGCAATAATAATCCATATAGTTTTGTTCATCGAAAACACCTCTCTACAATTTTGATAACCATGCAAGCCTATTCTAATTAACCCTTACTGTATTTTATTACTTTCTGGATATTGTTTGAAAATCACTGCGAAATTGAATTGCTTCCGCAATATGGCTTGCTTCAATTTGTTCTTTAAAATCCAAATCGGCAATAGTCTGTGCAACTTTTATTATTCGGTCATAACCTCGTGCACTAAGACTCATCTTAATAAATGCCTGCTTGAGAAGCGCTATGGAGTCCGGTGTCAGCTTGCAAAGCCTCTTAATATGATTATGCTCCATCTGCGCATTTGCATACAAACCAAACTCTTGAAGACGCTTGTATTGAGTTACTCTAGCAGTTTCTACCCTCTGCCGGATTATGGCCGATGACTCTTGCGCTGTATTTTTTACCAAGTCGTTATATTCAAGTCGTGGCACATGGATTTTTATGTCTAAACGATCTAATAGCGGTCCTGATATTTTCTTTTGATACCGGCGAATATCGCCGAATGTGCAACTACACTCGCGTGTCGGGTCAGAACTAAATCCGCACGGACATCCGTGCAGAGAACAACCTTGATGGCGATTTAATTAAATGTACTAGTTTGCAATCTAGTCTTCCACCTCCAGGTGATACTCCGGCCGAGCGTACTCGTTGGGCACGGTATAAAAAGAACCTGACCATAAAGCAAGTAGCAGAACGGGCAGGCTTACATGAGCCAACTGTGTCACGCGCCGAAAACGGTAAGCCTGTTGAAATTAATACTTTAAAAAGGCTTTCTATTATATTAGAGCAACCTATTTGGTGGTTAGGTTGCTTTGAGAATTTGCCAGAAGAAACTTTAGCACAACGTATAAAAAAGTGTCGGCTATATCATGGATTCACCAAAAGGGAGTTTGCATCTGTACTTGGTGTCCACGAAAAAACTATCCGCTGGTGGGAAAGTGAAATTGTAGAACCTTCGAGTGAATCATTAACACTATTGTTTCCTTACCTAGATTATATAAAATATTCTATGTAGTATTATAGTTTCCTGCTGACAAAAACAACCGCCGATTTAGTACTTTAAAAATTGTACTATATATAATAGAAGGAAACTTCGTACGTTCGTGTGAGAAATACAGAAAAACTCGGCAAATGTCCTTGAATTGAATACTTTATCATGTGGAATATTGGTTGCTCTTTACCGGCTTTATCTTAAGTCATCAAGCGACTCATAATTTATATAATAAAAATTGCCAGAAGCACGGTACCATACAGTGCAACCTGGCAATCATAGATTGTAAAAGATCGTTAGCCCCATGGCTTTGCGTTCTTTCCTTTTGTAAAGTTTGTTAAATATTAATTTACGTATTAATTATACATTAGTTTGAAAAATCCTTTTGCTCAATAAAACACTCTATATTTATAAAGCCGTTGCTCCCAATAACGGCTAATTATCTACAATTACCTGCTCCATCCCTTTAGTGTTACCATCTAAATCAAACTAATAATGCTTAATATTTTCTTAACATTTTCTTCGATATATTTACTGTAATGTAAATAATATCCACCCGTTAGTCATTCCAATTTTTACCAGAAATTATTAGTGAGGAGTATAAGAAAATGAGCATTTCAGCTGTAAGCCAGAACACAACACAAGTGAATACTTACACCCAAACTTTAAATCAAACTAGTGCTAATCAGGAAACTACATCTGAAACAACAAATACATCAAGCTATAGTAATGCGGATGGCGATAGCTTTGAACTAGGCAATGGAGCATGGTTTAGTATTTTTCAAAATAAAGTAGTAAATAGTACTGTCACGGAAGCAGACATGAAAGAATACGAGAGACGATTTGGAACCAACAAGGAAACTGCAAAATATAATCTTGAATATTATACTTCATTATATAATAGCGGTCTTATCTCAGCGACAGACTATGTATCAATAAGCTTCATGAGTAAAGCTGCACTTGGTATTGCTACATCAGATGATATACAAGCTGCAGCAAAAGCTTGGGGCGGTGGATTGACCTCAGAGGATGTTAAGGCCGTAGAAATAGGAAATAGCAGCCTAATTAACAATAAACTAAATTCACAAACAACAAATACTTCTGTAAGTGCTAGCGGTAATATCAGTAGTGATAAATATACTCATACAACAAAAACTCAAACGAACACCGAAAGTAGCAGTTATTATACTGATACTACCAAAACAAAAGACACGTCAGAAACGACCGCTATAAGTAGTGCCAATGATAGCTTTGAACTAGGCAATGGCATATGGTTTACTATTTTTCAGCGCAAAGTAATAAACGGGACTGTAACAAAAGCAGATATGCAAGAATATGAGACACGATTCGGCACCAATAAAGAAATTGCAAACTATAATCTTAATTATTATAGTTCGTTATATAAAAATAATCTTATTTCAGCGGCAGACTATGTAACAATAAGCTTCATGAGTAAAGCTGCACTTGGTATTGCTACGAAAGATGATATACAATCTGCGGCTAAAGCCTGGGGTGGAGGCATGACCGCGGAGGATGTTAGGTCCGTAGAAGCAAGCAATGATATGCTTTACTTAGTTACTCGTTAATTATCTTAAATATGATAGCTGACCAAATGAAAAATACCCTCGGTTACACACCGTGGGTATTTTTTATGCTTAGTGTGTTAGGCACACTTTGGTGTTTTATTATCTACTATATTGTCTTCTTTTCTAAATTCCATATTTACAACATTAGATAGTTCGTCCAACAATTTTTGAAATTCTTCTTCGCTCATACTAAAATCAATCTTATTAGCATTTTCCATGATAAACACCTTTCTAAAATAAAATAAACGAGGTGCACTTATGCAACCTCGCATTTATCAAAGCAATTATACGTTGTGCTGATAATTTTGTCAATATCGTTCCTGGAGTTATTTCTCAATAAACCATTTGCCATCATCACAAAATAAATATACCTGCTTGTTTGCAATTCTACAGGTATACCTTAGTCCCTGGCCGCCAGCTTTCAATGACACTGCCATACGAACATCAAATACTTTTTCAATCTCCCATTTTCGACCGTCCGACCAGTGTAAC
The DNA here is from genome assembly GCA_017889705.1 of Bacillota bacterium. Taxonomy (GTDB): domain Bacteria; phylum Bacillota; class Negativicutes; order Sporomusales; family Sporomusaceae; genus Sporomusa. The sequence continues at coordinate 6,079 of JAGGAB010000012.1, read as the reverse complement.
ACAGTAGGCTTAATCATCCCGTTTGTATCATGCTCAGCTGTGATCTGTACAAATACTTTCCCCACTTAACTCACCTTCTACTTAAAATATGATACTGGATGAATAACATGGTCTTCCTTCGGGTTGAATCCGGTCAACTGCCGATCCAGCAACATAGCGCAGCGCTGCACGCTGTAATGCCCAAACCGCCGTCGTAATCCGTCAATCGTTTTTTCAAGAGTTTCTGATTCTAAGTTGTCACCATCAAAGAGACCTATCTGTACATGACCGGTTGCCGTCACCAAATCAGCACCACGCACGCCCAGGCTGCGAATCGGTTTATCCCAGGTATAATTTGCGACAAATAGCTCCATGGCTTTTTCGGCAATATCATTAGACACATATGTCGGCGCCATCAACTGACCTTGCCGATCAAACGAGTGCAAATCTTTATCCCGGACGTGGATTGCAACGGTTTTACACTTTAAGCCATGTTTTCGGAGCCGGGCCGCCACGCTTTCGGCCAGCACATAAACAATTAGTTTTACATCAGTGTCATTAGTCAAATCCCGTACTGTTGTGGTACTGTTACCGACAGACTTAACAATGGATTCATCGCCGTTCAGTCTGACCGGCGCCGCATCTAAACCATTTGCAAAGCTCCAGAGTGTTTCGCCCCATACTCCCAGCAGCAAGCGCAACCGATGAACATCACGGTTGGCCAGATCGCCGATTGTATAGATTCCACGGTTATTTAGTTTTTGTCGTGTGGATCGGCCGACATATAGCAGCTCGCCCACAGGCAGCGGCCAAACCTTATCCCGATAATCACCCTGAGTAATAACAGTGGTGGCGTCGGGCTTTTTCATGTCTGAGCCGAGTTTGGCAAATATTTTATTGAAGGAAACTCCAGCGGATGCGGTGAGGCCAAGCTCTGATTTAAATCGCTGCCGGATTTTGTCGGCAATTTCCTGGCCTGAGCCAAACAGCTTAGTTGATCCAGTCACATCGAGCCAGGCTTCATCAATACCGAATGATTCAATCTGGTCAGTGTAATTGCCATATATCTGCCGGGCCATCCGTGAAAACCGAAGATACTTTTTAAAATCAGCTGATACTTGCACCAATCCCGGACATTTTAATTTTGCTTCCCAAATCACATCACCAGTTTTCACACTGGCCTGTTTTGCAATCTGATTTTTAGCCAAAACTATTCCGTGGCGTGATTCGGCATCACCGCAGACTATAACTGGTTTGTCACGGATTCCAGGGCGATACAAGCATTCAACGCTTGCATAGAAATTGTTAAGGTCAACGTGCAAGATTGTACGGCTCAAAGTATTGCCCCCAATGCAGAACATTTGTTTGTTTATCATTATAGAACAAATGTTCGCAGGTGTAAAGAGGGTATAAAATGGAAAAAACCGCACCGGGGAGGGTGCGGCCGAGATACAGTTTAATTAATTAGTTTTGGCAAAAAATCTTGCATAAATAATTTTAGTGTATAAAAACCAAAGCCTAAAGCTAATCCTTTGAAAAACAAAATTCGCCTTTCATTTCCATTATCTGCATAGTATATTCGCATTGAAAAAACGATAAATCCCATCATTATGCAACCTAAAAATGATGCAAAAGCTGGATTTAAAAACTCAAAAATATAAGTAGCAACGCTCAATAATCCAAAAATAATAAAGAAATATATTATGTTACGCATTAAATCCCTCCTCATCTTTGTGCCACAAAAATCACCGTACAACAGCCAAGCGACGGGTGCTATGTTTATAAATGCCCTTGAATTCATCTTCATTTAAACTCAATAATATACTAAGCTCAGTATCAGTATAACCTAAATCCTCCAAATGAACTTTAGCCAAATCGTAAAAAAGTTGCGGCTGCTCTTTCGGGGGTTCTAAGGATTCCGGTTCCCTTGTTTTATAACCAAGCCTTGCCATTTGCATATATAAATAACGTGCTTGATTTTCAGTGATCTTATTTAATTCCTTCGCACGATATATCAAGGCAGCCATTGATACTTTCCAGAGTCGTTTAAGTGATGCTAACTTTTCCAAGGTCAAATTGTCCAGTGAAGTTCTAATATCTTTACTAGGCATCAAAAATTCAGCAGCAAAAGCATCTGCCTGACTTTCCATATCAGAATTTGGAGTTGTATGCATAATAACATGCCCCAACTCGTGCCCCAATGTAAAACGGATTCTATCCATTGGCATCCGTGTATTAATAAAAAATAATGGGGGACTTCCTGGTATCCACCGACTCATAGCATCAATTTTATTGGTATCTAAATCGTATGGTATAACTATTCCGCCGGCGTTTTCTATAACTTCAACCATGTTATTAATAGGACCGTTTGGTAAATTCCACATAGCCCTTGTCATTCTAGCTACTTCTTCGGGTGTAGGCGCTCCCGGCTCGTCTATGTCTTGAGGTTTTATATTAATCGATCCAATATCTACCGATTTCAATAACCTTGAAATCTGCATGTGCCGTAGCTGAACAATCGCATGGTTCTTTTTTAGCAGTTTGGTCGATATAGCCTGACGCTTTCTATGAAATAACTCACTTACTCCCGGACCATAAATTGGGTCATCCTGAAAGAAAAAGTGTTTTGGATATTTTAGAACATTAGAGATTGAAACTAAATCCTCATCTGATACTTGCAAAAAACCGCTTTCAATTTTAGACAACTTTCCTTGCGTTATTGAAAGCATGTTCGCCAAATCACTTTGTGTTAATCCTCTTGTCTCTCTAGCTAAAGTAATCATACAAGGATTAACTTGATGAGTATTATTCGTTAACTCCTTCATGCTCTTTCTTCTCCCTTCTAGGAACCACTTTGCGTTTTGGTAATGCTGTAGATTGGGCAGATATCGCAACAGGGAATATTGTAACATTCTCAAGATTTGCGACTGCTGATTCCACTTCCCATGCCCAAAAATTTTGATTATTATTTTCTGGACAAGCTACAACAATTTTGTGGTCAAAACCAGTTGAAATATATCCGGCATTAATATTAATAGAATTACCGAACAATGTCAATTGTTCATTAAAATCCAATGCCTGTTGTGTCGGGATATTATGCGTAGTCATATTTTTGTCCATTTTTTTAAAACGGACAACTACAGCTCCATTATTAATACTTAAACGAAGCGATCTCCCTCTCGCATAAAATATATAAACGTCGGGGTCACTTTCAAAAGACTTTTTGATATTATTCGCCATAATATCATTAATTGCATTAGCCTTTGTCCGTGGTAAGAATATGTGACCATCATCCTTATGTTTTTCTTGATAATAATTTATAGAGGCTGATATACAATTATAAAAGATTTCTAATCGTTCCTCTGTTAAATGCTCACGTACAGATTCTTCATCTATGTAATGATTCTTATTAAAAGACACTAGCTCGCCCTCCTTTACTATATTGTATAGCATAACATATGTTTTTGATATTTTCAAGAAAATTATTCCTAAAAATATTCCGCATTTTTATTAAAAATTATTCCATGTATGAAATCCGAAAAAAATCGCCCCATCCAGAAGGACAGAGCGACTAATCAACTTGCTTTCTTATGCACGGGATATTTTACATTTACTACTTCTTTTACTTTTTTCCTTGGGCGTCCAAATCGAGCGGCGATTATTGAAATAACTAAAGGTACTATACGACCTAAAGCTTTAATCATTTAAATCATCCCCCTCTTAATAAACAATTAACTATTTCTACAAATATTACCACACTGTAGTAAAAAATACAAATATAAAAGGCGCCCACCAGGCGAACCCGGCAGGCGGCATAAAATTACTCATTATATTCCATTACTTCAAAGTTTTGAATCTTATCGAAGACCAGATAATCCGTTCGACTGGTAAATGGTCCGATATTATAATCCTTGCTAAATTCATAATATGGGTTCCCAGAACCTCCATCTTTGGTAGTATACCAAGTAATAAATGCTTCGACTTCAGTTTCAGAAAGTTCATATTCCTTGCATTCGCCATTAAACATAGTAATTGCCAAAAGAACGGTATCTGTCGTTTCCGCGGTGGTCGATACATTTGAACTCGTTGAAGTTATGGCATACTGCATAACTTCAACGTTCTGTATTTTGTCAAATACCAAATAATCTGTCCGACCAGTAAACGGTTTAATATTGAAGTCTTTATTAATCTCATAGTAAGGAGCTCCAGACCCACCATCTCGAGCAATGAACCAAGCAAGGAATGTTTCGATCTCAGTTTCGGTAAGCTCATACTCTTTTTGCAAACCGTCAACCATTTCAATTAGAAGCAATGCTTTTTCCGCTGCTTGCGGTGTAGCAGACGCTTCATTTGAATTATCACTTTCACCATAGTCATTCACTGCTGTAACTACATAATAATAAGTCGTGCCATTAATGACATCAGTATCCACATAACTCGTATCAGTTATTCCGCTGGCTATGGTCGTATATGTCCCTCCAGAAGTGGTTGCGCGTTTAACAATGTAACTCATTGCACCGGTTACTGCTGTCCATGAAAGAGTCACTTGGGCGTCGCCCGCTGTAGCGGTTAAATCTGTAGGTGCATCAGGATTAAAGTCAGACGTCCATCGAGCAATATTGGAAATTCGAAATTCATCAATATAGCAATTTATATATGTGCTACCATACGGATAGTATCCTATAGTTATGCCAAAAGACGTTTCCGAATTAATACTTGCAGAACATGCTGTTGTCGAAGTTAAAACTCCATTAATAAATTGCAATAAATTTGTTCCATTTTTTACAATAGCCACATGATGCCACTCACCAATAGTAACAGCACATGCAGATGACTTGTATTGTGTAGTTCCTTTACATACCTCCGCTTGTATGCTCCCAGACGAATTTGTAAATATACCCCATTGTATGTCTGAAGCATCTAATTCATTAGAAGCATTCATACTAGCCATTACTTTAATTGCTTGACTTGACGGTAAATAAATATAAAAATCAACTGTAAAGTCACTCAAACTAAAATCAAAACTTGAATCATATGGTAACCTCAAATATTGATTAACACCATCTAAATATAAACTGCTTGTACCTAATTTACTTTTAGCAGTACTTACAGTCGCACCATTGTATGCTGTCCATGTTTTACCTGTCTCATCTGTTATCCCATCCTCAAAATGGAGTAACGAAATCGTGTAATCATCAACTATATAAGCCATTGAACACTCCTCCTAAATTATTTTTTTGAAATCCAACATAGCCAAGAAACTCTATTATCAATATGTGTTTCCTGTATATCGGCTTTCATTTATATACATTCAAATCAACTGTCTTTTTAAATGGCTCAACCCTCTTTTTTAAAATTTGCTAAGGGCCTGCACCGTTGATTATCTATTTGAGTACCCACCCCAAACCGCTAGGTTGAGAGTGAATTAAAAACCAAAAACCGCCCACCAGGGCGGAACCCGGTAGGCGGCTACAGTCTCTATATAGCCCGATTAAACTATGCAATCCGCATAATATAAGCTAATGCATAATATGGAGGACGGTTTTCATGCGCTTGACCGCCACCTGTAGCTTGTAGAAATGAAGGCGATCCAGGTATGTAATTATAAGCAATACTAGTATCTACCATAAATCCATGATAACTTCCATCCCCAGATGCAGATTCTAATACCCTATGTGAATGGCTAGGCATTTCACTGATAATAAGTTGATGTAAGTCCTCACCACCTATTGCACCGGGAGTATAATATCCGGTGCCAATGCCATTAGTGCCAGCAGTATAAGAACCAGTATCACTCCCGGCACCAACGATAAATCTACTACGTAGATCGGGTGTGCCGTTAGAACCATCACATAGTTGCCAGCCTGTAGGAATAGTAGCAATACTACCAGACCAAATAATGATTGCTCCGGCCGGCATAGCTGCTTGAATCAGATCGGTAGTGGCAATATCTTTTCCATATACCTGAGTAATTATAATATCTGCCGACCCGTCAAAAGCCACACCATTAATATTCCTTGCAGTCTCTAGCTTTGTTGCACTAGCAGCATTACCGGTACATGAAGCCGAAACATCTGCACTAACTACATCTACAGCAATG
>JAGGAB010000144.1 GCA_017889705.1 Bacillota bacterium | reverse complement strand
CATTCATGCGATCAGGACAATACCTAACCTTACGCACGATAAGCATGACCCGGAAAAGGTGGATACAAACGGCGAAGATCACATGAACGACTTGGTAGGGTATGCCTGCCTATCACGTCCATATACCCCGCAGCTAGCAGAGCCGGAGAAGCCAAAAGACCGGTGGCGTAAAAGAGAAAAGAAAACTAAAGATTGGATGGCTATGTAACCTATCGCTTTAAGCGGTGGGTTATTTTAATAATCAATAAAAATAAAAGGGAGTGTATCATTCATGGAAACTTTGAAGGTATCTGCAAAATCAAATGCTAGTTCGGTTGCCGGTGCAATAGCGGCGGTGATGGAAGGTGGAAATGATGTGGAACTAAGCGCAATAGGGGCGGGAGCAGTCAACCAAGCTATTAAGGCAGTAGCCATTGCCCGTGGGTATGTAGCCCCACATGGGATTAATCTAGCCTGCGTTCCGGCGTTTCAGTATGTGGAGATCGAGGGAGAGAAGAGAACGGGTATAAAGATGATTATTGTTACTTATTAACTTTCTATCAGTTTAAAAAAATAAAGAAATAAATGAAAGTTGTTCTAATTGTAACAATCACCTTGAAATATTTGTTATAATATAGCATAGGAAAGTAAAATATTAGCGAAGGAGGAAAGAAATTCATTTTACACCTTAATATTGTATTAATTGGCAAACCTATCGAAAGGTAGCGGCGCAAAGCTATGGGTCTAAAGATATTAAGTCAATGACTGCCAGGCTGCATGCTTAAAATGCAGCCTGGCAGTCATTGGCTTTATTGTTTTTATTTAGAAAAAACTTGAGATACCATACATGCTGTCTTTTAGTTGGGATAACCAATAGGAAAGGAATGAGCATTTTTGAAATTGACACAAAGCATTCGTTTTCGTCTAATGTCTCTCATCGCAGCTCTTGTTGTTGGTACATTATTGGTGGTAACTGGGGTTGCCTATTACTTTTCCGAAAAATATTTGGAAGAAAGTTTAAATCAAACGGAACAAGCTGTTGCGTCTGATGCTGTTGGCCATGTTCAAGGAGAAATACATACATCCCTTATCCAGTTAGAGGACATTGCCAGCATGGCGAGAGTACAAAACGGCGATAAAACACAGATAGTGCCTGTATTAAAAGAAGCCCACCAACGAATTATAAACTTTGACGACATTATCTTTGCTTCGTTAGATGGAGTAGGCGTAACAGATGACAATAGGGTTATTAATGTTTCCGACCGTGAATATTTTAACAACGTAGTCAGTACTAAAAAAGCTTATGTTTCTGGAGTTTTCCTTTCGCGTAGTACTCAAAAGCTTTCCGTTGCTTTATGTGTGCCGGTTATTAGTGGTGACCAAATGTCTGGTGTTCTAATTGGTGTTTATTCACTAGATAAGCTAGTTCCGATTATTAAAGATATTAAATTCAAACAACACGGGTATGGTGCCTTGCTTGATGATAACGGTTTATATCTAGCACATCCTACTCGGCCCGAACTCATTGGTAATATGAATATGAAAACCGGTGAAATATCTGACAAAATAAAAGGTGAACTTGGTAGTTCGATTCTTGATCCGAAGATAGTAAATGCCTTTAATGATGTTGTAGATAAAAATACTCGTATCCATTTGGAGTATAATGCCACTACAGGGGCACTTCAAATTGGTTCACTTAATCCTATACTCCTGCCTGGTGGTCATAAATGGGTGTTGCTTCTAGTGACGACCAAAGCAGATGCTACCAGTGATACTACTGAATTATCCAAGATTCTGTTAAGTTTATCTGGAGTATGTCTTTTAATTGTGTTGGGATTTACTTTTTGGGTCAGCAAAACTTTCGTACAGCCGATTTTACACATTAATAAGATTGCCCAAGATATTGCCGGTGGTAAATTAAAATCCCTACAAAAGACGATTCATGATAAAAGTGAATTTGGGCAGTTATTCGACAGTATATTGCTTATGAATAATAATTTGCGTAGTCTTGTTCAACAGGTCCAATCTCAGTCAAGCCAATTAGCTGCCTCCAGTGAAGAATTGACAGCCAGTGTTCAGCAATCCGCAGATGCGGCTAATCAGGTTGCCGGATCCATTACTGAAATTGCGCGTGGTGCCGAGATACAGGCGGATTCTGCTAATCAAATTATGACGGTGGCGAAAACCATGTCAGAACAAGTCAATCAAATTTCCGAAGCAGCAAACAACGTGTCTGATACTGCAATTGCTACTTCTCAGGTAGCAGAGCAAGGTAGGCAAGTTGTAGCACAAACTGTTGAGCAAATGAATGAGATTGGGAAAAATACGGCTACAACACAAATGACAGTTGCTGAATTGAACAAAAGTTCTCAGGAAATACGAGAAATGGTGACCTTGATTTCTTCCATTGCCGGACAAACAAATCTACTGGCGCTAAACGCCGCAATTGAAGCAGCGCGGGCAGGTGAACAAGGACGAGGATTTGCTGTTGTTGCTGAGGAAGTTCGTAAACTAGCGGAGGAGTCCGATCAAGCCGCTCGCCAAATCGGTGAACTTGTAGAAAAAAATGAAGTCAATCTAGTTCAGGTTGTCGAAACTACACAAGCAGGGGCGGCGGGAATTCAAGCAGGCATATCCCTTGTCCATAATACAGGAGAAACTTTTCAAAATATTGTAGATGCTATTCTTCAGCTTTCTGTTCAAATTAAGGATATTTCGAATGCGATCCACAAAATAGCTACAGGCAATCAGACATTGGCCAAATCCATTCAAGAAATCGATGTGGCTATAAAACAGGAGGCAAGCGAAGCACAAACAGTTTCTGCAGCTACTGAGGAACAATCTGCTTCTATGCAAGAAATAGCCTCGTCCAGTCAGGCGCTTGCAATGTTAGCGGCTGATTTGCAGACAGCTGTTGAGAAATTTCAATTATAACCAGTAAAAATATTACTAAATAACTACATTTTAAATCTATAGCCTCATAAAGGCCCGTTATCAGTACAGTCATGTGCGAAATAGCGGGCTTTTTAATTTGCCACAAAGGAGGTGGTAATTTGGACAATGACTTAGCGAAACGCCGGACAGAGTTTCGGGCGGCGGTAGATAAGGACCAGGAATG
>JAGGAB010000045.1 GCA_017889705.1 Bacillota bacterium | reverse complement strand
TGCAGAGAATGAAAAATAGATTGAAGGAGTAAGCTATCTTTCTCCTGTAACCGCTCCGCCAAAAAAGCCTGCAACTCTAGAAATTGATTATATTCATGGTCATCTTTTTTTAAAGAGGTATAAAAAATAGCAGCCGGTTTTACTCCCCATGATGAGAATGATTCAACCACACTTGCTTTAAATTCCGAAAAGGAAAGTTCCTGATTGGAATGCTTATCAACTTGATTAATAACAAGATAAACCTCTTTGCCGGCTTCTGTTAGCTCTTTTGTAAACATAAAATTCAATTCGGATTGAACATGATTATAATCCATTACATAAAAAATCAAATCAGCAAGGTGAATGGCAGATTCAGTGGCAATACGATGCGCGTCATCTGCAGAATCAATACCGGGAGTATCCATAATAACGGTTTGACTTGGCAGCGGGGAATCAGAATGGCTAATCTCAATTGCCTGAATTTGATCCCCATCTTTGCAATAGTTTTTTACCATTTTATAATCATAGGGAGCGAGATATAAACGAGGTTTTTCGTTTTTAAAAAATACCTTTACATACTCTTCTCCCGCTTTGACTTTTACAAGATTGGCACTGGTTGGAATTGGGCTTGACGGCAGTAAATTTTCCCCCACCAAGCGATTAATTATCGTTGATTTTCCTGCAGAAAAATGTCCACAAAATGCAATAGCAAATTCCTCATTTGCTAATTTACCCGCTAATTGCTTAACTTTGACCGCATTTTCTTGATCATTGTGTTCTACTAAATATTCATAAGCAGCTAAAAGCTTCCCCTTTAATGATCGAATTGTCAGTTGACGATTCGCAGTTTGAATCATAAACAATTTCCCCTTATAACAAACTCTGTAATTCGTTTATTTTACACTATATAGTGACGTATAGGCAACGTTATGTTCTCCACTACGCGCAGTGTCCTACATTAATTATAAAAGTCAAGATCAAGAAACCCGCGAAATTCGCGGGTTTCTTGATGATATACAATGTAAAATTTTCATAGAAAATGTTACTTTGATGTACATGCCACCAATGGCATGTACATCAAAGTAATATGGAGTAAATCCATCTTTAAACAGCGTATATTGAATATTGTTACCGTCTTCAATCATTTTTCTAACATTAGTTTCTGCTTCCGCTTGACCTGCGCGTGCATTCCATATTGCCCTACTGATTTTCGCTCCTGCTGCCTCCAGGTTGGGCATAGCAGCATTCATGTCAGAAGAAGCTTTTTGATCTCCTTCTGAAACAAGTATCCACATATACCGGCACAATGAAAAACATCAAGATGCAATTCGGCAAAAATCCATGCAGATTGTAATTATGTCCATTCCAATATACGTTGCGTTTTGATATACTGACTGTTATGTTAAGCGTTGAAACCGTATTTCAATATTGAGTTAGTATTAGAGCGGGTTAGTCATCGGATTAAACAAAACGGAGGAAATTACAATGAAAAAGCTTATAGGGCTGATTGTCTCTCTATCCCTATTGGCGGGCGTACTGGCCGGATGCGCCGGGACACCTGCGGACAATAGCGTAACAACTACACCGGAAGCTATCGGTAAAGCCAATGCAGAAAAATCGGCCTGGCCGCGAACAATAAAAGATGCTTTAGGCAAACAGATAATCCTGGAGAAAAAACCCGAAAGTGTTGCGATCCTTGATTTTGGTTTTATGGAAAGTATGTTTGCGTTGGAGACTCCACCCATTGCGTCTACTTATGCCAAACGGTCATTAAAAGGTTTTGGAACCTTACAGCCGTACGCCGCGAATGAACAAATTGAGGAATTGGGAGAAAGCAAGGCGCCAAATCTTGAAAAACTTGTGGAACTGAAGCCCGACCTTATTCTATATACAGCTGAGCCAGGGCACCTGGATATGAAGTTATACGAGAGAGCTTCACATATCGCCCCCGTGGTGACGTTCAACAGCCCCGATTGGAAGAAACAGTTAAAGGATTTTTCCGAATGCCTCGGTGAAGAAAAAAAGGCGGAGGCATACATTTCGGATATCGAAGCGCTGATTGCTGAATCCAGGAGAAAGCTTTCCGGGTATAGCGATAAAACCGTGGCGTTACTATTTGAGAGCAGCGGCAGTAAAGGCAACTTTGTCATTAGAGGCTCTGAGGAAAGTCCTGTGTGGTTCAACAAAGAAAATGGCCTTGGGCTGACGCCTCCGGGCGGTTATCCCGAGAAGGGGGAAGCGATTTCTTTGGAGGGTTTAGCGGCGATGAACCCGGATTATATCTTCCTATTCGGTTCATTGGGGTCGGAAGCGAATGGATACGAACAAAGTTATCTATCTGAAGAAACACAGGCTTCTTCCGTATGGCAGTCGTTAACCGCCGTAAAAAGCGGGCATGTTTATCACCTTGACGCGGCGGTCCGGGCAGATGGCCCCCTGAGTATCAAGCTTGGAATTGAAACCATCGTCAAGAGCATGACCAAGTAAAGACACCCTTGCCTACTTTAAGCCGGGCACAACTTTTAGCCAAAGCCTGCGCTCCGGCTTTTTACTGTTCCAGCAATAATAAGCCAATGTTCCAGCACGTGAGTACTTGATATGGAGGAGATACATAATCAATGGATCAATCAAATGCCCCGGCAAAGCCGGTCCAATTAAATCAAATAAAAAAGGGAAGCCGCGCATGGGCGGCATGGCTGATCATTGCCGGCGGCACAGGGCTTCTGGCGGTGCTTCTGGCGTTTTCCATTACCAGGGGAGCGGCGGAAATCCCGCTGTCCTCGGTATGGAATGCCTTGTTTCACTTTAACGCGAAAGATACACAGCACCTGATCGTGGTGGATCTGCGCCTACCCCGCGTGTTGGCCAGCGCACTGGTGGGCGCGGCCTTTGCGGTGGCAGGGGCTGTTATGCAAGGTGTGACCCGCAATCCTATGGCGGATTCCGGATTGATGGGTTTAAACGCCGGGGCAAGTTTTGCTCTCTCCATCTGCTTTGCATTTTTCCCCGGACTGTCCTACATGCGGCTCATCCTGTTTTCCTTTATGGGAGCGACAATAGGCGCGGGGCTTACGTATGGCATCGCGTCCCTGCGGCGCGGCGGGGCGACACCCATGAGACTGGTGCTCTCGGGCGCTGCGGTCAGCGCGCTGCTGGCTGCGCTCAGCCAGGGCATCGCCTTGTATTTTAATGTGGCGCAAAACATCATGTTTTGGACGGCGGGCGGCGTGGCCGGTTCCAACTGGGAACAAATCAGGATTATGACCCCGTGGCTTACATGCGCGATCCTGGGTGCAATCGCCCTTTCCCGTTCCATTTCCATCATGAGCCTGGGAAAAGATGTGGCAAAGGGATTGGGGCTGAATACCATACTTGTCAATTTTCTTTGCGCCGCCGTCGTGCTGATGCTGGCCGGCGCTTCCGTAACGGTGGTCGGCGCGGTGGGTTTTGTGGGGCTGATAGTGCCGCACCTTTCGCGGTTCCTGGTGGGCATGGATTATCGCTTCATTATTCCTTCTTCAGCAGTGACGGGAAGCCTTTTGGTAGTATTGGCGGATTTGGGTGCAAGGACGCTCAACCCGCCCTTTGAAACACCAATCGGTGCGCTTATCGCCCTGATTGGCGTTCCCTTCTTTCTGTACCTGGCCGGCAAGGAAAGGAGGGCGCTGTGATGAATGCACAGCAGGAGAAAAACCAAGCATATAAGAGAAAAATTGCGATCAGAAATACCAATATTGTACTCGCTTTTTCGGTACTGCTCATATTGTCGTTCATCATCAGCATGAACACCGGCTATTCGAAGCTCTCGCCCTTGGATATGCTGCACACGCTGTTCGGCGGTGGCAGTGACAGAGAGAACCTGATCCTGTTCGGCTTCCGGCTGCCCCGCATTGTGATTTCCACTCTGGTGGGCGCGGGGCTTGCGTTGTCCGGCTGTATCATCCAGGGCGTGTCCCGCAACGCTTTGGCGGACCCCGGCCTTTTAGGGATCAACGCCGGCGCGGGGCTGACGGTCATTTTATTTGTGCTGTTTTTCGGCGCACAGTCCATCCTATCGGTTTTTGCCCTGCCGTTTCTTGCACTCATAGGCGCAGGGATCACGGCGCTTCTGATTTATGCTTTGGCTTACAAGCGGCAGACCGGTCTTGCTCCGCTTCGATTGATTTTAACTGGTGTGGCGGTGCAGGCAGGCATTTCCGCACTGACTACGGTGCTGGTGGTCAAGCTGGATGATACGCAGTTTGATTTTGTGGCAGCATGGCAAGCAGGCAGCATCTGGGGCTCCAACTGGAAGTTTGTCCTGGCGCTGTTGCCATGGCTGTTGCTGCTAATTCCCTATGTGCTGTCCAAGGCCCGTGTGTTGGACGTGCTGAGTCTGGGGGATGATATCGCCTGCGGATTAGGTGCTTCAGTGGAAAAGGAACGCAGGCGCCTGCTTGCCGCCGCTGTGGCGCTGGCGGCCTCCTGTGTGGCGGTCAGCGGCAGCATCAGCTTTGTGGGACTAATCGCGCCCCATCTGGCGCGGCGGCTGGTGGGACCGCGCCACAGGATTCTGTTTCCCGCCTGCGCCTTGGCCGGAGCGTTACTGGTGTCCGCTTCAGATACACTTGCGCGGGTGATCGTCCAGCCAACCGAACTTCCCACTGGCATTATGGTTGCGATTATAGGCGCACCGTACTTTTTGTATCTGCTCACCAGAAGCAAATAGTAAACAAAGGCAGGAATAGAATATGAATAGCATTGTAACTGAAAATCTAGCCGTCTCCTATGACGACAACCTCGTCGTCGATGATTTGGAGTTCCAAATTCCCCGGGGAAAGATCACCGCCATCATCGGACCGAACGGCTGCGGAAAATCCACGGTGCTCAAAGCTTTGGGGCGTATTTTGAAGCCGAAAAACGGCATGGTGTACTTAAACGGAGAGGATATCCGCCGCTTTTCCACCAGAGAAATAGCGCGGAAGATGGCGATCCTGCCTCAGTCGCCGCAGGCTCCGGCGGGGCTCACCGTGGGCGAGCTGGTGGCCTATGGCCGCTTCCCCCACCAGCGGGGTTTTGGCAAGCTAACGCCGGAGGACAAGAGAACCATCGCCTGGGCTCTGGAGGTCACGAAGCTTACGGAACTTGAAACCACGGCGGTGGATAGTCTCTCCGGCGGACAAAAGCAGCGGGTATGGATTGCCATGGCGCTGGCGCAGCAAACCGATCTCATTTTGTTGGATGAACCGACGACCTATTTGGATCTATCCTATCAACTGGAAGTCCTGGAGCTTTTATACCGGCTCAACCGGGAGCAGAACTGCACGATTGTCATGGTGCTGCATGACCTGAACCTGGCGGCACGTTTCGCGGATTATATGATCGCCATCCGCAGCGGGAATATCATCCGCCACGGCACGCCGGCAGAGGTCGTGACTGCCGAGGTGCTCCGGGAAACCTTCCATATCGACGCAAAAGTCGTTGCAGAGCCCCGAACCGGGCGTCCCGCCTGCATTTCCTATGATCTGATTAAGGGGCAAGAAAACAAATGAAAGCAGGTGTTGGAATGAAAAAAATAGCCATTTACGGCAAGGGCGGTATTGGAAAATCCACCACTGTGTCCAACGTATCGGTGGCGATGGCCTCCATGGGACTGACTGTAATGCAAATCGGCTGTGATCCCAAAGCGGATTCCACCCGCAACCTGGCGGGAGGCGTACCCATCCCCACGGTGCTTGACACCCTGCGGGAAAAAGGGGACGCGGAGCTTTCCGACCTTGTGGTGAAGGGAGCCTGCGGCGTTTTATGCGTGGAATCGGGAGGCCCGGTGCCAGGGATAGGCTGCGCCGGGAGGGGTATCATCACCGCCTTCGAAAAACTGGCTGAACTTAACGCCTATGAAATATTCAAGCCTGATGTAGTTCTTTTCGACGTATTAGGCGACGTGGTCTGCGGCAGCTTTGCCATGCCCATCCGGGACGGCTATGCGGATGAGGTGTGCATCGTAACCTCCGGCGAAATGATGTCGCTCTATGCCGCCTCCAATATTGTCCAGGCTGTTAAAAGCTTCGGGAAACGCGGCTACGCCACGCTGCGGGGCTTGATCCTCAACGCCAAGAATATTGATAACGAGCAGGAATTGGTAGCCAAAGCCGCCGGGGAAATGGCTGCGCATTACCGACAATTGGCGCGACTTTTGGCTGAGGACATGGACGGAGGTGGATGTTCATGCCGGATGTAAGCCATTTAAAGCGCCTCTCCGCCGTTAAATCAAATGGGGGCGTGAAATTCCTGACGCCCTCCGCCTTTCCGGGCAGCCATTGCCCCTTGCATCCGGCACTGGCACTGGCCGGAAATATCAAAGGATTGTCGTCGCTGGTGGTCGGAATGCCGGAATGCGCCACTTATAGCCGTATTGTCCTGCAAAATACTCAGGTCAGGCAGGGAGAACTGCACTGGATGTATGTACTCGACGGCAACGAGGTGGTGTTTGGCTGCCGCAAGGGGTTGATGGACGCGCTGCAAAAGATAGATCAGGCAGGGGCAAAAGCCGTTCTGCTGCTTGTCACCTGTGTGCCTGAGCTGATTGGTGAGGATATTGAGAGCATTGTCCGAGAAGCGCAGCCTAAGCTGTCGGCGCGCTTAATCTTTGTAATGATGGGGCATTTCAAGTGCAACAGCTTCCCCTCCGGCTCATGGAAAACGATGCAGGCAATTGTCACCCTGATGGAACAAAGAGCGTTGCGGCCGCACGTCATCAACGTGATGGGGCGTTCACCGGGTGAAAAACATATCCCTATGCCGCCTGTTCTGAACGCGCTGCAGCAGCAGGGCTTTTCCCTGCGCTGCCTTGCGCCGGGGTCTTCGCTGGAGGATTTTTTAGAAGCCCCTGATGCGGTGCTGAATCTGGTGCTGTCACCGTTTATGGACCTAGCCGCGACAGCCATGGAGCAGTCCTTCGGCATTCCCGCTTTTCGCCTTCACAATGTCTATGATGCAGCAGAGATTGATATACTCTATGCGGCGATTGCTAAGAAGCTGGGGATTCAATGGGGAAATGAATTTAACCGTGAACACCTGGAAGTCCTGTCCCTACAGGAGCAGGTGAGAAAACGGCTGAATGGCTGCCGTTATATTTGCGCTCATATTGGCCCTGTCAGGACAATTCCGCTGGCTGCCTATCTGGCTACCATGGGCATGGAGCCGATGCTGCTGCATCTGGAGGAATTTTGGCCGGACGATAAAAATTGGGCCGAAACATTAAACGCGCTTGGGTATGACCCTTTGGTCTGCCATATGGTCAACAGCGGTTCGGACGCGCCGCTGTTGGAAAGCTTTTCCCCTGATTTATGTCTGGGGGATTTGACTGGAGCAAAGGTCCGGGTTCCCTGCGTTCCCTACCTGTCCGACCTGTATGGCCTGTCCGGATATGAAAGGACGAACAGCCTGCTCAAGAAGATATTGCACACGCTGGATCAGCCTTCTGTGTTAGATGAAGGAGGTGCGCGGCATGGGATTGCATAGGTTCAGGCCGGTTCCCTCCGGCCGCATGGGAACGTTGTGGACGCTGGCTTCCATCCGCAATGCCGCTTTATTGGAATTCGGTTGTATGGGGCATATGCTCTACGGCCGTGTATTTTTGAACCGGACGGGAGTTGTGGACGCCTGTAAGCTCTATGCCACCCATATCGACGAAACCGATATTGCCCTTGGCGATACCGGGCGGCTGAGCCGCGCGGTTGCGGATATCGCCCGCAGAGACAAACCGCGTGTCCTGTTTCTCTTGCCCTCCGCCGTACCGGAGATCATTGGAACAGATATTCCCGCACTTTGCAGGGAGCTGCAGCCGGATTGCCCGGATATGCGCCTGCTTCCCTTTAGTAATGGCGGTTTTGATATCGGCCAGTACCGTGGAGTACAGGAAACACTTTTGCATCTTGTCAAAACGCTTCCTCAAAATGTTCCAAAGACGCCGTTGCCAACTTTTAATCTGATCGGTTCCTGCGCGGATTTGTTCCGCTTTCAGGCGGACGCAGGAGAGATTGCCCGTATCCTGGAGGGGACCTTCCGGATAAAGCCGTTGTGCGTTATGACCTCGGCTACGTCGGTGGAGCAAATAGAGCAGATGGGCGGAGCGCATGTCAATCTGGTGTTCCGGCGGGAGGGAGTGCCGGCAGCGGAGCAACTGCAAAAGCAGTTCGGCACGCCGTATTTGTTGGCGCGGCCTTACGGCATACAGGGAACGTGCGAATGGATTGAGCAGGTAGCGCAAATCACCGGTATAACACCTGACCGCGGCTACGTAAATGGGCAGCGGGACGAAGCTCTGCGGCTGATTTCGCCCGCGTTACCCTCATTAAGGCATCTTAGGGAACAACCGGAGAACGGACGCTTATCCGTCGGCGGACATGCCGACGTGGTAAAAGGCATCCTTTCCTTTGCCTGCGGTGAGCTTTCCCTTCCTCAAGGCATGTGCTGGTGTGACAGCCCCTCTATGGCGGATGAGGACATCCCTTATTTTACAGAAGAAGAGTGGACGCAAGCAATTGAAAGTCAAGGAAATGGACTGCTCATGGCCAGCGGCGAGGCATTGAAATGGGCAGGGCGTAATATGGAGCTTCAAATTGCGAATCCGGATACAGTATGGCGTTTGAATCCTTATGAACCGCCTTTTGTAGGTTTTCGCGGCGCTGTCCATCTGGTATCTCTGTGGATCAATGAGAATCTTCGGAAACAGTAGCAGGAGCGGAGATCAGTGCCCCCTGTCAAGTAGGCAGTAAAAAAATAAAAAAATGATGTCAATCATTAAGTTAAGATTGGCATCATTTTTTTATGTAGCTGTATTTAAAAGATATTTTCTGTACTCTACCGGAGTCATACAGTTAAGTCTATGTATTCACTGACTGCCGCTTCCAGCTCATCGTATGAACTGATTTTTTTTAGATTGGGGCCGTTTCAGCATAGTTATTCTGTTGTTCAATACAATATTTAAGCTTTAATGAATCTTCGTGCCGCAAATACTTTTCAATCGCACCAATGCGTTCCTCATAAGAAACTGAAAAATTTTTACCCATAAAAATATGCTCCTCCTTGCCATAGACAGTTTTTTTATTTTAACTGTCTATGGCAAGGAGGAGCATATCAAATTCACCCGCAAGTAGGCTTTTTTCTTTTGTACCCATTCCGCTCGCAGGTTAGAGCTTGAGGATTCTCTTGGCGTTATCGTAGGCGATGGCCTGCAACACACTCGGGGCGAAATCCAGAGTCTTAAACCATTCGTTTGCCTCCATCATGTCTTCATAGGGGTAATCCACGGAATACATAACGTGTTCAGGACCCATTACCCGCAGGATGTGCTCCAAGGCCGGGGTGTAGAAAAATCCGCTGGTTGTGGCGTAGATATTGCGTTTTACATATTCTGTCACCGGCAGCTTTCTCGGTCTCCCGTTCTTAGCGGCCACTTCGCCGTCCCAGCCCTCTCTTTGAATGCGGTGATCAATACGATAGCACCAAAAGGGCAAAAATTCTCCCGCGTGTCCTAAGATAATTTTCAAGTTCGGCACCTTGTCGAATAAGCCGCTGATGATCATCCGCAGTACATGTTCCGCCGTCTCCACGTGGAATCCCCAAGCCGCTCCCTTTAATTCGGGATACGGTTTATAAGTTGTTTCCCGATCATCCGGCACTGTCCGGGGATGGATGTAAATGGGAACGTCCAGCGCTTCGGCGGTTTTCCAGAAATCCAAATATTCCGGAGCATCGTAGTAGATGGGGGCCAGATTTCCAGCGTTGTCATACCCGTTGACCAGCGCACCCAGAAATCCCAGGTCTTTGACAGCCCGGGTCAGCTCTTCGACAGCTGCATCCGGTTCCCGCATAGGCAGGCAGGCGAAGGCACGCAGGCGGTTCTTGTGGGACTGGATGGCTTCTGCCACATAGTCGTTCCAGGTCCGGGCGGTCTCAACCTCAATTTTGTGATTCTCCAGACCTTGAATGGACGGTGAGGTCGCCGAAATCACTGAGATCTCCACCTCACCCTCGTCCATGGCGCGGATCCGCATGTCTGTCAAGTCAATGAGTTTAGCCTCGTTTTGCCGAAACTCCCGCAGACTAAGCAACTGGGGAGTAAATTTTTCCACACCTTTTACTGCAAACGCTTCTTCCAAAGCAATCTTTTTCACGAGAACATTCTCCTTCCAATTTCCATTATCACCTTTTATTATCAACCAATAGGTTGGTACAGATTGAGAAAAGGGCCCTACAAAACTGTGACATTTCGTCCAAAATTGTCACCCAGATAACTGAGGACCAATGCCCCGCTAGCGGATAAGAGAGAAGTAACGCTCCCGTTATCGATAGCCGTATAGTGTAATAATTGATTATATTTGATTCGGTGGGTTTTGTTTGTGCATCAGATTTTTCGGTTCAAAGTCCGAAAAACATTGTTACTTGCCGGTATAGGGAGCATCATGGGATAAATTAATGATGGTTTTTCCGTTACAAGGCTAATGAACTGGAATATAAAGTACTATTAATTATGTCACAAATCGCTTCCACATTGTTTTGTATAAAAAGATGTCCCCCTTCCAAAGTATAAAAAGAAAAGCCATTGTTAGAAATTTCATCCCAACGCTTTATATCATTTATACTTATGTCATCATTCTCGCCCGCAAATACTGTTACCGGACAATTTAACTTTTCTTTAAGCGAAGTTTCCATATACATTTCAGTAATCCTATAATCCGCCCTCAAAATCGGGATAAACAAATCCAAGAAATTTTTATCTTCCAACAATTTCTTAGGTGTCCCTCCTAGATTGAATATTTCTTTCATAAACTTTTCGTCGTCCAATACGTGAAGGATCTTATCACTAACTTTCACGTAAGGAGGCTCTTTTGCTGCCAAAAATATGTGTTCCGGCCTCCGGCGTTTATTTTGTACAATCTTCTTATATAAGCCATATGCAAGCCAACTTCCCATGCTATAGCCCAATAAAGCATAGTGGCTCTTTTCAAATTCATCGCCAATTATTTCATATACATCATTTACTGCTTCTTCCATACTCTCGTAAAAGGGCTCTTCAAAGCGCTTACCTCTTCCTGCTAATTCCACAGGATCTATTTCTATTGATTTTTGAAGATACTTTTTAAATTTAGAATACATTATTGCAGAACCGCCCGCATAGGGAAAACAAAATAGTTTTAAGTTACTCATATTGCTCTCTCCCTTTTTCTTGCAATCAATAACCTTACAAGGATGCATTACTCTCTTGCTTTGGCGCTATTGATGCAGTATCTGCTTGTCGGATACGCAGCGCAAAAATCAGAGCCGCCGATAAAAAAGCGGCGGAACCGAGCAGGGCAGCCCGGTAAGCTTCTAAATGCGGCTGTTCAACTCCGCTTCCACCGGCAGAACTGGTACTGAATGCTCCCAGAAAGCCGGCCAGTGACACTACACCCAAGGCGGCGCCGATTCGGTTTTGAACGTTGAACAACGTTGTTGCCCTCCCCATAGAAGCAGAAGTGATATCATTGAAAGTAAGGAACTGTACGGTGACCCCAGTATGACCTAAGAAAAAGCCGATGCAAAAAAATAAGACTCTAAAAGACCAGGGTTTTGTTTCCGGTCCAGCCATACTTAACAGTACAACGATCATTATAGCACCCAGTAATCCGGCCGCGATTACTCGACGCGCGCCTAACCGCTTGTACGACCAAGGCATTACCCGGGATGCAAGCATCATTCCTAATGCTTCAGGAAAAGTGATAAGCCCGCTTTCTAAAGCCGAAGCGTTTAGTGCATTCTGATACATTAATGGAAAAATAAAGAGCATCCCTGTTAAACCTGCAGCGTTAAATAATGAGATGATGCTCATCGTCCGAAATAGTCGACCAGATAATAAACGCAAATCGAGCATCGGTGTTTTTACACGCAACTCAACTAAAACCAGAAAACAAACAAGGATAAAACCACAAAAACCTGTACCCAAAATAACCGGAGAACGCCACCCTTGGGATGAACCTTGCATGAGCGCATACATCAGCAGTGAAAAGCCTGGAACTGACAGTAAGAACCCCGGCAGGTCCAGACGACCCGCTGCAGCTTCTTTATGTTCAAGAAGAAACATCAAACCAAACAACAATGCCAGAATTCCAAAAGGGACATTCATGTAAAACACCCAACGCCAAGATAACTGTTCTACCAGAAAGCCACCAACGACCGGACCAAGAACAGGCGCAATGGCAATGGGAAAGATAAGAGACCGGGACACTTTCAGCCGTTCTTCTGGCGAGAAGGTTCTAAACAGCATTGCCATTCCTACAGGAGTCAGCAATCCGCCGCCAACCCCTTGAAATACCCGGAATAGATTCAGCATCTGAAGATTATCGGCAACTCCGCATAAGGCTGATGCACAGGTAAATATACCCAGTGCAATTAAGAAGGTCCGTTTGGTCCCAAACCGGTCCCCAATCCATCCTGCCATGGGAAGAAATACAGCAAGACTTACTAAATATCCCACATTGACACTACTGGCAGCCTGAGGAGGAATGTCAAATTCATGAGTAATTGCAGGCAGAGCCACATTGACAATTGTTCCGTCCATTACAGTCATAAACATGGCTGTTATATATATAATAGTAACCACTGTTTTCGGGTCAAGTTGTACCCTCATTGTTCCTGTACCTGTGGCTTTAAACTATTGGGCCGCATATCGGTCCAGCGGGAGTTGATGTAATCTAAACATAGCTGACGGCTTTCCTCCCCATATATGACGGTCCAGCCGGATGGTACATCCAGAAAGGCAGGCCAGATGGAATACTGGCCTTCGCCATTAATCAGCACAGCGTAGGCGCCCTTTTCGTTTTCAAATGGATTATTCATACCTTATCACCTTCCCCCTTTTTATGGATCACCATGTATCTTTTTTACTTCCTGCAATTTTTGGACAAGTACAAGCCCGATATCAGCAAGCGGTTTGGGCTGACACATATCCTTATGATGGCAATCAATATCATGTTGGTCAATTCGCCCCCGGATATAGGGCTGCCATGCCTCCGGACAAATGGGTTCGGACCACTCAGGCATTGAAGCCGACCTAAAAAACAAGATGTTCCCGTTAAATGGTTCAGGCCGGTATTCACTCAAAATGCGGACTGAATTTACAAACACCGTTTTAAGGTTCAAAATGGTCTCGTCGTCCAAACTAGCCAATGCGCTGCCGTCGTGGCGGAGTATTTCAAGGACGTTGGCAAGGTTCAGCGGTTTATCTCCCAGATTTTTGGGATCATATCCCCCCAAAACAAGCAGGGCGATAAGCGCTTTTTCCTCATCAGGGGCTTTATAAGGCAAGATAGTGCTTGGATAAGCATCGAGCAGGGCCACCAAATTTATATCTTCGCCTTGGTTTTGCAACTGAGTTGCCATTGCCTGAACAACGTTTCCTCCGAGGGACCAGCCTAGCAGATGATACGGGCCGGTTGGCTGAATGGTGCGGATTTGCCTGATATAATCCGCAGCCAATTCATTCAGTGTCTGCGGCAATTTTTCACGCCGGGAAATACCGCGCGCTTGTATACCATAGATTGGATAACCGGGACCTAAGCTTGCCATCAATCCTGCGTAGCACCAGCTCAGTCCTCCTGCCGGATGGACACAAAACAGCGGCGGGTGCTCTCCCTTGGTCCTGAGCGGCAGCAACACATCTAAAGCGCTTTTACTGCTGCCTATTTCAAGCCGTTCGGCAAACTCTGCCACCGTAGGCGCTTCAAACAGATTGCCTATACTCATTTGAACTCCGAGCAAATCATGTATTTTACTCATCAGCTGTACTGCAAGTAAAGAATGTCCACCCAGGTCAAAGAAACTA
The DNA here is from genome assembly GCA_017889705.1 of Bacillota bacterium. GTDB lineage: Bacteria > Bacillota > Negativicutes > Sporomusales > Sporomusaceae > Sporomusa. Next base: position 16,515 of record JAGGAB010000045.1, on the reverse strand, counting down.
TCATCAACACCTACCCGCGGCAAAGCAAGAACTTCCATAAACAAATCACGCAGTACCTCTTCTTGCGGCGTTCTGGGTCCACGCCCGACAGCAACTACCGCAGAATCAGGCTCCGGCAACGCTTTCCAGTCAAGTTTGCCATTTGGCGTCAACGGCAAAGCCGCAATTTCAACAAAGGCGGATGGGATCATATAATTCGGAAGAAACTTTGCGGCATGTCGCCGCAAATCAGCTGAATCAAAACTGCTTTGATCTGAAGTTACGACATAAGCAACCAGACGTTTATCGCCCGGTTGGTCTTCACGGACTATCACTGCAACTTGCTCAACATGGGAATGCAGGGCCAGCACGGACTCAATTTCACCCAGTTCAATACGGAAACCGCGAATCTTAATCTGCTGATCAGCCCGCCCCATATAATCCAGGGAACCATCCTCATACCAGCGGGCCAAATCACCTGTGCGGTACATCCGAGTACCTGAGGGACCAAACGGATTAGCCACAAAACGGCTGGCCGTCAGACCAGGGCGGCCTAAATAACCGCGTGCCAGCCCCGCCCCGGCAATGTAAAGTTCCCCAACTACTCCCGGGGGAACCGGCTGCAAGCCGGCATCCAATACATACACGTTAAGGTCCGGTATGCCGCAGCCGACAAGACTGTTGGCTCTTCTGGAAGTAATGCCCCTGTTAAGCTCAAGGTAGCTGACATGCACGGTAGTTTCCGTGATGCCGTACATGTTGACAAGCGTTGGCGCATTTTCCGGGTGACGGCTGTACCAATCTTCCAGCCGGCTAAGTTCAAGCGCTTCGCCGCCGAAAATTACGAAGCGTAAGGAAAGCCCTTGTCCAAGGACCGGATTTTCTCGGTCTGCCTGCATTAATTGATAGAAGGCTGACGGAGTCTGATTAAGAACGGTTACCTTTTCCCGCCCAAGCAGCTGCAAAAACTCTACCGGCGACCGACTGACGGAATAAGGCACAATAACGAGACGGCCTCCAGATAATAGCGGCCCCCAAATCTCCCACACTGAAAAGTCAAAGGCATAAGAATGAAACATGGTCCACACATCCGCTGAAGTGAAGTAGAACCAAGGTTCAGTTGCGCTAAAAAGCCTGACCACATTCTGATGCGGGATCACTACCCCTTTGGGCGTACCTGTTGAACCGGAAGTATAAATTACATACGCCGGATTGGAAGGCGATAAAGGCTGAACACGGTCAGCATCCACTAGATTAGTAGCCGGATACTGTTCTAATTCCTCTATTGTGCCGATTGCATCAAGAACAATCTGCGTCCCATTATTCATCTCAGACAGCTTGGACGCTTCCTTGGAACTGGTGAGTATGCAGGCAGGCCGGGCATCGCCGAGTATAAACATAATCCGGTCATTTGGATAGTCCGGATCTACAGGTAAATACGCTGCGCCTGCCTTGAGCACGGCCAACAGGCCTACGATCATTTCCAGGGACCTTGGCAAGGCCAGTGCTACAAATTGCTCCGGACCAACCCCCCTGGCGACCAGCAGATGCGCCAATTTATTCGCCCGCAGGTTTAACTCTTCGTAGGTCAAGGCGGTATTCTCAAACACTACTGCAATATTCTCAGGCGTTCGGACAACTTGCTGCTCAAACAGCGTCGGCAAGCGACCAGGCGGCAAGAATTGAGCTGTTTCGTTCCAATGAACCTTTAACTGCTCACGCTCCTCGGGCAGAAGCAGTTCACTTTTGGCAATGGCCTGGTCCTGCACGTCAACGGCAAGTTTTTCAAGAAACTGGAGAAACCGCTTCTGGTGAATACGTAAATCGCTGCCGCTGTAAATTTCAGAGTTGGCAACAAAGTCAATTCTTAATCCGTTCCCGTCAGACTTGTCATACACGTTAATGGCCAGGTCATCAACAGGGCCGGTCGCTAACTTATGTATGACTCCTTTATTTCCGGCAAAGTCGAGTCCATACGCAAACGGCATAATATTAATTTGCGGACCAGCCAATCGTTGATTTTCGCCGACCAGCTTAAGCTCACGGCGTAATTCTTCATGCCGGTATCTTTGATGCTGCTGCATGTTACCTACTACTTTTGCGACCTGCCCCACCAGTTCTGTAAAACTCATATTTGGCCGTACCTGTAAACGAAGCGGCAGCAAATTCACAATCATGCAAGGAATATTCAGCGAGACAGACCCTAAGCGTCCCATCATCGGTAAACTAAGGATTACATCTTGCGTTCCTGTCATCCGATGTATGTATGCCGCTGTTGCCGCAATAATCAGCTCTGACAAACCGCCGCCAAAATTACGGGCAGCCGCTTGCAGGGAGCAGCCGACGGCCAGCGATAAATTCGCCGACCGGCGAAGGACCTGCTTAGAACTCCCAGGTTTTCTATCCGTTAAACTAACAATATCCGGTTGATCAGCAAACTGTTGCAGCCAAAATTGCCGGTCGCGGACAAAATTCGCTGAGGCGCGATAGGACAAGTCTTCTTCCAGAACTAAATGTAGCGGGGCGAAAGCATCCTCCTCGTAGCTGCGGTTATTGATAAGTGCAGTGTAAATATCAGCCACCCGTTGTGAAATAAGCGAAGAGCCGAAGCCATCCATCACAATGTGATGAATACGCTGATACCAAAAATAGCGGTCAGGCTCAACTTTAAACAAAGCTTGACAAAAAAGGGGTTCATGGATGAGATCGACAGGTCGTGAAAGATCGTCATTCATCCATTTTTCAGCTGCTTGCTGCGGATTTTTCTCTGTACTGACATCAATAAAATGCAAAGGAAAGGCGGAGACAGACTGGATAACCTGCCATGGTCCAAGTTCATTTACGCCAAATTGAACATGTAAAGCCTCTGCTTCCTGTACAGCCTGGCGCAGTGCCAGTTCAAAATAAACCGGATCAAGCCACCCCTTAATTTCTATGTATTCACCGGCATTGTAAATCGGATTTTCCGGTTCAAGCTGTTGCGCAAACCAAATACCAGATTGCGCGCCGGACAAAGTCCATTGAGCTTCTTGACAATTAGACATTCTTCTTACCTCCCTTATGATCACATTCCTGGCACAGCTTCCTATTTATGAAGAAGATAACAGACTCCACCAATTAGAAATGGTCGGCCTTTTAACAAGCTTCATGAAAGTAATATCAACCCCTATGCTGCGCCATTTTTCAACAAGGCTCATAATTCTGATCGAATCCAGACCCTTATCAATTAAGTTTTCATTGTCATCAATATCTGACAGCTCTTCGTCAAGAAGTTCTGCAACTTGTTGGCGTACAAGTTGCAATGTCAGGTACTGAGAGTCGGCTTCCGCTGCCGCTTCGTTATTTGAATACTGAATGGACACCAAGATCACTCCTTTACCTTTTTAGCTTCAACACCTCGGGCATTCATTACGCCAGTTGGTTACACAAGTTCAGACCGCCCCCTTAACCTCTGCTTATATAAGGCTGCCTTGCCTGCCGGTCAGGGGTACGATATCTTCTGGGCAGCGCGGGACCTGACTTTCTCGGCAATCATATTCCGCAATTCTTTCTTACTTACCTTACCCAGTGGGGTATAAGGAAAGCTGTCGATAAACTCAATCCGGTCAGGAATTTTAAAATCAGCAATGCCTCGTTCCCTTAAGAATTTTTTAAGATCTCCGGCACTGGGAATTTGGTGACGGGGTATCACAAAAGCGCATGACCGCTCCCCAAGAAACGCGTCGGGCATGGAAACAATTGCCGCGTCAAGGACGGCCGGGTGAGCAAGAAGATGATTTTCAACCTCTTCCGCCGCGATTTTTTCACCGCCGCGATTGATTTGATCCTTCGCGCGGCCTTCCACAACGACATAGCCCGACTCGTTCACGCTTACCAAATCACCGGTTCGGAAAAAGCCGTCCGGAGTGAACGCCTTTTTATTATACTCTTCAGCTTTATAATATCCGCGAATGGTACAAGGTCCCCTTGTCAATAATTGTCCGACTACTCCCGGCTTCACGTCTGCATCGTTCTCATCCACTACCCGGATTTCATCATATGGTGACACGGGTTTCCCTTGAGTACTCACAATTGTTACTTCCGGATCATCCAACCTTGTACAATTCACCAGACCTTCCGCCATTCCAAAGCTTTGCTGTAAAGTGCAGCCAAATGCCGGTTTGACTCGGCGCGCAGCCTCCTCACTGAATTTGGCCCCGCCAACTTGCAGCACCTTAAGGCTGGACAAGTCGTAACGGCAGGAGGATGCGGCTTCAAGCCATATCAGGGCAAGCGGCGGCACAAGCGAAGTAATGGTGACCCGTTCCTGCTCGATAAGGGGAAAGACTTCCTCCGGACTGGGCGCGGAGGCAAGAACAACTCTGCCTCCTGCGTATAACGTGCCAAGTACGCCGGGCGAACTAAGCGGATAGTTATGCGCAACAGGCAGAACCGCAAGGTACACGCTATCCTGGTTCATCCGGCAAATTTCACCGTTGACGCGCAAGCAGTAGATATAGTCGTCATGGGTTCGGGGAATTAACTTAGATAAGCCTGTGCTCCCGCCAGACAATTGAAGAAAAGCGACGTCAGAGGGACTCACTTCCGGCGGGTGGACAATTGCATCTGCATACAGCTCCGTCAAAGCAATAAATTCCCCCCCGTCGCCTGCTACAATGACATGCTGCAAGGCCAGAACTGTATTTTTAACCTCCCTTGCAAGCGGACGGTAGTCAAACTCCATGTAAGTATCCGAGATAATGTAGGCAACTGCTTCAGTAAACTCGCAAAAATAGCGAATTTCATTGCTGCGGTGTGAAGGAAGAGCAAAGACAGGCAACGCACCTAGCCTGAATAAGGCGAAGCAAACTTCAAAGAACTCGATAATATTAGGAAGTTGGACCACCACTCGGTCCCCCTTCTTTATCCCCAGCTTTTGAAAGCCAGCGGCTAATCTATCAGCCCTATTGTCCAGTTCAGCGTAACTGATATTTTTTCCCCCACTCGTAACGGCAATGCGCTCACCTTGCCGTTTAGCACGTTCATGCAGCATTCCCCCGAAGGTTTCGCCGCGCCAGCAATCCATTTTTCTGTACCAGTCTGCAAATTCTTTCGGGTAAGAAGGGCAACCTGTCAACATCATTTATACACCACCATTTTGTCAAATTTTATGGCAATAAGCACTGTGCGAAACTATTCATAGTGATAACCCCTGTTTAAAACTGCATGGTTGCCGACAGCTTAACGGTGCGGGGGCTACCTAACGTGACAATACCATCGTTGGAGGAGCAACCTGCCCAGTAGTATTTGTTAAACAGATTTTCCACGCTGAGCCGGTAGGTGACCGGGATTTTGTTAATCACGGTCTTGTACCGCGCGCCGATGTCGTAGCGCACCCAGCTCGGTATTTTGACGGTGTTGGCATTGTTGGCGTATTGGGAACTGGTATATACTGCCCGCAGTGAAAGTGATAAATCCTGATTCCAGGGAGTGTCCCACTCGACGCCAGCATTCATCGTCCATTTTGGTACGCCGAACGGCGTGTTGCCGTTATTGGCGGCGGTATTGGAGCGGACCAATTCGCCATCGGTATAGGCAATGCCGCCCAACAGGCTGAGATTCTTCGCTATATTTCCGAAAGTATTCCATTCTATGCCGCGGTTTTTCTGTTCGCCGTCATAGGAATAGACGTTGTCAGTAGTCGTATAACTGGGCTTTTCGATTTGGAAAAAGGCCAGCGTATTGGCGAAATCTCCCTTGTCCCACTTGACGCCGACTTCATGCTGTTTGGTTTTGTACGGCGCCAGTACTTGGCCCGCGTTGTCGTAGCCTGTTCCCACCACAGTTCCAACGGAAAGCGCTTCAATATAATTGGCGTAGAGAGACACGGATTCTCCCCACGGTTTGACAACGAGACCGACCATCGGCGTGTTGGCGTCGGAGTCGTAAGTGGTTGTTTTTGTCGGTGAGCCGGTAGCAAGGCTACTGGCATACGTGTAACTTGTCTGGTTCACATTTTGCCGCCGCATTCCCAACGTTAACTGGACCTTTTCCTCGTCAAAGGAAAGGGTATCAGCCAAGAGATAACTAGAAAGCTCGGTGACGGCGGTCTTATTGCCTTTTGACACCGACAGGCTGTTGTAAAGGTCGGCAACCGCAGCCGGGCTGTAGATATTCGTTGCCATATCCAGCGCTGTACTAGTATAAGCATTGGAAAAATCCATGTTCTGGAAATCCGCTCCCAAAACAACCTGATGCTTTACCGCACCAGTCTGATAAGTGCCGCGCAGTCCTATTTCGGAGGCAATGGTTTCGGTCCAGAAATATTGCTTAAAGATACCCTTGAGAGTAGCCGAACCATCTGTCTGAAGGTCCTGCACGTGATTGCCATTTATGAAGCCGATAGCGGTGGAGTATAGTTTGCCAACACTGGCATAGGCAGTTAAATTGTCCTGTATGTCATATTCGCCTTTAAATAAAATCCCTTTATTCCGTGTAGTACCCGACACCCCTTTGAATAAGTTGATCGAGCCGTCCGGCGCTTCCACATAGCCATAGGTGGATAAATCATACATGGAGATAAGACCGCCGTCGTACTCGTCCTTTGTACTATATGCGTCCAAGGACATCCGCCAGCGGTCCTTGCGATAATCCACGCCCAGGGCACCCAGCAGCCGTTTACGGGATTGGTCGTCAGTTGTGGTCTCACCGTCTGAGTACAGACCATTAAACCGGACGCCCCATTCCTTGTTTTTACCGAAGCGACGTCCTATGTCGATATGTCCGCCGAGCTGAGATGAAGAGGTATATTCGGTGGTAAAATTCGTGATATCCTCCTCGCCGGCCCGTTTGGGAACCAAATTGATGGCACCACCCACCGAGGTACTCACCCCACCGTAGAGAAAGGAGCTAGGCCCTTTGAGCACTTCCACTCGTTCCAAAAATTCGACAGGAACACGATAGTTCGGTGCTAACCCCGATATGCCGTTAAAATAGAGATACTGATAATTTACATCCATACCGCGAATTTTGAAGTTTTCACTGACCTGTCCGCTAGGGGTGGCAAAGCGGACGGAGGGATCGTTAGCAAGCACGTCAAACAGGGTGTCGGCCTGCTGGTCTTCCATGGTCTGGGCGGTGTAACTGGTGACGTTGAAGGGCGTGTCCATAAAATCTTTGTTGCCCAGTACGCCGACGTTGGCGCCGCGGGCCACCTGGCCGCCAGCATAGACTGGGGGCAACGTTTCCCGGCTGGCAGTTACTTCAATCCCTTCAAAATTAAATTCATGTTGTCCTTCCACGGTCTCACTTGACTTTTCCTGTTTCTCGGTTTGCTCTGCGGGAGCCGCTGTCTGAGTTTCTTTTTCTGCGGCGCAGGCAATAAACGAAGTTTGCCAAAACAAGCTACCGCTGATTACGGCGCAAAAAAGTTTTTTTGAAGAAGGACACGGAAACTTTCTTTTCATATTTCTACTCCCTTGCCAATTTGTATTTGATTATCATTATCATTTATCTACTTTTAAAGTATACCAAACTGCGAAGCAAGGGAAAATGGATTTTCTTGCAAATAATCCTTGATTTTTTTAAATTACCGAAATGTAGCTATATATAAAGTTGACAATTATTGGCAACATTGATAAAATAATAATGATAACGATTATTATTGTCGTTTGTTTTTATATAAAAGGCTAAACTTCCGGTGGATTTTTACCGCAACAGAAGTTTAGCCGACCTTATCCAGATATTTAGCGTTCTTAACTCCCACTTGTTTCAGTTGAAAGTTACTGAGCGGCTCGACATAGAGGCATTTATAAATATATAGTGGCCTTTACAGACTCAATATGATCTATAGAATGGTTGCTACTTAGGAGAGATATGGAAAATGAAAGTGGATATCAACGATCTATCCGGCTATTTTGCCAAAATACACTTTGACGTAATCGACATAAGACGAGCGGTTATCGAACCTGGAACAAAACATTTCGGTACGGTTACTTCACCATTTTCAGGTATAATTTTTCCGCTGCGCGGCCAGTCAAGAATGTTTTTCGACGGCGTGCCTTATGACATGGAGCCCGGTAAAGTATTCCACGGAGGGCCGAATATGTCATTGGATAAAGAGGTTCTAGGACAATCGAAGTGGGATTTTATGGTCCTACATTACCAAGTATATGGCAATACCCAGGGGGCGTTTCCCTATGCATTGTCGCATTATGAACTCAGCCCAGGATATAATTCCCGGATAAACGACACGCTGTACCGGATGTACCATATCTACGCAACAACGGGTAACCTATCGGGTCTGAGAGCCAAATCCCTGTTTTTAATCATTTTGGATGAAATCTTAACTTGCGCCAGTTGCCGTTTGCATGACGACAGCCGCGAACTGACGGAAAAGGCCGCTGAATATATGGAAAATCACTATATGGAACCGCTCACCGTACCGGAATTAGCCAGGCAACATGGTCTGAGCAGCAGGCAGTTTGCCTACTTGTTTCAAAAGCATAAGAAAATGAGCCCGAATAAATTTCTGATTGAATATCGGATGCGGCGTGCGAGAGAGCTGCTCTGCACCGCAGCCTGCTCTGTCGCAGACATTTCAGCTCGCGTGGGCTACTCAGATCCTTATTACTTCAGCAAATTATTCAAGAGACAAACGGGTTTGTCTCCTAGGTTATTTAGAAAAAATAAAAATTGATTAGCAATTAATTACAAGACGCAGGAATTAAAGAAACTGGCTTGCACCAAGCCTACCTTCTTATCTAACTAAAAACCGCTTAAGACTGAAATGACCCCAAAAAGTTAGACAAAAATTAATTAAGCAATTTTCTTGGAATGAATTCTGTAGTTAACAGGACTCATTCCTTTTAATTTTGCTTTAATACGGCGATTGTTATAATAATCAATATACTCGGAATTTGGTGAATCATCATTGAATTCCCTATTCGACAACTCTTTAATTATAGTGAAGATCTCCTTTCTTCTTAATTTCTCATTTTCTAATGCTCACAACCACACGCTGTAAACCTCCGGTTTACAAATGAATAACAAATAAAGACTGTATCCCAAATCATGGAATACAGCCTCTAGTAAGTTTACTAGCCAATCACACTTAATTCTACTATCTATTTACAGTTTTTGTCAAAGAAGTTGCCCAATTTACATTTATATTTCCTTTTCGATGTCTGGGACAGATAACCTGTTCCATTATAATACCTCAATATCCTTTATCAGCATTTCAACATTTTTCTTATTCGTAGCCCAGCTAGTACAAAATCTCACAGCACTGTGTGCAGCATCGACTTTTTCCCAGAAAGAATAAGAATACTTTTCGCTCAATTCCATTAACACATCATCCGGCAAAATTGGAAACTGCTGATTTGTTGTAGAATCATATCGAAAAGAAAATCCTTTTTTAGCAAATGCCTCCCGAATCATAATCGCCATGTCCACGGCGTGCTTAGAAATTTCATAGTATAAGCTATCTTCAAATAAGGTTTCAAACTGAATCCCCAATAATCTCCCCTTAGCCAGCATTCCTCCATTTTGCTTGATAAAATACCGAAAATCTTTTTTCAAGACATCATTTATAATTACTACTGCTTCACCAAACAATGCTCCAACTTTCGTTCCTCCTATATAAAATACATCACATAGCTTTGCAATATCTGCCAAAGATAAATCACTGCCTTTAGAAGCCAGACCATATCCTAATCTGGCGCCATCCATAACCAGCGGTAAACCACATTCCCGGCAAACTTTACTTAAAGCTTCCAATTCAGATCTACTATAAGTGGTTCCATTCTCGGTAGGATGGGAAATATAAACCAAGCCGGGCTGTACCATATGCTCATGACTGGCATCATTCCAGTGAGCATCATATAATTCTTTTACCTGTTCTGCCTGAATTTTCCCATCATCACTCGGCAAAGTAAGTACTTTATGGCCAGTAGCTTCAATCGCTCCAGTTTCATGTACTGCAATATGTCCAGTAATGGCAGCAACTGCGCCTTGATGCGGGCGCAAAATGGAAGCGATAATAGTAGTATTCGTCTGTGTTCCCCCAACTAAAAAGTGTACATCTGCATTCTCTGCATGACACGCTTTTCTAATATAAGCTCTGGCTTTTTCACAGTGCTCATCCATGCCATAACCGGGTGTCTGCTCTTCATTAGTTTCCAATAATCGTTTCATAATTCGCTCATGAGCACCTTCTGTATAATCACATTCAAATCGTATCATCTTATATCTTCTCCAATCTATTCAATTTCTGCTGAATTAACAACATAGAAGCATGTATATCTTTAATTTCTTTTTGTGATAATCCTTGTACTAATCTCACTATTTGTTCATCAGATTTTTCATTCAGCTGATTATATAACGCAGTCCCTTTTGAGGTCAAACTAATCAAACTTGTTCTGTTATCCAAGGTGATTTTTTTCTTTATAAGCAGTCCATCTTTGTAAAGCTTGGCAATTATCCTACTCATGTAGCTGCGATCAATTTCCAGAATATCCACCAAATTGTTTGCTATACACTGCTCCATAATACCAATTTCGATAATTACCCGCGCTTCTGTTAAAGAATATCCGGTATCCAATACATGCCTATCTAATACGCCAAGTCTATTCGTGTAAAATCTATTGAACCGCCTTATATCCGCTATGATATTATCATTGACCTTCATTATACCCCTTCTTTTTAGTGGACTCAGTCAACAATTACAATAACGGATTTAGTGGATTTTGTCAACAATATGTTTTGATCTATAATTTAATACCGATAGATATATTATCAGAAAATCACACCATACCTTGTTCTACAATGCAACAGGCTTTTGTATAAATTCAACGGAGTAACTAATAAATTTTCAGATGTCTAAATTAATAAAAAAAATGTCTTCTTACTCCCAATCCCTAAACAAGATGGAGGTATTCACGCTAAAGCGAATACCTCCATCTTGTTTAGGGAATCGGTTACCAAGTTTGTTTGGTTTAGCAATCTATAGACCATCTTTCAAAATATGGATGGCAAGGACCGTATATAACTCTACCAGCAATATTTCGAATGCTGTCTTCATACCACTTTAGCACACCGTCGTTTGATGGTACTAGCATAACACAGTCTTTTGCTTACTTCTTACTATTAACGTAAGCTTGAACTTTTTCAAGTATCTGATCCGCTTTTTTTACAGCATCGCTAATTGCAACTTTAACAATGGGAAGTCCGTTAAATCGTTCAGCGTTCTTAATTCCCATATCTTTCGTTAGAATTACTGCATCCGTACCTTTGAGATCATTTTCCGTAATTGTGTTTTCGATTCCAATAGAACCTTGCGTCTCCACTTTAATTTCAATACCTTTCGCCTTTGCCGCTCTTTCTAATGCCTCAGCAGCCATATAAGTGTGTGCAACTCCCGAAGGGCATGCTGTTACTGCTAAAATTTTCATTTTAAATCATCTCCTGCTATATCTTTTAATCTTTCAATTCAGCAATTTGCAAAAATAGAATGCGATTCATTCCGTTGTAACCAGCTAATACTACAATCATCAATTTGACAGAAAACGTATTATTCAAAAGTCAATTCCACTTCTTCACTACTACCTACAGCTGTCTTAGCAGCCGTTTCTGACACTTTTGGCTTTAAAGTATTGACCATAAGAGCTGTTACGGCTACACCTACTAAAGTAGCAATCACATAGGAACCTGCTCCGATAGAAACTGGCAATACGATCCATCCGCCCCAGGGTGCTGGATTTCCCGCTCCTAAAAACATGGCTGTAGCGGCCCCTGCTGCAGCACCTGCCATTATGGAAGGTATAACCTTTAACGGATCCGATGCTGCAAAAGGAATCGCCCCTTCGGTTATTCCAATAAGACCCATTAACACAGCTGCTTTTCCAGCTTCCTTTTCTTCACTAGTATACTTCTTTGGTGCTAGGAATGTAGCAACTCCCATTCCAATTGGTGGTACACAGATAGCCACACCGATACCTGCCATTATTTTCAATGCCATTGGAGCTGCCATACCAGTAGCCTGATCAATGGTACCAACCATAGCTGTACCAAAACCGTATGCAACTTTATTTATAGGACCACCCATATCAAAAGCAATCATTAAACCTAATATAATTCCTAATGCAATTATATTGCCAGTCCCGAGTCCCCCTAACCAAAGTTTTAATCCAACCATCACAGCTGCGATTGGAGTACCTAAAACCCACATCATAAGTCCGCCAACGATGAATGTACCTACTAATGGGATAACAAAGATTGGCATAACTGAACGCATAACTGCTGGAACTTTTATCTTCTTTATATAAAAAACAACAACACCGGCAAGTATACCTGCCACTATACCACCTAAGAAACCTGCGCCAATTTTATTTGCCAAGGCGCCACCGATAGCTCCCGGCGCAATACCAGGCCGATCTGCCATTGAAAATGCTATGAAGCCCGCAAGAATTGGTACCATAAGTCCTAAACCAGCTGCACCGATATTAAATAAGTCATTTAGTGTTGTACCATCTGGTGGTACCGCTGCTGAGCCATACAATAGAACCGAAAGTGCTAATAGTACACCTCCTGCGACAACAAAGGGAATCATGTATGATACCCCTGACATCAGATGCTGCCTAGTGTTTTTAAATAACCCTTTTAAATCATCCATTTTCTCTTCCTCCCAATATATTTTAACTTGGCATAAGTAGAACCCATAATTAATTGAATCCTATCTTCATTACAATTAGATTTACATTGTCAATATTTCCAAAAGTTCATCGATTTCTGATGAATTTTTCAATTGATCTCTAAATTCTTCTCTCATTATCTTTCTAGAAAGTTGTGCCAGAATTTGTAGGTGCATGTCCCCTGCCTCTGTTTCTGGCACTGCGATTAAAAATATATATCTAGCATTTTCTTCATCACTCCACTTAACTTCACTTTTTAGTCTTGCAAAAGCAACAGTAGGTTTTTTGACTGTATCAGTCTTTCCATGTGGAATAGCAACTTCAAATCCTATTGCTGTAGGAAAGGTTTCTTCTCTTTTAAACACTTGTTCCATATAGCCTTTCAAGTCATGCAACCGCTCCTGTGCTTCTATCAGTTTTGCCATATCTTTGATTACTTCTTCTTTAGAAGAAGATTCTAAATCCAATACAATTAAATCCCTCGTGATTATTTTTTCCAATTTCTTTTTCCCCCTAATCGAATAAATACGTTATATCATTTATACTTTGAGCGTTTTTAATTTTACTTATCATTTCATCATTTTCTAATAAGGAGTAAAACTTTTTAAAAAGATTCTTTGTATTATTAGCATCATTAAACTTTAAGCACAATATAAAGATAACATCCACTTTGTTGCCCTGCCAGGTTATAGGCTTGATAAACTTCACTATACATATCTTTGATTTATTTACAAATATATCTTTTGCATGAGGTATTGCTATGCCTTTTCCAATGTATGTTGACCCTATTTTTTCCCTCTTCAAGATATCCTCATGAAAACCAATTTTTGCATAGCCCTTTTTCTCCATCAACTTACCATAATAGATTATTGCTTGCGGAAAATCGGTAATGTCACTATCCAAGAAGCATAATTCTTTTCCAAGGATACTTTCTTGGTACTCATCATCCAATTCCTTAACGTCTTCGGAATTTGAAAGAGGAATACCCAATCCATCTCTTTTTAGACTTTTAATCGTATTTGTTATATTACTATAATCATTTTCACTAACAAGAGCTGATATATATACAACCTTTTCATCCTTCTTGATATTTCTTATGGTTGTAATAATCAAATCAGCTTCTTCTATTATTTTTTGACTTAATAGATTATAAGGCAGTATATGTGTTATATCTAAGTTGTCAAATTTCTTAATCAGTTTAGACGCAACCAACTGAGAGGTACCTATACCACTTGAGCAAACAATTACAGTCTTTATCTTACTCCTTATCTTATCAACGGATAGTGCTAAATGAAGAACTAAATATCCAACCTCATCTTCATTTATAGTGACTCCAAATTTGTTTTCAAAGATACTGTTACAAGCCCAAGCAACGCCAAATATGTTTGTGTATTCTTCTTTTATCCTACTAAGGATGGGGTTTGTTAATCTGAGACCATATTTTAATCTCATAACCGTTGGTCGTAAGTGGAGCACTAATCTGGTTAAAAGACCCTCATCCTTTGTTAAATCTACATCCAATATTTCAGAAGACATTGCAATTATGCTTTTAGCCATATCCGTAAAATCAACATCATAATTTTCAATAATAGCGCTGGATTCCTCAGCATCATAGTGTTCTTGAATTTTTGCCCCCATCATATGGATCGATATATAGCCAATCTCTTCCTCTGGAAAGTTCACTTTTAACTCTTTTGTCAGCTCATTTACAACCCATCTTGCAACGGTATATTCCCGTTCCTTCTTTAAACCTTCAAAATAATTTTCAGTGCTTGATACGGACTTATGATTTTTTAATCTTTCAATGGTTATAGCCATATGAGTAATCAAATTAAGGAAAGCCTGATCGGTAAAATAAAGTCCTAATTCTTTTTCAGCCTCTTGAATAATTCGTTGAATCGTATACAAGTTTATTTTAGGAAACATATTTTTGATTTTTTCATAGTCAACTATGTCAATTCTATAATCTAGTTCTACATCGCTGGCAATAAAATCATCAACTTCTTGTTCCTTATCTTGTATATCATCAATCAAATCCTTGAAAGCCCTTCTATAATCCTTTTCATCCCCTTCTATCCATAGACCTTGGTTTTGTTTTCTTTGCAGGATAAGATTATATCTTTCAACCCATGCTTGGACATGAACCAATTCATTCACGATAGTACTTTTACTGCAATATAAATCATCCGCAAACATTTGAATGGTATAGGAAAACTTATCTTCAAAGAGAGTCTTTAGAATATATACCTGCCGGTATTTAGATGAAAAATTATCAGCGTTAAAAGAACCTACCTTATCCTTTTCAAGCAAATTTAATAGTTCTTCTTTATCTTTGTCACCCATAGTAATGTAAACACCAACATTTGTCTTCCTAACAATTTCTATACGGAATTCTTTATATTCATCTTGAATCTCGTCCAAATAGTTTCTCATGGTTCTACCAGTCTTATTAAATAGATTGGCTAAGTCTGTTATTGTAATGGGAACGGTTCGATTCAGTAACTCAACGAGCATTTTTTTCTTAATTGTTTCTTTATGATTAATTACTCTCATCCCCAATGTTGTACTACATTTTTTTACGGAATCAGAAAGTATATCACTTTCTTGATTCCAAGTAAGAACGACTAAGGCTTCTGCCTGCGTCTGAGGACTTGGCCGAAGCCAAGTCTTTTCTTATCTATTTGGATTGTCTCAATAATAACATGCACGTTAAACAATGGATATAATGCATTGTTCAGTTCTATTTCCACAATAATGTGGAATTTTCAATCTATTTAATTTATGACAACATTTTTTATACAGATGCAAGTTCCGGTCTGACATAAGAAAACGCTTTGTGTGTTTTTTAAATAAGACCTTTTGAACCGCGAAGACGCGAAGAATAGGAAGAGCATGAACGCATCTTTTTGTCATTGCGAGCATAGCGAAGCAATCTCTTAACAAGAAGGGGATTGCTTCGCTACGCTCGCAATGACAGTTTCATGTTACTTTTACCCTCTAAAACTTATACTTTCTTATATAGTTAAGAAAACGCTTCGCGTCCTTTAAACATCTAAAAAGGAAACACAAAGACGCAAAGGGGTAGAATAAAATATCTCTTTGTTTAACGTACTCCTTTGTGTGCTGCATCGCAGCATTGCGTCTTTGTGTTTCAGTGGTTTTACCCCAAAAAACTTATACTTTCTGATGAACTAAAAATTCTTCCGTACTGGCTTGAATAGTTATTTGCTATTCTAGACATTAGGGAAGAATTCTATACTTTAACACAATGAATCTGTCTGCAGATTTGCTTAGATTAGCAATCTAACATGGATTTACCTTTACCACATAGACCTTCAAAATCTTTTGTAAACGCTGCCACTGCGCAGGCAACTGAATCCAACTTAATTAATCCTTCAATTACATCAGGAGAGATTGTTGCAGCACCTACACCATACTTTGCTAATTCTAATACTTGCTGTGAATTTTTAAAACTTGCCGCAAGAACTTCTGTTTTCAAATCATTCTTTTTAAAGATATCATGAATCTCTTTTGCGACTTTCACCCCGTCAGCACCTAAGTTATCAATCCTATTTATATACGGGGCTGCATAGTGAGCTCCCGCTTTCCCTGCCAGGTAAGCTTGCATTTGTGTGTAAATAGCAGTTGCCGTGATGTTAGCACCTTCTGCCGCAAGAGCTTTCATTGCCTTTAGACCTTCTTTTGTCACGGGAACTTTTACGTAGGTATTAGCGCCTAATTCCTTTTGAATTCTATGAGCTTCTTGCACCATACCTTCAGCATCTAATGAAATAACTTGAACGTGAAGCTCAGCATTTACTCCGATAAATTCTCTAATTCCTTTTAATACTTCGTAAGGATTTTTTCC
>JAGGAB010000084.1 GCA_017889705.1 Bacillota bacterium | reverse complement strand
CGTGATATGTCTTGAGGGCGTATTGGAACCCTGCTTCGAGTTGATCAAGGGGCCATGCGCCTTCTTTCTTTGTTTTTCTGATTTCGGCCATTTAACGTACTCTGGGCAAATTTATTAAGAGAAGACATGTTATTGACATACAAAACACCCCTTAAAGTAGTTTTACAGGATTTTTCCTGCGTCTATTTTAAGGGGATTTAGTGAAGCTACCTTCTTTATAAAAGTCTAAAACATAGTTTACAAAGGCCTTTACTGCCGACCATTCTAGGGCGTCGTCTTTATAAAGTAAAAAGGTCTGCCGTACTATAGCTTCGCCGTTTTTCCGAAATGCGGGACGTATGATTAATGACCGGTTTTTTCTTAGGGAAATTTCAGGCAGTATCGACCATCCTAGTCCATTTAGCACCATTTGAAGGCATGTTTCCATGTTATGCACATGTATGCGGTTTGGTGGGAAGGAAAAACGCTCATCCCACCAGTTATTTCTTTCCATCTCAACTATTGGGTCTTTTCCATACGTAATCCAGGGAAAATTGGGTACGTCGTTGTCGCTTATCGGTTGGGTCGAGACTATACAAACCGGTTCTTCACAAAGCAGATGCTTTTTTTCCGGCCAGCCGAGGTCGCGGCGTGTTATTACAACTGCAACCTCGTTTTTCTGCAATAAAGGAAGTATTAACGAGCTTAGTTCCGTTTTTAAGGAGATATCGACATCTGGATAGCGTTTCTTGTAGTCGCTAAGTAATGGCGCTAGCTCGAATTGAGCAAAGGTGTACGAAGCTCCGAGCCGTAGGGTTCCTTGAACCGTGGATTCCATGCTTCGCACATATTCTTTTGTTGCATCAAATTTTGCTAGCAATTCTTCGGCAAATTTCAATATATACTCGCCTTGTGGAGTAAAAAAGGATCCTTCTGGAGTACGGTCTAATATTTTGACCCCAAACTCATCTTCTAAACTCTTTATACGGTGTGTGAGCGAAGGCTGCGAGACATAAAGGCGTGCAGAGGCTTTTGTAATACTGCGCTCTTCGTAGACTAATTTTAAGGCAACTAGGTCTTTAACATTCATGACATCGTCTCCCTCACCCAATAGAAAAAAATTATGCCAGCTAATTTCAAACAACTATTTCCTTTAGTATCTTTAAGTATACTATATTATTTACAGAAGTTGAAGGTGTTTTGACTGATATTATTATCTAAAAACTATTTTTAAAAAAATATGAATATCAGTTATAATTCCGCGAGCAGGATGGGCAAACAAAGGGATGATAAGAAAACGGGGAGTGATACAAGGTGAGTGAAACGAGTTTTACAGTCGCTTTGGCTGAGTGGGCGTCCCGGTCAAAACAAGGGTGGAGAAATACGGTTTTCGAACGTGCCCGTCACGCGATGACAGATGGGTTTTCCAGTATGGTTGCCGGCGCAGGCGATAAAGGCACAGCGCTCCTTCGCGCAGTGGCTACGCCGTATGGTCAAGGCTCCGTAACGATTATTGGGAGTAGCCGGCAAGCCCCGGCGTTGTGGGCTGGATTAGTTAATGGATACGCGTCTCATGCTGTGGAAATGGATGATAATTTTCATCCAGGGTTAGCACATGCGACAGCGTCCATCGCACCGGCGATCTGGGCACTTGGCGAGGAGATCGGCGCATCCGGTTCAGATGTGATAGACGCCTATATTGTAGGAACAGAAGTTATGGCTCGCGTGGGGTTAGGTATCGGACTCGCACATAGCGCTAAAGGGTGGCATCCAACATCGACGATTGGAAGTATAGCCGCTGCCGCAGCATGTGGGCGTCTTTTGAAGCTCGATGAGCACGCCATGGCCAACGCAATTAGTATCGCATGCAGCATGTCCGCGGGGAGCAAAGCACAGTTCGGAACAATGACTAAACCGCTGCATCCTGGCCTAGCCGCAAAATCCGGTATTCTTGCTGCCCGCCTGGCGCAGGGTGGTATTGAGGCAAGTCACACTATAATCGAGGGAGAGAAGGGGTTTGGCGATCTGTATGCCGGAGATACCCCACCCGATTGGTCAGCCGGGATGCGGGATGGTGAGCCTCTCGCGCTGGAACAGTGGGGTCTTGCGGTCAAGCTTTATCCGTGCTGCGGTTCCACGCACAGGATTGTAGATTGTGTTCTTGCACTGCGTGACGATTACGGCTTTTCCGCTGAAGACGTGGAATCGGTTGAAACGATTGTGGGCTACAATAACATGAAAAATTTGCCGTTTGATCGGCCTCGGAATGAGATGGAGGCTCGTTTCTCAATGCAGTATTGTGTGGCGGTAGCCCTTCTGTATGGGCGCCTAATGATTTCGGACTTCACCAAGGCGGGGGTAGAACGGGATAAGGTACAGACTCTGTTGCCTTTGACGACGGTTTTGGCACATCCTCGTGATTCAGATAGCGCCGACCCGGCCAAACGTTTGCCACATACAGCCAAAATACGACTGAAGGACGGGCGAGTCCTAGAGCGCAGCACTCAATGGGCTAAAGGCACTATCCATAATCCCTTCGATGACGCCGATCGCGCAGCAAAGTTCACTAGTTGCTGTAGCGGGTTTTTCTCAGAAGAAGAACTTGGAGTTGTTAAAGGCAAACTGGACAGGTTCGAAAACTTGACAGATATTGGCAAACTAATGATGCATCTCCGTATTGATATAGGCTCGTCCAAGAATTGATTCATTCCGTAAATTGTCTCTAATAAAGAACATTTGGAGGGAACGCACACATGCTACGGGGACTGAAGCTTGCCAGTATTAAGTTTCGTTTGTTGATGATTATCGTACCTTTATTTATTGCATCCTTGGGGCTTCTTGGTGGGTTAAACTACTATTTTTCCAAGGAACTACTAACGAAAAGTGTCGATGAGACGGCACTGGCAATGGGATCCGATTACGCCAATAGAGTACAGGCCTCTATTAATTCGCACGTGATTGAGCTTCAGGATTTGGCGAACCGTCCACAGATTCGCAACGGCAGCGACAAAAAACAAATAGTTGAGGCGATGGCTGACGCCCATAAGCGGTTGGATAAATTCGATGCCATTAGTTTTATTGCTCTTGATGGCGTTGCTGTGAGATCTACCGGCGCTGCCGGTGGAAGCAACCTAGCTGGGCGTGAATACTTCAAGAATGTAGTTAGTTCAAAGCAACCATACGTATCTGAACCCTTGTTTTCAAAGCTAACTGGTCAAGTTGCTGTCATCATTGCAGTACCAGTTATTGAGAATGGTACTATTACTGGTGTGCTAACCGGCAACTTTCCCCTTGAGCATCAGCTAAATCCGATAATAAGCGAAGTTAAGTTCAAAGACACTGGTTTTGGATACCTGGCCGACAATTCCGGAATGGTGCTGGCACATCCGAAAATGCCAGAATTAATAGGCAAAATGAGTCTGGTTGAAAAGAATATCTCCCCGGAGATCAAGGGTAAAAAGATAGAACTTGATAATCGTTTGACTAATCTATTCAAAACTGCGGCTGAAAACGGCCAACAAGTTAAGGGGCAATACACCTTTATTGACGGTGTAACATCTACCGCGGTTTTTACTCCTATTAATCTGCCTGGAGGCCAACGGTGGATGCTAATAGTGAGTGCGCCTGAGGCAGAAGCAACACGGGAGGTAGAAGTTTTAAGTAAAATTACGCTTGTTGTATCGTTAGGATGTCTGTTGATTGCTTCTATGATTGTATTGATTATGAGTGGGCGGTTTGCGAAGCCTATAATTACAATGCGGAATGAGGCTTTCCTGCTGGCGGATGGCGACCTAAGGGAGAGAAGCATCGGTGTTTGCTCTGAGGATGAAATTGGCCAGTTGGGCAATGCATTTAAAAAGATGGCGCAAAATTTGCGTAATCTTATATCCCAAGTTCAGTCTCAAGCCGATTTTGTCGCGGCTTCGAGTGAAGAACTATCAGCGGGAGCGCACCAGTCGGCTAAGGCAGCCAACCACGTAGCCGGGTCGATAGGCGAAATAGCACAGGGCGCTACCCAACAGGTCGAAGCCGTGAACAATATCGCTCTCGTTGTACAAGAAATGTCGTCGAGTATTAAACAGATCGCGGAGGCGAGCAAACTTATTTCTCATACTGCAACCAATACAGCGCAGGCAGCTAAAGAGGGGCACCAAGCAGTCGCTGAAGCCATGAAACAGATGGATTTTATAAATAAAGGTTCTGGCGATGTTCAGAACGCTATCGGCGAATTGGCAAAAGGCTCTCGAGAGATTAGTGAAATTACAACTCTAATTACGTCTATAGCTGGACAAACCAACCTGCTTGCACTTAACGCGGCCATCGAGGCTGCCAGGGCTGGGGAATATGGCAGGGGTTTTGCAGTTGTCGCGGATGAAGTAAGAAAGCTGGCGGAGGAATCTAACAAGGCTGCACAGCGAATCGTCGATCTAATCAGAAAGAACGAAGAGGATATGGATAAGGCAAGTGCCGCTAGTAAGGCAAATTGCAACGGTGTAATGATCGGCAGTAGTGTAGTTGGCGTGGCTGGTGATACGTTTTCATCCATAGCGGATTCCGTACTTGAACTTCCCGTGCAGATTCGGGGTATATCGGATTCAATCGAAAAGATAGTGGCCGGCAGTGAAAACCTTGTTTCGTCTATTCAGAACATAGAGGAAATCGGCAAAACAAGTGTTGCGCAAACGCAAACGGTATCGGCCACAACCCAAGAACAAACTGCTGCAATGGAAGAAATTGCAGCCTCAAGCAAGGCATTAGCGGCAGCATCTGAAGAACTTCTAGCCGCAACAGCTAAATTTCGCGTATGAGTTGCAAAGTAAAACTGATAGATTATGGTGCTGTTTTGTGTGGGGTAATTTAATTAAGTAGTGAGGAGAGTGTCTGGGTATGAATTTGCATGCAGCCACGGAGAAAATCTACGCACTTGTTGAGAGTATGCAGGACAAGATGATCGAGATCAACGACTATATTCACGATAACCCAGAATTAGGGAACAACGAAGTTAAAGCTCATAAGTTGCTTACCGAAACATTCGCTGAACACGGGTTTACTGTAGATAAGAAAGTGAGTGGATTGCAGACAGCTTTTCGTGCAACTTATAGCATTGGAACCGGAGGACCAAAAATCGGTTTGTTGTGTGAGTATGACGCATTGAAAGACTTAGGGCATGGATGCGGCCATAATATGCAGGCGGCTGCCATTACAGGAGCGGCGCTAGCCCTTGCTAAAGGACTTGGAGAAACACCAGCGACGATCATCGTTTATGGTACCCCTGCGGAAGAAACTACGAGCGGCAAAGTGCCGATGACAAAAGATGGCGTGTTTGATGACCTTGATGTTGCATTGATGATGCATGGCAGCGACCGCACCACTGTTGATGGATCGTCACTGGCGGTAAATTGCTTTGATTTTATTTTCAATGGCAAGTCGGCCCATGCTGCTATTGCACCTGATCAGGGGATCAGCGCACTGGATGCTGTGCTTCTGACTTTCAACGGGATTGAGTATCTTAGGGAACATGTTAGTCCAGATGTTCGGTTTCATGGAATTATAACAGATGGCGGCAAAGCTCCCAATATGGTGCCGGAGCATGCAGTTGCACAGTTTTACATCCGGGCGAGTGATCGTCCCCGCTTAGATACGGTTATTGAAAGAGTGTTAAACATCGCTCGAGGGGCGGCCCTTATGACTGGCGCAACCCTGACTATCCATGAAGTGAAGGCCTATGATAATAAAATAAACGTTGAAGCACTTAACGAGGTTCTGTTGGCCCACGCCCAGGTGGCCGGTGCAACAAATATAACTCCTCCGAGAAAATTAACCGGGTCGACCGATTTTAGCTGTGTTACTTACCGAGTTCCCGGAGCCGCCCTCAGGGTTGCTTTTGTCCCGATGGATACATCAAGTCACACTGTGGAATGGGTATTGGCTTCAAAAAGCAAGGCGGCCCATGAAGCAGTGTTGGTAGCGGCTAAAGCTCTTGCCGGATGCTGTTATGAATTGGTGAATACCCCGGGTCTTCTTCAAAAGATTAAACGAGCTTTTGATGTTGCCAAAACTACTAAATAAGAGCCGGTGACTGCCACTCTGAACCATTTGCTATACGAAACCGGGGACTAATTATTGTCAGTAATATAGTAGCTTGGACAGTGGGTAAAAGGACAGGCAGTACTAGGTTTTGTTTAGATATATAGCGGCGGATGGGGGGGAGGATAACGGTATACTAGCAACATGGGAATCACAAAAAAATAACGAAAAGGAGTTGGAAATGTGTTAGGTGTGACTGTCGCGTTAATCGTTCTGGCTATCGTTGGATATCTGATAATAAAGGATTATAAACCACAGGCGGTATTGCTGGCAGGCGGCTTCTTTATGATGGCTTTCTCAATTATATTCAATTTTGGTGCAATACTTCCAGCGAAACAATCTACGGGCTTTATCTGGTTCGATATTTACCAATACACAGAAAATCTTCTGACTTCAAGGACTGCAAACTTAGGTATTCTAATCATGACTTGCGCCGGGTTTGCTCGTTACATGGATAAAATCGGAGCCAGTGATATATTGGTTCATTACAGCATCAAGCCGTTAAGCTTCTTCAAATCTCCCTACTTTGTATTGTCTCTGGGTTTTATTATCGGCCAATTTATTCATCTTGCTATTCCAAGTGCGTCTGGCCTCGGACTTGTTCTGATGGTTACGATGTATCCGATTTATGTAGGGCTGGGGGTAAGCCGGGGAGCCGCTACAGCGGTTATCGCGACTAACTCTTGTCTCGATCTCGGACCGGCATCCGCCAATAGTGTATTAGCCTCCAAGACAGCCGGGATGGGAGTAGTAGACTATTTTGTAAACTATCAATTACCTGTAGCGATAGCTGTTACTATTGCTATCGCTATTACCCACTACTTTGTACAACAATACTTCGATAAAAAAGCTGCGGACACCGAGGAAGAGTTGCTCGCTAATGCTCAGACGGTTGCGACAGTCAAAGGTAGTGATAAAGTTCTTCCGCCAGGCTATTATGCTGTCCTTCCCCTCGTTCCATTGACATTGATTTTGGTATTTGGTTACCTGAAAATTGGAGGAATAAAATTAGACATAGTCCCCGCTATGTTTATCGGTTTCACTGCAGGGATGCTGCTGGAGTTAATCCGTTACAAAAGCATTAAAAAGGTATTTTCCAGTATGCAAAATTTCTTTGACGGTATGGGCGTGTCATTTGCGACCGTTATTACTTTGATAATTGCTGGTGAGATTTTGGCAAAGGGCCTTATGTCTCTAGGCGCAATTGATACGGTTATAAGCTGGGCGGTATCGGTTGGATTAGGTAAGGATATAACGATATTAATAATGTGTATTGTTATTACTGGAAGCGCCATCGTTATGGGATCAGGCAATGCAGCGTTTTTCTCTTTTGCGGCCTTTGCGCCTGAGGTTGCTAAGAAGATGGGTTTCGAAACGATTAACCTTATTCTTCCCATGCAGATATGTGCAAGTTTAGGACGTACGATGTCGCCTATATCCGGGGTCGTTGTTGCCATTGCCGGTATTGCGCAAATATCTCCCTTTGAAGTGGTTAAGCGGACTGCGATTCCAATGGTAATCAGTTTTATAATCAACTTAGTGGTAACCTTTATGCTCTTTAAAGGTTAACTGCAAGAGTGAAAGGTCAATTATAAGCGCTGAGGGATATAGTCAAAAATTAAAATATAAGGATATGACGGGATAGTTCCGGCGTTTCCTTATATTTGCAACACCACGTCCTACTCATTGATGAACAATCACAAGATCACCATCCTAAATTTTTAGGGTGGTGTTTTTATACATGCAGAATATATGCTGCTAAATTTACCTTGTTGTGACATACATCACGGCAGTTATTTGCCAAAGATATAAAATGGACAATAAAGCTAATGCTATAAGCCCAAGGGTGGTGATATGATGAGAAGAGTTAATAAAGAAGACTATATCCTGGAACTGAGAGATCATTTCGGCTCAGATGAGCGGCGGATAAATCATGCGCTTAAGGTTTTGGCTGTTGCAGAAATTATTATGGATGGTGAGCAAGTGGGTGATGCGATCTGTGATGTGGTTACTGTTACGGCGCTGCTGCATGATGTGGGGATTAAGGTGGCTGAACAAAAATATAATTCTTCGGCCGGGCCTTACCAAGAGATCGAGGGGCCGCCGATCGTGAGAGCCATTATGTTTCGCCGAGGTGAACCGCAAGAGATAATTGACCGGGTGGCCTATATTGTAGGTGGTCACCATACCGTCAGCAAAAATGACGGCCTGGATTTTCAAATTATTTGGGAAGCCGATTTGCTGGTAAATATCGAAGAAGACGGACTGGATAGGTTTTCTGAGAAGCTGCCGGCAATTATCAGCAAAAACTTTTATACATCTACAGGTCGGAACCTTGCTAAAGAGCGATATTTAAAACCTTTATGAAAAATGATTAGCAACAATAAAATGAAGTTGTGCAGAATTTGAAACCAAGTTAAAATTCTATAAATAACAGAGAAGAGGATGCAGCATGAAAATTGCAATTATTGTGCGTGAGGAAACTATGATGAATTGTACTGGCGGGGGCTGTATGAACGCCTTTGGAAAAAGGATTGATTCGTTTGCCCGCTACGCAGGCAGGGACGATGTAGAATTGGTTGCGTTTACCCATAACGGGGGCGATATCGAGAAAAAGATCGCGGCCTTGAAGAAAAAAGAGGTAGAGGTTGTACATTTATCATCCTGTATAAGGGCAAAAGACGCAAACTATGAATTGCTGGCTCGGCGCTTGTCAGAACACTTTGCAGTTGTCGGCTATACGCATGGTGACGAGATTGGAAAGACAGGCCCAGCAATTATTTGTGCAAAATCAGCAAATTGATTATCATATACCAGTTGACAATAATCGAAACAACTGATATAGTATTAATTCCAGGGACGCGGGAGTGGCGGAACTGGCAGACGCACTAGACTTAGGATCTAGCGCCGCGAGGCGTGCAGGTTCAATTCCTGTCTCCCGCACCATTTAGGGGTATAGCTCAATTGGTAGAGTAGCGGTCTCCAAAACCGTTGGTTGAGGGTTCAAGTCCTTCTGCCCCTGCCATCTTATAATATAATATTCGGGGCGTGGCTCAGTTTGGTAGAGTACCTGGCTTGGGACCAGGGGGTCGCAGGTTCGAATCCTGCCGCTCCGACCACATAAAAAATGATCAGAAATCTGATCTTTTTTATTGAAAAACAATTAGTTGACATAATAAAAACAATCTGATATAGTAATAAATCCGAGCCAACAAGATGTCTGGAATGCATGTTATCTTAGATATGTCCAACCTACTTGATTATATAGGGAATTCAATGGTGTGTAGCTGTCGAGCCACCACAGAGTGGAGGACAAAAACACATCTCAGGATGCCCACCTGCTAGGTGCAGGTTTGGACATATGAAGAGACGACATTTTGGACCAAGTAATCCAATTACCAATAAGTAACATTTGACGTAATCGCAATAACGTGATAACCTATAAAAGTCGCTGTGAGCGGCGGAAAAAAATGGCACAGAAAATGTGTTGACATAATAAAAATAAAATGTTATGATATATTTCCGTCACAAAACAGACGATGTGGTTCCCTGAAAACTGAACAATGTAAGTAATGCATCATAAAAGCCAGATGTGCGGTGCTCAATGAGCACTTTAAATAATTTCTTTAAATTTTAAGAGCCA